>NZ_JBFRCW010000013.1:0-126505 GCF_052113265.1 Novosphingobium sp. YAF33
GATGCGGATGGCTTCTTCCAGATGCGGATGGCTTCTTCCACCGCGATCTCGTCGAACGGGTTCATGCTCATCTTGACGTTGGCCAGGTCAACACCCGTGCCATCCGCCTTCACGCGGGGCTTCACGTTATAGTCGATCACCCGCTTTACGGGCACGAGGATCTTCATCTCTCCACTCCATCTTGAATGGTCAGACCATTATAGTTTTGTATCTGTCTGTCAACTCAGTGGTCGGGGCATTGCTCAAGCGGGTGGGATCGGGATACCTTGGGGCACCGTCGAAGAGAGAACAGCCGTGGCCACAGCAAATACCGAAAAACCCGCGTTCGCGCCGATCAAGACGCAGCGCGCGTTCGAAGTCATCTGCGAACAGATCCGTGCCCAGCTTGCGGCCGGTACGCTGAAGGCAGGCGACAAGCTGCCTGCCGAGCGTGAACTCGCCGCGCAGTTCCAGGTCAGCCGCAGCGCTCTGCGTGAGGCGCTGCGCAGTCTGGAAGTGGCGGGAATCATCCGCAACTTGAAGGGCGTGAAGGGCGGGGCGGTGATCCAGTCGGCGGAACCGGACCGCATCGTCCAGGCCATGCAGGACTATGTCCACCTCGGCGACGTCACTCTCGACGAACTGACCGAAGCGCGCATCGCGATCCAGGACATCGTCGTGCGCCTGGCCTGCGAGCGGGGGACCGAGGCGCATTTCGCCGAACTCGAACAGATCGCCGAACGTACGCGCGCGGAGACCTCGGTGGAAGCGCGCTACGAATGCGCGGCCGCCTATTACGACGTGCTTGCGCGCGCGACCGGGAACCGCATGTTCGGGATCTTCGTCGACTCCCTGTCCGGCGTCCTTCACGAATTCGTGCAGGGGCCGGGTTACGAGACCTTGCAGGAAACGCTGATCGACTCCCGCTTCAAGCTGATCCGCTTCCTGCGCGCCCGCGACGCCGAGGCTGCCGCGGAGGAAATGCGCAAGCATCTGGAGCGTGTCTATCGCCACGTCCGCAAGAACATCAAGGCCCAGACCGGATCGAGAGGCGCGCGCAAGGCCTGATCCCGGGCGGTCATTGACCGCAACTCCCATCGGTGTAATAGGTAGGACCATTAGATATATGGACCTATGGGAGCGGTGAGGGTGGACGAACAGGCGGAACGCGGGCCCGGAGACGCTCTGGCAGGCGTGCGAGTGCTGGACTTCACATCGGTCATGGCCGGGCCCTTCGCCACGCGAATGCTGGCGGACCTCGGTGCGGAGGTGCTGAAGATCGAGTCGCTGGAAGGCGATCAGGTCCGCGCGCGTCCGCCGGTTCGCGATGGTCATTCGGCCTATTTCGGCCATCTCAATGCGGGCAAGCGAAGCCTTGCCTGCAACCTCAAGTCGCCTGAAATGCGTGACCTCATCCAGAGGCTGGCGGCAAGCCACGACGTCGTGGTCGAGAATTTCCGTCCCGGCGTGATGAAGCGCTTGGGTCTCGATTACGAGACGCTTGCCGCCATCAATCCGCGCCTGATCTATTGCTCGATCTCCGGTTATGGCCAGCAAGGTCCCAAGGCGCACTTCCCCGCCTATGCCCCGGTGATCCATGCCGCCAGCGGCTTCGATATGGTCAACCTGCACTACCAGGACGATGCCCGCCGGCCCGCAACTTCGGGCATTTTCGTGGCCGACGTCCTGGGCGGTACCCACGCCTTCGGTGCGATCCAGACCGCCCTTTACCAGCGCGAGCGCACCGGCAAGGGACAGTACATCGATCTGTCCATGCTGGAAGCGATGGTGGGGATGCTGGTGTTCGAAACGCAGGAGGCGCAGTTCCCCGGCGGCCCGCGGCGGCCGCTCTATACGCCGCTCAGGACGCAGGACGGCTTCGTCATGGTCGCGCCCACCAGCCCGAAGAACTTCGAGCAGCTCACCGAAGCGGTGGGCCATCCGGAATGGCGGGAAGACCCCCGTTTCCTCACCAATGCCGACCGCAATGCGAACTGGGCGACCATGCTCTGCCTGGTGGAGGAGTGGACCAGCCAGCGTTCGTCCGCGGAGGCGGAGGAGATCCTGTCCCGGCACGGCGTGCCTTGCGGACGCTACCGCGAGATGGACGAGGTGCTGGCCGATCCGCAACTTGCCGCGCGCGGGGCGATGTCGCACATCAATGACGCGGCCGGGAGCTATCTGGTGCCGAACCCGCCGTTCACCATGAGCGGAAGCCGGGTGCAGGTGCGCCCGTTCGTATCCGAACTTGGAGAACACGGCGCGGCCGTCTTGCAGGAGGAACTCGGCCTGAGCGAGGAAACGGTGGCCGCCCTGCGCGGATCGAACCAGTTGCTCTGAGCGGGCTGGAAGGGCGCTGGGTATTTCTCTCGTTCTGAAGCCCAGGGTCGGGAGCTAGTGCGACAGCAGCGTCGGGGCGTCGATCGTGAACTTGAAGCCGAGGATCAGCGCGTCCTTGATGTTGCGGGTGCGGAACGGGGCGCCGGTCTGGTCGGGATGGAGGATGTACTGAATGTTCGGCGAAATCCGGATCGCCGGGCCAAGCTGGGCGCCATAAGCGAGTTCCATCATGTATTCGTGCCGGTGGATGTTCCCGTTCCCGCCGGCCGAGAGCCGTGCTGCGCGCATGCGCTCCATGGCGAGGTCGCTGAAACGCTGGTCGCTGATCATGAAGCCGATGGTATCGGCATCGCGGCCGGCGAAAGTGCCGGTCTGCACCGCGCCCATATCGAAGAAGCGGCTTTCTTCCACCCGGCCCGACAGGTTGGTCATCGCCACGCCGAACACGCTGAGGCCGCGCTCGGAATGGGGATCGGGGCGCGTCAGGCGCTGGTCGAAGCGGAAGTAAAGGCCTGACCGGCCCTTGTGTACCGCTGGATCCCGCCCCGAGAGGATGGCGATGCCGCCCTGATCGTCGCGCAGGGGATCGGCATAGTCGCCGCGGTCGAACCAGCCGCCGACAATGTAGTGGCCGGGAAGGCGCAGGCCACCGCCCCCGCGTTCGCCCTCGCGCGCATAGCCCAGTTCCCACGGCACGATCACGCCGGTGGCGTTCTCCGTGCTGAAGTTGAAGCCATGGTCATTGGCGCGCTTGCGGTCGGGATTGACCTCATAGGCGCCGACGTGGACGGTCACATGCGGCACGACTTCGGCCTTGGCACGGATCATCCAGCTCGATGCCGGAAAATAGGTGAAATTGCTGTTCTTGAAGACGAACGTCGGATTGCCGCAGCCTGAATTACCCTGGAAATTGCAGTAGATCGGTGAGTTCAGAAAGTGGATGTTCGCCTGGCTGCGGCCGGCCTCGATCATGAGGCGGTCGTTCAGCAGCTTCTGCTCCCAGGTCAGGATAGCGAGGTGCGTGTTCTGGGTGCCCCAGATCTCCTGAACCGAAGTGTTGTTGCCGAGCGCCAGCGCGGAAAGACTCTCTCCGTGGCGGTTGGTGATCGCGGCGTGGAGCGTGCCGCCGCCGATGCCGGCGATGCGATCCATGTCGAGATCGGCGCCGACATAGACCTGCCCCGCGAAAGCGGCATCGCGGCGCAGGCCGCCGCTGACGTTCGTGGCCGCCTCTCCGGTATAGCTGAGCGCGAGGGTGATCCCGTCATCCGCGAGCGGCTGCCAGGGTTTCGCGGTTTCGGCGGACCGGTCTTCGGCGGGCGGGTCTTCGGAGGTGACCTCCTGCGCCGTGGCAGCGGACAAGGAAAGGGCCGCGACGCCTGCGCAGCAGGCGCCCTTGAGCAGTGCGAACCGCATCGAATGAAATCCTCTCTTGAGGCGGCCCGATCTTGTGCCGGGCCGCTGTCGTTCAGGCGGCAGCGTCTGCCGATACGGGGCGCGGCTTGAGTAGGCCGACGAGGACGCCGCTCACCAGTACACCCGCCACGATGGCCAGGCCGTAGACTGCCAGATGCGTGACCGCGCCGGGGATCGGCAGGACGAACACGCCGCCATGCGGCACCTTGAGTTCGACGCCCGCCGCCATCGAGATCGCTCCGGTGATCGCGGAACCCGCCATCAGCGCCGGGATCACCCGGAACGGATCGCGCGCCGCGAAGGGGATCGCGCCTTCGGTGATGAAGGCGAGGCCCAGGACGGCGGCGGCGCCTCCGGCTTCCCGCTCTTCGGTGGTGAAGCGGTCGCGGAACAGGCGGGTGGCAAGGGCCACGGCCAGCGGCGGCACCATGCCCGCCGCCATCGTCGCGGCCATCGGCGTATAGACCTGGCTGGCGATCAGGCCGACCGAGAAGGCATAACCCGCCTTGTTGACCGGCCCGCCCATGTCGAAGGCCGACATCGCGCCCAGGATTACCCCCAGCAGGATCGCGCTCGATCCCTGCATGGAGCGCAGCCACTCGGTGAGGAAGGCGAGGGCGGCGGCAACCGGCGTGCCCACCGCGTAGATCATCAGCAAGCCGGTCAGCAGCGTGCCCAGCAGCGGCAAGAACAGCACCGGCTTCAGGCCCGCGAGGTTCTTCGGGAGCTTTATCAGCCGGTTGAGCCACTCGACGCCGTAACCGGCGATGAAACCGGCGACGATTCCGCCCAGGAAGCCCGCGCCGAGATTGGCGGCCAGCATGCCGCCGATCATGCCCGGCGCGATACCCGGACGGTCGGCGATGGAATAGGCGATATAGCCCGCGAGCGCCGGCACGATCAGCGCGAAGCCGCCTTGCGCGCCGATGCGGAACAGCGCATTCGCCAGCGTGCCCTCGGCCGCCGCGCTGTTGGCATCGATGCCACCCAGAGCGAAAGCCATGGCAATCAACAGGCCGCCCGCGACCACGAAGGGCAGCATGAAGGAGACGCCGGTCATCAGGTGCTTGTAGGGACCGGCGCGTTCGGTGCTGGCGGCGCCTGCCTCGGCCGAGAGGCTGCCGCCTTGCGTTTTCGCTTCCGTCAGCGCCCGTTCGATGAGCGCCCTGCCGCCGGAGATGGCAGGCTTGGTGCTGGAGGCAAAGACCCGCTTGCCGGCGAAGCGCGCGCGGTCCACCTCACGGTCCGCGGCGATGATCACCACGTCGGCTGCCGCGATTTCTTCGGGCGTCAGCGGCGAGCCGGCACCGACCGAACCCTGCGTTTCCACGCGGATCGGGTAGCCGAGCTGTTTCGCGCCTTCCTGAAGTCCCTCGGCGGCCATGAACGTATGCGCGATGCCGGTGGGGCATGAGGTGATCGCCACCACGCGCGGCGTATCCGCTGCCGCTTGCGGGGCCTGCCCAAGTGCGGCTTCCGGATCGGCCAGCACGGCTTCCAGCGTCACCCGGCGATGCGGGGCGAGGGGAAGCGAGGCCGCCGCATCGTCATTGGCGGCGACCAGCAGCAGCGTGTCGCCCGGCTGCAAATCCTCGGGCAAGGGATTGAGCACGCCTTGCCCGGTGCGGACTTCGATCTCGATATCGCGGCCGCCGGCACGCGCGGCTTTGCGCAGCGCCTCACCGGCAAGCACGCCCTGGACGGCGGAATCGGCCGCTTCGATAACTGCGTAGAGCTTGCCCATCATTCCTCTCCGGCCTCGATCTTGTTCTCTATCGCCCCGCTTCGCGAGATCACGGGCGTAATGCTGACATCTTCGGCCAGCGCGTGGACTGTCGGCAGGTCCGGAAGGTTCGGCCCCGCCATGCCCAGCTTGGCGACCGCGAAAGCGGTGGCGAGCCGGGCGGTGCGTTCGAGGTCGGCGTTCTCGCCCAGGGCGGCGACGATGCCGGCAACCATGGCGTCTCCGGCGCCGACGGTGCTGGCGATCTGCCCGATGGCGAGGCGGGCGGTTACCGCGCCCGCTTCGGACAGGAACAGCGCGCCATCCTCTCCCATCGAGACGGCGACCAGCGAGACCCCGCGCGCGTGAAGCGCGGCGGCGGCTTCGGCAAGCGTAGCCAGATCGGGCAGCGGACGGCCCAGGAGTTGCGCCAGTTCTTCACGGTTGGGCTTGACGACATCGGGAAGCACATCGGCCGCAAGCGCGCACTTGAGCGGCAGGCCGCTGGTGTCCAGCACGACGCGGCATCCGGCGGCGCGCAGGCGGGCGATCAACGCGGCGTAAGTGTCTGGCGCGCATCCCGGCGGCAGGCTCCCGGCCAGGACGACCAGATCGCCTTCGCGCACGGCCTGGCAGAGGTTTGCCACGGCCATCTCGGCCTGGCCCGCGTCCACCGCGATCCCGTCGAGATTGATGTCGGTGGTGCCCGCGACGTCGACCAGCTTGAGGTTGACCCGGGTGGCGCCGGCGATGCGGGTGAAACGGTCCTCGATCGGCTTGGCCGCGAACAGCGCGTCGAATGGAGCGGCGTTGTCGCTGCCCAGCAAGCCAAAGGCGGCGACCGGCATGCCCCAGTCGGCCAGGCAACTGGCGACGTTCACGCCTTTGCCGCCCGCGTTCTGGCGCACGCTACGGGCGCGGTGAACGTCGCCCGGGACCAGGCGATCAAGCGTGACGGTCTGGTCGATGGCCGGGTTGAAGGTGACCGTGAACGTGCGCATCAGTCTTCCCTTCCGCTGAAATCGCACCCGTCCAGAGCGCGGATATCGGCGGCGCTTTCCATGTCGAGCGCCTTGGCGGCCAGCGCGCGCAGGCCATCGAAGCTCGCGCCGCGAATACGGGCTTTCACCCCTGGAATGTCCCGCGGGGTCATCGACAATTCACTGACGCCCAGGCCCACAAGCAGAGCCGCGCCGAACGGATCGCCGGCAATGCCGCCGCAAACACCGACCCAGCGACCGTGCGCCTGCGCGCCTTCCACGGTTGCCGCTATCATGCGCAGAACGGCCGGATGCAGGCTCTCCGCATCGCCCGCCAGTTCAGGGTTCTGCCTGTCGATGGCGAGGACATACTGCGTGAGATCGTTCGTGCCGATCGAGAAGAAGTCGGCATGGGCGGCCAAGGAGCGAGCCTGGATCGCGGCGGCGGGCACCTCGATCATGATGCCGACGGGAACCGTCGGTGCATCGAGTTCCAGCCGGATGTCCTCGCACCGTGCGCGCAAGGCGATCAGTTCGTGGACCGAGGTTATCATCGGGAACATGATGGAAAGATCCGCGCCTGCCTTCGCGGCGCGGTAGAGCGCGCGAAGCTGCGGTTCGAGCAAGTCGGGGCGGCGCAGCAGCAGCCGCGCGCCGCGCACGCCGAGGAACGGGTTTTCCTCAAGCGGCAGGTCCAGATGCGGCACTTGCTTGTCCCCGCCGATATCGAGTGCGCGCACGATCAGCGGACGATTATCCAGTGCCTCGGCCATGGCGCGGTAGATGGCGGCCTGCTCTTCCTCCCCCGGGCTGTCCCTGCGTTCGAGGAACAGGAACTCGGTGCGCATCAGGCCCACGCCTTCGCCGCCCTGCGAGAGCGCGTAAGCGACCTGATCGGGACGGTTGACGTTGGCGGCGATTTCCACTCGGTGACCGTCGCGCGTCTGGGCGGGCTGGCTGCGTTCCRCCTCTTCGGCGGCGCGTTTTTCGGCCAGCGCCGCGATCCAGTCGCGCGCGGAGGCCAGGTCGGCCGCGGACGGGTTGAGCCAGACACGGCCGCTGTCGCCATCGACGATGGCCGTTGCTCCAGCGGCGAGGCTCAGCAGATCCGCGCCGGCGGCGACCACGGAAGGCAGGCCCAGCGTGCGGGCCAGGATGGCGCTATGCGACGTCGGACCGCCCAGCGCGGTCGCGATCCCGGCCACGCGCGCGGTATCGAGCGTGGCCGTGTCGGAAGGCGAAAGGTCCGCCGCGACCAGGACGCAGGGCTCCTCGGGCAGATCGGTCAGCGATCCGGCCGCCAGCGCCGGGTCGATCTCGGCCAATACGCGGCGGCCGATGTCGTGGAGGTCGGCGGCGCGGGCAGCCAGCACCGGATTGCCCAGCGCGGAAAGTTGCCCGGCGATACGGTCGACCGCCTGGTGCCAGGCCCATGCCACGCCGTGCCCCTCGACCATCAGCTGGCAGGTGAGCGTGATGAGGTCGGTATCGTCGAGCAGTTCGGCTTGCGCCTTGAAGATTGCCGCATCCCCAGCGCCCAGCCGGCGGGTGGTATCGTCGATCAGCACCTTCATTTGCGCGCGGGTACGGGTGAGCGCATCGTTGAGCAGGGTGCCACCACCGGCAAGGTCGGTCGGCCGGTCGGGCACCTCCAGCGCCTGCGCGGCGAGGACATGGACCCTGCCGATGGCGAGGCCCGGACTGGCGGCCACGCCCGCGATCATCTGGGCTTCGCCTTCCGGCTTCCAGCCCCGGATCGGCGCGGCGGCCTTTTCCGCGGCGCGCGCGGCGTCTTCCTTCTCGCGCGCGGTCAGGCGGCGGACGGCAGCGGCGAAGCTGTCCAGCGCCGCACGCGCGCCTGCCCCTTCGGCGGAGAGAGTCACCCGATCACCAGCACGCAGCCCCATTTGGAGGAGGGAAACGAGGCTGCGAGGATCGGCGCTCTCCCCGCCGTGGCGCACGCGCAAGCGCACGCCAGAGGCACGCGCCGCTTCGACCCAGGCCGAGGCGGGGCGGGCATGGAGGCCGGTTGGGTAATCGACCGTCCATTCGGTGGTTTCGGCATAGTCGGCGACCGGCTCGGTGGAGGCGGCAGCCTCGCCGTCTTCCCAGAGAGCGCGGGAAAACGCAGCCGGATCGTCGGTGGTGACAAGCGCGGCAAGGCGCGGCTCGTCCTGAATGAGGCGGGTCAGCCGGCGCAGGATGGCGATGTGGCTGTCCGAATTGGCGGCGATGCCGACCACCAGATGGGCGCGCTGGCCGGGGTTCCATTCCACCGCTTCGCGCAGCTGGAGGATCGCCACCCCGTCCTTGCGCACGAGGCCCTTGTCCTCGCCAAGGCCGTGCGGGATCGCAACACCGGCGCCCAGGAACGTGTTCGCCAGGCCCTCACGGCGGACCATGCTGTCCTCGTATCCCGGAGCGACGCAGCCGGCAGCGACCAGAAGCTGGCCGACCTGGCGAATCGCATCGACCTTGTCGGCCGCGCTGGCATCGATTCGAACGAGATCCTCGATCCTCGAGGCGGGCGCATTTGCGAGCATTTCAGGCCTCTCCTGACCGTTTTGACGACGGGTCTGTACCTCCTATAGAAAACGTTTTCTCAGGTCGTTTGTCAAGAGAAGGCTTGCGAGACTTGGATCGAGTGATGCATAGTCCGTCACCGGAGAGGGCGAGACGCCCTGAAATGTGAGAACGATTTCTCAAATGGCGATGCGCTGATGACTATCGGAATCAAGGACGTGGCCAGGGTTGCCGGAGTCTCGCCCGCAACCGTCTCGCGGGTGCTGTCGGGGCGAAGCGTCGATCCCGCCATGCACGAACGGGTGCTGGCGGCGGTCAAATCCACCGGATACCGGCCCAACCTTGCCGCACGGCGCCTGCGCTCGCAGCATACGAACACGATCGGCCTGATCGTGGCCGATATCCGCAACCCTTTCTTCACGGCCGTTTCCCGCGCGGTGGAAGGCCTTGCCACGGCCCGCGGCATGCGCGTGATCCTGTGCAACACGGACGAGGACCCGGCCAGGGAAGCCGCCTACCTCGAACTCATGCACGAGGAACGCGTCACCGGCGTGATATTCGCCCCGTGCCGCCAGTGGATCGAAAAAGGCGAGCGGCTGGAGCCCGGCTATCCGGTCGTCCTGATCGACCGCAACCTGCCCAGCGCCGGGCTCGACAGCGTCCTGCTCGACAATGGCAACATGGCCGCCGAACTTGTCGCGCACCTCCACGCGCAGGGCCATCGCCGGGTCGCCGGGCTGTTCGGCGCCAGCAGCACCGGATCCGAGCGGCGTGCGGGTTTCGAACAGGCGGCGCGCGCACTCGGGATGGACGCCTCCACCCTCGAGATGCCGCACGACGCCGGTGCCGCGGAGCGCGCCGTGAAGGAGCTGCTCGCGGGTCCCATCCGCCCCGATGCGCTCGTTGCCAGCAACGGCGTCATGCTGCTCAGCGTGCTGCGTGCCTTGCGCGGCCTGCAACTCGACGTTCCGGGTGACATTGCCCTTGCCGGTTTCGACAACAACGACTGGATGGAGTTCGTCGTCGGCGGCCTCAGCGTCATCGAGCAGCCGGTCGAGGAAATCGGCCGAACGGCGATGACGATGCTGCTCGACCGGCTGGAACATCCCGACACCCCGGCACGCAGGGTCGTGCTGGCCGGACGCCTGATCACGCGCGGATCGAGCGGCCCTCGCGCTTCCGCCGACCAGACCATCGGAGCCTGATCCCAATGACTGCCTTCCGCGAAAAACAATCGATCGGCCGCGACACGCAGCTGTGCATGTCGCTGTCCGGTCGCCCCGGCAACGCCGGCTCGCGCCTGCACAATACGCTCTACGGGCTGCTGGGGCTGGACTATATCTACAAGTCTTTCACCACGACCGACCTTCCCGCCGCGATCGGCGGTATCCGGGCCCTGGGCATTCGCGGCTGCGCGATCTCGATGCCGTTCAAGGAAGCTGTCATTCCCTTGCTTGACGGCCTTGAGGATTCCGCTCGCGCCATCGACAGCGTGAACACCATCGTCAACGACGGCGGGGTGCTGACCGGCTACAACACCGACTATACCGCCGTGCGCGACCTCGTGTCCCGGCGCGGCATCGATCCGGCGACGCCGTTCCTGCTGCGCGGCAGCGGCGGCATGGCGAAGGCAGTGGCCGCGGCGCTGCGCGATCTCGGCTTCCGGGACGGCACGATCGTCGCGCGCAATGCCGAGGCAGGACAGGCGCTGGCCCGGCAATACGGGTTTGGCTGGCGTCCCGAACTGCCTGAACAGGGCGCGGCGATGTTGATCAACGTGACCCCGCTCGGCATGGAAGGCGCTCAGGAAAGCGAACTGGCCTTCACCGCCGGGCAGATCGCGGCTTGCGAGGTGGCATTCGATGTCGTGGCGCAGCCGGCGGAGACACCGTTTATCAAGGCGGCGCTCGCGGCAGGGAAAATCGTCATCTCGGGGGCCGAAGTGATCGTGCTTCAGGCCGTCGAGCAATTCGTGCTCTACACCGGCATCCGTCCGGACGCCGAAGCGGTGATCGAAGCAGCCACTTTCGCTCACGGCTCAAACGTCGCCGCGCGGCTGCGCGACGCCGTTTGATGCGGCGACCAGGTCACCGGTTCCGAAGTTCCATCCCGATCGTCAGCGAAGCAGTTCCTTCGCGATCGTGTTGCGCTGGATTTCCGAGGAGCCCTCGTAGATCCGGGTGATGCGGATGTCGCGATAGAGGCGCTCCACAGCGAAGCCGCGGCAGTAGCCGGTGCCGCCGAAGATCTGGACGGCGGTATCGACCGTGCGGCTGCCCGCCTCCGTCGCGAAGAGCTTCGCCATCGAGGCAAGTTCGCGGCGCTTGTCGCCCTGGTCATAGCGCCAGGCAGCGTCGAGCAGGATCAGCCGCGCCGCGCGCATGTCGGTCGCCATGGTGGCGATGTAGTGGCGGATCGCCTGGAAGTCCGAGATCACGCCGCCGAAAGCGGGGCGCTGCTTGGATTCCTCGATGGCAAGCTGGAGCGCGAATTCGCCCATGCCCACCGCCGTCGCGCCGACGTTCATGCGGCCCTCGTTAAGCCCTTCCAGCGCGTAGCGGAAACCCTGTCCCTCTTCGCCGAGCAGGGCGTCGGCGGAGACCTGGCAATTGTCGAAGCTCAGTTCGAACACGCCCGGCGTGGCCGTGCCCATCAGCTCGATGGTGCCGGTCACCGAGAAGCCGGGGGTGTCCGCCGGCATGAGGAATGCGGAGATGCCGCCGCGCGTGCCGGCCGACTTGTCGGTATAGGCATAGACGATCACATACTTGGCCTTCTTCCCGTTGGAAATGAAGGTCTTGCTGCCGTTGATGACCCAGCCGTCGGCATTGCGAACGGCGGTCGTGCGCATGGAACCGGGATCGGAACCGGAGTTGGGTTCGGTCAGCGCGAAGGCGATGCCGATTTCGCCGCTGGCCATGCCGGGCAGGAGCTGTTCGCGCTGGGCCTGGCTGGCGTGGTAGATGATGTTCTTGGCGCCTGGGCCCATCAGCGGACGCAGCTCGGTCCAGAATTGGGGCGGCAGGTGGGCCAGTTCGATCTGCACCGCCGCCTGCGCCAGCGCGCCGAGGCCGAGGCCGCCGTATTCTTCCGGCAGGGCCATGCCGAAGTAGCCGTTCTCCACCAGCGTCTGGCGCACGATCGGCGGAACTTCGCCGGTCTCCACGAACTGCTGTTCCAGCGGCAGCAGGTCGCGGACGATATCGCGGGTGACGTCACAGATGTTCCGGACGTCTTCGGGAAGTTCGAAATCCACGGAAAGCCTCTCCTTTTCGCCTGGACGGGCCATCGCCCGTCACGAGTCATTGACCTAATGGTCGTACCATTCAATATATAGGTCGTCCACGCGATTTTTTACGGGCTTGGTGGGCAAGTCCCCATGGCGTAGAGCATTGGAGTCCATGACGACCGATCCGTTCGACCTGAACCTGCGGCATTTGCGCGCGCTTCTCGCGATCCGCGAGCATGGCAGCATCACGGCCGCGGCCGATGTGGTCAGCCTCTCGCAACCGGCGCTGACGCAGGGCCTTGCCAAGCTGGAGCAGCAGTTCGGTTACACGCTGTTCGAACGGCGTTCGGGCGGGATGGTGATGACCCCGATGGGGGAGATCGTCATCGAGCGCGCGACCCTGGCGCTCGAACATCTCTCCACGGCGGCGAAGGGGCTTTCGGCGGTCTTCGCCCATCCCGAACGGCTGATGACGATGACGCAGCTTCGCGCTTTCATGGCGCTGGCCGAGGCGGGAAGTTTCTCCGCCGCCGCCCAGTCCACCGGCCTGTCGCAGACGGCCGTGCACCGCGCGGTCGGCGATCTGGAACACATGATCGGCGGCAAGCTGCTCGAACGGCGGGGCCGGGTGGTCTGGCTCAATCCGGCGGGCAAGAAACTGGCGCGCGGGGCGCGCCTCGCGAGTGCCGAGATCGCCGCCGCCATTGCCGATCTGGGGCTCGACAGCCGCAGCGGCAGCGAGTTGATCGCGTTCGGCGCGCTGCCTCTGGCGCGGCCCTATCTTGCGCCTGCCGCCATGGCGGGGCTTGCGCGAGAAGAGCCGCGTGCCGCGTTCAAGGTGCTGGAAGGCAGTTGGCGCGAATTGGTGGAGCCGCTGCGCGACGGCGTGATCGACATGGTGGTCGGCGCGCTGCGGCCTTACGAGATCGCTGACCTTTACCAGATGCCGCTGGTGGAGGACCGTCTCGTGATCGCCGCCGGAAGCCAGCATCCGCTTTCGGGCGTGGAGCGGCCGACGATGGAGCAGCTTTCGGCTTTTCCCTGGATCGTCGCGCCGGCCAACTCGCCCTTGCGCGAGCAGTGGCAGGAACTGTTCGAAGGCCGCGCTCTGCCGCCCACTCCCATCGAATGCGGATCGGTGATGATCATCGGCCGCCTGTTGACTGACGGCGATTTCCTGACGCTGCTCTCGCCCGATCAGGTTGCGTTGCAGATACGCAGCGGGCTTCTTACCCAGATCGGCGCGCCGCTCGAACACAGTCGCCGCGTCGTCGGCATCACCACGCGGCGGAGTTGGCGGCCCACCGCGATCCAGCGGCGTTTCCTCGACCTGCTGAAGGAAAGCGCGGGGCAGATCCGTTCGGACTTCACCCAGCCCGACTTGCGCGCGTCGGGCTGGGTCTAGTCTCGATCAGTCGAGGTTGATCCACACGGCCTTGGTTTCGAGATATTCCTCGATGTGATGCGGGCCGGACTCGCGGCCGAAGCCGCTGACCCCGAAGCCGCCGAACGGCACGCCCGGATCGAGCATCTGGTAGCAGTTCACCCAGACCGAACCGGCGCGGATGCCCCGCGCCATGCGGTGGGCCGTCGAAAGATCGCGCGTCCAGACGCCGCTGCCAAGGCCGAACGGCGTGGCATTGGCGCGTTCCAGAACTTCCTCGGCGGTGTCGAAGGAGAATGCCGAAAGTACCGGGCCGAAGATCTCCTCCTGCGCGATGGTCATGCCGTCCTGCACATCGGTGAAGATCGTCGGTGCGACGAAGAAGCCATCGTCGTAGCCGGGCCCTGCAAGACGAGTGCCGCCGACCAAGGCTTGCGCGCCTTCACCGCGGGCACCTTCGATATAGCCCAGGATCTTGTCCATCTGCGGGGCCGAGACGACCGGGCCGATCTGCGTCTGGGGATCGAGCGGATCGCCGACCCGGATCGTGCGGGTGAAGGCGGCAAGGCGCTCCATGAATTCCTCGCGGATCGAGGACTGGACGAAAAGGCGCGTGCCGGCGCTGCAGATCTGGCCGGAATTTGCAAAGACGGCCATGGCGGCGGCCGGTACCGCCTTGTCGAGATCGGCATCGGCGAAGACGATGTTAGGCGACTTGCCGCCGAGTTCGACCGTCACGCGCTTCATGGTCGGTGCGGCGGCCTTGATGATCTTCTCGCCCACGCCGGTCGATCCGGTGAAGGCGATCTTGTCGACGCCGGGATGGGCCGAGAGCGCCGCTCCGGCATCGCCGAGGCCGGTGACCACGTTGATGACGCCTTCCGGTACGCCCGCTTCCAGGCAGAGTTCGGCAAAGCGCAGGGCCGAAAGCGGGGTCTGCTCGGCGGGCTTCATCACCAAGGTGCAGCCGCTCGCCAGGACCGGGCCGGTCTTCCACACGGCCATGCCGACCGGGCCGTTCCACGGGTTGATCGCGGCGACAACGCCGACCGGCTCCTTCAGGGTGTGCGAGAGCACGTCGCCAGGCGCGGAATTGTTCAGCGTATCGCCCGCAATCAGCGTCGCCTGCCCGGCATAATAGCGCAGCAGCGCGGCGGCGCGCGTCTTGCCGAGCACGGTGCGGGACAGCGGCGCGCCGAGGTCCAGCGTGTCGAGCATCGCCAGTTCGTCGTAATGCGCCTCGACGAGATCGGCGAGGCGCAGCATGATCCGCTGGCGCTCGGCAGGCTTCATGCGGCGCCATGGCCCCTCCAGCGCCGCGCGCGCGGCTTTGACCGCGCGGTCGACATCCTCGGCATTGCCCTGTGCGACCATCGCGAGCAGTTCGCCGGTCGCCGGGTTGCGGGTCTCGAACCGCTTGCCCGAGGCGGCGGCCACGCGGCGGCCGCCGATCAGCATGTCCTGCTCCATCGTTTCGAGCAGGGCAGGGCGGGCGATAGAGGTCAGTTCCATGTCGGTTTCCTTGGAATGGAGCGCCGGTCAGGCGGCGATGTTGGAGCGGGCGGCGTCTTCGAGAATGAAGCGCGCGGCGCGTTCGGCGATCATCATGGTGGGGGCGCTGGTGTTGCCGCTGATGATCTCGGGCATGACCGAGGCATCGACCACACGCAGGCCCGAGACGCCGCGCACCCGCAGGCGGCCGTCGACTACGGCCATCGGATCGGAGTCCGGCCCCATCTTGCAGGTCCCGGTGGGATGGTAGGCGGTGTTGACGATCCTGCGGAGCGCGGCATCGATCTCCGCGTCGCTCTGGAGCTGCGCGCCGGGCTCTATCTCCGCGCCGGTGAGGGGCGCGAGTGCGGGTTGGGCAAAGATGCGCCGCGCTTCGCGGAAGCCGGCGATCAGCGTCTTCATGTCGTAGGGATCGGCGAAGAAGTTGGGATCGATCACCGGCTTGTCCTCGGGCCGGTTGCTGGCAAGGCGCACCGATCCCGCGCTGCGCGGGCGCAGCAACTGGACCAGCCCCATGTAGCCGTGACGGCGCGGAATGGCGCGCGCGTCGAGCTTCAGGCCAACGAGGAAGGTGATCTGGATATCCGGCCTTCCGCTGCCGTCGGTGCAGAGGAAGCCTCCGCATTCCGCGACGTTCGAGGCGAGCATGCCGGTGCGGTTCACAAGGTATTGCAGCGGGCTGGCGACAATGCGCGGCAGCGACTTGGCTGAGACGGCGTAGGATTCCCCGCTCGGGTTTTCCATCGCGACATGGACGGTGGGGTGGTCCTGGAGATGCGCACCGACGCCGGGAAGGTCGTGGAGCGTCTCGATGCCAACTTCCCGAAGATGGTCTGCCGGGCCGATGCCGGAAAGCATCAGCAATTGCGGGGAGTTGGTCGCGCCCGCGCAAAGCACGATTTCACGCCGGGCTCCCACGATGCTGCTTGCGCCTTGACGCTCGATCTCGATCCCGATCGCGCGGCCACGATCGAAGACGATCCGGCGCACCAGAGTCTCGTCGAGCACGGTCAGGTTGGGGCGCTTCAGCACAGGATGCAGGAACGCGCGGGCGCTCGACAGGCGGGTGCCCTTGCGCTGGTTGAGATCGTAGCGGCCGAACCCGTCCTTGCGCTCTCCGGCGAAGTCGTCGTTGCGGTGATGCCCGGCCTGCTCGGCGGCGTCGAGAATGGCGCCCGTTACCGGGTTGAACGAGCGCGGCTTCTGCACGTCGAGTTCGCCGCCCTTGCCGTGCCACGGCTTGTCCGGGCCGGCATAGTTTTCGACCGCCTTGAATGCCGGAAGGACGTCATCGTAGGACCAGCCTGCGTTGCCGGCGGCTTCCCAGGCCTCGTAGTCCTCCTTCTGGCCGCGAATGTAGACGCCGCCGTTGATCGCGCTGCATCCGCCCAGCAGCTTGCCGCGCGGGAAGTTGATCGTGCGGTTGCCGACCGCGGCGTTGCCTTTCAGCGCCTGCTTCCAGTTGGTCTGGTCGCTCGGGAGCAGGAAGATGTTGCCCACCGGCATGACGGTCTTGAGATTTACCGGCCACTTCCGGTCGGACGGTCCCGCTTCGATCAGCGCAACGCGGTTGGCGGGATCGGCGGAGAGGCGGTTGGCCATCAGGCTGCCCGCCGAACCGGAGCCGATCACGATATAGTCGAAGCTGTCGTTCACGCGGTCATTTCCTTGCGAGCGAATGAGGAGCGGCCGAGCGGCGGTACATGCCCGCGCACGGCGATGAAACCCAGGGCATTGACGAGCATGAGCGCGGCCAGGACCCCGAAGAACAGGAAATTGCCGCCGCCGATAAGGCCCGCTCCCGCCACCGAGCTGACGATGGCCCCGGCGCGTCCGGCGGCGCCCATCAGGCCCAGACCGCGTGCGCGCACCGCTGTCGGGAACGCATGGGCGCCCACGGCGAACATTGCCGACTGGGCGGCGCTGGCGAAGAGACCCAGCGCGCCCAGGCCTGCCAGCACGGCCATCTCGTTGCTGCCCCCGCCCGTCTTCAGGAAGGCGAGGAACAGGCATGCCGCAGCGCCGACCAGCGCCATCAGGATGAGCGTCGGGCGCGAGCCGAAGCGCATGATCGACAGCGAAGCGCCGATGGCGCCCAGCGTGCCGCCGATGTTGAAGCTGGTAAGCCCGAGGCTCGCCGAGGCGAGGCTGAAGCCGGAGGAGAACAGCAGCGTCGGCGACCAGTTGAACATGAGGTAGATCATGAACATGCCGGAGAACATCGCCAGCGAAAGCGCGAGGCTGTCCCGCAGCAGCTTTCCTTGCAGAAGCGCGCCGAACCCCGCGGCTTCGCCCGCTTCCGCGGTGCCGGGGCCGCTGCGCAGCGGTGCATGGCCGATCCGGCGCATCAGCCGTTCGTACTGCGCGCGGCGCTCGGGACGGCTTTCGAGGAAGCGCGGGGATTCCGGCAGTATGAAGTGGAGCAGCACGGTGAAGGCGATAGTCGCGGCGCCCGCCAGATAGAACAGCCAGCGCCAGCCGAGTACCGGCAGCACCGCCGCTGCCGCGATCCCGCCGAGGATGCCGCCGATCGAGACGCAGACGACCCCGAACGTCACCGCCACGCTGCGCCAGCGGGTCGGCGTGAATTCCGCGATCATGGCGCTGGCCGTTCCAGGCACGCCGCCGAGGCCGACCCCAGCCAGGGTCTTGAGCGCGGCAATGTGCCAGAGGCTGGTGCTCGCGCCGGTCAGCAGTGTCGCTACCCCGAACAGGGCAACCCCAGCCAGCAGTGCGCCGCGCCGTCCGAAACGGTCGCCGATATAGCCCGCTGCCAGTGTTCCTATCGCCATGCCCACGAAGCCCAGCGCAAAGACGCCGCCGAGCGCCTCGCGCCCGATCGCCCACTCTTTCAGCAGCGACGGCGCGGCGAGGCCCAGCATCTGGTTGTCGAGACCGTCAAGGACGACGGTCGCCGCTATCATCAGAACCGTCCATACCTGGAAGGACGACATCGGTGCGTCGTCCAGCAAGCCCTTCGCGTCCCGGTCTGTCGCGATGATCGCCACAGCTTCTCCTCTTCATGGGGTCTCTGCCCCTTTTTGTTATCGCCGGGATGGCCAATCCCGCTGTTGGTGGCCGGCGTATCAGATGTCGAGCATGTCAGATGTCGAGTACGAGGCTGGCTGTCTTCGCGCCCGAACAGCAGACCATGATGGAGCGATTGGCCGCCTTTTCGTCTTCGCTCAGAAAGTGGTCGCGGTGGTCGGGAATGCCGCCCAGAACCTTGACCTCGCAAGTACCGCAGACGCCCTCGGAGCAGGCGAAGCCGACATCGACCCCGGCGCCGAGCAGGGCGTCCAGCATCGTCTCGCCCTCGCTGACCGTCAGCGTCTTGCCGCTGCGGGCGAGTTCGAGGGTATAGCCGCCCTCGGTCGCCAGTTCGGTCTCGGCCGAGAAGTATTCGATATGGGCATGGCCCTTGGGCCGCGCGGCATTGGTGGCGACAAAAGCGTCGAGCATGCCGTTCGGGCCGCAGCAATAGAGATGCGCATCGGCGGGGGCAGCGGCACAGATCGCGGCAAGGTCGAGCCGCTGCGCGCCGGGCAGTCCGTCATAGACGACGTTGACGCGGTCATGGTCCTCGATCCGGTCGACGTAGGCAGCGCGCTCGGGCGTGGCGGCGACATAGTGCAGTTCCCAGGATTGGCCCAGCTTTTCGAGGCGGGCGATCATGGGCAGCATCGGCGTGATGCCGATACCGCCGGCGACCAGCACGGTATGCGCCGCATCCTCCACCATCGGGAAGTTGTTCTTGGGCTCGGAAATCTCCACGCGCTCGCCCACCCGCCATTCCTGGTGGATGTGCTTCGAGCCGCCGCGACTGTCGATCGCGTGGTGGACGGCAATCTCGTAATGGCCGCGAATGGCGGGATCGTTGACCAGCGAATAGCTGCGGGCAAGGCCCGGCTTCAGCTGAACGTCGATATGCGCGCCCGGTTCGAAGGCGGGCAAGAGGCCGCCGCCGACGGGTTCGAGCACGTAGGAATTGATGCCTTCCGCTTCCCAGCGAATGGTCCGAATGAATGCCTGCATCACACTCTCCTTGAGGCACGATGCGTCCGGTGGCCACCCCGGTGCGCGATGGATCGGCGCCCGATGGAGACCCTCATGCGTCTCGTCACCCTCTGTCCTTTTCTATCGGGCGGGACGGTGCATGGATCGCACCCTCCCGCCGGTTTTCATTACTCTGCCGCGCCGAGCAATTCAGGGGCCGTTTCGGGCCAGCGGACGGCCTTCGCAAGCGCGGACTCATACGCATTCTGCAAGCTGTCCTGCGGATCGTGAAGGAACGATCCGGCGCGGGCACGATAGAAGATCGACGGGTCTTCGACCCCCGGCGGCACCACGCCCTTGTTCGCGAAGGCGCGCGCGGCGATCAGCGCGCGGCGGCGGACGCGGGCGATCATCTGGTCGGTTGGGGCCAGGTTCTCGAAGCTGTGGTCGGTGATCGGGCCCATGCTTTCAGTCACGGCCTGATCCTGCATCGTGATATTGGCGATGCCGGTGAACTGGGTGCCGTTGCGCTGGGATTCGCGGTCGATAGCCCAGTCGTTGGCCTCGCTGTCGGGCGAGCGCCAGCGGCCGAACCAGTCGGTGGTCTGCGGCGCATATTCCAGCGGGCCGAACAGCGGCGTGCCGTCCTTGAGCGTGGACGTATAGGCCGGGTTGCCGGCATCGACGCCGCAAGTGATGTCGAACAGCATCGAATGCTCGTCGTCCATCGGCACCCACGCGCGGGCGATGGCGCGGGTGGCGAAACGGTTGTTGGGCGTCTGCGTCCAGAAGGGGAACATGTAGTGCGCCACGCGCCACGACATCTGCCCGTCGTCGTTAGGGCGGTACCCACCGTACATCACGCCCCAGTCCGACTGGAGCACTTCGTATTCGGGCGCGCGGTTGAGCACGGTCGGGCGCATCGGGTGATCTTCGTCGAGATCCTCGGCTTCGATCGAGCCGACGTGGAGGAAGCCGACGTGGCTGGTGTCGATGTCGCCTTCCAGCGCCTGGAGCCAGTTGCAGTCGCGCTGGAGACACCAGATCTCGGCATCGGCGTGCATGGTCGCCTCGATCTCGGGAAGCGGCGGCGGGCTCGCCTGGTTCTCGCCCATGTAGACCCAGATCAGGCCGTTCGCCTCATGCGTCTTGTAGGCCTTGGCGTGGACTTTTTCCTTGAAGTCCATGCGGGCGGGCACCGAGGGCATGTCCACGCACTTGCCGTCCACGTCGAACTTCCAGCCGTGGTAGACGCAGCGGATGCCGTTCTGCTCGTTGCGGCCCACGAACAGCGAGGCGCAGCGGTGCGGGCAGCGGTGGTCCATGATGCCCACCCGGCCGGAGCTGTCGCGGAAGGCGATCAGCTTTTCGCACAGGATCATCAGGCGCACCGGATCGCCGTCGGCCTTCACCTCGGAGGAGAGGCAGGCAGGCATCCAGTACTGCCGCATGAAGGAACCCATGACGGTTCCGGGGCCAACGCGGGTGAGGTCGGTGCTGTCTTGTGGCTGCATGGTTCAGGCTCTTCCTTGGTCGTCTTCGATCGCCTCGACCGTCCTCTTGAAGCTTGTCCTTCAGGTGAGGAGGCGGCGGTTCTCGTTTGCCCATTCGAGCTAGCCGCAGATTTCCGCCAACCCCAATCGGAATATGGTCTTACCATTCGAAAACCGGGATGAAACTATTGCAAGGCTTGGCGTTTGCCGCTTCTCAGCGTCTCAAGGCGGCAGGGAAGCCGCGATAAAGCCCTTGGGGAGATGCCATCCATGACATTCAAGTATATGACTTCCGCGGCCGTTTGCGCCCTGTCTACTATAACGATTGCACCGGCTTTCGCGCAATCGGAGGCCTCTGCCGACGCCGCGCCGGCCGATCCCTTGGCCGACAATGCCGGTGCCGCTCAGCGCCCCAGCGTCGATTCGCAGGATATCATTGTCACCGCCCAGCGCCGCGCCTCCACCGTGCGCGAGGTTCCTTTCTCCATTGCTGCGTTCGGCGGCGAGCAGCTCCGCACCGATCAGGTGTTCAGCCCCACCGCTCTCACGCAGCAGATGCCGGGCATCACCATCAACACCTCGGACAAGTCGCTTTCGATCGTGGCGATTCGCGGCAACGTCTCGACGTTCCGCACGGCGACGCTGGACACCCCGGTCGCCTATTTCATGGATGACATCTACTATGTGTTCAACAACGACCTGAACGCCAACTTCTACGATATCGAGCGTGTCGAAGTGCTGCGCGGGCCGCAGGGCACTCTGTTCGGCCGCAACGTGGTGGGCGGTGCCATCGCCGTCATCAGCAAGAACCCGGAATTCAAGGACGACTACTTCCTCCAGGGCACCGGCGGCAACGCCGGCTACTTCCGCAGCGAAGGCATGGTGAACACCACGCTCGTAGAGGACAAGATTGCCGCGCGCTTCTCGTTCAGCACCGAGACTTCGGACGGCCAGATCGATACGCCCAACCAGTCGGGCAGCTACGGAAAGACGGACGGCTATGCCATGCGCGGCAAGCTGCTGTTCCAGCCAACCGACACGCTGAAAGTCGTGCTTTCGGGCGATTACAGCTACACCAAGGGCAATGGCGGCGCCATCGGCCTGGGGATCGGCGGCAACCAGGTCGTGCCGGCGACCTTCGGTGACTTCACCAATGACGAGTGGGTGAACAACGACTATGCGGCCTCGCCCTATCGCCAGCGCCTGCGCGGCGGCTATCTGCGCGGCGATCTCGACCTGCTGGGCGGCACGCTGACTTCGATCACGGGCTACCGCATGAACGACAGCCGGGCGACCAACGACGACGTGCCGGTCGGCACCGAAGTGCCCGTTTTCGACCGCCGCCAGGTGGTGCGCAACCGCAGCTTCACGCAGGAAGTGCGCTTCGCTTCGGCGCCGGGCGTGCTGTCCTACGTGGTGGGGGCCTATTATCTCTCGGCCGACGTCTCGACCGAGAATATCTTCAATTACAGCCCTCTGCCCGGCTCGGCCGTGCCCGCCAGCATCCGCCGCAATCCCGGTGTGACCAACATCACCCGCGTACAGGACGGCGACGTGCGCAGCCTGGCGGTGTTCGGGGAGGCGACGCTGAACGTCACCGACCAGATCTCGGTCGTGGCGGGCGGGCGTTACACTTCAGACCGCAAGAAGATCGACTACCATGCCTTCTCGACCACCGATGCAGGCGCCATCCCGGGCTTCGGTTTCCCCGGTGAAGTGATTGCCTCGGGCGGGAAGACCTGGAACGCCTTCACCCCGCGCTTCACGGTCAAGTACGAGCCTTTCGACAAGGTCAATCTCTACGCGACTTACGCCAAGGGCTTCAAATCGGGCGGCTTCGTGGACAACGCCTATCGCGATCCCACCATCCCGCTCGCACCCGAACATGCCGAAAACTACGAAGTCGGCGCCAAGACCCGCCTGTTTGGCGACATGCTGGACTTCAACGTCGCCCTGTTCCACCAGAAGACCAAGGATCTCCAGAACTTCTCCGGCGCAGGCGGCATCGCCCATACCTACAACGGCACGCTCAAGATGAAGGGCTGGGAAATCGAATCCGTGCTGCGGCCGATGGACGGACTGCGCCTGACGGGGAACTATACCCACCTCATCGGCAAATATACTTCGCTGGAAGACCCGCTGGTCGGCCTCGACTACTCCGGCAATCCCGCGAAGTTCGCGCCGCGTGACGCCTTCACCATCGGTGCGAGCTATCAGGCACTTCTCGGCAATGGCGCCAGCCTGACACCGCAGGTGGACTTCAACTATTCCGCGCGCATTTCGACCGACGATGCGAACACGCTGCGCCTGTACCAGAACCTCTACGACGATACCCGCGGCCGCACGCTTAACGCGCGCCTGAACTACGAGTCTTCCGATGGCCGCCTGACCCTGGGCATCTGGGGCAAGAACCTCACCAACAACTACCAGATCGTCAATGCCGACGACATCACCGCCTTCCTTGCGGTGCCGGGCAACGGCACGACCTACTGGAAGATCTTCACCAACACGCCGCGCACTTACGGCATCACTCTCAGCATTCGGCGCTGACGGCCTGGCGGGGAGCGGTGCGCCGTTCCCCGCCTTTTTCAATGAAATTCAGGTATCAAGGAAATCGTGATGACCGTGCCGACCCAGCTTCCTTCCAACGGCAGCTTCTCCTTTTCGGGGCGCACCGCGCTCGTCACGGGCGGGGGGCGCGGGGTGGGCGAGGCCGTTGCGCGCGAGATCCATGCGGGCGGAGGCAGGGTAGCCGTAAGCGATCTCGATCTGGACGCTGCCGAAGCGGTGGCGCGCTCGCTCGATCCTTCGGGCGAGACGTCCATGGCTATCGCCCTCGACGTTCGCAGCAAGGACCATTTCCTCGCCGCGCGCGACCGGATCGCGGACGCGTGGGCACGGGTCGATATCGTCGTCAACAACGCCGGTCTCGCGCGCCGCACGCCGACGCAGGATATCAGCCCGGAGGAATTCGACGAGATCGTCGCCATCAACATGCGCAGCGTATTCCTCAGCTGCCAGATCTTTTCCGAGCACATGAAGGCGAACGGTTATGGCCGCATCGTCAACGTCACTTCGCTGGCGGGCCAGAACGGCGGCACCGTCGCCTCGCCGCATTATGCGGCCTCGAAGGCAGGCGCGATCATGCTCTCGAAGTACTTCGCGCGCTACCTTGCGGGAACCGGCGTGACCGTGAACGCCATCGCGCCCGGCCCGATCGACACCGCCAAGGGCCGGCTTTCGGAAGAACAGATCGCCCGCGTGGAGGCGGAAGTGCCGGTCGGCCGCTTCATGGAAGTGGGCGAGATCGCCGCTGCCGTCGCACTGGTCGCCTCGGATCGCGGCGGGTTCTTCGTGGGGGCCACGCTCGACATGAACGGCGGCCTCTACCTCCGGTAAGCGCATGGCAAACCGGCGCTCGTCCCGCTTTTCCAATGGCTTTATTCAATTGCGATTGGAGGCGGGATTTCCGCCGGGATAGCTTCTATCCGTAAAGCAATCCGGACGGCGGCAAGACCGATCCGGACAAGGAGAGTCTCATGTTCATTCGCAACACCTGGTACGTCGCCGCCTTTGCTGCCGAGATCGAGCCCGGCAAGACCCTGGCGCGGCGGTTTCTGAATGAACCGGTCGTGCTCTTCCGCACCTCGGACGGCCAGATCGCCGCGCTGGAGGACCGGTGCAGTCACCGCGCCATGCCGCTGAGCGCGGGCCATGTCGAAGGCGATGTCATCCGCTGCTGCTACCACGGCGTCGAATTCAACCGCCTGGGTGCCTGCACGCGCATCCCCAACCAGACCCGCATCCCGCCCTCGGCCAATGTCCGCCACTATCCGGTGCTGGAAAAGGATCACCTGATCTGGATCTGGATGGGCGACGAGGCGCTGGCCGATCCCTCCACCGTGATCGACAGTCCCGAGCACAACGATCCGGCCTGGACCTGGCGCCCCTACAACTTCCATGTGAAGGCCGACTGGCAGCTCATCATCGACAACATCATGGACCTGACGCACGTCCCCTACATCCACGCGCGTACCATCGGCGGCAATCCGGAACAGCATTACGGCGCCGACACCAAGGTGGAGTTCGACGGCAACAAGGTCACGCTGCTGCGCAAGATGCCCAACTCGGTTCCGCCGCGTTCCTACATCGACGCCGGCGGCTTCAAGGGCCGGGTCGATCGTTGGCAGGAAGTGCGCTTCGAACCGCGCGTGGGCATGACCTGCCGCGTCAATGCGGGCGGCTGCGATGTCGGGACCGGAGCCTACGAAGGCAAGCGCGATAACGGCTTCATGCTCGCCAACAATCATTTCATCACGCCTGAGACCGACAGGACCAGCCACTACCTCTGGACCATCTGCACCACCGCCTCGAAGGAAAGCGGCGTGCCCGAGGTGCTGTTCGACCAGTTCTTCGACACCATTACCGAGGACGAGGAAACGCTCCAGGCCCAGCAGCTGCGCATCGACGATGCACCGCATCGCGGCTTCGTGGGTATCGCCAGCGATGGTGCGGTCAACCAGGCCCGCCGCGTCCTGAGCAATCTGTTCGAGGCGGAGCAGGGCGAACTCGTCGCCGCCGAGTAATGCCTGCCGGTTCGGGTGAGGCCAATGTGAGCGAAGCAGAGACCGGCACCCGCGCTAGGGTGCCGGTTTGGTTGCTCGGATCGATGACACTGAGCGGAACGCTGGGCATCCATATCTTCGCCCCCGCGCTGGTAGTCGCCGCGCAGGCCTTCGGTGCTCGCAATGCCGAACTGCAACTCGGCATCAGTCTCTACATCTGGGGTCTCGCCTTCGGGCAGCTCGTGCATGGCCCGCTGTCCGACCGCTTCGGCCGGCGGCCTGTCCTGATTGCCGGCAGCGCTGTCTTCACATTGGCAAGCTTCATCGCGGCAACGGCGTTTTCGGCGAGCTTCTTCAACGTGTGCCGGTTCGCGCAGGCGCTGGGCGGCAGCGCGGGAATGGTGATCGCCCGGACCATCGTGCGCGACGTAAGCACGCAGGAAGGCTCGACCGGCAGCCTCGCCAAGCTCAACCTGATGATTCTGGTCGGGCCGGGGCTGGGCCCGGTGATCGGTGGGTTCCTGGTCACTCACGCGGGCTGGCAATCCATCATGATCCTGCTGGGACTGTCGGGCGCGCTCAACACTGCTGCGATCGTCTCGCTCCTGCCGGAGACCGGTACGCAGCGTTCGGCAACGACACGGAGCGTGCTGGGAAACTATGTGCGGCTGGTCACCTCGGGTCATTTCGCGGCCTACGCGATTGGTGGCGGCTGCGTCACCACGGGCTGGTATGCCTTCCTCAGCGCTGCGCCGCTCATCTACCAGCAGCGCTTCGGACTGACGCCCGATGCGAGCGGCATGCACCTTGGCGTGGTGGTGGCCGGGGCGTGGATCGGTAGCTTTACCGCCTCGCGGCAGAGCCACCGCTGGTCGGCGCCCCGGATGCTGGCGCTGGGATGCCGGCTGTCGCTGGGCGCGGCCTTCGGACTGCTGGCGGCATTCCTTTCGGGCCTTGCCAGTCCGGTCCTCGTGACGGGACTGATGTTCCTCTTCACCTGCGGCGTCGGTCTTGCCGGACCGGCGGCACTGGCGCTGGCCACGTCCGTCGATCCCGCCGCCTTCGGATCGGCTTCGGGGCTTTATGGAGCGATCCAGATGGCCGTTGGCGCGCTGGCGGCGGCAGGGGCAAGCTTCGGGCGAGACGGCGCGATGACGGCCATCGCGATCCTGATCGGCTGCGAGATCGCTGCGCTGTGCCTTTTCGCAGGCCGGGCGCGCCGCATTGCGAAGGCCCCCGTGCCATGCTCTAAACGTGCCCATGAAGATGCGTGAGCTTGAACAACGCACTGGCGTGCATCGGGAGGTGATCCGCCTCTATTTGCGCAGCGGTGTCATCCCGGAGCCGGACCGGCCCAAGCGCACGGTCGCGATCTACCGCGAGGACCATGTTCAGGCGATCGCCACGGTCCGCAAGCTCCAGCATGAAAGTCGCCTCAGCCTGTCGCAGATCAAGGCGCTGATGGAGGGCGGGGGCCAGCAGCCCCGCGTCGATACGACGGCGCTGGACCAGTTGGAACAACTCGTGGCGCACCGCGCGGGCGAAGACCAGGGGCCGGTCACGGTCGCCTCGCTGCTGGAAACCTATCCTTCCGCCGCCGAGGATACCCGCATCCTCGCGGCCATCGGCGTCCTTGCGGTGATCGAGACGCCCGACGGCGATGCGCTATCCATTTCCGATGCGCAGATGGTCCGCATCTGGGGGGACATGCGCAAGGCCGGCTTCGACGCGCATCTGGACTACACCCCCGAAGTGCTGGGATTCTATGTTGAAGCGGCGGACTTCGTCGGCAAGTGGGAAGCCACGACCTTCCTCGAACGCGTGACCGGGCGGGTGGAAGTGGGCGAGGCGGCCGATCTGGTAGAACAGGCGCTGCCGCTGATGCTGGATTTCTTCGGGGTCCTGCGCCAGCGCGCGTTCTTCCGCCATTTCGACGCGATCAGGGGGCAGACGGAAGCCTGAGACCGGACAGCCTTCGAGGCCGCCCGGTCCATCGGTTCACATCGTCAGCACGGCCTTGACGCAGCGGCCCGCGTGCTGGTCTGCAACGGCCTCGTTGATCCGGTCGAGCGGATACGTGCGGATCATCCGGTCGAACGGGAAGTGCCCGGCGGCATGGAGTTCGATCAGTCTGGGCAAGAATTCCTGCGGGTCGGCGTTCCCTTCGGTCACCCCGCAGACCTTCAGGCCGAGCGAGAGCATGTGCAGGAGATTGAGCGAGATTGCGGCGTCCGCGCTGCGCGGTACGCCGACCATGGCGAGGCGCCCCAGCACGGCCATAGCGCCCATTCCGTCCTCGATCACCCCCGGCACGCCCGAGGTGTCGAGCATGGCTTCGGTCCCGAGCGGCAGGATGGCACGGACCTGCTCGGCCAGCGGTCCCTCAGCGGGATCGAGGGCATGGGTTGCGCCAAGATCGAGCGCCATCTCACGCCGCGATGCAAGCGGGTCGGAGACGATGATCGCGCGCGCTCCGGCACAGGCAGCGGCCATCACCCCGCTCAGGCCCACCGGCCCGGCGCCTGTCACCAGCAGGCTCTCACCCGGCTTGACATCAAGGGCGTTGAGCACGGCTCCCGCCCCGGTCATTATCCCGCAGCCGAGCGGGCCGAGCAGCGCCAGCGGCGCTTCCCTGGGCACTTTCACCAGGTTGCGCGCGGCGGCGATGGCGTGAGTGGCGAAAGACGATTGCCCGAAGAAATGGCTGCTGACGTCGTGGTCGCCGTCGTGGATGCAGGTGCTGCCGTCCATCCGGCGCCCACCGAAATTCAGCGCTGCGAAGTCCCGGCAATAGGCGGGATCCCCGGCGTCGCACTGCGGACATGCCCGGCATGCGGCGAAGCCCAGGATGACGCTGTCACCCACTTTCAGCGTCGTCACTTCTGCTCCCACTTCCTCAACGATTCCCGCACCCTCATGACCCAGAACGGCGGGTAGCGGCACCGGCAGGATCTGGTCGCGCACGACGAGGTCGGTATGGCACAGGCCCGTTGCGACGACTTTCACGAGCACTTCGTCGGGTCGCAGCCCTGAAAGCGTGAGCGTCTCGACGGCGAAGTCCTCGCCCGGGCGGTGAACCACTGCTGCACGAATTTCCATGGCGCATCTCTCTCCTATTCGATCTTCGCCTCGCCATTCGATTAGCGGGATGGTCCTATGGCTGATCGGTGCTTTGGGCACCGGGAAACAGCCATTCTTGGCATTTCATCCCTCGAATGGTCAGACCTAGATCTACGATTGACCTCGGGCCCTGTCCACAGTTACGTGTATGTAACACGCAATTTGGGGCGGAACCAACCGCCCGAGGGAGAGCCCATGACCGTTTCGCTCGATACCGAGAGCTGCCCCGTCATACCGGAGGAGATCGCACGCATCGTGATCTCGCCCAGATCCTACACCGACGACGCGCTGATCTACGGCACCTTCCGCTGGCTGCGCGAGAACATGCCGCTGGCCAAGGCGCACGTTCCGGGTTTCGATCCGATCTGGATCGTCACCAAGCACGCGGACATTCGCGAGGCAGAGCGCAATTCGAAGCTGTTCCGCAACGCCGATTTCAACCCGGTGCTGAACGACCGGGCCTCCGATGAGTTCACCCGCTCGATCAACGGCGGATCGACGAAAATCATTTCCTCGCTGACCTACATGGACGGCAAGGAACACGCTTCCTATCGCAACCTCACGTCGAACTGGTTCCTGCCCGGCCGGGTCAGCCAGCTTGAGGAACAGGTGCGCCGTCTTGCGCGCCAGTCGGTCGAGAACCTGCTGAGCTTCGATGGCGAGTGCGATTTCGTGCGTGACTTCGCGCTGCACTATCCGCTCCGGGTGATCATGACGCTGTTCGGTGTTCCGCCCGAGGACGAGCCGCGCATGCTCAAGCTGACGCAGGAATTCTTCGGCGTCCACGACCCCGAGGAGCAACGGCCCGAGATGATCGCCGACCCGGTGGCCGGGGCAAAAATGTGGGCTGCTGCGCTGGAAGACTTCTACGCCTATTTCGACGATCTCAGCGCCAAACGCCGTGCGGAACCGACCGACGACCTGCTTTCGCTGATCGCCAATTCCCGCATCAACGGCGAGCCGATCCCGCGCGCTGAGGCCAACGGATACTACGTCGCCATCGCGACGGCCGGACACGATACGACCTCGTCCTCCACAGCCGGCGGCCTGCACGGCATGATCGTGAACCCGGAGAATTTCGCCAAGGTGAAGGAGGACCCCGGCCTGATCCCCGGCCTGGTGGACGAGGCGATCCGCTGGACCAGCCCGGTCAAGCACTTCATGCGCAATGCGGCGGAGGATACCGTCCTGCGCGGGCAGTCGATCAAGGCGATGGACCGCCTGATGATGTGCTACCCCTCCGGCAACCGTGACACCGACGTGTTCGTCGATCCCGACCGTTTCGACATCACCCGCTCACCCAATCAGCACGTCGCCTTCGGGTTCGGGCCGCATATGTGCCTCGGCCAGCACCTCGCCAAGCTGGAGATGCGGGTGCTGTTCCAGGAACTGCTGCCGCACCTGAAATCCGTGGAACTCGCGGGCGATCCGCGCCTGGTCGAGACCAATTTCGTCGGGGGCTACAAGTCTCTGCCGATCCGCTTCGTCAAAAATTGAGGAGTACCGGCCCGGCATGGGACCGGGCCGAGACAAGAACAGTCCGGCGCAAAAGCGCGGACATACGGGAGAGGTAAGAACCATGAATCGCAACGTCTTGTTGATGGCAGGCGCGTCGTCGCTGGCAATCTCGGCACAAGCTCATGCTCAGGAATCGGCCCCCACCGGGGGCATCCAGGAGATCGTCGTCACGGCGCAGAAGCGCTCCGAGGCGATCAACGACGTGCCGCTTTCCATCACCGCGGCTTCCGGCGAAAAGCTGCGCGATCAGGGCATCACCAGTGTCGGCGATCTGGTGAAGATCGTGCCGGGCTTCAACTATACCGAGAGCGCCTACGCCACGCCGGTCTACACGCTGCGCGGCGTGGGCTTCTACGATACCAGCCTGGCCGCGAAGCCCACCGTCAGCATATATCAGGATCAGGTGCCGCTGCCGTTCTCGATCATGACGCGCGGCGCGACGCTGGACCTCGAACGCGTGGAGGTGCTGAAAGGCCCGCAGGGCACGCTGTTCGGATCGAACGCGACGGGCGGCGCGATCAACTACATCGCCGCCAAGCCGACCTCCACATTCAAGGCCGGTGTCGATGCCGGCATCCAGAACTTCGGGGAAATCACCGCAGGCGGTTATGTCAGCGGCCCGATCTCCGACACGTTGAGCGCCCGCGCCGCCGTGCGCACCGAGCAGGGCGGGGCGTGGCAGCGCAGCTATACGCGCGACGACAAGCTGGGGGACCGCAACTTCACCACCGGGCGCCTGTTGCTCGATTTCCAGCCCGCCGACAGCGTGCGTTTCGAACTCAACCTCAACGGCTTCATCGACAAGAGCGATGGACAGGCCGCGCAGCTTATCGGCGTGGTGCCGCTCGGCAATCCGGCGCGGCTCGGTGATCTTGCGACTTATCCGATCGCGCCTGCCAACAACCGCGATGCCGACTGGACACCGGAACAGGCGCCCAGGCGCGACGACTGGTTCTATCAGGCCTCGCTGCGCGGCGACGTGGACCTCAGCGACGATATCACGCTGACCTCGATCACCAGTTTTTCGAAGTATCACAACGACGCCGATATCGACCCTGACGGCGTGGCGCTGCGGGACTACTTCTACAACACCACCGGCAAGATCACCGCGCTGTCTGAGGAACTTCGCCTTCAGGGCAAGACGGGCGGCCTCACCTGGATCATCGGTGCCAATTACGCGCGCGAAAAGACCTATCAGCAAGATGACGCCGGACCTTACGATCAGTCCACATCGGCCTATAACTTCGTGGATGCCGGACTGGGCGTGCCATTCTTCGTCTACAGCCAGTATGCGCGGCAGAAGTTCGTCAACAAGGCCGTCTTCGCCAATCTCGACTACGACATCGGGGACATGGTCACGCTACACGGCGGCATTCGCTACACCGATACCAAGATAGACTTTGCCGGATGCACCGCCGACCGTGGCTTCGCGCTGGGCCAGGGCATCCAGAACCTGCTCAACGCGATACGCGGCGGGGCTGGACTGGACCCGATTTCGATCGCGCCCGGTGCCTGCGTCACCATCGACGCTTCCACACTGACGGCAGTCGAAGTGCAGGATAGCCTGGACGAAGACAACGTGTCCTGGCGCGCGGGCGTGGATTTCAAGCCTTCGAAGGACGCGTTGCTCTACGCCTCGGTCAGCAAGGGCTACAAGTCGGGCAGCTTCCCGCTGCTCTCGGCCAGCGACGCCAACCAGTTCGCGCCGGTCAAGCAGGAGTCCGTCACCGCCTATGAAATCGGCGCCAAGCTGACGCTGCTGAACAGGACCGCGCAAGTCAACGGCGCGGTGTTCTACTACGATTACAGCAACAAGCAGTTCAAGGGCCGGGTCGTCGCCGATCCCAACATCTTCGGTCCGCTGGAAGCGCTGGTGAACGTGCCCAAGTCCCGCGTGCAGGGCGCCGAAATCCAGCTCGACCTTGCCCCCACGGACGGACTGCGCGTCTCGATCGGGGCGACCTACCTCGATACGAAGATCAAGGGCAGCTTCGTCAACTACGATTCCTATGGCAATCAGGTCGACTTCGGCGGATCGTCGTTCCCCTATACACCGAAGTATCAGATCGTGATCGACGGGCAGTACGATTGGGCACTGGGCGAAACCACCGGTGCGTTMGTCGGCAGCAACCTCAGCTTCCAGAGCGATACCAAGGCGGTTCTCGGCGATGCGCGTGACACGCCTTCGGCAGAACTGACCAGCAGGGGCGGGCTGACCATCGCCGACTATACCCTGATCGACCTGCGCGCCGGCCTCAGTTTCGACGACAAGCGCTACAAGGTAACCGCTTTCGTGCGCAACCTGACCGACAAGTATTACTGGTCCAACGCCACCCGCATCACTGACACGACCGTGCGCTTCGCCGGTCGGCCGCGCACGTATGGCCTCACCGTGTCGGCCAGTTTCTGAAGCTCCTCCCCATGAGCCGCGCCGGGACCGATCCCGATGCGGCTCCTTTTTGCGCTTTCACTGGAGACACAAGATGAATGCACCCTCGACTTTTGCAGCGACCCGCCATGGCGAGCCCGGGCACGAAGTGGACCTGCCGGTCACGCAGATGCTGATCGGCGGCGTGCGCTGCGAGGCGGAAAGCGGCGCGCGTATCGAGGTAGAGGACCCCGCCACCGGCACGGTCTTCGCCAGTGTGCCGGCGGGCAGCGCGGCAGATGTCGACCGTGCCGTCATGCGTGCGCGCAAGGCGTTCGAGAGCGCGGAATGGTCGCGCATGCGCCCGCTCGATCGGGGCCGCATCATCGAGGCGATCGCGCGCAAGATCGAGGAGAACGCCCACGAACTGGCGCTGCTGGAAAGCTACGACAATGGCAAGACCTACCATCACGCGCTTGCGGTGGACGTGCCCTCGGCAGTCGACGTGTTCCGCTACATGGCGGGCTGGGCATCCAAGATCAGCGGGCAGGTCAACCCGTTCTCGGGTGACGGCCGCCAGTATCATTCCTATACCGTTCGAGAGCCGATCGGGGTCGTGGGGCAGATCGTGCCCTGGAATTATCCCCTGGCGATGGCCGCCTGGAAGATTGCGCCCGCCCTCGCTGCCGGTTGCACGATCGTGCTGAAGCCGTCCGAAGTGACCCCGCTCACTGCCCTGCGCCTGGCCGAACTGGCGCTGGAGGCGGGTCTGCCTGAAGGCGTGCTCAACGTCGTCACCGGCTACGGCCATGAAGCGGGACAGGCGCTGGTCGAGCATCCCGGGATCGACAAGATCGCTTTCACGGGATCGACCCGCGTGGGCAAGCAGATCGTCCAGACCGCTGCGCGGGACCTGAAGCGGGTCACTCTGGAACTCGGCGGCAAGTCGCCCTCGCTGGTCTTTGCCGATGCCGACCTGGACGCGGCGGCCATGGGGGCGGCGCTGGCGGTGTTCTTCAATTCCGGGCAGGTCTGCCTGGCGGCGTCGCGCCTTTATGTGGAGCGTTCGGTGTTCGACCGGGTGGTCGAAGGGGTGGCCGAGGCGGCGGCGGGCTTCAAGTTGGGAAACGGGCGAGATCCCGAGGTCATGCTGGGTCCGCTCGTGTCCCGTGCCCAGCAGAGCCGGGTGCTGGACTACATCGCGCAGGGCAAGGAGGCCGGTGCGGAACTGGTCTGCGGCGGCGGTACGGGCGATCGCGAGGGCTACTTTGTCGAGCCGACCATCTTCGCCAACCCCGATCCCGATGCCGCCATCGTGCGCGAGGAAATCTTCGGGCCAGTGTTGGTGGCGACGCCGTTCGACGATGCCGACGAGGTGGTGCGCGCAGCGAATGACACGCGCTACGGCCTTGCCGCCAATATCTGGACGCGGGATATCTCGCGCGCGCATCTGACGGCGCGGCGTCTTCAGGCCGGCGTGGTCTGGGTGAACACGCATGGCATGAACGATCCTTCTGCACCGTTCGGCGGCGTCAAGGAGTCGGGATGGGGCCGTGAAGTCGGCGAGGAGGGCGTGATCAATTACACTGAAACGAAAACCGTGACGGTGCTTTTGTAAAAATGGTTGGACGCTGAGATCGGCTGCGAAAGAGCTTGATGGTCAGAAGGTCGGCAGCATCTGGCAATGGCCTTTTCTTGTAGGGCTGCCCGACTGGCAAAAGGCGACGAACTGGTTGCTCGCACCTGCCGACGACCGACCTAGAATTGACCGCGCTGAGCAGTCGGTAGGTACAATTATGCATCCTGGCTGGGCGACTCCAACTACAGGAGTGCAGGTCGAATTCCGGGGCGAACTGCCGAACGCCACAATGCTATGCTGTTTGGCCTGCCGCGAGTTGGTTTCCGCTTCGTTCGCGCGTTGCCAGTGATGCACCGCCGCCGGATTGCCCGTTACTTTTCTTGGGTTGAGCCGGCATTGAGAGGGTGCGGTTGAGCAGAGCCGGTCCCCCGGATGTATTCCAGGGAACCGGCGAGTGCCGTTAATATCGAGCGTTCAGTCCTATCTTGAATGCTGTGGGCGATCCGGGCGTAATGTTCGTGTTGCTATGCGCGAAGACGAAGTAGCGTTTGTTGAAGACATTCTCGACATTGAGCTGAGCGCTGACGTTTTCGCTCAGATTATAGTACAGCGCGGCGTCGACCCGCGTGTAGCCTGGCATCGACACTGCATTGTCGGTCGAGGCATAGCGCTTGCCCTGATAGAGAATGCCGACGGCGGCGCCGATCTGTTCGATGGGATCGAAGCGCGTCCACAGCGAGGCGGCATGCTTGGGCATGTTCGGCAGGATGTTGCCCGCCTTGACGGTGCCCGAGACGTTGTCGAGGAAAGTGCCGTCGGAATAGGTATAGGCACCCACTATGCTGAGCTGGTCGGTGATGTTGCCCGTTGCGCTCAATTCAACGCCCTTGGTCCGCTGGCGGCCGATGGGTACGGTCGCGGATGACGGGTTGTTGGGATCGCTGAGCGCCAGCACATTGTCGCGATCGAGCTGGAACACCGCAGCAGTGACGTTGAATGCGGGGACCACGTCCCATTTCACGCCCAGTTCGTAGTTCTGGAACTTTTCCGGGGCCAGGCTCTCGTTACTGAGGGTCAGCCCGGTCAGCTGATCGCCGCCGCGCGGCAGGTAGGTGCGCGAATAGCTGGCATAGATCGACGCGTTCTCGACCGGCTTGAAGATCAGGCCTGCGCGGGGCGACCACAGGTCGTCCGTGGTGGAGAAATTCCGTTGCTGGGTGGCTGGAAAGCCAACCGTGCGCGTGTCGGTGACGTCGGTCTTGAAGTGTTCATAGCGAATGCCCAGGATCACGTCGAACATGCTGGAAAGAGAGATCTGGTCCTGGACATAGCCGGCGACGAGATCCGTGGTTCCCTTGTTCGCACCGCTGCTGGCGGCCGCACGCCACAGCATGTCCGGCCGGAAAATCGTGGGATTGGCCACCGTCGCGTAGATCGTCTGCACGCCCAGCGCGTTGGTCGGGGTGGGGAAGAAGCCTTCCTGGCGCAGGTTGTCGGTCTTCTGGTGACCGTATTCGCCGCCCAGCAGCAAGGTATGCTCGATCGATCCGGTGTTGAACTGGAGGTTGAGGTCGGTCTGGTTGATGAAGTTTTCGCGGTGGGTCAGGTTGTTGTAGCCCTGGATCGCGACGACCGTGCCGGGTGCATAGATTCCGGCAGGAAGGCCGGCCGGGTTGGTCATGGCCGCCGTGTTGACAGCGCCGGGGAACACGTTCTGGTAGAATTTGTCGTAATCGGCATAGCGCGTGAGGTTGCGCAGCGAGATGCGGTCGCTGAAGCTATGCTCGATATAGAGTGAGGCGGCGTCGGTGTTCGTCCAGGTGGGGCTCTGGTCGGGATCGCCGAAGAATTGCGAGCGCGGCGTGCTTAGCGGCTTGCCCTGATAGCTGGATACCCCGCGATCGGCGACGCGATCGTCCTCGAAGTGTTCGTAGCCCATGGTGACCGTGGTTTCCGGGCCCGGGGTGAAGGTCACGGTCGGGTTGAAGCCCCAGCGCCGGTTGGTCACGCCGTCGCGGTAGCTGTCGCTGTTCTGGTAGACGCCGGTCACCCGAGCGGAGAGCAGGCTGCCCAGCGGCGCGCCGAGGTCGAACTGACCGCGGACGTGATCGAAGCTGCCGCCTTCAAGTCGGAAGGCGCGGATCAGTTGTCCGTTTGCTGCCTTGGTCACGCGGTTCACGGCCCCGCCCACGCCGCCGCGGCCGAAGATCATGGCGTTGGGGCCCTTGAAGACCTCCAGGCGTTCGATGTTGTAGAAGTCGCGATAGGTCTGGATATCGTCGCGCATGCCGTCGACGAAGAAGTCGCCCGTGGTGGCATTGCCGCGCAGGACCAGCGTCTCGCGGTTGCCCTCGCCCTGGGCGGAGAAGACGCCCGGGATGTAGCGGACGGCATCGCCGATGCTGTTCGCGGCCTGGTCCTGGATCTGCTTCAGCGTGACGACGTTGATCGACTGCGGTACGTCGAGCAGCGGCGTATCGGTTTTGGTCGCCGTGGTGCTGCGCTCGGTGCGATAGGACGACTGCGATTCATCGTCATGGATGGCCGTGCCGATCACGGTGATGCGGCCGAGATTGCCTGCATCCTGAGCATGACCCTGTGCGCTGACTACGGCCATGATAGCGCCGGCGGTAAGAGCGTGCGCTTTGGCGTGCCGCATCGAAAGCGGTTTTGACATCTTGAATGTTCCCCTGAACCTGCGATTGAAAGCACGAAAGATAATGAGAACCATTCGCACTTGTCGGCGCCGATACAGGCAGGCATGGTCCAGCCCAAGAGGAGGCGGCGAACATGGACAATAATTGTACTGACCCCAAGGTCATCCCAATGTTCGAGCCACATTTTGTAATCAAGGATACGGAAGGGGCATGAAATTACTCGTTCTGGAGGACGACGCCGAGCTATCGTCCTATCTTGAGCACGGTTTGCGCGAGCTGGGCCACAATGTGGCGGTAACCGGCGATGGCTTTGATGCCCTGTACCGTATTCTTGACGAGACCTTCGACGTCGCCATCCTCGACCGGATGGTTTCAGGACTGGACGGCCTTTCCGTGCTACGGCGCGCGCGCCGGGATGGCTGCCAGACTCCGGCACTGATGCTCACCGCGCTTGCGGGTATCGAGGACCGGGTGGAAGCACTGGAAGCAGGCGCCGACGATTATCTCGTCAAGCCCTTTGCCTTTTCCGAACTGGCCGCGCGGCTTAATGCGTTGGCGCGGCGCGCTGCGCCGGTCGCAAGCCAGCAAGTGCTGACGGCCGGCGATATCGAGATGAGTCTGCTGCGCCGAACGGTAAAGCGCGGGGGCAGGGCCGTGGAACTTCAGCCCCGCGAATTCAGCATTCTCGAACATCTCATGCGCAACGCGGACAGGATCGTGACCCGCACGCTGCTGTTGGAGAAGGTCTGGGACTTCGGCTTCGACCCGCAGACGAATATCGTGGAAACCCATATGAGCCGCCTCCGATCCAAGCTGAACGAAGGCTTTTCCGTCAACGCGATAAGAACCATCCGGGGATCGGGATATATTCTGAACTGCGATGCCGACTGACCCGCCCGGCCGACGGTTGCCGCGACGCCTGCCGCATCCTCGAACCGTCCGGACGCTCGCGCTGGTCGTGGCGCTGGTATCGTGCCTGATCACCGCAGCCTTGGGGGGACTGACCTATTGGTACGTTCACGAGGAGGTCGAGCGTCAGATCGATGAACGGATTGCCGTCGATGCTCGAACACTCCTTCAATTCGAGCGTACGCACGGGTTCGAGGCGTTGGTGCAACTGGTGCGTGCCAAGGATGCCTATACGCCGCCCGCGCCGACCGGGCACCTGGCGGTGGTCGACATCGCTCTGGATCGGACGATGGGCTATATCGTCGCAGATGGCCAAGGGGTGCGCCGGGCGGGAGGGCTAGACGCGGACATGCCGCCGTCTGGCTGGAGCGAATTCATCCATTTCAGACATCCGGACGGGCGAGATGCGATTGCCCAGGGCCTGAATTCCCGGCTCGGCGGTGGCGGATATCTGCTCGTTGCAGCGGATAGAACGGCGGTCGACCAGATCGATGCGGTCCTCCTGCGGCTGTTCCTTGCCGCCTTCGGAATCCTGTTGCTCGTCAATCTTGCCCTCATTCTCGGGTTCGGCCGCGCGGTGCGCCGACGCCTGGACGCCATGGCACGCGGGGCAGAGGCGATCATGGCCGGTGACATGTCTCGCCGAATGCCGGTGGAAGGAACTTCGGACGAGTTCGACGAGCTTGCGACAGTTCTCAACGGCATGCTCGACCGGATCGTTGCGCTGGTGACGCGGTTACGCGAATTGTCGAGCGGCCTGGCCCACGACTTGCGCACACCGCTCAGCCGCATGCAGGCCAAGCTGGAGCGGTCGGCCGGCATGGCCAGGGACGTGGAGCAGCAGGAACTGCTGGAGGCGGCGATAGACGACGGCAACCGACTGGCCGACCTCTTCGCCGGCTTGCTCTCCATCGCGGAAATAGATGGTAGACGGGCTCAGCGACGCTTCGTTCGCGTTGACCTTGGCGCGGCAGCTGAACAGATCGCCGAGGCCCACCGGCCGGCTTTCGAGGATAGCGGGCATCGCCTCCTGATCGAAACCGAACAAGCCTTCGTGCTGGGGGATCAGGCGCTGCTTCAGCGAATAGCCGCAAATCTGCTCGACAATGCGCTGGTCCATACGCCGCGCGGTACCACCGTGACTCTCCTTGTCCGCAACCTGGCGGAGGAGATCGCGTTGAGCGTGCGCGACGATGGGCCGGGCGTTGCCGTGGAGGATCGTCAACGCATCTTCGAGCGGTTGGTTCGGTTGGAACCCGGCAGGTCCGGACCGGGGTACGGGCTGGGTCTCAGCATGGTCCAGGCCATTGCCGCCGCTCATGGCGGCACGGCCTCCGCGCTTGCCCCCGATTCCTGCGGAAACGAGGGGCTTGCAATCGAAGTCTTGCTTCCTTCTTTCAAAGATCAGGACGAAAACCTGAAGGCAAAGGCCTTCGCCCGTCATCGAGGGAGCACTGGCTGCGAGTAAGCGGCGCGCGCTACTTGACCGGGCCGGTGCAAACGCCCTGTTCGCCGGATTTGGCGCAAAGAAGGATCGGGTCGATGTCGACCAGTCGCAGTGACCTCACCATCTTTTCCGTCGAAATCTTGTACTTCAGGAACTGCGGTGAGCGAATGTGGCTCTCATAGGCAGCTTTGCTGGCGTAGACTTCAAGCAGTCTGATCTTGGCCGGCGCCTCGGCGATGGCGAAGGAATGGAGCATCAGGACGCCCGGCTCCAGGCGGACCGAGGCTTCCTGTTCCTCCGCCAGGATCGCCTTATAGGCATCGAGCTGTGCGGGATCTATTTCGAGTTCGGCCATGCGAACCATGGCCGTGCCAAGATCCGGCTTCCCTTGGTCCCGGGCAGACGCGGGGGCAATGCCGGTAGCGAGGGACAGGGCACAGAGCGTTGTCAGAATGAGCTTCATGGTTGCCTTCCAGCATGCAGTCGTCGGTTTCAATCGCCGATCGGATTCAATTCGCGGATCAGGTCGATCAGCAGCCGCAGCGGGACGGGCAGCTGCCTGCGGCCGGGATAGTAGATGTGCAGCCCATCATCGAGCGAAGCCCATTCGGTAAGGACCAGCTGCAGTTCCCCGCGCGCCACCTCTTCCGCCACGCTTTCTTCCGTGGCGTAAATCAGGGCTGCACCATGGCGGGCGAGAGCCACGGCCGTCTCGCTGTCATTCATCGATATGCGGCCGGGAACTGAGATCGAGAGCGTTTCCTCACCCCGGTCGAATTCCCAGCTGTAAGTTCGGTCGTCGCCTAGCTTGATCTGCACGCAGCGGTGGTCCTGCAGGTCCTCGGGGTGCTGCGGAATGCCGAAGCGCTCCAGATAGGCAGGGGACCCGGCCACTACCCATCGCAAGTCGCGCGTCAGTCGCTGGGCGATCATGTCCGCAGGCACGGTTCCGCCGAAACGGATGCCGGCATCGAAACCCTGGTTGACGATGTCGACGATGCTGTTGTTGACGCAGAGATCGATCTCGACGTCAGGATAGCGATCGAGGAACGCCGGCATAACTGGCGCGAGCAGGTGGATCGCAGCCTGGTCTGGCACGTTCAGCCGGATACGGCCCGCCGGGGATCCGCGAAACCGGTTCAGTGTGTCGACGGCCGCATCGATACGCTCGAAGGGATCGGCGATCTCGGCCAGCAGTGCTTCGCCCGCAGCTGTCAGTGTGACGCTGCGATTTGTCCGGTTGAGCAACCGCACGTCCAGACGTTCCTCAAGTCCGCGCAGTGAGTGGCTGAGCGCCGAGGCACTTACGCCGAGTTCGACACCGGCGCGCCGGAAGTTTCTGTGCCTTGCGATGGCCAGGAAGTAGCTGAGATTGGCTATGTCTGATCGGCTGAAGCTCATCGCGGGATAAGATACTCCTGTGGCTGTTCTGCTCATAGGAGTGCTTTCGCGCGATCCCAAGCGGGTTTGTTCTATCGGGAACCTAGCGCCGGTACTGGGCGGCCGTCACCGGTTCGAGCCGTTCGACGTTCGCGCCGCCCACCGTTTCCTGGATCGCGATATGCGTGACGCCCTCTTGGGGAGATGCGCCATGCCAATGCTTCACACCGGGCGGACACCAGACGGCATCGCCGGGCCGCATCTCCACAACTGGCCCGCCTTCGATCTGGGTCCAGCCCAGGCCGGCGGTGACGATGAGGTGCTGGCCCATCGGGTGGCGATGCCAGTTCGATCGGGCGCCCGGCTGAAAGGTAACTTCGCCGGCGGATACCGCGCTGGGCGGCGACGCGGGAAAAACCGGACGCACCGTGACGGAGCCGGTGAAGTTCGAGGTCGGTCCGGATGTGGCAGTGCGTTCTTCTGCGCGGCTGACCCCGGCCTCCGCCGTCTGCGCCGCAACCGGAGACGCCAGGCAAACGGCGACCACCGCCAATAAATTCGCCGAACGCCGGATCGTGGCGCCGCTCATTTCGCGGCGCGCTGGGCGAACACGTCTTTGGCGACGGCCAGCGCGGACATGGCATTGGGCCAGCCGGTGTAGAAGGCGAGGTGGGTGATCACCTCGGCTGCCTGTTCCTGGGTGAGGCCCGCATCCATCGCGCGGCCGAGATGGTAGCTGACCTGCTCCGTCTGTCCCGCGGCGATCAGCGCGGCTACCGTCACCAGGCTGCGGTCGCGCGGGGCGAGGTCCGGGCGGAGCCAGAGGTCGCGGAACAGATAGTCGGTGGTGTAGCCCACCAGACCGGGGGCAACGCTGTCATAGAGTTCGCCAACTCGCTGCTTGCGCACGGCCTCCGCTGCCTCATCGAGAGGAAGCGGCGGCGGCGTCTCGGCGGGAAGCTGATCRCTGCCGATGCCGCGCCGGGCAAAGACTTCGCCAACGGGGCCTACTGCCGCCATCGCGTTGCCCCAGCCCGAATAGTAGGCGAGGTGCGTGATCGTCTCGGAAATCTCGCGCGGCTTCACGCCGTTCTCGATCGCCTGATCGGCGTAGTAGGTGAGCGCCGGCGCCTGCCCGCGTGCAATCAAGGCGGCCGCGGTGATGAGGCTGCGATCGCGCCGGTCAAGGCCGGGGCGTTTCCAGACGTCGCCGTAGAGACGGTCCTGCGTGTATTTTTCGAGGGCCGGGGCCACCTTGCGCACTTGCTCGGGCGAAAGGCGGCGGCCTTCGACATGGGGCTGCTGGGCCTGTGCTGTGCTGGTCATGAGGATCAGTCCTGTCATGGCTGTAAGGAGAAGGCGCATGGGAACGGCGCCGATCAATGGGCGACGAAGCCGCCGTCGACCGGCAGCGCGACGCCGAGGACGAAGCTGGAACCGGGGCTGCACAGCCAGAGCACGGCCTGCGCGACCTCATCGGCGTGCCCAAGGCGGCCGATCGGTTGCATCTTCAGGATTTCGGTCATGGCGTCCGATTGACCGTCGAGCATCTCGGCGACCATCGGCGTGTCGATGGTGCCGGGGCACACGGCGTTGATCCGGATACCGCGCGGCGCATATTCGACCGCAGCACTCTTGGTAAGACCGATCACGCCGTGCTTCGACGCGTGATAGGCCGCCCGACCGGGCAGGCCGACAAGTCCGCCGAGCGAGGAGCAATTGACGATCGCGCCGCAGCCCTGCGCGCTCATGGGGCGCAGCTCATGTTTCATGGAGGCCCATACGCGGCGCAAGTTGACGGCATTGACCCGATCGAAGCTTTCCGCAGGCTCGTCGGCAGCATCGCTGGGCGGCACCTGGATGCCCGCGTTGTTGAACGCCATGTCGAGACGGCCGTACTCCGCCACCGCGCGGTCGACAGCGGCGGATACTTGCGCCTCGTCGGCCACGTCGCAGGCGATGCCGACGGCACGATGTCCCGCGTCGCGGAGCTTGGCGGCCTCGGTTTCGGCAAGATCGCCGTCGATATCCACCAGCAGGACAGCAGCGCCCGCACGGGCGAAGGCCTGCGCGGCGGCGAGGCCCATGCCCTTGCACGCGCCGGTGACGAAGGCGACCTGGCCGGAGAAGTCATAATGTACGGCCATGTCAGCGCCCCACCATCGCAGCCTGTGCGGCCGAGTAACGGTCCCCGGCGATGCGGACCTGACTGGATGCAGCCTCCAATGTCTCGACGTCTTCCGTAGAGAGGGCGAGCGTGTCCGCGCCCAGGTTCTCGATGAGCCTGTCCACTTTCGTGGTGCCAGGAATGAGGACGATCGAAGGATGCTTGGCCAGCAGCCAGGCCAGCGCCACTTGTGCGGGGGTTACGCCCCGATCGGCAGCGAAGCGGCGGATGATGTCCACCAGCGCCTGGTTGGCCTTGATGTTCTCCGCCTGGAAGCGCGGGACCGTGCTGCGGAAATCATCGCCGCCGAAGGCCGCATCGGCACCCAGAGCGCCGGTCAGGAAGCCCTTGCCCAACGGGCTGAACGGGACAAGCGAGATGCCCAGTTCCAGAAGCGCCGGAATGACATCACCCTCCGGTCCGCGCCACCACAGCGAATATTCGCTTTGCAATGCGGCCACCGGCTGCACGGCATGCGCGCGGCGTATCGTGCCGACGCCAGCTTCGGACAGACCGAAATGCTTTACCTCCTCGATCAGCGTCCTGACCGCACCCGCGACATCCTCGATCGGCACATCGGGATCGACGCGGTGCTGGTAATAGAGGTCGATCGCCTCGACCCGCAGGCGGGCAAGCGATTCCTCCACCACTTTGCGGATGTGCTCAGGCCGACTGTTGAGCTTGCTCCAGCGATCCGTGTCGCCGGGGGCTGCTTCGAAGCCGAACTTGGTGGCGATGAAGACCTGCCCCTTGAAGGGTGCGAGGGCCTCACCGACCAATTCCTCGTTGAGGCGCGGTCCGTAGACTTCGGCAGTGTCGAAGAAGGTCACGCCCCGTTCCACGGCCTCGCGAATGAGGGCGATCATCTCCTGTCGATCCTTGGGCGGGCCGTAGGACCAGCTCATGCCCATGCAGCCCAGACCGATGGCGGACACGTTTGGGCCGTTTGCGCCCAGTTCACGCTGTTGCATGTTGAATTCCTCTGCTTACAGGTCAGGCGCCGGGCGGAGCGGTGCCTCCTTGTCGGTAATAAAAACACGATCGGACCCGTTGCGTGTCATGAGATCGCCGCCATGCAACGTTGAGATAGTCTCACGTCTCGTTGTGGATTCGGTCGCACTATGCTCGGGAGTGYGGGATGGGAGGGAGTTGACAGGCCAAGCCGCCGCTACAGCCTGATCCCTGAAGTAAATCGGACCGTTCAAGCGCTCCCGGAGCTTCCGGCAATCACTCGGCAGGGGGACCTGACGATGGACCAGTGCGCATGAACCATATTCGTTCCAGTATCCGTGCGGACTCCGCAATTACATTTATTCAAAATTGCCTTGACCATCGATGTCATTATTATACTCCTTGCAGTATAGCTTAGGAGAGGGGCAGGAATGAAGACGTTAGGGCGTTGTATAGCGACATGCGCCATTTTTATGACGGCCGCGGCTCAGGCTCAGGCTCAGGCGCCTTGGCAGCCACCCTCTACCAGCTTGTCTTCATCAGTTGCCGTGGAGAGCAAAACCGCGACGGGTGCTACGTTTCGGCGTAGCGGAACCTCTTTCACCATTACCTTCTGGAACGACCGAACCGTGCACATCACGAGCGGTACGTCTGCTTCAAAGTCAGCAGGGCGCGACCTTGCGATCGTAGGTGTTCCGAAGTTGATCCGCTGGTCCATGTCGGAAAATGATTCCCGGTTTCTGCTGACGACATCGGCGATGCAAATAACGGTCGACAAGAAGTCAGGCGCAGTCGCGATGCTAGGCGAAGATGGTGCGCCGATCATCGCCGAGAGCGATCCACTGACCCAGAAAATGGGCTCTACGCCAGATCTCGACGGTGCCGTGCAACAGCGCTTCCGGCTGGAAGGCTCGCAAGGCATTTACGGTCTCGGCCAGCATCAGACCGGGGTTCTGGACCTTATCGGCACGACCACGCGGCTCCAGCAGGCCAATACCGATGTCGGCGTTCCCGTGCTGGTATCGACGCGCGGCTATGGTCTCTTCTGGAACTGGGAGCGCGGATGACGCTATTGCGACGCGCTCTCAAAACTTTGACGTGTGACGGAGGAAGAACGGGACTGCAGAGGCTGGATTTTTTGTTTTTTTTCGCGCGGGCCGCGTCGGAGCGCGGATTCAGCCGTAAATGAAGATCATGCGGTCGGTCAGGCGAACCGACTTCAGGCTCAGTGATCCCAGCAGTTTGGCGACTGCGCCGACCGGATCGTGAACGTTGAACACACCGCTGACGCGCCGCGCGCGTACCTCTTCGCCGACGACCTGGATGAAGCCCGGATGATAGCGGCCCAGTTCGGCAACGACTTCGGACAGCGGTCGGTTCTCGAACGTCAGGAACCCTTGCGTCCAGGCATCCGCATCGGCGACCTTGCCGGCTTCCAGCGGACCGATACCGCGCTTGCCGTCATACGTGACGCTGTCGCCCTCGCCGATATCGACGGACGTGTCGCCCGGTGCCGGATAGGCCACGCGCACACGGTGCTCGGTGACGCTCACCCGCGTAACGTCATCGACCGCGCGCACCAGGAAGCGCGTTCCCAGTGCCGTCGTGCTGCCACCGTTCGCCTCGACCGTGAACGGGCGGGCGCGATCGGGGGCCACGGCGAAGGCGGCCTCTCCCTTCAGTAATCGGATCATCCGTTGGCCGGGCGTATAGTCGAACGCCACGGCGCTTTGGGTATTGAGAAGGATGCGCGAACCGTCCGGCAGGTCGATCGTGCGCTGCTCGCCCGTCGCGGTCATGGCATCGGCCTGCAGGCGGGTGGGCACGTCATAGACTTTGCCGACGATCAACAAGCAGAGACTGGCGGCCAGTGCGGTCGGTACCCATCGGCGAACGGGAGCGCGCGTGCGCGAAGACGGCATCGGCAAGACGCGGTGGGGAGCCAGCGATTCACGAAGGTCCGGCGCGACCGTCACGCCGCCAAGATCGGACCACACGACTTCCATTTCCGCGAAAGCCTGCGCATGGCGCGGGTCGGCCGCGAGCCAGGCATCCAGTTCCGCCTCGTCGTTCAGCAACCCACTGTCGCGCTCTGCGAACCAGCGCGCCGCCTCGTCGGCGATCTTGTCAGGAATGGTGTCGTCTGCCATCACCAGCGCGGTTCCCTGGGCTTGCGACATGCCATGGCCATGTCGGCGCCTTCAAAAATGAGACGTCCGGCGTGCGCGGATCGGGACTGTTCGCTGCGAAAAAAGAACGTCACGCGTCCGTATCATCCTGAAGTCTGGCATGACAATGCCGCACCGCGATGCGTACGTGCTTCGCTACGGCATTGAGCGTGATGCCCAGCCTTTCCGCTACCTCCTGCGCAGGCAGCCCGTCGATGCGCCGAAGCGTGAAGACCTGACGGCAGCGTAACGGCAACTCCTCCAGAGCTGCCTCAAGCCGTTGCAGCCGCTCCCGATCGACCATCCGGGTTTCGGCGGAAGGGGTATCCGCCGTTACTTCCAATGGCAGTTCGCCGCCGTCGAACAGCTTGCCGTGGCGCGCAGCGGCACGCACATGGTCGGTCGCCAGGTTGGTGGCGAGGCGGTAGAGGAATGCCTTCTTGTTGAGGATAGGCGGATCGTCCTCCACCCGCTGGACGCGGAACCACAGGCTTTGCGTCACATCCTCTGCCGCCGGCGCATTGCCGACGATGCGCTGCGCCAGCCGCAGAAGCGAGCGGCGTTCCGTCAACAGCAGAGGCGTCAAGGCACTGGCGTTCGAGGACATTTCGTGCGCGCTTAGCGATGTTGCGATAAATTCGCAATAAGTCGAGAGCTATCGCGGCTTCGCAGCGTCCGGGAGAGAGGAATTGGCCGTTCTTGCATCATCAAGAGAGCAGCCCAAGCGGCCGCTCGTTAATGACACACGGTTTCCGTTCGAATTTCAGGCTCGTTCCGCGTTGCGTAACCATGTCACCTCGTCGGCAACGGTTTCGTGGATCGGCCGAAAGGAAAGACCGAGATCGTGCTCCGACTTGCGGTGGTCGAAGCGGGTACGATCCGCTTCGCGCAACATGAGACGAACGGTGGCGAGTCCCATGAGGGCAGACTTGCCCATCAATCTGGCCGACAGTTCCTGAAAGCCGGCCACGACCCATAACACGGCGGGAGGTATGGCTCGCTTTGGGGCCGCGATGCCGGTGACCTGCGCATAGCATTGCATAAGATCGCGCATCGCAACATGCCGACCGGCGGCAAGATATCGCTCGCCGCGCCTTCCTTTTTCGGCGGCAATGATCAGGGCGTGCGCAACATCCCGGGCATCGACGAACGCAAAGGTGCCCGGCGGCACGCCCGGCAAGCGGCCGTGCAGGTAGTCGAGTGTGAATTGGCCCGCCGAGGTTGGCCCTAGATCGCCGGGGCCGTGCATCCAGCCGGGCAGGATGAAGCAGGCGAAGAGGTCCGGATAGCGATCGAGCGCTTCTGCCACTGCCCGGTCGGATAGGATTTTGCTGCGATAATAATCGTCAGCATCGGCTTCGTCGCGGATCATCGTCTCGTCGATCAGGCCGCCGCGCGGGCCGTCCAGCACGGCGATCGAACTCGTGTGTATGAACTTTCGCACTCCGGCCTGGTAGGCCGCCTCGATCAGCTGCCGGGTGCCGTCGACATTGATGGCTTGCAGTTCGGCCCAATGCCGGCCGCCGCGGTAGCTTTCGCGAAAGTACGCGGCCGTGTGAAAGACCACATCGCAGCCCTGTAGGGCTGCAGCAAACTGGTCGATCTGCGCCATGTCGCCCTCGATGACCGTCAGCGCCGAGATTTCCTTCTCAGAGGCAAATTGCCGGTGTGCCTTTTCGCGAGATCGGGCGAGAGCTTTCACCTGATACCCTTGCTTCAGCAGGAGGCGAACGAGGTTGCTTCCCAGCAATCCGGTTGCTCCGGTTACGAATGCAGTCGACATGATCGGCGTCCTTGATTGAAAGCGGGATCTGCGACTTAGCGACAGATTGATTTGCGTAGAACGATCACCCATGCAAATCAGCTTTTCATGAATGCAAAACAAAATCTGGATTGGGACGATCTTCGCCTCTTTCTGGCGGTAGTTCGGCGCGGGAGCTTCCTTCAGGCCAGCCGAATTGTCGGCATGGTACCGTCCTCCCTTTCGCGGCGTATGGACCGGCTTGAAGACGCACTGGGCCAAGCTCTGTTGCATCGTGGTTCGGAAGGAGTGAGGCCAACGGCACGAGGACGGCAACTTGTGGCGGTTGCCGAAGCGATGGAGCGGACCCTTGCCCCACAAGTGGGCGTTAGTGACGGGGCCGGCAGCACTGTCACCCTCTCGTCGGGAGAGGGCTTTACACCGATCCTGATCGACGTGATTGCAGAACTTCGTAGCGTGATGCCGGGATGCTGGGTCGAACTATTGACCGATCAGCGCCTGGTCAAAATGGCGAAAGGCGCTGTAGACATAGCGGTCCGCACGGTGCACCTGGGCGAGCCGTCGCTGATATATCGCACGGTGGCGCAGATTCCATTCGGGTTCTACGCCAGTGAAGAGTATTTCCGAACCCTCGGATCGCATCCGCAGATGCATCAAGCAGAACTGATCGATCTTGCCTCGCCCTTAAGCGAAATGGCGGTAATGCGGGCAGTTCGGGCCATGGGTTTCGCCGCCAGGCCGCTCCGTCTATCCTCGTTCGACGCACTCACGATGGCTATCAGAGCTGGAATGGGGGTAGGAGTGTTGCCCTGCATATCCGCCGAAGGTCTTGTCCAGTTGTTCACGCATGTCGAACTGCCGCCGCTTGACGTATATGTCGTGGCACATCCCGATGGGCTTAAAGAGCCTCAGATTAGGCTCGCCTTCGATGTGTGCTGCGATCACATACAACGATCGTTTGCACGATCCTGAAGCTTCACGGAGCAATCAACCGAGGTTTTACGGTCGGACCGCTCCCGGAAAGGGCTGCCGTTCGGCCTATCGCTCTCGAACGGCAGTTCTGTCCCAGCTCCGGTCAGGAGCCGAATGTCCGCTCCAAGGCATGCTGACGTGGTCGGTCTGATCCAACCCTTACAGGGTTTGGCGCTCGCCGTGAGGAATGAATGAGGGCGCCGAGCACTACAACAAAGTCTATGCAATATTTCGGCCAAGGCACCCCGAAAGAAAATAACCTCCGTCGACTCTGTTAGCGCGGCCGGATGCCCATAGCATCCCGCGATCAACACTTTCATTCGCACGCGAAATTGCGCTCGTTGGATGCGATCACACACCCCTCAACTTCCATCCGCGTGGCTCCTATATGGCTCCCAGCCGGAAATTGACCTACTACGCGCCCTGCTGGCTATTTATTAACATACTGATTTTATGAGTTAATATCGTATAATCGCAGCTGTCGGGCGGCCTATCGCAAATATGGAGCGCTAATCTGTTGGCGTTTTGGGTGCCGCAGGTGGCCCCTGGACCATCGACAAGTGGCGACCACCTCCGCTTATTCCGGCTAATCGACAATTCGATAAACTGGGCGCCGCAACAGAGATCCGAGATCAGTTCTCTACGTCCGCTCCGATGGCGATGCGCGCTGTACCTGGTTGCGCCTTCGGAAATTAGGCATCGGCGTCGCCAAGTTCAATTCGCTTGGCTGGTGTTATCGAATGACCGGCGATTGGCCCAGAGCTCAACATCCACAAGCGAATAAAGCACCCGACGGCCAAATTTTTTAAACGGTGGGCCCCCGCCGATCACTCTCAGCTTTTCAAGTGTCCTAGGGGAAAGACGAAGAAACTCTGCCGCTTCAGAATTTGTGAGATATGGGGACGTCGTTGCTGCCATAATTATGGGTGCTCCCGAGCTGAATGACTGCGCAAGGAGGCGCATCATATTAGAAAAATAGATCGTCTAACATGTTCAATGCGGTGCAGGAGTGTGCCTCTCGGGCGAATTTCGTGCGTAAGGTTGGGGGGTGCCCTTATGCCTTAGCTCCCATCGCTTGTTTAAACTCAGACTCGGGCTCGGCGATACTGGAGAAAAGGACTTAGCTGTTCTCTGCACATGGATACAACGGATAGCAGCCGGGCAACCTTCCGGAAAATTGCCCGGTGTCGGCCACGCTCTTGTGAGGCCGCCCGTTATCAGATGCGCCTGTTGGGTGGGTTTGGCAGACATTCCCGCCCGCCGTGCCGATCAGTTTGTGCTGATCGGGTAGCGCTCCAGGATTGCGCTTGCCACGCCGTTGGTCCAGCCAAAGCCGTCCTGGAGCGGATACTCACCGCCGCCGCCGGGCAGACGCTCCTCGACATCGTACTTTTCGAGCATTTTGCCGGTTTCATGGTACGTGACTTCGACCGTCTTGATCCAGCGGGTCGCGATGTTCTGCGCCAGGTCTTTGTGGGCGTAGCGCTCCAGACCCTCGATGGCGACCCATTGAAGGGGAGCCCAGCCGTTCGGAGCGTCCCACTGTTGGCCCGTGCGGAGGTTTGTCGTGCGCAGGCCGCCTGGCGCGATCAGCTTGTCCCGGGTCGTATTTGCAACCGCTCTGGCTTGTCCGGTGGAGGCCATGCCGACGAACAGAGGATAGAGAGTTGCGCTCGACAGGACGGGCGTTGCCTTGCGATCGTACCAGGCCCAATCGGAGTAGCGGGCCTCCTTGCCCAGCCACAGATACCGATCGACGGAGGCTTTGCGTAGATCGGCCCGTTTGACGAATTCGTTAGCGCAGGGCCTGTCGCCCGCTTGCGCACATTGCTTGGCAATGTGCCTCTCCATCGCCCAGAGCAAGGCATTGAGATCGATGGGCACGATCGATGTCGTCTCGATCGTCGAGAGATCCTTTGGATCGGTAAGCCAGCGTGAGCTGAAGTCCCATCCGCTTTCCGCGCCGGCGCGCAGGTTCCGGTACATCTGCTCGGGTGGACGGCCGGATGCTTTTGCTGCGGTTGCGCGATCTTCGGCGAAGGACTCGTCGCGCGGCGTATGGCGATCGTCCCAGTAGCGATTGAGCAGGCTGCCATCCGGCATCGGCATCACGCGGTCACAAGGCTTCTTGGATTTCTGCGCGCAACCTTCGCCGGCCATCCAATAGGCGTATTCCTTGCGCAGTGCCGCAAGACGGCGGGCACGCACCGCGGAGTCAGTTTGCTTCGACAAGTCGAGCATGAGCGCAAAGAACGGCGGCTGTGAACGGCTCAGATAGTAAGTGCGGGTTCCGTTGGGAATATGGCCGAAGCGTTCGATCAGACTGGTGAAGTTGTCGATCATGCTTTCGACAAGATCGTCACGTTTGTCTGCAACGAGGCCGAGCATGGTAAAATAAGAGTCCCAATAGTAGGATTCTCTGAAACGACCGCCTGGAACGATGTAATCATGAGGGAGGTTTATCAGAGATGAGTTTTCTTCTGCGAGAGAACTTTTATCTATACGCGTCAAGGTTGGCCACAGTGACCTTACGTGCTCCCGGATGTTTGAAGGATTTTTGTCATTCACTCCTGGCACAATGAAAAACCGCAGTGCGAAAGCACGCAGCTTGGCTGGTGTGTTCGGCTTTTCGCGATTGTAAGCAGCAACGATGTCTTGAGGGGGAGTTTTCGCGGCGGCATCTGCAAAGGTTTTGCCGTCTTCAAACACATGTTGTTCCTGGATTGCCGAGAAAAGATCACCATACAAATCCGCTGGCGATGGTGACGGCGCGTTACCACACAGCACCAAGCCGAGGAATGCAACGGGAAGGCGAAGGATCTTACGGTTGTTTTTCACGAGGCAATCCTTGGTGTAGCGCAAGTGGTGACCAGCTATGTCGCTGGGTGCGATCGTCGATCTAACAGCTTGGCTTTGCGCCAATTAGGGGTGATATTTTCGATGGTTATTGACCGCCACACTGCGGTTTTTCTCGACGAGGTTGATCGCATCATGAACTTGATTGTCCACTATGTGAACATATCTCATGAAAACATGGATGTCCTTATGACCCGTGAGCGCCATGCCTACTTTCAGGGGAAGTCCTGAGTTCGCGATATCAGTTGCTGCACGATGCCTGACAGCGTGAGTACCGACATGTGTGACTTTCGCTTGTTTTAAGATTCTGCCCCAGGCAGCCCAGTAGGTGGCATAAGGCATACGCCTCTTCTGATCGCCGGGCGCGGGAATGACATAAATGGACGTCGCGCTGAGCTCGGCCTTCTTCAAAAGCTTGTGTGCCTCCACGCTGAGGGGTTTCCAAAGGCGTCCAGTCTTGGTGTCAGGCCAAACGACACGACGAGTGCTGAAGTCGATCCAACTCCATTCAAGAGTGAGGATTTCGGATATCCTAGCGGAAAAAGCGAATTGAAGCCGAGCCGCCAGCAAGACCCCTTCATTTTCCAGACAAAGTTCATGTGCCAAATCAAGATATCGGAATATCCTGGCTAGCTCATCGTCCAGGAGGAGCCGCGTAGATTCTTGAACTGGGAACGGCTTAAAGCCTTTGCAAGGATTTTTACCTTTTTCGAGGTAACCCCAATATTCAGCTTGATTGAACATCTTTTTTAGAGATGTAATGATTACATTGCCAATTCCACGTGAATTATTGAAATCTGCGATGACCTCCTTCATTGCTTCCTTGGATATAGCGTCAATCTTCACATGACCGAGTACAGGTAAAATATGCCTGCGGATTACGGTGTCGTAGGTCGTGTAGGTTGTCCGACGACAACGCTTTGCCACATGGCGATCCATAAACTCAGTAAAGAGCTGCTTGAGGGTGAGGGTCTCGCGGCGATGCTGCTTGTCGAAGAGTGGGTCTCCTCCGGCTCGAACATCCGCCATCCATTTTTGAGCAATGGCCCGCGCTTGTTCTGCGGTAAGTTCGCCGTAAGCGCCGATCGCTGGTTTGCGTCTCCTGCCGTCGGTGGTACGGTACTGTAGCATGAAGGTTTTTCGGCCATTTGGCGCGATCCTGCAAAGGAATCCTGGCAAAACTGAATCGCGGAGCTCGTACTCCGTGGTCTGAGGTTGGGAAGCGTCGAGAGTTCGTCTGTTCAATTTGGCGATTGGCATTTGAGTAGTCCTCACCTGATCCCGAACTCCAGGGGCCGCATAGGGGCTTTCTGGCGGTAACTCGGGGCTTGTTCCATCGAACGCCAGGGAAGTCTAAATCCGATTAAATATCTGATAAATAGATGTTATTCTTACTCAGTCGAACCTTGGCGAACACCGTCATACAGCCTTCCTCCGACCCAGTAATACATCTCGCGGAAACGGCCGCCTGGAACGACGTAGGGCTGTTCGAGATGGATCGCGGAATCTCCCGCGCGCGGGGTTTGTGCGTCTCGGCGAACGAGTTGCGGCCAGAGTGCCTTGATGTGGGCGCGCATCTCGGTCGGCGCGGTGTCGTTTATGCCGGGGACGATGAACTCGGCCAGGACGAAGGCGCGTAGTTCCTGAGGCGTCGTGGGCTTCGCTGCCTCGAACTTGCGCATGATCGTTGCGGGATCAGTGCGGGGCACGGCATCGACGAACGTCTTGCCGTCCTCGAAGATCTTGTTCTCCTGTACGTCCGAGAACAGGGCGCCATACTGGTCTGCAGGCGAAGGCACCGGCGCCGTGTTGGCGCAAAGAGCGACGCAGATACTGGTCACGACAAGCGCGGAAGCCAATCGAAGGCGCAGCGCGGTGCCGCGAGGTGTTGTCTTGTTGCTCATGCCCGGTCCCATCCAGCCTTGCCTGCGTTCAGCAGGCTCAACCGATATACCGGGCCAAAGTGCCCGGTATGTGGCGGAAAACCGGTTTTTCCCGCGCTGGATTTCTATTCGAGGACGGTGTGGAGCAGGCTCAGGCGGCGACGTCAGTGTCGATATCGGGCGCCGCGACGATAGGGGAGCGGCGCAAGGGGGCGTCCTTCGAGCGGCGGATCGCACAGAGCCGGGTCTCGCCGTCCCATAGCTCGGCGTCGCGGGTGGCGGCCTCTCGGTGGGCGAGCATGAGGGCCTCGGGCAAATCGAACGCTTCAAAATGGATGGTTTCGCCAGCCCCGTGTGGCTGTGCGAACTTCAGGGTGTAGATCTTCATTTGCATCCTCCGGGCGCCGGGAACCGTTGCGGTCCTCACTGGCGCCGCGCCTTGTCTGCCCTGTCATTGCCGGCTTGAGAATGCGGGACAATCCGGAAAAGTTCCCAGGGCCAGGAAGTTAACGCCAATTGTCATCCAGGCGAGGGACGGGAAGCTGCGCCCCAGGCAAAGCGCGCCACTGCGGCGAAGCAGAACAGTGGCAGCGCCATCGCCACCTGAAGATCCGCGCGCTCGCTGAGGAGGCCCATCAGCGGCGGGAACACGGCGCCGCCGATCACGGCCATGACGATCAGCGAAGACCCCATCGTGGTGCCCGCACCCAGATCGCGAATGCCCAGCGCAAAGATCGTGGGAAACATGATCGACATGAAGAAGCTGGTAAGCGCCAGGCAGGCAATGGCGGCCACGCCGCTCAGCGACATGGCCAGTGCGACCATGACGATGTTGGCGAGCGCGAAACCCAGGAGCAACCTAGCCGCCGGCACGCGGTGCATCAGGGCGGCGCCCACGAAGCGGCCCGCCATGAACAGCACGAGGCTGCCGGAGAGCAGGAATGCAGCGGTCCGCTCGGGAGTCTGCGGGGCGAGGTGCTTGGTGAAGTCCACGAAGAAACTCCAGATCCCGACTTGCGCGCCGACGTAGAAGAACTGGGCGATCACGGCGCCGAGCAGGAGGCGATTGGCCAGCACGGTGCGCAAGCTGCCGGTGGAGGCACCGGTCAGGGCATCGTTCGGCGCGCTCTCGATTCGCGGCAAGCGAACCCGCGCCAGTCCGGCGGCGAGGATCACGACGAAGCCGGCAAGGCACAAGTAAGGGATCTTGACCATGTCCGCCTCGGTGCCGCGCCAGGCTTCGAGTTGGGCATGAGTCATGGCCGAGAGGTCGGCCGCGCTGTGCTCTACGCCCGAGAAGATGAAGAGCCCGCCCAGGATCGGGGCGACCACGGCGCCAAGCCCGTTGAAGCCCTGCGCCAAAGTGAGCCGCTGCGAGGCGCGCGATGGGTCGCCGAAGCGAGCGACATAGGGGTTTGCCGAAGTTTCTAGAAATGCTGCGCCCGAGGCGATTACGAACAAGGCGAGCAGGAAGGCCCAGTAGCGGTGCACTTCTGCCGCGGGAAAGAACAGCAGCGCGCCCAGCGCGTAGAGGCCAAGCCCTGTCAGCAGTCCCGCCCGGTAGCCAAAGCGCTTGAGAAGGAAGCCGGCAGGGAGCGCCCAGACGAAATAGGCGAGGTAGAACACGAACTGGATGAAACCGGCCTCTCCGCGCGAGAGGGCGAGGGCCTTCTGGAACTGGCGGATGAGGATGTCGTTCAGGTTGTTTGCCAGGGCCCAGGCGAAGAACACGCTCGTTACCAGCACGAAGCCGGGCCAGAACCCCGGAAATACGAAGCGCGAAACGGTGCCGGGTTCTTCCGGTGCAAGTTGCCCCGTCGGTGGAACCGCCGGCAAGTCTGCCGCCAGGATCGTCTCCATTTCCATCCTCTCCGTCCCGTCCTCAGGACTTGTGCTTCGCCGGCCTTTCGCGCGCAACCGTCTTCCACAAAAGATTGACGCTTGCGCTATGCCCGATCGCTCGCTAAATTTTCACATATAGAAGATGCTGTCAAATACGGCAGTGAGAGAGAGGAGCGCCGATCGATGATGTCGGGCCATATCGATGCGCACCAGCATTTCTGGGCCTATGATCCGGGGGCATACCCGTGGATCGAGGCGGGCTCCGGCATCGATCGGGATTTCACTCCCGACCTCATTGCAAACGATCTCACCGCTTGCGGAATCGCGGGCTCCATTGCCGTCCAGGCGCGTCAGAGCGAAGGCGAGACTCGCTGGTTGCTGGACCTGGCCGCGAACCATGCCGCTATCGTGGGCGTGGTGGGCTGGGTTGACCTGACCGCTCCCGATCTTTCCGAACGTCTTGCCGTGCTGGCAGACGAGCCGCGCCTGATCGGTTTTCGCCACCATGTGCAGGACGAGCCCGATCCGGACTTCCTGGAGCGCCCGGATTTCCGGCGCGGCGTGCGGCAGGTTCTGGAAGCCGGTTACGCCTACGACCTTCTCATTCACGCGCCGCAGCTTGACGGCGTTCCGGCCTTTCTCGATGCCGTGGGGCCGGGCCGCATCGTCATCGATCACGGTGCCAAGCCGGGAATTGCGACGGGCGAATGGGAGCCCTGGGCAAGCCGGATCGCCCATGTCGCGCAGGCCTATCCGGTGTTCTGCAAGCTGTCCGGCCTCGTTACCCAGGCGCGCGGACGGGACTGGAGCGAGTTGCAGATGCTGCGCTACATGGAGCATCTGCTAGACTGCTTCGGACCTGGGCGGCTCATCTATGGCTCCGACTGGCCGGTCTGCGAACTGGCCGCCAGTTACCGCGAGGTTCACGCGCTCGCGTTGAAACTCCTGGCGCCGCTCGGCGCGGGGGACCGTGACGCCATCATGGGCGGCAATGCCCGCCGTGCCTATTTCCAGCTTGCCGGTGACGGCGATCTGGCTGCCTGCCGCGAAACGGCCATGGGAACCGGCGCTTGACGTCACGCCCAGCCGGATCGCCCGACACTCCATTCGAACGAGGTACTTGATGAGACTTGCCGGTAAGAGCGCGGTCGTGACCGCTGCGGCAGCAGGGATTGGCCGCGCGATCGCGGAAAGGTTCGTGGCGGAAGGCGCGGCGGTTCATGCCGTCGACCGGGACCGCGAAGGGCTGGCGGACCTTGTGGGCGTGGAGACCCATGTGGTCGACCTCACCGATGCCGGGGCTATCCGGGAACTGGCGCGCGCCACGGGGAGCTGCGACATTCTGGTGAACTGCGCCGGGATCGTCCATCCCGGTACGTTGCTGGACTGCACCGACGAACAATGGACGCAGGCGCTCGATCTCAACGTCACGGCCGCTTTCCGCGTTATCCGCGAGTATCTCCCGGCCATGGTGGACAAGCGAACGGGATCCATCGTCAACATCTCCTCGGTCGCCTCTTCGATCATCGGGGTGCGCAATCGCTTCGCCTACGGCGCCAGCAAGGCGGCGGTGATTGGGCTGACCAAGTCCATCGCGGCCGATTACGTGGAGATGGGAATCCGCTGCAACGCGATCTGTCCCGGCACGGTGGAAAGCCCGTCGCTGGTAGGGCGCATGAAGGCGCAGGCCGAGGCGACCGGCAACTCCTTCGAGGAGACGCGCAGCGCCTTCGCCGCGCGTCAGCCGGTGGGCCGGCTTGGCCGGCCGGAAGAGATCGCCGCGCTGGCGACCTACCTCGCTTCGGACGAAAGCGCGTTCACGACCGGCACCACGGCCGTGATCGACGGCGGATGGACCGTCGAATGAGCCGCATCACCGCCCTGCGCACCGCCGACATTCGCTTCCCGACCAGCCTGGCGCTGGACGGATCGGACGCCATGAACCCCGACCCCGATTATTCGGCGGCCTATGTCATCCTGGAGACCGACGATCTCGATATCGAGGGGCACGGTCTCACGTTCACCATCGGGCGCGGAAACGAGATCTGCGTCGCCGCGATCGAAGCCCTGCGGCCGCTGGTGGTGGGGCTGGAGCTGGACTGGATCAGGGACGATCCGGGCCGGTTCTGGCGTCATGTCACCGGCGACAGCCAGTTGCGCTGGATCGGCCCCGACAAGGGCGCCATGCACATGGCTGCCGGGGCCGTCGTCAATGCGGTGTGGGACTGGTGGGCGAAGGTCGAGGGCAAGCCGCTCTGGCGGCTGATCGGCGAGATGAGCCCCGAGCAGATCGTGCGCGCCATCGACTTCCGCTACATGACCGATTGCATCGGCCCGAAGGAAGCGCTCGAACTGCTGACGCGCAAGGCGCAAGGTAAGGCCCAGCGGGTGGAACGGCTGCTGGAGAGCGGCTTCCCGTGCTACACCACTTCGGCAGGCTGGCTCGGCTATCCCGACGACAAGCTGCGCCGTCTGGCGCAGGAGGCCGTCGATGCAGGCTTCCGGCAGATCAAGCTAAAAGTCGGTCGCGATCTCGAGGACGATATCCGCCGCGTGCGCATCGCGCGTGAGGTGATCGGGCCGGATTGCCGCCTGCTGATCGATGCCAACCAGATATGGGAGCGGCAGCAGGCCATCGATTGGGTCAATGCGCTGGCCTTCGCGAAGCCCTGGTTCATCGAGGAGCCGACCAGTCCTGACGATGTCGAGGCGCACCGGGCCATCCGCGAGGCGATCCACCCGGTTCGTGTCGCCACGGGCGAGATGTGCCAGAACCGCATGCTGTTCAAGCAGTTCATGATGCGCGAGGCCATCGATGTGGTGCAGATCGACAGCTGCCGCATCGGCGGGGTGAACGAGATCCTGGGCGTGCTGCTCATGGCCGCGAAGTACGACCTGCCGGTCTGGCCCCATGCCGGCGGGGTGGGCCTCTGCGAATATGTCCAGCATCTGTCGATGATCGATTACCTCTGCTTCTCGGGCACGATGGAGGACCGAGTGATCGAATATGTCGACCATCTGCACGAGCACTTCGTTGACCCCTGCGTGATCCGGGATGCTGCCTATATGCCGCCGGAGCGTCCGGGCTTCTCCATCGAGATGAAGGCGGAATCGATCGCCCAGTACCGGGTGGACTGATGGACCTGGAACTGAAGGATAAGGTCGTCGTGGTCAGCGGCGGCGGGGCGGGTATCGGCGGCGCGGTGTCGCTGGCCCTCGCGCGCGAAGGCGCCATACCGGCGATCCTGGGGCGCAGTCCCCTGGCCGCCGACTTCGAAGCCGAGCTGCGCGAACTGCAAGGCGATGCGCTGTTCCGGCAAGTCGATGTCACTGACGACGATGCCTGCCGGGACGCGATCGCCGAGATCGCCGCCGACGGCCGCGGGATCCACGGTCTGGTCAACAATGCCGGGGCGAACGACGGGGTGGGGTTGGAGGCCGGAACGCAGGCCTTCATGGCCTCCGTCCACGCCAACCTTGCGCATTACTACGGGCTCGCCCATCACTGCCTGCCGCACTTGCGCGAAAGCCGGGGTGCCATCGTCAACATCTCGTCCAAGACGGCGGTGACCGGGCAGGGGCAGACCAGTGGCTACGTCGCCGCCAAGGCGGCGCAGCTCGGCCTCACGCGCGAATGGGCGGCGGCGCTGCTGGCGGACGGCATTCGCGTGAACGCGGTGCTGCCCGCCGAAGTGATGACGCCGCTCTATGCCCGGTGGATCGAGAGTTTCGAGGATCCCGGCGCCAAGCTGGCGGAGATTTCGGAGCGGGTACCTCTGGGGCGGCGCATGACCATGGCCGGCGAAGTGGCCGACACCGTGGTCTTTCTGCTCTCCGCGCGGGCCAGCCACACGACGGGACAATGGATATTTCCGGACGGCGGCTATACGCACCTCGACCGGCTGTTGACGTGATTATCTTTCGAAGGAGTATGCTGTGAAGCTAGTGCGGTTCGGTGAGAAGGGGCAGGAACGCCCGGGAATCCTCGATGGTGAAGGCCGCATCAGGGACATATCGCAGATCGTCCCGGATATCGCCGGTGACGTGCTGACGCCGGAGGGGCTGGCTGCACTGCGCGGGCTAGACCTGGCAAGCCTGCCGCTCGCGCCCGAGGGCGCGCGGATCGGACCTTGCGTGGGCGGTGTCGGCAAGTTCGTGTGCATCGGCCTCAACTACCGCGATCACGCCCGCGAAAGCGGCATGGCGATCCCGTCGGAACCGGTGGTGTTCAACAAGTGGACCAGCGCGATCTGCGGGCCGGACGACGATATCGTCAAGCCGCGCGGCTCGGACCGGATGGACTGGGAAGTCGAACTCGGCGTGGTGATCGGCAAGGGCGGGGTCTACATTTCCGAAGCCGAAGCCCTGGACCACGTTGCCGGCTACTGCGTGGTTCACGACGTGTCGGAACGCAGCTTCCAGTTCGATCGCGGCGGCACCTGGGACAAGGGCAAGGGCTGCGATACGTTCGGCCCGATCGGCCCCTGGCTGGTCACTCCCGACGAGGCTCCGGCGCTGGACGACATGCGCCTCTGGCTGGAAGTGGACGGCGAGCGCGTGCAGGACGGCACCACGGCCGAAATGATCTTCCCCGTCGCGGCGATCATTTCGCATCTCAGCCAGTTCATGAGCCTTCAGCCCGGCGACGTGATATCGACGGGTACGCCCGCCGGTGTCGGACTGGGCTTCGATCCGCCTCGCTTCCTCTCGGCGGGCCAGGCCGTGCGCCTGGGCATCGAGGGTCTGGGCGAGCAGAACCAGCGCGTGGTCGCGGCCGGCTGATCGCGAACGGCCGTCAAGGATGATCGCGGCGGGGACGGTCCCCGCCGCGTGGCTCGCGGGGGGCGGGCAGGAGCAAGGAAGGGCAAAGATTTTGGGCAACGTCCGCTCCGCAGGAGCATCAGGGGCAAAGCGCGGATCCGACACCGAAAGCGGTGAGACGGACGGCAAGCGTGCCTATTCCGCACCCGCGCTGGAAAAAGGGATCGAGATCCTCGAACTTTTCGCGCGCGATCCCAGCGGCCTTACGATCAGCGAGATCGCCCAGCGGCTGGAACGTTCGATCAGCGAAGTGTTCCGCATCATCATCGTGATGGAGCGGCGCGGCTGGCTGCGCAAGGATCCCGCCAACGACCGCTACAGCGTGTCCTACCGCGTGCTGGATGTCGCCTTTCGCGCCACGCCCGCACATACCTTGAGCAATGTCGCGGCGCCGGTCATGCACCAGTTGTCGATCGATACCAACCAGTCGTGCCATCTGGTGGTCCGCACCGGCGCTGCCGCCACGGTGATCCATCGCCAGGAGAACGCCGGGCCGGTAGGCTTCGGCATTCGGCTGGGCACGGTGGTGGACATGATGACGAGCTGTTCGGGGCACGTCCTCCTGGCCTTCACCTCGCCGGAGCGCCGGGCGGCCGCGATCGCCGATTTGCCAGACGCCAGCCAGGCAGCGCTGCGGCGGCTTGAAAAACGCCTCGATACGGTCCGCGAGCAGGGCTATGAAATGCAGCCGAGTGCGCGGGCGTCCGGCGTGACCGACATCAGCTTCCCGGTCTTCGGCTTCGACGGGCAGGTCAGCGCCGCGCTCACCTTGCCGTTTCTCCTGACCATCGACGGCTCCCAGCGAACCGACCTCAACGAAACGCGCCGGATGCTGGGCGAAGCGGCGCGGCAGATCTCCGCCGGACTCGGCTGGCTGCCGCCGCGGGAAGAAGACTGAGCCCATCGCCGCGGTATCCCCGGCCGGACAGGACCGGCCGGGGGGCGCGACAGTCAGACCAGCTTGTTGCTGCGGATCAGTTCGCGGTACCAGTCGGCGCTGAGCTTCGGCGTGCGCTTCTGGGTCTTGAAGTCGACGTGGTGGATCCCGAACAGCTTGGTATAGCCGTCCTCCCACTCGAAGTTGTCCATCAGGCTCCAGAGGAAGTAGCCGTCCACGGGATAGCCTTCCCTCACTGCCCGCTGGAGGTGGGTCAGGTAATTGCGCAAGTACATCACGCGGTCGGCATCGTAGACTTTGCCGTCCTGGGCCACGGGATCGTCGGCCGAGCAGCCGTTCTCCGAAATATAGAGCTTCTTCGGCTTCCACAGCTCGCTGACGGTGCGGATCGACCAGTACAGCGCTTCCGGGGTCACGTAGAGCCAGGGTGAGGCCATGCGCGGCGAATTGGCGAGATGCGGCAGGATCTCGTAGCCGCTCGCCGTAGCGGCAGCCCGCACGGTGTTCGCGGTGTAGACGTTGAGCGAGACGAAATCGAGCGGGCTGCCGATCGCCTTCATGTCGCCTGCCTGCACCTTGGGCGCGTCCTTGCCCTGCGCGGCAAGGTAGCTGTCGATATAGCGCCCTTCCATGATCGCGGTGAGGAACATGGCGTTCTCCTCGCGCATGGCCTTCTTGGTCGCCTCGATGTGCTCAGGCGTTTCGATGGCGGGGACGAAGATGGTGGCGTTGTCGGCCAGGCCGACCTGGGTTCCGGCCCTGGCATGGGCGCGGATCGCCTGGACGCCGAGCCCGTGCGCGAGCACGCCGTGGTGCCGCACCTGGTTGACCTGATCCATCGGCAGCCGCAGCGCGGGGGCCTTGTTGCCGTTCCAGTAGGCAAGGTCGGTGAAGCAGCGCAGTTCGTTCACCGTCATGAAGTGCTTCACGCGGTCGGACGTCTTGCTGGCCATGAAGCCGGCATAGTCCGCGAAGGCAAGGGCGGTATCGCGCGATTGCCAGCCGCCCTGGAGGCCGGTGGGCAGGTCCCAGTGGAACAGCGTCATGTGCGGCTCGATGCCCGCGGCGAGCAGGCCATCGACAAGGCGGTTGTAGTAGTCGAGCCCCTTCTGGTTGGGCTTGCCCTTGCCGCTCGGGAAAATGCGCGACCAGGCCACCGAGAAACGGTAGGCCTTCACGCCCAGCGCCTTCAGCAGCGCGATATCCTCGGCATAGCGGTGATAGCTGTCGCAGGCGACATCGCCCGTGCCGCCGTCCGTCGTCTTGCCGGGGGTGTGCGCATACGTGTCCCAGACGGTCTCACCGCGGCCGTCTTCCTTGACGCCGCCTTCGATCTGGTAGGCCGCGGTGGCGCAGCCCCAGGTGAAGTCGGCAGGAAAGCCCAGCGGGTCCTGAGTCCCGCGATCCGTGCGCGGCCCCGTGCCGGGGGCGGAAGGTTGCGCGGAGGCGGGCCAGGCGCCCAGTGCCGTGCCGAGGCCTGCTGCTGCCAGCCCCAGCCCGAGTTCCCTGCGATTGATACCGGTCATTGTCCTGCTTCCTGTCCTGCCGTACCCGCCCCGATCACGCGCACCAGGCCGGAAACGGACTGGCCGGTGGGGAGCTTGCTTTTGCTCGTGAGCGTTCCGGCCGCCTGGTTCCACACCAGCTCGGCCTTGCGCCCGTCGCTCTTGCGATAGGCGTTCGTCGTACCGTCATCGTCGTAGAGCGTGAAGTGGCTGTCTGCGCCCGGATAGACCCGGATGCTTTCGATCGCCTGCTGCTCCGCCGTGCTCTTCACGGCCGCGCCCATCGGCACGATCGAGCCCGCTTTCACGAACAGCGGAATGCGGGAGATCGAGGCATCGACGTCCACGCTCTGTCCGCCTTCGAAACGCTGGTTGGTCCAGTAATCGTACCAGGCGGTGCCGGCGGGGAGGTAGACCGACTTGCGGGTCTGCCCCTGCTCGGTGACCGGCGCCACCAGGAAGGCCGGGCCGAACATATATTCGTCGCCCAGCGTCGCGGCCTTGGGATCGTTCGGGAAGTCCATGAACAGCGCGCGCATGAAGGGCGCGCCGGTCTCGTAAGTGTGCCGTCCCAGGGAATAGATATAGGGCATGAGTGTGTAGCGCAGGCGCAGGTAGTCCGCGAGGATCGGCTCGGCGGCGGTGCCGTATTCCCAGATCGCCGTGGCTGGGCGCTGGCCGTGGATGCGCAGGGTGGGGGTGAAGACGCTGTACTGGAACCAGCGCACGAAGAGTTCGGGATAGTCCGGATAGTCGGGCGCCATGGCGGTCGCTCCGGCGGGATCGACCAGCACGGGATGTTCGGCTTTCGGACCGCTCGGCCACTGCCAGCCGCCGATGTCGCTGCCCCAATAGGCCAGGCCCGAGGCGGTGAAGTTCAGGCCGGTGGGGATCTGACGGTGCAGGGCTTCCCAGGTGGACTTCACGTCCGAGGACCAGAACAGGCTGCCGGTGCGCTGCGAGCCGAGGTAGGCGGCGCGCGACAGGATCATGTTGCGCATGCCGGGCCGGTCGCGCGCAGAGCCTTCCGCCGCGCCCGAGGTGTGCACCAGCGGGAACAGGTTGTGGTAGCGATCGCCCGATCCGATGGAGTAGAAATAGCCGTCCGGAATGAGATCGGGCTCGGTTTCATCCAGCCAGAGCCAGTCGAAGCCCTGGCTGAGGATATTGTCGCGCACTTTGCCCCAGAACCACGCGCGGGCCTCGGGATTGGTGCTGTCGATCAGCGCACCGGCCCGGTCGAAGCGCATGGGCAATCCGTCCACGGGCTTGCCGTCCTTGTCCTTCAGGAACCAGCCCTTGCCCGCCAGCATGTCGAAGTAACGCGATTCCCGCTCGAAACGGGGCCAGACGCTGATGATGGAGCGCATGCCCATCGATTTCAGGGTGTCGTTCATGCCCTTCGGATCGGGGTAGTACGTCCGGTCGATGTCGAGCTGGCCCATGCGGGTCCAGTAGAACCAGTCCAGCACCATGACGTCGAGCGGATAGCCGCGCTGGCGATAGCCATTGGCGATGCCGAGCAGTTCCTGCTGGCTTTCGTAGCGCGCCTTGCTCTGGATCAGGCCGAAGCCGGCCTTGGGCGGTAGCGGGGTGGCGCCGGTCAGCTTGGCGTAACCGGCGTAAAGTTCGTCGCTGGTCTTGCCGGTGATGACGAAGAACGAGACGCGCTCACCCACTTGCGACTGGAAGCGGGTGGTCGAATGAAGGCCCGGCCAGACCAGGGTGCGCGCCGGGTTGTCCCAGACGATGCCCCAGAGCTTGCCGTTGGCTTTGGTGGTGACGAGGAACGGCACGCAGACGGTTTCGCCCGCCGGCGCGTCATAGCTGTGCGAGCAGTCGATCTGGCGGCCCTTGAGATCGAGCGTGCCTTCCTGGTTCTGGCCGAGGCCGTAATAATGCTCGCCCGACACCGCCTCGAACGTCGCGCCGACCTTGAAGGTCTTCTCGCCGTTGACGGTGACGGGGGCCATGTCCCAACCCGTCATCTTCGTCAGCAACTCCCCTTGGCCGTCGCGGATCGACAGGCTGACCGGCGGCAGCGAAGGCGCGAAATAGCGCTCCATCTGGCTCGGTGCCTTGGGCCAGGGCTTGGCATCGACCGTGAGGCTGAGCGCGGAGGATGCGAAGATGTCGCCGTCGGTGCCGGCGCTATGGTTCCACCCGGCGGCGTCCGGCGCGGCATTGGGGCCTTCGCCCGGCGCGGCTTCGGCCAGTTCGGGATCGAGAGCGATGGTTACGCGCACGATGTTGGGCGCATAGGGCTCCACGGCGACGCGCGTTCCGTTGCGGTCCAGCAATGCCATCGGCGCTGCCAGCGCGGGCATGGCCAGGCCGAGGCAGGCCGCGCCCGCAACGCTCGCCAGCGCGCCGGCTTTCATCGATCTGGCCTTCATCGATCTGGCCATTGTCGTCTGAGCCTTCATTCGGGCTTTTAGGCTTCCTGCGATCATTCCTCTTGTCCCCTGTTCGCCTGCAATGTCGTTTTGCAATTCAGATCAATCCACGCCCGTCGATACGGACGACCGGTACGAAGCCGCGGTGGCCGCGCGGCATTTCAAGATGGAGCCCTTGCCCGTCGCGGCGGTGAACCAGCGGTCCGCTGCCAAGCAGGGTCACCTTTTCGACCACCCCCGGTTCGCGGCCGGCAGCCAGCGTCGCGATCGTGACGTCGCCCTCCGGCTTGCCGAGCACCAGCGCGTAAAGCGCGCCCTTGTTGGTGGTGAAGCGAATATCGCGCGCGGTGAAGGGTTTCGCCTTGTCCTCGCTCTGCATGCCCAGCACCGGACGGTTCGGGCCTTCGCCGTAATGGCGCCAGGGACGGGAGCCGAAGATCGCCTCTCCCCCGGTTTCCATCCACTCCGACATCTGGTCGAGTATCCGGTCTTCCTCGCTGTCGATCGAGCCGTCACCCGGCTGCGGAATCGACAGCAGCAGGTTGCCGTTCTTCGACACGACATCGGCCAGCCGCTGGATCACTTCCTCGGCGGTCTTGTAGCTTTTGTCGTTGAGGCGGGCGACGTTGTAGAACCAGTCGCCGATGCAGGTGTCGGTCTGCCAGGGTTCGTCCCAGATATGGTCGGTATAGCCGCGTTCGACGTCCTGGACCACGCCGAAGCGGGCCTCGGGCGAGAGCTGCTTGGCGGTCAGGACGACGTCGATCTTGCCGTGCCACTGGATCGAGCGGTTGTAGTAGTCCGCCGCCGCCTCCAGCCCAACGGGGCCGAACGGCAGTCCGTAGTCATCGAAATAGACCAGGTCGGGCCGGTACTTGTCGATGAGGTCGGTCTGGCGCAGCAGCCAGCGGGTGACGTAGGCCGGGTCGTCCTTGGGCCCGGTCTCGATCCATTGGCCGTCGTTCGCCTCGTGCCACGCGTTCATCGCGGCGATGCTGTCGATCCCATCGGGCATGACGGCATGGCCGCCGGTATAGAGTTCCTGCGGGTCGAGCCCGTCCCACCACTGGCCCTTGCCATGGGCCTTGCGCAGGCTGAAGGCATCGTAGCGGCGGCCCTTATCCGGTCCGGTCGGGTCGTAGCCATAGGCGGTCTGGTACCAGTGCCAGGCGTGGGCGGCGTGATTGGAGACGCCGAAGCGCAGCCCGGCCCGGCGCGCGGCTTTCTCCCAGATTCCCACCACGTCCTTGCGCGGGCCGACGCGCAGGCTGTTCCAGGCGTGGTAGCGGCTGTCGTAGCAATCCAGGTTGTCATGGTGGCAGGCGAGGGCGACGAAATACTTGGCGCCGGCCTTCTTGTAGCGCTCCACCAGCGCTTCCGGCTGCCAGCGTTCCGCCGTCCAGCGGTTCTGGATGTCCTTCATCCCCTCCACCGACGGATGGCCGTAAGTCTTGAGGTGATGTTCGTACATCGGGTGGCCCTGCATGTACATGAAGCGCCCGTACCAGTCGCCCTGCTGCGGAACCGACTGCGGCCCCCAGTGCGCCCAGAGGCCCAGCTTCGCGTCCCGGAACCAGTCGGGATAGCGGTAGTTCGCCACCAGCGAAGGCCAGTTGGCCTGCACCGGCCCGGGCATCGTGCCCATGGCGCTGGCGGCACGCGCGGTGCGGGCGAGGCCCAGCGCCGCGGCGCCGGCCAGGAAGGAGCGTCGCTTGAGGTCCATCATTTGGGGGCTCCCGAAGTTCCGGTAATGGTGGCGGCAATGGCGGCGAGGGCCAGCGGGCGCATGACGGCATAGCCTTCCGGCGTGGGATGAACGCCGTCGCTGGCAAGGCCCGGCTTCATGGCGCCGTCCGGCTGGGCCATGGCCCGGTGGTAGTCGACATAGCCGAAGTGGTTGATGCGGGCATAGGCGGAGAGCCGCCTGTTCATCTCGTCCACCTGAGGCGCAGGCAGCTTGCCCGGGCTCCAGGGGAAGGCGGCGGCGGGGGGAACGGAGGCGATGATCACCTTGATCCCGTGCGCGCGGGCCAGTTCCGCCATGCTCTGGATATTGCCCATGACCGTGTCGATCGTCGCCGCGCCGGTATTGCCCGCGATGTCGTTGGTGCCGGCCATGATGTGCACGGTCTCGGGCTTCAGGTCGACGACGTCCTGGCGGAAGCGCACCAGCATCTGCGCGGTGGTCTGGCTGCTGATGCCGCGATCGACGATGCCGCCGGTGAAGAATTGCGGATCGGCGTTGATCCAGTTGTCAGTGATGGAATCGCCCATGAAGACGACCCGGACTTTCTGCCCCGCCAGCGCCCGGTTCGCCTCTGCATAGCGGCAGAGCTGCCCGAAATCGCGGGTCAGCATGTGGAGGTTCCAGAGTTGCCAGCCGGCGGCATCCGCAGGTGCGGGATGGACCGGGCAGGGATCGGTGACGATGCCGACCGGATCCTCGGCGTGGGGATCTCCCGGCACGCGCGTTTCCGCGGCGGCAGGGTGAGCAAGGCAGAAGCCCAGTGCCAGCGCGGCGACCGGGAGCAGGCGGCTCGTTTTCATTTCTTGCCTTTCAGGGCCTGTTCGATGGCGCGCTGGGCGATTGGCGCCATCACTGCATAGCCGTTGTCGAGCGGATGGACGCCGTCTTCGGTGAAGCGCGCCGCCATCAGGCCGTCACGGTCGGCCATGGGGGTGTGGTAGTCTGCGAAGCCATATCCCCGCCTGGCGCAGAAGGCGCGAAGCCAGGCATTGAGCGCCAGAATTTCCTTCGGATCGCGCTCCTTCACGACGTCTTTCGCTGCCGGGGTATAGTTGTTCACCGGGAGCAGGGCGCCGAACACGACCTTGATCCCGTGGCGATCCGCCAGGTCGGCCAGGGCCTCCCAATTCGTCTCGATCTGATCGGGCGTCTCGTGCTGGAGAAAGCCCTGGATGTCGTTGATTCCCGCCAGAATGACGACCGCAGAAGGCTTCAGCGCGACCACGTCCTGATGGAAACGCAGGACCATCTGCGCGGTCACCTGGCTGCCGATGCCGCGATTGACGTAAGGCTTGCCGGGAAAGCTGGCCGTCAGGTTCCAGCGATCGGTGATGGAATCGCCCAGGAAGACCACGCGCTTTTCGCCGGGGCGCGGTGCGGGAAGGGCTGCGTTGGCGGGGGCATAGAGATAGCGCTCGCCGAAGTCCTGCATCAGGCTGGGCACGAGCTTCGCGCGGAACGGCCCGAGCCACTGGCCCCAGTCCTTTTCCTCCACGGTCCTGCGCTCGGGAGAGCTTTGATATTGCTGCGCCGCCGCCTGGACAGAAGCGAGGCCCGCAACCAGCGCCAGGGCGGCCATGCCTGCCCTCACGCCGCGGTCACTCCGTGCGTGGCGGCGAAACTGGCGAAAAGCGAAGGCCAGGCGGCTGCCTGCATGGTTGCGGGCAGGCGAACGCCGAAGCCATGGCCGCCGTTCTCGAAGATGTGCAGGGCGCTAGCCCGTTTGGCTTCCTGCAGGGCCTGGAACAGGGCGATGCTGTTGGCGGGCGGCACCAGGCCGTCGTCGGCCGCATGGACCAGGAACGTCGGGCAGGTCGCCCCGTCGACGCGCTCTTCCACCGAACGGGCCTTCTGCATGGCGGGGGTGGAACCCGGTCCGAGCAGGTTGTCCCGCGAACCGACATGCGTGAAGGGCGCGAGCAGGCTGACGACGGGATAGACCAGACCGGCCACTTGCGGCGCGGCGCTCTGGCTGTCGGCCTGATCGACCGGCTGGTAGACGCGCTCCGAATGGCGGGTGGCGAGCGATCCGGCCAGGTGGCCGCCCGCGGAAAAGCCGAGCACGCCCACTTTGCCGGGATCGATGCCGAACCGGCTCGCGCCGGCGCGGATCAGGCGCATGGCGCGCTGGGCATCCTGCAGGGGAACGTCCTCGCGTTTGCTCCAGCCTTCGCCGGGGAGCCTGTAAAGCAGGATGAAGGCCGTCACGCCTCTGGCATTGAGCCAGGCCGCCTGGCTCGTGCCTTCGTTGTCGTAGGACAGAAAGCCGTAGCCGCCGCCCGGCACGATCAGCATGGCGCTGCCGTTGGGCCGGGCCGGACGCTTCACCACCAGAACGGGCCGGTCGATCCCCGTCACCCAGCGATCGGGCTTTGCGGGGTCCCTGGACTGGTCCGCCACCTTGCGGTGGATCGGCGCGGCAGGCGCACCGGGCGCTGCGCCGGGCCAGAGCGGCACGACTTCGTCCTGAGCGCTGGTCTGCGCACGCGCCAGGCGTGGCAGGATGGTCAGCGCGGCCGCGGCGGCCAGCGTGGTGCGGCGGGTGAACTGGGTCACGGGGTCTGCTCCTGAAGCTCCGGGGATGTCCATTGGCGGATCGGGGACATGGCATTGCCGATCGCGGCCGCTGCCTGGCGCACGCTGGCGCTGCATTCCTCGATCGTGGTCTTGCTGGCAGGCCCGGCGACGAACGGCACGGTGAGCGCGGCGCGCGCGATCCCGCCGAACAGGATGGGGGCCGAAAGGTCGGTGATCCCGGTCAGCATCGGGCTGGGCTCGCTGGCGCCGCCGGCAGCGGCCACCTTTTCGAGCCTGGCGATCAGCTCGCCTTCATCGAAGGCCGGGTTTGCGCTGCGGATGTCGCCCAGCATGGCGGCGCGCGACTCGGCCGACTGGAAGGCGAGCAGGATGCGGCCGGAGTTCGAGAGGTGCAGCGGACGGCGATAGCCGACTCTGACGGCGAATCCCGAAAGTCCCGGCGCTTCGATCGCGATGATGACGATCATCTCGGCACCCGATGCGACGGCGAGGTGGCAGCTCTGGCCCACGCCGCGGGCCAGCTCCTGCATGACCGGAAGCGCGGTGGAGGCCAGGTCGCGGATCGGCGGTTGGCTCATGCCCAGCGCGAACAGCCGGTTGGTCAGCCGGTAGCCGTCCTCGGCCCGCGCGATGTAGCCGTGCTCTTCCAGCACCTGCAACATTCGAAATATTTCACTGACCGACCGGCCCAGCGCCGCCGATATGTCCGACATGATCAGTGGCTCGCTCGAACCTGCCAGAAGTTCGAGGATTTCCAGCCCCTTTTTCAGCGCGGGCGCCTGATAGCGCGTCTTGCCGTCCATCGATCCTCTCCGATCCCTTGCCCGCCCCTTATTCGCCGAGGGAGCGCGGAATTTCCATGTGCCATCGACCACAATCCACATATGAAATCAATTTTTATATTTCACAATGTGTCAATTGCGAGTAATGAGTCGCTCGTCGTCACCGCGCTCGTGCGGACAAGGCGAAGCAGGATCGGGAACGGGCAAGGTCGGTAACGGGCCAAGGCCGCCCGGCGATGCGACTTTTGAGGATGTGCTCCGCCGAGGAGCCAGGGAGAGGGAAGTCCATGAGGACGATTGATCAGGCATCGCGCCGTGCGCGTCTGCTTACGGGTATTTCGGTTGCAACCGTCGCTCTGGGCGTGATGTCGCCTGCCAGCGCTCAGGACGCTTCGGGCGTGGAAGCCGCCGCGCCGCAGGATGCGGAAGGCCAGGCCGGAGACATCGTCGTGACCGGCGTGCGCGCAAGCCTCAGCAACGCGCAGTCGATCAAGCGCAACTCGGACGTGATCGTCGATTCCATCGTGGCGGAAGACATCGGCAAGCTGCCTGACCGCAACGTGGCCGAAGCGCTTCAGCGCATCACCGGCATCCAGATCCAGCGCAGCTTCGGCGAAGGCAGCTCGGTCTCCATCCGCGGGCTCAGCCAGGTGCGCACCGAAGTGAACGGCCGCGACGTGTTCACGGCCAACGGCGGCCGCAACCTCAGCCTCGAAGACGTGCCTTCCGAGCTTCTGGCCGGCGTGGACGTCTACAAGAACCCCTCGGCCGACCAGATCGAAGGCGGCATCGGCGGCCTGATCAACTTGCGCACGCGCAAGCCCTTCGACTTCGACGGGTTCAAGGCCTCGGCCAGCGCCAGCATCAACTATTACGATCTCTACGGAAAATCGACGCCGCAGGCCAACCTGCTGCTCTCCGACCGCTGGAATACCGGCATCGGCGAAATCGGCGTCATGGTGGACTTCGCCTACCAGAAGACCGCGTTCCGCCAGGACCAGATCTCCAGCCAGCCGTTCTACGAACTGGACCAGTCACTGGATGCGAACGGCAATCCGAACAACGCCACCGACTATGCCGTGGCATCCGGTCTCGGCCGCCTGGGCAAGGACACCTACCTGCCGCACGGCGTGGGCATCGGCCAGTACCTGGGCGACCGCCGCCGCCTGGGCGTGGACGCGGCGATCCAGTGGAAGCCGACCGACACCCTGCTCGTCACGGGCGAATATGTGCGCTCGGACTACAAGTTCCAGTACGGCGACTACAGCTTCTTCGCCTATACCGGCAACAATCCGATCACGCCGGACTATACCCAGCCGTTCACCTTTGATGACGACGGCAATTTCCGCAGCGGCACTTTCGCCAGCGTTCCCATCGATTCCAACACCAGCCTCGAGCGCCGCAAGTCGGTCACCAATGACTTCTCGCTTAACCTGAAGTGGACGCCGACCAACAACCTGTCGGTCAACGGCGACTTCCAGTACATTCGTGGCACCACGGACGGCCAGCGCTCGATCGTCATCCTGCACTCCAATGCGGAGCGGCTCTATCAGGTGGTCGGCAGCGGCGTGCCGACGATGGACATCCTGCCCGACAACGATCCCAGCAATGGCAACGGCTCCGTCACCGACGTGGCGAACTACGCCCCGCTGGGCGGCGGGTACCTGGACCACATCGATCACTCGGTGGGCAAGGAATACGCCGGGCGCCTCGATGCGGAATACCGCTTCGACAACAGCATCCTGCGCTCGATTTCGGCAGGCCTGCGCTATACCGACCGTTCCGCGGTCACCGATTCCAGCACTTACGCCTATTACGGCACGAGCGCGCTGGCCGATAACCTCTATGAAGTCCACCCGTTCCGCGGCGATCTCTATCGCGGCTATCAGGGCGTGCCGGACGGCGGCGTGTTCTTCAGCCGCGGGATCGTGCTCGACTACGACGCCACCCGCCAGGCGCTGGCGCCTTATGTCAGCGATTCCCAGCGCCAGTCGCTGCTTGACGGCGTGAGCTACGTCCCCAGCGACCGCAACACCCAGGGCGAGAAGACCTATACCGCCTATGGCCTGGCCAAGTTCGACTTCGCCGACGCCGGCTTCCCGCTGGACGGCAATATCGGCGTCCGCGTGATCAAGACCAAGGTCTCGACCGACGGCTTCATCGTCCAGACCCCCCAGGTCATCATCGACGGCCAGCCGGGCAACGGCCCCATCTCCTACGTGGCGCTGGGGGTGAATTCCAACTACACCAAGGCGCTGCCGAGCCTGAACCTGCGCTATCACTTCAATGACAAGTTGCAGCTCCGCCTGGCCGCGTCGAAGGGCCTGACGCGCCCTGACTTCTCGCAGTTGAACCCCAACATCAATATCGTCGAGTTCAATTCCGGCAGCGGCCTGCGCACTGCCTCCAGCGGCAATCCTTTCCTGAAGCCGCTGGAAGCCAAGCAGTTCGACGCCTCGCTCGAATGGTACTTCTCGCAGACCGGCTCGCTCTACGGCGCGGCGTTCTACAAGAAGGTGGACGGCTTCATCGCCAACATCACCAGCACCGAGACGTATGACTTCGGCAATGGTCCCTTCACCGTTGACGTCACGCGCCCGCTCAATGGCGACAACGGCAAGATCAAGGGCTTCGAGATCGGTGGCAACACCTTCTTCGACTTCCTGCCCGGCATATGGTCCGGCTTCGGTGTCCAGGCGAACTTCACTTATGTGGACAGCAAGGCGCCGAGCCCCGACGCGGCCGACAACGAAGGCAACAAGCTGTCGGTGCCGCTCGAACTGCTCTCGAAGTACAGCTACAACCTGATCGGCTTCTACGATCGGGGGCCGCTCTCGGCCCGCGTGGCCTACAACTGGCGCAGCAAGTACGTGGTGACCACGCGTGGCAACGGCAGCGGCAATCTGCCGATCTTCAACGACGCGCGCGGTCAGCTTGACGCCTCGATCACCTATACCGTGACGCCGAACTTCGCGTTGACGGTGGACGGCGTGAACCTGACCAATACGGAGAACCGCACTTATTACGGTATCGCCAGCAGGCCGCAGTCGAACGTTCTGAACGATCGCCGCGTTAGCCTGACGGCACGCCTGACCTACTGATCCGGCTTGCTGCGGCCGCCTCGCTTGCTATCCCGCAGGCGAGGCGGCCGCTCATGACGCCGGCCGCCGGCGATGCCACGGAAGAGGGGAAGGCGATGCGACAGGTTCTGCTGATAGATCTTGCGGACGAAGCCGAAGCCATCGCGCGCTACGAGGGCTGGCATGCGGCGGGCGCGGTGCCGGAGGCGGTCGTGCAGAGCATTCGCACCGCGCGGATCCGCGACATGGAGATCTACCGCACCGGGAACCGGCTGGTCATGGTCATGGAGACGGAGCTCGGCTTCGATCCGGCCGAAAAGGCGGCCGCCGATGCTGCGGACCCGGCCGTGCAGGCCTGGGAGCAATTGATGGACCAGTTCCAGCGTCCGCTTGCCTGGGCCGCCGCCGACAGCAAATGGACGGCGGCCAGCCGCATCTTTTCCCTTCAAGAACAGCCCTGAGGACGACCCGCACGATGCGATCTTCTGCAATCCTGCTGGCCAGCGCTATGCTCTCCTCCGTGGCTGCCCCGGCCCTGGCTCAGGGCGAGGTCCCGCATATCGAGACGCGCCAGGGGCGCCATGCCCTGATCGTCGACGGGGCGCCGTTCCTGATGCTGGCGGGGCAGGTCAACAACAGCTCCAATTATCCCAAGCCGCTGCAGACCGCCTGGCCGGTGCTGGACCGCATCGGCGCGAACACGGTGGAAATTCCCGTCGCCTGGCAGCAACTGGAGCCGCGCGAGGGGCAGTTCGATTTCAGCTTCGTCCAGGCCCTGCTCGACCAGGCGCGCAGCCATGACAAACGCGTGGTCCTGCTGTGGTTCGGTGCCTGGAAGAACACGGGCCTCGCCTATACGCCCGATTGGGTGAAGGTGGACAATCGGCGCTTCCCGCGGATGAAGAAGCCGGATGGCAGCGACCACGATGTCCTGACCCCGCACAGCGCGGAAACGCTGCGCGCGGACAAGCGGGCCTTCCTGGCGCTCATGACTTATGTGCGGGACCACGATCCGCAGAACACCATCGTCATGGTCCAGCCCGAGAACGAGGTCGGAAGCTACCGCAATCCCCGCGATTACGGGGCAGCGGCGCAGAAGCTGTTTGCAGGCGCCGTGCCGCAGGCATTGACGCGGCGGCTCGGCGGCCGCTCCGGCACCTGGAGCCAGGTCTTCGGCGACAAGGCGGACCGGGCCTTCAACACCTGGTTCACGGCGCGCTACATCGAGGAACTGGCGGCGGCGGGCAAGGCGATCAAGCCGCTGCCGATGTACGTCAACGCCGCACTGGCCGATCCGTTCAAGGAACCGGACCCACAAAGCGTCGCCAGCGGCGGGCCGCAGGGCGATGTCCTCGACATCTGGAAGGCGGCGGCGCCTTCGCTCGATTTCGCGGCGCCGGACATCTATGATCGCAAGAGCCGCAATGTCCTGAAGCACCTCGATCTCTATACCCGGCCGGACAACGCGCTGATGGTGCCGGAAATCGGCAATGCGCGCGAATATGCCCGGTACTTCTGGCCGGCGCTGGGGCGCGGCGCCATCGGGTTCTCGCCGTTCGGCATGGACGGCAGCGACTATTTCAACTTCCCGCTCGGCGCCAAGAGCTTCGACGAGGCCACGCTGGACGCCTATGCCGCGAAGTACCGCGTGCTGTCGGAGGCGATGCGGCCCTGGGCGAAGATCGCCTTCGAGCATCCGACCTGGGGCGCCGCCAAGCCCGATGACGGCACGGCGCAGGAGACGACCATGGGCAACTGGCAGATCACGGCCAGCTTCGGCCAGTGGCAGTTCGGCCAGCGCGAATGGTTCCCCGATGCCGACCTTCCGGCCTGGGCCTCGGAGCCGGTCGGCGGCATCGCCGTCGCGCAGCTTTCGGCCGATACGTTCCTGCTGACAGGCGATCACGCCCGAGTGTCGTTTGCATCGGCAACGGGCAGCCCGCCGAACGGCATGGTCCTCAGGATCGAGGAAGGGCACTTCGCCAAGGACGAATGGGTCACGGACCGGGTGTGGAACGGGGACCAGACCGATTACGGCATCAATCTCACCGCGCGGCCCGTGTGGCTGAAGGTCACGATGGGGCGCTACAGGTAAGAAGGCGCCTGCGCTAAACCGCTTGGGTAAAGAGCGGGGACTTCGCGTCCCCGCGGAAGCGCGTTCTCAGCGTTGCTGGCCCAGCCCGGTGGCGGCCCAGTAGATCCCGCCCATCAGGTGCGCGAGGTATTGCGGCTCGCGGTAGGCCTCCCCGCTATGGCCCAGCGTGGTGACGAAGACGCGGCCCTTTTCGAAACGGTGATACCAGGCGACAGGGTGGTCCCCCATCGGTTTCGCGACTTGTCCCGGCCAGATGCGGGTGGGGTCGTAGCTCGTTTCGTCGACACGCAGCACCGGCTCGATCCTGATCCCGTGCGGATTGGTCAGCACATAGTATTCATCGCTCCATATCCAGCGCGAAGGCAGGCCGAAGGTTGCCGGGAAACCGGGATCGGCGGCGGTGACAACGCCCGTCTGCAGCATCGGATGATTGACGAAGCTGCGGCCGACCAGCTTCTCATACCAGGGCCAGTTCCCCGGCGGCATGATGAGCGCGCGGTGGACGATGATGGCGTTGCCGCCGCCGCGCATGTAGCTTTCGAAGTTCAGGCGCTGGGCCGGGTTCAGTTCCTCGCCCGGGGTGTTGAGGAACATGACCGCGGCATAGCGCTGCAGGTCGCCTTCGAAGACTTTGGGATCGTTGGTGTACGTCAGGTCGAAATCGTGAAGCCGGGCAAGATGCTCCAGGCTGTCACGCGCGATCGGGATATATTCGTAATGGTACTTGTTCGGGATCGCGAGGACGAGCAGTCGGTACTGCGCTTCTGCCCATGCGCTCGCCGGGCAGGCGAGCGCGAGCAGGAGCAGCAGCGCCCGGATCAGGCGCGTCACCGGCCGGTCCGCGCGGCATAGAGGGCGTGGTGCGTCAGGATGTAGAGCGTCTTGCCGTCTTCGCCGCCGAACACCAGTTGCAGCGGCCGCTCGGGCACGTCGATCCGTCCAACCTCCTGTCCCTCTGGCGAGTAGACGAAGACTTGCCCGTTGGCCACGTAGACCCGGCCCTGCGCATCGCTGGCAACGCCTTCTCCGCCGCGCTCGGCAAAGGGCTTGAGCCCGGTGACGGCGCCTTCCGCGCCGACCACGCCGCTATACGTGCGGTTTTCCGAGGCGTTGGTCAGGAACACGCGTGCGCCGGGCTTGCCCTGGATGAAGCCGTAGCTGTCCAGCGAGTCCGAGAAGCGCAGGCCCCGGTGATCGGCCGGACCCTGGGCGAATACGCGCCAGGCGGGAAGGACCACGCTGCCATCGGGCGAGGCATATTCCTCGGCCTTGGGCAGCGCCATGTTGCGCGTGAACATCTCGGCAAGCGTGGTGAAAGCGTAAGTCTTCGGGTCGATCTGATCCTTGAACTCGCCGTTGATCCACCAGTTGACCGGCAGCACCGTCGCGGCATTGCCCGACTTGCCCGCCGGTCGGGGCGCGATCACTGTCAGCTCGGTATCGGGCGAACCCGGCTTGAGGCTGTAGACGGTGCCGTTGCGCCCGAACGAGGACAGCACAAGCAGGTTGCCCGAGCGGTCAACCGTAAGGTTCACCGGATCGAGCGCGGCATCGCGCACGATTTCCAGCTTGCCGCTGTCCGACCAGCTCCAAATCCGCTGGAACTGGCGGTCGATGAAATAGAGCTTGCCTTGCGCGTCCACCGCGCCTCCGCCGATGGAGTGGAATCCGTCTGCCAGTTTCTCGATGCGGGCGCCTTCGAACGTGACGGGTGCGACGGGCTGGGGGGCGGCCTTGACGTCCAGCACCGCGAATTCGCGTTCGCGCACGTCCAGCCCGTGCGTCACGTCGCGCAAGGCATTCTCGAAGGGGAACTTGGTGAGGCGAAGGAACGTGGCGCAGCCGTTCTCGTCGCAAGTCCCGACGCCGCTCTCGGCATTGACGTGGACGTTGCGGAAACGGATGTCCTGCGAATTGTAGAGCGTGATGGCGGCCGGCGCCGCCTTGCGCGTGCGGGTGACGCGGTAGGCGTGGAGATTGGCGACCAGGATATTGCTGGAGTTGCGGATTTCCAGCGCCACCGCATCGCCGCTTTCGCCGGCCTCGCCTTCGGTCTGCGGAGCCAGCAGTTCCCAGTTCGAGACGCGGTTGAGACCGATCTCGGTGCGGACGTGGTGCTCCACCGAGGCTTGGATCAGCCGGCCGGGCGTGGTCGTGTCGGAAATCAGGATGCCGGGGTGCGCAAAAGTGCTGGGGCTCCAGATATTGGCGAAAGTGCCGCCGCCGCCCTGGGTAACCCAGAGACTGGCGTACTGGCCGTCCCAGCGGCGCGCGGCATCGGGATCGGCCGTCGCGTTGTTGTTGTAGGGATCCATCCGCGTGCCGTCGAAGCGATTGGTGCCGTGGCCGCCCTGGAACTTCACGTCGTTCACCATCGAGCGGGCCCCCGCCTTCCACATCAGGGCGGCGGCGCGCGGGTTGTTGCCGTTGGCATTGAGACCGATGCCGGCGACGATGGCGTCTCCGCCCGAGGCGCTCTCCACCAGCGCCTTCGGCGCGCCGACGCCGGCGTAGCCGGGAGATCCGTCCGGCAGGACGATCTGCGTCAGGCTGGGATGAAGGCCCAGCAGCACGGTATCGGGCCGCAGCCGCAGGGTGTCGCTGACCTTGTAGAAGCCGGAAGGCAGGTAGACCACGCGGTGCGTGTCGATGGCCTTCTGAAGCGCGGCGGTGTCGTCGCTCTGATTGTCTCCCTTCGCACCGAGACTGCGGGCGTTCACCCAGTCGGAGACCGGCGGCAGGGCGCGGATGGCGGGGGCGGACGGCGCGGGCAGGGCGGAGAGCGGCTCGGCATCGACTTGGGTGCGATAGGCGCCCATCTGCCCGAAGGCCGGCAGCGTCAGCCCGTGAGTGAATGAGGAAACCTTGTAGGTCTCTCCCTTGCCCGCGACCGTCTTTCCGCTTTCGCGGAAGCGCGCGAAGACCGGGGTATGCGTGGCCACCGCGTTCTGGAAGCCGATCTGGGTATAGACGTTGTTCTCGTTGGACATCAGCACGCCGGCCTTGGAGACATTCTCGAAGCGGACATCCTGGCCCCAGAGCCAGTCGCCGTAGCCGCGGTCGATCTCGATGCCCACCGGCGTGTCGCGGATGGAGACGTTGAGCAGGGTCAGACCCGCTTCGTGCTCGCGGATCGCCGCATCGCGCTGGCCTTCGAAGGTGGCGTCCACCAGGGCGAAGGGCCAGGCGGGGGAGGGCTTCTCCGCCAGGATGCCGTAGCGGCCACCGCGGAAGTGCAGGTCTTCGGCCTCGTTGGCGACGTGATAGAGCCCCGCGAGGCCGGAGCCGATGTCGAAATCGACATGGCTGACGAAGCTGTGCTGGGCGGAGTGGAAGCGGATGGCGGTGGCGGCCGGATTGCCGTCCATGATGCGGAAGTCGATATTGCCGAGCGCGGAGTAGAACGTGCCGGGGTTGGCGTCCGGGATGTCCTTGTTGAAGGGCACGCTGCCGGGCGGCGCGAAAGCGACGGGGCGAGCATCCTTGGGGTCCCGCTCGCGGCGTCCTCCAGCAAACATCACCATGTGGCCGACGCCCTTCTGGAAGCCGGGCGTGCGCGGACCGAGCACGATCGTCGGCCGCTTTTCGCCGATGCCGAAGATGCGCACGCCGGGCCAGAGGAAGATGGTGCGGCTGATGCGGTAGGTGCCGGCGGGCAAGAACACGATGCCGCCGCCGCCCTTTTCGGCGGCGGCGTCGATGGCCTGCTGGATCGCGGCCGTATCATCGGCGCGGCCATCGGCCTTGCCGGATACGGTGAAGGCACCGGGTTCATCGGGAGCTGCGGTGTAGACCGAGGGCGAGGCGTAGGCGGGCTGGATCGCTACAAGGGAGGCCAGCAGGGCCGTCGAGGCGCCGATCGGTCCACGTTTCATGTCAATTCTCTCCGGGTTTCAAGGCACGTGTATCCTGTCGTCGTCCCGGGGGCGACCCGGGACGACGAAAGCTTCAGAAATTGAAGCGGATGCCGGCGCGGTAGATCCGCCCCAGGGTGTCGTAGAGGGCCGGGTTCACGTCGAGCCCGGTGTTGGTCTGCGGCGAGGCGACGGGATCCTTGTCGAACAGGTTGTCGATCTTGCCGTAGAGTTGCAGGTTGTCGCCGAACTTGATCGTCGCGCCGACGTCCACGTAGAAGGCGCCCTTCATGGTGTTGTAGTCGATGGTCGGATGGTTGCCGGTCGAAACCGGGCAGGACGACTGGCACACGACGTACTGGTTGCCGAACGTGCCATCGCTGATCCAGCGTTCCTGCAGGGTCAGGCTGAAGCGGTCGCTGTCGTAGGTCTGCACCGCCAGCCACTTCCAGTCGGGCGTGGCACCGGCGTTGTTGCCCGCCTGGTCGACCGGATCGACCCCCGCGATGCCGGCGCTGACGATGAACTTCTGGATATGCGTGGCCAGCGCGCGGACGGTGAAGCTGCCAGGCAGGCCCAGCGGCTGCTGCCACTGGTAGCTCGCCTCGATATCGAAACCGCTGGTCTTCCAGGAGGCGAGGTTGAAAGGCTGGACGTTGACGAAGTTGGTGCCCTGCGGACCATCCAGCTGGAAGCCGCCGCAGAAGGCCTGATTACCCTCGAAGCAGAAGCGCACGATCTGGTCGGCCGACAGGGTGGAGACCACGCCGTCGAGCTTGATGCGGTAGTAGTCGAACGAGAGGCTGAGGCCCGGCAGCCACGAGGGGCGCGACAGCACGATGCCCAGTTCGGTGTTGCGCGCCACTTCCGGCTTCAGGTTGGGATTGCCGATGGTGTTCTGGAAGATCTGTACCGCCTGGTTGCGGAACGGGTCGTTGAAGTTCGGTACCGTGGTGACCGTCGGCGCGGCGAACAGTTCGGAGAGGTTCGGCGCGCGGACGTCGCGCGAGGTGACCGCGCGCAGGCGGATGCCGTCGAGCGGGGTGTCCCAGGTGCCGCCGACTTTCCAGGTCCAGACGGTGCCGGAAGTGCTGTAATGCGTGGCACGCGCTGCGCCGTTGAGGTTGGCGCGGCCGATCGATTCGCTGTTGAGCAGGGGCAGGTCGACTTCGACGTAGCCTTCGTAGACGTCGTACTTGCCGCTGCCGTTCTTGTAGTTGCCTGCCGCCCAGTTGCTGCCGAGCGTGGAGTTGAGCAGCGGATCGGCCGGATAGTCGGCGCTGTTGGGGCTGATGTCGGAGACGCCCGCGCCATAGGGGTCGGCATTCACGCGGTAGAACTCGCGTCGGTATTCGCCGCCGAACGCCACCGAGACCGGGCCTGCCCAAGAATCGAAGGGATTGCCCGAAAAGTTCGCGCTGAGGACGTCCTGGGTCAGCTTGGTGTGCTGGAACGGCCCGTTTTCGTGCGGGGCGACATAGGCGAGCGCGGCGTCGGAAGGCGCGAAGTTGCCGAAGATGTTGATCGGCTGGCACCCGTTGGCGCGGGCCACCGGATCGGCGCAGACGATGGCGCCGTTCAGCGTGGTCGCATTGGTCGCCGCCACGTAGCGGTTCTGCAGCACGATGTCGCGAACCCTGATGTCCGAGATGGTGATGCCGTGCTCATAGTAGGCGTCATAGTTCCACGAGGTTCCCACCGCGTCGAACGCGCCCTTGAGACCGCCGACGAAGCGGTACTGCTTGCGGTCGGTATCGACGCGCGGATCGGGGAATGAGCCGTTGCTGGTGCCGAATCCGAAGCTCGTGATACCCGCGGCGGTGCAGCGATCTCGCACCAGCTGCGGCAGGAACGGATTGGCGCATTGCACCGTCAGCGAAGGACGGTTGTAGCCGGGGCTGGGCTGATTGTGGGTCTTCACCTGGGCGATGTTGACGGTGACGTAGGCTTCGTTGTTCTCGGCGAAGTCGTAGCCGATGCGGCCATAGCCGTTGATGCGCTCCAGCGCGGACTTGAGCGAGGCGCCCGAGCCCGGTGCCCCGGACAGATCGCCGCCTTCGCAGAAGCTGTTGCCGCGATAGCAGTTGCTGACCTGGCCATTGCCGAGCGGCTGGCCGTTCGACCCGTAGTTGAAGTTGTAGGGCGTGCCGTTGGCATCGAAGGCGATGCCCTGGAGAGGGCCGTTGTTGATGAGGCCGTAGCGGGCATATTGGTAGGGCTGCGCAAAGTCGCGATAGTTGAACTGCGGCAGGCCGTTGTTGGTCTGGCCGGTGTTCATCAGCGTGGTCGCGCGATACCAGTCGCGGCTGCCCGCAAGGTCGGTGCCGAAGTCTCCGGCGCCGACGCCGCCTTCGTGGTCGTACTCGCCGCTGACCACCACATGCAGGCGGTCGTCGAGGAACGACTTGCCCCATGCCGCCTGGACGAGCGCGGTCTCATCGTCGCCGTACTTGGTGATGCTGCCAAGGATGTTGCCCTTGAAGCCTTCGAACCGGGTGTCGGTGATGAAGTTGACGACGCCGCCGACCGCGTCGGAGCCATAGGAAGCGGAGGCGCCGCCTGTCACCACGTCCACCCGCTTGACGAGAAGCTGAGGGAACATGCTGATATCGGGCACGCCGGTCACGTTCGCGCCGACGACGCGCTGCCCGTCGAGCAGGGTCAGCGTGCGGATCGGCTGCAGGCCGCGCAGCGAGAACGAGCTGAGGCCCTGCTGGCCGCTCGACGTGCTGAAGGTGCCCGTCGACGCGCCAGTCGAACCCTGGAGCGAGGGCAGCTGCGCGATCGTGGTAAAGATGTTCGGCTGGGCGTTGGCGGTGATCTGTTCTTCGCCGATGACGGTCGTGGGCGTCGGCGCGTTGAACCCGCTGGTGGTGATGCGCGAGCCGGTGACCACGATCTCCGCGGCCTGACGGTCCGGGGCTGCGGCGCCTGTGGGCGTGGTCTGAGCAGGAGCCTGTGCGGCCGTTTCCGGCGCGTCCTGCGTCTGTTCCTGGGCCTGCGCCGTGCCAGCGAGGGCTACGGCGACGAGCGCAACGAGGCTGGCCCCGGCGCGCTGTCGATGGATTGCTGTCCTCATTTTCATCGTCCTTCCCCTTTTACTTCCGGGCCGTCTCTCCCAAGACGACCCTCCCTTTTTCTGATGACGCATTTTGCAGACCATGTTCGGGCCGATCTGCTTTCGGGCCTGTTCCGTTCATGTCTGTTCCGTTCATGACCGCCTCGTTCATGGCCGTGCGGCGTAAAGTGCGTGGTGTGTCAGGATGAACAGCGTGCCGCCGTCCGCTCCGCCGAACAGGATCTGGAGCGGCCGGTCCGGTACGTCGATGCGCGCCTGTTCCTTGCCATCCGGCGTGTAGATGTAGACTTGCCCGTTCGCGACGAAGACGCGGCCCTGCCGGTCTACCGCCACGCTCTCGCCGCCGCGACCGGCGAAGGGCTTGAGGCCCTGCAGAGCGCCGCCGCTGCCGATCGTGGCGCTGTAAGTCATGTTCTGCGAACCGTTGGTGACGAAGACGCGCTCGCCCGGCTTACCGCCGATCAGGCCGTTGGCATCGAGGCTATGCGACCAACGCCAGCCGACGTGGTCTTCCGGCCCCTGCTGCCAGACGCGGAAGGCCGGCAGCGCCAGGCTGCCGTCGGGCGAGACATATTCCATGGCCTTGGCGGACCCGGCATCCTGCGCGAACATCTCGGCCAGGGTGGTAAACTGGTAGGTCTTCGGATCGATCTGGTCGCGGAATTCGCCATTGATCCACCAGTTGACGGGGAGCAACGTGCGGGCCGCGGATTTTCCGCGTACCGGCGTAGGCGCGATCACGGTCATCGCGTCTTTCGGGCCATCGGGATCGAAGGCGTAGACGCCCCCCTTCGGGCCGAGCGAGGACAGGACCAGCAACTGGCCCGAGGCATCGACGGCCAGGTTTACGGGGTCGAGCGCGTTGTCGCGCACCACTTCGAGGCCTTTGTCCGCGGTCCAGCGATGGATGCGCTGGAAGCGGCGGTCGATGAAATAGAGCGAACCCCTGGCATCCGCGGCCGCGCCCGAGATCGACCAGAACCCTTCCGCCAGCTTTTCCACGGGGATCGCGGAAGGTTGTGCGGGCGTACCGCCAGCCTTGCCCGGCGCGCCGATGTCGAGGCTGGCGAATTCGCGCTCGCGCACCAGGCTTCCGCTGGACACATCTTCGATCGCATTGTCGAAGGGATACTTGCTGGCGCGCAGGAAGGTGCCGCAGCCTTCGTCGTCGCAGGTCGCGTAGCCGCTTTCGGCATTGACGTGGACGTTGCGGAAACGGATCTCGCCCGAGTTGAACAGCTTGGCGGCGCTGCGGGCCGGGTGGTAGCTGCGCGTCACCCGGTAGGCGTGGTAGTTGGCGAAGAGGAGATTGCGCGAGTTGCGGATTTCCAGTGAAACGGCGTTCGGCCCGTCGCCCACTTCCTGCTCGGTCTGGGGCGCCAGAAACTCCCAGTTCTCCACTTTGTCGAGCACGATCTCGTTGCGGGCGTGATGCTCGACCGACATCTCGTAGACGTGGCCGGGGGTGCTGGTGTTCGTCACCATGAAGCCCGCCTGCGCGAACGTATTCGGGCTCCACACGTCAGCGAAAGTGCCGCCGCCGCCGTCGGTCACCCAGATGCTGGGGTACTGGGCATCCCAGCGTCCATCGGCAACCGGATCGCCGCTGCGTGCGCCGAGCGAACCAAGGGGCTTGCCATCGGCCGTGGGCGTGCCGCCGCCGCCCATGATCTTCACGTCCTCGACAAGGCTGTTCTCGCCTGAGCGCCAGAGCAGGGCGCTCGCGCGCGGGTTGATGCGGCCGGTGAACAGGCCGATGCCGGAGAGCACGTTGTCTCCGCCGCGCGGGCTTTCGAGGATCGGGAGGACTGCGCCGAGCCCGGCATGGGCCGGATTGCCGTCCGGAATGTAGAGCTGGGTCAGCGCCGGATGAAGCCCGATGAGCACGCTGTCCGGCCGCAGGGTCAGGCGGTTGGTGACCTTGTAGAACCCGGCCGGAAGGTAGAGCACACGATTGGCGTCGATGGCGCGCTGGAGGGCGGCGGTATCGTCGGTGCGGCCATCGCCCATGACGCCCAGGCTGTGCACGTCGACCCATTCCGACATCGGGGGCAAGTCGCGGATGGCAGGCTTGCGCGCGGCGGGCAGGGCGGGGAGGGCCTCCATATCCGCCTTCGTCGCGTAATCGCCGTCGCTTCCGAGCGAGGGCACGGCGAGGCCATAGGAAAAGTCGGAGACCTTGTAGGCCTTGCCCTTGCCGGCGACCGACCGGCCGCTGTCCCGGAAACGGGCGAAGACCGGCGTGCCGCTGGCAAGGGCATTCTCGAAGCCGATCTGCGTGAAGACGTTGTTCTCGTTGGAGATGACGACGCCCGCCTTGCTGACATTCTCGAACCGGACGTCCTTGCCCCAGAGCGAATCGCCGTAGCCGCGGTCGACCTCTATTCCCACCGGCGTGTCGCGGATCAGCACATTGACCATGGTGAGGCCAACTTCGTGTTCGCGGATGGCGGCATCGCGCTGGCCGTCGAAGCTGGAATCGATCAGCGTGAATTGCCAGGCAGGAGAGGTCTTCTCGGTAACGATGCCGTAGCGGCCGCCGTGGAAGCGCACGTTCTCGATCACGTTGCCGGCCTGGTAGACGCCCGCGAAGGCCGACCCGAGGCGGAAGTCCATGTGGCTGAGGAAGGCGTGCTGCGCCATGCGGAAGCGCACCCCGGCGGCAGCCTGGTTGCCTTCGCCGATCTCGATATCGAGATTGCTCATGGCCGAATAGAACGTGCCGGAATTGGCGTCGCGCACGTTCTTGTCGCGCGGAACCACGGTGGGCACGGGAACGGGCACCTGGCCAACCGCGTATTGATCGCCTCCGGCGAAGACGATCATGGTCGATACGCCCTTCTGGAAGCCGGGGGTGCGCGGGGCCAGGAAGATGGTGGGGCGCTCCTGCCCGACGCCGTAGACCCGCACTCCTGCCGGAACCACCAGCGTGCGGGTGATCCGGTAGCGGCCGGAAGGCAGGAAAACGATGCCGTGTTCGCTGGAGTCGCGCGCCTTGTCGAAGGCCTGCTGGATGGCGGCCGTGTCATCGGTGCGGCCGTCTCCGGCGGCTTTCACGGTCACCGCGCGCGGTTCGGCCGGGGCGACAGGAAATACGGAAGGCCCGCTCTCAGGAACGGCAGCGGCCGCGCCGCCCGCGGGAACGAGCGCGCTGGCCGCCAGCAAGGCCGCCGTTATTCCGCCGCGTCCGATCATTTCCCGCCTCCCTGTCGGTTTATCTTCGCCTGTTGCTAATGCGGAAGGGCGGACTTGGCACTTGCGACAAAGGTCGTAGTTCCCAGGTCGGTCGCCGCGCTTCTATAGGTCGCCCATCATCGCGGTGCGCTTTGCGGCATCGCCCGGGCTGCAAGGACCCCGTTTTGCCAAAATCCTCAGGAAGCGCCTTTCCTCGCGGCGCGATCATCGTCATGGGCGTCAGCGGTTGTGGCAAGTCCACACTCGGCGCATTGCTGGCCGAGGCGCTCGATTGCGCCTTTCTGGAAGGCGATGCCTATCACTCGCCGGAAGCAGTGGCGAAGATGCGCGCCGGACATGCCCTGACCGACGAAGACCGCTGGCCCTGGCTTGACCGCCTGGGCCGGGCGGCGGACGAGGCGGTTTGCGAGAATGGCCGGGTGATCGTCGCATGCTCGGCCTTGCGTCTGGTCTACCGCGACCGCTTGCGTGCGGCCATCGAGGCGGGCGCCCGCTTCGTGCTGCTGGAAGCGAGCCGCGACGATCTCTTTACGCGGCTGGAGAACCGGCCGGGGCATTACATGCCTGCCAGCCTGCTGGACAGCCAGCTCGCCACGCTCGAAGCGCCGCTGGACCGCGAGCAGGCCGTGGTGCTCCCCAGCGAACAGCCGCCGGAAATCCTGCGCGATTCCGTGCTTCGCATGCTTCGCGGCGGCTGAACCTCCAGGCCTTCGGCGCAGTCCCCACGCCGCCTGGCGGCACACACCCCCACATCGCCTGGCGGCACACGCCCCCACGCCGCCTGGCAAGGCCTGTGGGGCCTTTCTCAGGTTCAGGGCATCAGGCGGCGGCGCCCCTCCCAGAGGTGCCAGCGCATCGCCAGGGCGGCCCCTTCGGCGTCCTGCGCGCGAATGGCCTCGACGATGACTTCGTGTTCGCGCAGCATGGTGGCGATCACTTCGGGCGGGCGCGAACGGGAGATGTCCACGCCGGCGCGCATGATCTTCTCGACATCGGACCAGAGCGCATCGAAAGCGACCAGGAACGCCGGGTTCCCGGTGGCGGCCGCGATGCGGCGATGCAGCTCCATGTCTTCGGCATGGGCGGGCGCGTTGGACAGCAGGGCGCTGCGCAGCAACTCCATGCCGTCCTCGACATGGACCATTTCCACCGATGTACGCCGGGTTGCGGCCAGGCGGGCGGCCTCCGCTTCCAGAACGAACCGTACTTCGTAGCTGCCCAGGGTAGCGGGAAGCTCTGCCATCGGCATGAAGGCGGCGAGACGCTCGGAAGGGCGGCTCTTGACGAAAGAGCCTGCCCCGCGCCGCGCCTCGGTGATGCCGTCTGAGGCCAGCCGCACCAAGGCCTCGCGCACGATGGCGCGCGATACGCCGAACATCTCTGCCAGGCCCGCCTCGGACGGCAGGCGTGAGCCGACCCCGAGGTTCCTGGACTTGATGATCTCGACGATGCCCGCATAGGCCTGATCGGAAAGCCGCGTCTGGTTCATCGAGTTTCCTGTTTGTCCATCATCGTTTGCAGTCGGCGGCCCGCCAATGCGGGCCGGTTATCGGGATGGTCCTTTGTTAGATGATGCTGCTGGCCGCAAGCACCAGCAGCAGTCCGACCACGGCGACCACGGTTTCCATGATCGACCATGTGCGGAACGTTCCTGGCATGTCCGTGCCGAGGTAGCTCTTCACCAGCCAGAAGCCCGGATCGTTGACGTGCGAGAAGAACAGCGAGCCCGCGCCGATGGCCAGTACCATCCATTCGGGCTCCACGCCCGAACTGGCGACCAGTCCTTCCATGACGCCGGCCGTGGTGATCGTCGCCACGGTGGCCGAGCCGGTGGCCAGGCGGATGCAGACCGAGACGCCCCAGGCCAGCAGCAAGGGCGAGATCGCCCCGCCGCCCGCCAGACGCACCAGCATGTCCGAAAGACCGGCGGTGACGAGGACCTGCTTGAGCGCACCGCCGGCGCCGATGGCCAGGAGGATGCCGCCCGCGGGCGCCATGGCCTCCAGCCAGATCGCGTCCTGAATGCGGCGCTCGCCGAGGCGGCCTCCGAACAGCAGGGGCAGGGCAACGAGATTGGCGATGAGCAGGGCGATGACGGGATCGCTCACCCAGCCGAGCCAGGCCAGCTTCGCGGCGACCGCTGGCGGAGCGATGGCGACGGCCTGTCCCGCGGCGATCAGCACCACCGGCAGCAGGACCGCGGTGAGGGTGCGGCCGACCGAGGGCGTCGCCACGTCGATCGTCTCGGGCGCCAGCAGCGGCGGGCTGAGTTTCACGCCGGGCGCGGTAAAGCGGGCGAGCACCGGGCCGGCGATGATCGCGGTGGGAATGCCCACCAGCAGACCGTAAGCCAGGGTGAGGCCGAGGTTGGCGCCAAGGACATTCACGGCGAGCAGCGGTCCGGGGTGCGGCGGCACGAGGGCGTGGACGACCGAGAGACCCGCCAGTGCCGGCAGCATCAGCCTCAGCTTGGAAGCGTCATCGTCCTGGCCCTTGGGCAGCGCCGCCGCGGCAGAGGCGACGATCGGCAGCAGCAGCACCAGCCCGGTCTCGAAGAACAGCGGCAACCCGATCAGCAGTGCGGTGAAGAGGCTGGCCCAGGGCGCGCCCTTGACGCCCGACACGCCGAGCGCGGCTCGCGCCAGCCCGGCCGCGCCGTTCGACAGTTGCAGCATGGCGCCAAGCCCGAGACCCAGGGCGACCACCAGGCCGGTGCCACCCAGGATCGAGCCGGCGCCCTTCTCCACGGCCTTTGCCGTTTCATCCAGCGGTATGCCGGCCAGCACGCCGACGGTGAAGGCGCCGCACAGCAGTCCCACGAAAGGATGCAGTCGCCCGCGGACGATGAGCGAAATCGACAGCGCGATGCCGACGATGGCGGACAGGACGAGCCTGATGTCTTCCGGCGTCATGATGCCTGCGATTCCGATGCGGTCGATGCTGCTACGGGGAACCGGACATTCTTCCATGGGCCACACGCCCGCGCTCGACGAAATGACAGGGTCATCCCTCGCCTCTCCCTAGTCTTTGCTTTGTGATCGGGTTGGCAATACCACCCAAACCTGTTGGACAGGTTATAGCTGGAAGATCGGCATATTCTAGACAATTTAGTGTGAGAGGTAAGATTTCTCTTGAACCTGTCAGACTGATTCCATTATCACTAGGCTCAACGAACTCCGGTGCGGCAGGCTCTCAGCGGGCATGCGCGGTACCTCAAGAACCGAGTCATTTAGGGGAGAGAAAGAGATGCACCTGGTTGCAGATCTGTGCACGGTTCCCGTCAGTCAGGATGTTGCCGCGCGGGAGGCTCCGGCCGAACCGCTCCATTTCACGCCGACCCAGCTCAAAGTCCTGCGCTGCGTGCGTTCGGGGCTTTTGAACAAACAGATCGCCTATGAACTCGGCATGGCCGAGGCGACGGTGAAGGTCCACATGACGGCGCTCATGCGCAAGCTGAACGTGCGCAACCGAACGCAAGTCGCCATCGCGGCGGGACGTCTGGCGCGCGCGTGATCGCGCATCCGCCGTGGGGCTGGAACGGCAACGTGGGGACAGGACGATGACGACAGGTTCGCGGCGCGAGGTTCTGGGAATGGGCGCGGGACTGGCGGCGGCGGGAGTCGCTGCGGGGTTTTCTGCGCAGGCCTTCGCGGCGCCGCGCAAGATCGGCTATGCCGTCGTCGGCCTGGGCTATTACGCCACCCGGCAGATCCTGCCGAACTTCGCCAATTGCGAACAGTCGCGGCTGGTTGCGCTGGTCAGCGGCACGCCGTCCAAGCTGGAGCAGTACGGCGCGCAATACGGCATCCCCAGGACGCATCGCTACAACTATGCCGAGTTCGACCGCATTCGCGACAACCCGGATATCGACGCGGTCTATGTGGTCCTGCCCAATAGTCTCCATGCCGAATACACCATCCGCGCCGCTCAGGCGGGCAAGCATGTCCTTTGCGAAAAACCCATGGCCACCTCGGTGGCGGAATGCCAGGCGATGATCGCGGCCTGTCGCAAGGCCGGGAAGAAGCTGATGATCGGCTATCGCTCCCGGTTTGAGCCCTACAACCGCCTGGCGATCGAATTGGCGCGGGGCGGTCATGTCGGTCCGACGCGGCTCGTCACGGCGGAGCACGGCTTTCCCATTCAGCCCGATCAATGGCGGCTGGACAAGGCGCTTTCCGGTGGCGGCTCGATGATGGACATCGGCATCTACAGCCTCAACGCCGCCCGCTACCTCACCGGCGAGGAGCCGGTGGAAGTGAGCGCGGTGGAATCGACTGACCGCGCCGATCCGCGCTTCCGCACCGTGGAGGACCGCGTCAGCTTCGTGCTCCGCTTCCCCTCGGGCGTGCAGGCGAACTGCATCTCCAGCTACAGTTCTTCGCACAATGCCTACCGCGTGCATGGCACCCAGGGGTGGATCGCGATGGAGCCGGCCACGCCTTACACCGGGCAGGCGATGACGATCCGCAAGGACGGTGTCACTGCACCGAGGACGCTGCCGCCGCCCGCGCGCAACCAGTTCGCCGGGCAGCTCGATCACCTCGCCGAATGCGTGCTGACCGGCGGTGCCCCCATCGTCGCGGGCGAAGAAGGACTTGCGGACATGCGTATAATAGAGGCGATCTATCGATCGGCGGCGGAGCGGCGCATCGTCGAGTTGAAGGCATGATCGATCGCCGCATGATGCTGGCCGGCCTCGCCGCCGTGCCGCTGCTCGACGCGGTGGGCGCCGCGGCCAAGGCGCCGGTGATCGGTACCGTGCGCCGTCTCGATCCGGCGCTCGACAGGATCGTCGCGCCCGGCGCTTCGGTGACGCGTCTTGCCGAAGGATTTCGCTGGGCGGAAGGCCCGGTCTGGGTTCCCGGCAGCAACTGCCTGCTCTTCGGCGATCCGCCAAGCAATACCGTCCACCGCTGGACGGCGGCAAAGGGCGTCGAGATATTCCTCCGTCCCTCGGGACTGCAGACGCCGGTGCCTGCCGCGATCCGGGAGCCGGGGCTCAACGGGTTGGCGCTGGATGCGCGAGGGTGGTTGATTGCGGCGGACAGCGGCTCGCGGGCGATCGTGCGGATCGACCTCGCCACGCGCCAGCGGGAAACGCTGGCCGACCGTTTCGACGGCAAGCGTTTCAACAGCCCCAACGATCTTTGCGTCGCCAGGTCCGGCGCGATCTATTTCACCGACCCGACGTATGGTCTGGCGGAAGGCGACGATTCGCCGCTGCGCGAAGTGGCGTGGTGCGGGTTATATCGTCTATCGCCGGACGGCCGGGTGGACCTGCTGGACCGCAGCCATCGCCGCCCCAACGGCGTCGCGCTCTCGCCGGATGAGCGCACACTCTATCTGTCGCTGTCGGACGAGACCCGTCCCGAAGTGCTGGCCTATCCACTCGGCACGGACGGAATGACCGGTGAAAGCCGCCAGTTCCTCGACATGCGCGCGCAGCATGATGCCGGCCGGCCGGGCCTGCCCGACGGGATCAAGGTCGGCGCCTCCGGGCACGTCTTCGCGACAGGGCCGGGCGGCGTCCACGTCTGCACGGCCGACGCGCGGCTGCTCGGCGTGATCGAGACGGGCAAGGCGATCGCCAATTGCGCGATAGGGAAGGGCGGCAAGGTCCTGTTCCTTACCTCTTCCGACAGTCTGGCCGCGATTCCGCTGCGCAGTTCCTGATCGCCGCGCCGTCAGCCGCCCTGAAGGGCCGGTTCGCTGAGGTGGATCGCCGTCCCGCCTTCTCTTGCAGCGTCGATGAGCGGCGGCGGGGGCGGCAGGTCCGTCACGAGGTCATGGATCTGGCCGAAGTCCGCGACATGGACGGTGCCCACCCGTGAGAACTTGGTGTGGTCGGCCACGACGACGATGCGCCGCGCGCGGTCCAGAAGGGCCCGCTTGAACGCGGCTTCGTCCGGATCGAAATCGAGAAAGCCATGGTGCGGGTCGATGGCGCCCATGGAGAAGATGGCGATGTCCGGCAGGAAACCGCGGACCATGCGGACCGCGTCGGCATCGAAAGCCGCGCGGTAGTCGGCATTGAGCATGCCACCCGCCAGGAAGACGCGGTGGTCGGAACGGCCCAGCACGTCCGCCGCCACTTCGACGCTGTTGGTCACCAGGGTGAGCCCTTTCCGATGCCCCAGTTCCTGCGCCACCCAGAAGGAAGTGGTGCCGGAATCGATGAACACCGTCATCCCGTCCTGCACCAGGCCCGCGGCGTGGCGGGCGATCGAGCGCTTGGCTTCGAGCTGCTCGCGAAGGCGTTTGCGATAGGGCGCTTCCAGTCGCGGCGCGGGCAGGGTGACGCCGCCATGCACCTTGATCACCGAGCCGTTCGCCTCAAGCTGCCGCACGTCGCGGCGGATCGTCTCCTCGGAGACGTCGAAGCGCAGGGCCAGCTCGGAGATCGAACAGGACCCTCGCTCGTCCAACGCGGCCAGGATCGCGGAAATGCGGTCGGCCTGTATCATGCAGTTTCCCCCTGACGAACGTGCCTGCCGACCATGCTTGTTTGTGCTTGTGAGGGCAAGTGGGTTCTTGCCCGTATCATGTCGGTCTATGTGGATTTAATCCAGCAAAGCCACAAAATGTCACAGACCTGTAATCGGAGGCGCCTAGCTCGCCGTCAACGGCTGAATGGCCGAGGCCAGGGTGCCGCATCTTCAGGGGAAGCAGAAATGAAGACATGGATGATCGGAACGGCGATCCTCGCGATCGCTGCGGCAACGACGCAGGCGCACGCCGAGGATGCGGCGGCAGCGCCGACCGCGGAAGCGCCCGACAGCGGTGACACGGCGTCGAACGAGGACATCGTCGTCACCGGCGAGGCCGTGCACTTCGCCAATACCCGCGTCACTCCCGAGATGATCGAGCGCCAGTCGGCATTGACCAGCGTGAACGATGTCATCAACGAGCTTCCGGGCGTCTTCGTTTCGGAAGGCGATGCTTTCGGTTCGTCGGACTGGGCGACTTCCATCTCCATCCGTGGCTTCACGCAGATCGGCACCACCATCGACGGTCTGCCCAACGGCGGCTCGGGCTATGGCGGCGGCTCCAAGGCGAACCGCTACATCGACGTTCTGGACTTGCGGACGGTAGAAGTGTCGCAGGGCACCGCCGACATTTCTTCGCGCTCCAACGAAGCGCTCGGCGGTACACTCAACTACGTGACCTCCGATCCCGAGAACGACTTCCGCGTTCGCCTTTCGGGCGCAGCGGGCGATTATGGCGCGCAGAAGTTCTATGCCCGCGTCGATACCGGTGAATTCGCACCCGATACCCGCGCCTACATCAGCGCCTCGCACTCCAAGGCGCACGACTGGATCGGCGGCGCCGGCAAGACCAGCCGCGACCACCTGAGCGCCAAGATCACCAGCACGCTCTCCAACGTCAATCTGACCGGCTTCCTGTCCTACGACGATGCCGACGAATCCGAATTTGGCTCCGTCTCGCTGGCGCAGTTCGAGGCCGATCCCGACCACGACGTCTATACCGACAACTGGACCGGCATTCCCTATATCGACCAGAACTACCGCGCCGGTTCGCGCGCACTGCGCAAGAACCTGTTCGGCTATCTGCGCGGAAAGGTCGACCTGGGCGAAGTGAAGCTCTCGCTGACCGGTTACTACCACCGGATGCGCGGCCGGGGTGACTGGCTTCCGCCCTATCTCGTGGATGTGACCGCAGATGGCGCCGGGGCGACCGAGAGCGAATATGCGGGCGGCTCCACCGTGATCGGCGGCAGCGCGCTGGGCCAGGTCTATTTCCTCACGCCCACCGGCGCTGCGGCGACCATGATCGCAGGTTGCACCGGCACGGCCGGCATCCCGGCCCAGTATTCGCCGAGCTGCTATGCCGCCGATGCCACCGGCGCGATGTCCTACCGCCACACCCACTACGAAAACGACCGCGTCGGCTTCACCGCTGACGCCGATTGGACCCATGATTTCGGCGCGATCACCAACACCCTGCGCGCAGGCGCCTGGTACGAGAACGTCAATGCCAACCAGGTTCGCGACTGGCACCGTGTAAAGAACCCGCTGCTCGGCCTGGCCTATGACACGACGCCCTACTGGGTCCAGTTCAGCACCGACTACGACACTAACGAATTCGTCTATTACGCGCAGGACGCCGTGACTTACGGCAACCTCACGGCGGCTTTCGGCATCAAGCAGTACTTCCTGAAGCAGACGCGGGCCGAGCTGTTCGATGATCAGGTCAGCACCGGTATCACCTCGCATTCCGATCCGCTGATCTCAGCGGGCCTGACCTGGAAGGCGCCGATCGACGGGTTGGAATTCTTCGCCGGTTATGCGCAGAACTTCTCGGCCATCAGCAACGGCGTTCTGGGCGAATCGCAGGAAGTGATCGATCGCATCAAGCCGGAAACGGCCGACAGCATCGAAGTGGGCGCCCGCTACAGCACGCCGCGCGTCCAGGCCTCGATCACCGCTTACGACATCAAGTTCGACAACCACATCGTCTCGATCTCCTCCAACCTGGTCACCGGCATCGACTATCTGGAGCAGCAGGAAAGCGTCTATCTCAACGTCGGCGGCGTGCGCAGCCGCGGCGTGGAGGCGGCGCTGGCCTATCGCCTGCCGATGGGCCTGATGCTTTCGGGCAGCTACAGCTACAACCACGCCGTCTACATCGGCACCGGCAATGCCGAGCAGGATGCGGACGTCGGCATCACGCCGGGCGTTCAGGTCGAAAGCTCGCCGCGCAACATGTGGGTGCTCTCGGCCGACTACAAACGGGACTTCTTCAAGGCCGGTCTCTCGACCAAGTTCGTCGGCGATCGCTTCATCGATACCGTGGGCGGCGAAGTGGCGCAGTCCTACACGCTGCTGGGCGGCTATATCGGGGTGGACCTTGCCGACTTCTCGGACAAGCTGCGCGGCATGGCGGTGACGCTCCAGGCGACCAACATCACCGACAAGCGCTATCTGGGCGGCGGCGGCGGCGGCGCGGCTTTCCTCGGCGCACCGCGCACGGTAACCGCATCGCTGACGTTCGACTTCTGAACTGAAATTGCAGACCGGGAGTGTGGCGGCTGCAAAGCCCCATGCTCCCGGTTCTCCCTGAGGATACTCGATGGCCGATCTCTCCCGCCGATCGCTTCTTGCCGGAGCTGGAACCGCCATGCTGGCAGGTCTTCCGGCGTCCATCGCCCGCGCGGCGGCCATCGCGCCCGAGGTGCGCAGCGGAACGATCGCGGATGTGGAGCATGTGGTGATCCTGATGCAGGAGAACCGCAGCTTCGATCATTATTTCGGCACCTTGCGCGGCGTGCGCGGCTTTGCCGACCGCCTGCCGATCCCGCTGGCCGCGCCGGATTCCGGTGCAGGACCGGGCACGGCGACGGGCGCTGCGAGCGGCATGGGCGGCGAACGCAAGGTCTGGCAGCAGCAGGACCGTCATGCCGCCGGCGGCGCACGGATGGTTGCGCCTTTCCATCTCGACACCCGGCGCGAATTCGATCTCATGCGGGTGGAGAGCACGCCGCACACCTGGCCGGATGCTCAAGCCGCCTGGAACGAGGGCCGCATGGGCAACTGGCCGGAGGCGAAGCACCAGCGCGCCATGGGCCACTATCGCCGCGCCGACATTCCCTTCCAGTTCGCGCTGGCGGAAACCTTCACCATCTGTGACGCCTATCACTGCGCGATCCAGACCGGCACCAATACCAACCGCCTGTTCCTCTGGAGCGGCACCAACGACCCGCAGGGTCGGGCGGGCGGCCCTGCCATCGGCAATTCGCACGATGAATTTCCGGAAAAGGGCGGTGCGGCCGACGACTATCTCTGGACCACCGTGCCCGAGCGCCTCCAGGCGGCGGGGATCGACTGGCGCATCTACCAGGACATGGCGGACAACTTCACTGACAATCCTCTGGTCGGCTTCCGCGCCTATCGCGAGGCGCACCGGGGCAAGGGCGATCCGGCCCTGAAAGAACGGGCCCTCACCACCCAGGCGCTAGACCAGCTGCGGTCCGACGTGGTGGCAGGCCAATTGCCGCAAGTGAGCTGGATAGTTGCGGACGCGCGCAGCAGCGAGCATCCCGGCCCCTCCAGCCCGGCACAGGGCGCGGTCTATACTTCCCGGGTGCTCGATGCCCTGACCGCCAATCCGCGCGTCTGGGCGCGCACGGTCCTGCTCGTGATGTTCGACGAGAACGACGGGTTCTTCGACCATGCGCCGCCTCCCGCGCCGCCTTCGCGCCTGTCAGACGGGACAGTGCTGGGCGCCTCCAGCGTCGACCTCGCCGGTGAATATCATGAGCGCTCCGCCCCCGGCGAGGCGAAGATCGACCTGCCGGAACTCCGGGGGCGTCCTTATGGCCTTGGCCCGCGCGTGCCGATGTATGTCGTTTCGCCGTGGAGCCGTGGCGGCTGGGTCAACTCGCAAGTGTTCGACCATACTTCGGTGATCCGTTTCCTGGAGACGCGCTTCGGCATTCACGAGGCGAACATTTCGCCCTGGCGCCGTGCCGTGTGCGGCGATCTGACTTCCGCTTTCGACTTCACGGCGGCAGATCGCGACCCGTTCGGCCCCCTGCCGGACCCCGGTGCGGACGCCCTGCGCGCCGCGGCCGTGGGACGCCAGCCCGATCCGGCCGCGCCGCCCACGGACGAGATGCTCTGGCAGGAGCCGGGCCTCAGGCCCTCGCGCGCTTTGCCCTACCGGCTGGAAGTGTCCGACCGGTTGGGCGAAAGCGGGATCCTCCTGCAATTCTCGGCTGAGGGTGCGGGCGCCGTTTTCCACGTCTACGATCGGCACGCGCTTTCGGCTCCACCTCGCCGCTACACCGTGAGCGCTGGCCAGGCGCTGGACGGTCGCTGGGGCTGGAGCGCATCGGGGGGCTACGATCTCTGGGTGCTGGGGCCGAACGGCTTCCACCGCCACTTCGTGGGTCACCGCGACGATCCATCGCCGGACCTGACGTGGCGGCTTGGCGGGGCGAGCCTGTCCTTGCGGTCCGCTGCGCCGAAGGCGGCCGGTCTGCAGGTCCTGTCACTCGGCCTGAAGGGAGAGCGCAAGGAAGCGGCGCTGAAGGGCGGCCATGCCCGCCTGTCCTTGCGCGAAACGCGCGGCTGGTACGATGTCACCGTCACGGCCGCGCAGGGCAGCCTCTGGCAGCGCCGCCTTGCCGGACGGCTCGATGCGGTTGGTCAGGCGACGACCAGCGATCCCTTCACGCCCTTAGAATAAGCCGTTCGAACAGAGCGTCCGCCGCGGCGTCCATCACCTCTCGGCAGCAGAGACCGTTGCCGCATGTCACCGTGGTGACGTGCGGCGCAGGCATGGGGGCAGCCGTCGCCATTGGCGAGCGAGTCGCAGGTGCCGCAACCGGTGCTTTCTCGCTAGGAGGTCGCAGGATGCCCGGAATTGTTGCCGAATGTCGGAAAAGGGCGAAGCTTCGGGCACCTTCGGCGTGCCCATGCTGCGGCATCCCGGAACACTTCGGCGCGATATCGGGCTTGATCGGGCACGCCACATGAACACGTTGGCGGCGGAGCGAATGCCGACCTGGAGCGGCCCGGATGCACCCATGAAGACGCGGCCCTCGCTGGGCCAGGCACTGGCCCGGGGGCCTTCTTGGATGCTGGCGCTCTACGGGGGACTGGCCAGTTTCGCGGCCTATTTCTCCATGTATGCCTTCCGCAGGCCCTTTACCGCCGCGACATATGCGGACGTGCCGGGCTGGGAGGGCGTGGTGGATTTCAAGGTCGCGCTCGTAATCGCGCAAGTGGCCGGATATGCGCTCTCCAAGTTCATCGGGGTGAAGGTCGTGTCCGAGATGGCGGCGACCCGCCGCGCCGGCGCCATCGTCGGCCTCGTGGCGTTTTCGTGGGTAGCGCTGGTGCTGTTCGCGGTGCTGCCGCTCTCGTGGAAAGTGCTGGCGCTGTTCCTCAACGGCTTGCCGTTGGGCATGATCTGGGGCCTGGTCTTCGGCTATGTCGAAGGACGGCGCACCAGCGAAGTGCTGGCATCCATCCTTTGCGCCAGCTTCATCGTCTCGTCCGGCGTGGTCAAGTCGGTCGGCCTCTGGCTGATGACGGCCATGGACATCAGCGAGTTCTGGATGCCCGCGGCGACGGGACTGGTGTTCTTTCCGGTGCTGCTCGTCGCGGTCGTCGGCCTGTCCCAAATGCCGCCGCCCAGTCCGCAAGAACAGGCCGAACGCATGGCCCGCCCCCCGATGGCCGCCGCTGCGCGCCGCGAATTCCTGCGCGATTACGGCCCCGGCGTGGCCTTTCTGGTGCTCGCCTACGTCCTTTTCACCGCACTGCGAGACTTGCGCGACAACTTCGCTGCCGAGATCTGGAGCGAACTGGGCTATGCGGGCGTTTCCGAGGTCTTCACCGCCAGCGAGCTGCCGATCGCGGTGGTGACGCTGACGATCCTCGGCAGCCTCGTGATGGTGCGGGACAACCGCCGGGCTCTGATGGCGGTGCATGTCATCGTCATGGCCGGCGCGCTGCTGATCGGACTTTCCACCCTGGCGTTCCAGCTCTCGTGGATCGCGCCCCTGCCGTGGATGATCCTTTCCGGTCTGGGGCTCTACCTGGGTTACGCGCCCTTCAACGCCATGCTGTTCGACCGGCTGGTCGCGGCCAGCCGAAGGGCGGGGACAGCGGGGTTTCTGATCTACGTGGCCGATGCCTCGGGCTATGGGGGCAGCGTCGCGCTCACGCTGCTGCGCAACGTCCCGGGCGTTTCGCTGGACTGGCTGCACTTCTTCATCTGGCTCGCCTATGCATCGTCCGCCGCTTGCCTGGCGATGATGGCAGCCTCTGCCTGGTACTTCCGCGTAAGGCTGGGGCAGGGCGGGAAAGCCGTGCGCGCTGCGCCGCGGGAGCGGGCTGCTGCGTTCGTCAGGCCGGAACCGGCTCGCCCGGCGGGCTGTTCGGCATGAACAGCAGAAGGATCGCGCCCGCCAGGACCGCCACGCCGCAGAACGTCAGGAACGGCCCGAAACTGCCCCCGCCGCGCAAGGTCAGGCTGAGTATGATCGCACCCGTGGAAGCGGCGCCGGCGATGATGGCCGTCATCATGCCCATGACCGTGCTGTAGACCTGCACCCCGAAGGCGCGCGCGACCAGGTAGCTGATGAGGTCGCCTTCGGCCCCGATGGTCAGGCCGATCAGCACGACGCCAAGAGCCACGATGGCCGGCGATGAAAGCGGGGATGCCATCACGAACAGGCCCACGGACGAAAGCGCCATGGCTGCGAAGGCCACGAGGTGTGCGGGGAGCCGGTCCAGCGCCAGCCCGCAGGCGAAGCGCCCGGCAAGCGTGCCGCTCGCAAATGCGGAGATCATGACGGCAATGCCGCCCGCGCCGACACCCTTGTCTAGCAGCATGAGGTTCAGCTGCGTGAGCGCGATGATCTGCGGGAGATTGCAGAGCAGCATGGCGCTTGCCAGCACCCAGAACGCCCGGTTGCGGAATATGGCCGGATAGTCCTCACGCGCGGCGCGGCGCGTGACCCCGGCCCCGCCGCCACGCTTTTCCGAAGGCATCAGCACCAGCGCCAGTCCGCCAAGCAGCGCGGAGACCACGGCGACCAGGACATAGCCGGCCCGCCAGCCCTGCGCTTCCACATACTGGTTGAGCAGCGGCGCGGCCAGCACGCCCATCGCGGCCGGTCCCGACGCCACAATCGCCAGCGCCACGCCCCGGGCATGGACGACATGTTGCACCACCACCCGGCTATAGACGGTGGCCGTGGTCGTGATGCAGATGAGGCCCATCGCCACGAACAGGGCGATATAGACGCGGATGTCGCCGTTCATGCGGCTCAGCAGGCCGTATCCGATCGGGCAGGCGATCACGCCGACAAAGGCCGTGCGCCTCACGCCCACAACATCCGTAAGGCGCCCGATGAACGGGAACACCAGCACGCAGACCAGCGTGAGACTGCCGACCGCAGCGAACTCGGCCTTGGACCAGCCGAATTCGCGCAGCAGGTGCGGGGCCATGATGCTGGTGATATAGCTGGTGATCGAATAGCCCGAGCTGAGGCCGATGACGGCCGCCAGCAAGGGGCGCCACTGGGCGCGGAGTTCCTGAAGGTATGCCGGCATCTTCCCTCTCCGAAACCCGTATCAGTTCGCCCGGAAGGCTGTGCACACGGCTCAGACCACCGGCATTATCGGCAAGGGTTTCGCTCATCGTGCAGGATGCATCAAGCGACCGCGTATCAGCCCGGCGATATGAGGAGCGAACACCTAAAATTGACGCCAAACCGGTGCGAGAGTGCAGGTTCGATCATATTCCGTGCAGTACTTGCCATCAACCCGTCGACCATGGAATGGTCTGGGGATGCCGAATATCCGCGCGCAAAATGGTGCCATAGCCGTCCATGCGGTCCGCTGTGGCGATATCGGCAGTGGCGAGATTTCAAACGCAACGAACGGGCCTGCCTCACCTTGATGTAAAATGCATTATCTATAGACGATTGCCCATGAACACATCTTTCATGCCTCTTGCCGGCAAGCGCGTCCTGGAGCTTGGGACCATGATCGCGGCCCCTTTTGCCACGCATATCCTGTCGCAGATGGGCGCCGAAGTCATCAAGATCGAGCCGCCCGCAGGCGATACCACGCGGTCGCTGGTTCGCGGCGGACCGTCGGGCACGATCATCGCCTACAGCCATTCCAAGCGGGCGATCTGCCTCGACCTGACCACGGAGGAAGGCAAGGACGTCTTTCGCAGGCTGGCCGCGAGCGCCGATGTTGTGATCCACAATCTGGCGCCTTCGGCGGCCCGCAAGCTGGGTGTCACCGCGGACGATTTCCTCGCGGAGAATCCTAGGGGGATCCACGTCCACATCAAGGGCTATGCCCATGGCCCGCAGGCGGACGACCTCATGACGAACCCGATCGCCGAAGCGGCGACGGGGGCGATGGACGATCACCGGGTGGACCAGCGGCCCACGCGTTTCGGGCCGTCCTACCACGACCAGTTCGCGGGAACTTACGCCGTCATCCGCGTGCTGGGCGCGCTGCTCGATCCCGAAGCGCCGGAAGCCGCGCGCCGGATCGAGATCGGACTCTACGAGACCGGACTTCATCTGGCGGCTCGCGACCTGGCCGGAATGCAATTGAAAACGCAGCTTCTGGGCCGCCTTGAAAAGGAGGGCGGGGGCGAGTTCTCGATGCCGGGTTATGGCGCCTATCTCACGGCGGACGCGCGCTGGGTCTATCTGTTGATCCTGACCGACGCGCATTGGGCGAAGCTGACCCGCGCATTGGACATGCCGGAAGACGGCAGTCCCGACTACGCCAGGCTGCGCGATCGCAAGAAGGCGCGCGATGTGGTGGAGGCAGCCGTACAGGCGGCAGTGGCCGGTTTCGATTTCGAGGACATATCCGCTCGGCTGCGCAATGCGGGCATCGGTTTCAACGAAGTCATGCCGCTGGAGCGCGTCCTGGATGCGCCGCAGGCGCGGCAGCCGGGCAAGCTTCGATCGCTGGATTTCCGCGGGTTGGACTTCGAGGTCCCTGAATTTCCGGGTCAGCCGCAAGTTGCGTCCAATCTCCCGCCGCCCGAGATCGGCGAACATACCACCACGCTTCTGGAGGAACTCGGGTACGGGGCGGCGGAGGTGGAGAACCTATTGTCATCGGGCGCTGCCAGGGCCTATCAGGCCGGCGATTTCGCCTGGGCGCCGGTACGGGACAAGAGATGACGGACAAGATGATGCATTATCGCACGAAAGAGGAGCAAGTCGCCGATTTCTTGCGTGAAGGCATCATCTCCGGCCGTTTTCCGCGCGGGGCCAGGCTCAAGCAGCAGGAAATCGCCACGATGCTGAACACCAGCATCACGCCGGTCCGCGAAGCGCTCAAACTGCTCGCGGCCGAGGGGTACGTCCTGGGCGACAATTACCGCGGCGCGACCGTGGCCCCGTTCGATATCGAGGCTTCCAGTGAAGTGCTGGCGCTGCGCATTCTTCTGGAAACGCAACTGGTTCGCGGCGCGGTGGCATGCGTGACGAGCGAGGATATCGCCGAATTGAAGGTGCTGGCGGACAAGTTCGCCGCGGCGTTCGAAGCCGGCGAGAACGAGGCGGTGCGGGCGGCCAACTATCGTTTTCATCATCGTATGTTCGAAATCGCCCGAATGCCGCAGACCCTGCATTTCGTGCAGATCCTCTGGGCGCGCTATCCCTTCGATTTGATCAATCGCCTCAAGGGCCGCGTCAGCCGCGCGGCCGAGGAGCACGACGAATTGCTGGCTGCGCTTATCGCCGGGGACACCGCCACGGCCATGCTGGCTACCCGCCAGCACATCGAGGCCGGCTTCAACGAATTGCGCCGTTCGGTGGCGGGCTGAGGTCCGCCCGCTCTATTCCATCATCCTCAGGCAGGAGTTCCACGTCCCATGAAAACGCTTTTCCTCGTCATGGACATGTTGAACGATCTCGTCGCCGAAGACGGTTTCAGCGCCGGGAGCTACGGCGTTCAGGTGGCGGAGCGCAAGGTTCTGCCCAATACCGCAGCTGCTCTGGCGGCGGCGCGAAGCGCAGGGGCGCGGGTGGGTTACGTCCGGATCGGGTTCTCGGCAGACTACCGGGAAGCACCTGAAAACTCGCCGATCTTTTCCGGTGCCCGCCAGAACGGCATCTTCAAGCTTGGCAACTGGGGCGCCGAAGTCCACGAGGCTTTGGCGCCGCGCGAGGGCGACTTCGATATCGTGAAGCACCGTGTCAGCCCCTTCTACGCGACCTCGCTCGAGGCGATATTGCGGGCGCTTCGGATCGAACGATTGGTGCTCTGCGGCGTCTCCACCAACGGTGTGGTGCATTCGGGCGCGCGCGAGGCTCACGATCGGGATTACGAGGTGGTGATCCTGGAAGACTGCTGCGCCGGCGCGACAATGGAGGAACACGCTCATGCCCTGGCCTGCCTTGGCCGTTACGCCCGCATCGTGCCCAGCACCGCCTTCAACTGGGCGGAATGACGGCCGCCGGATCGGCGGAAGATCCATAGAATTGCGGAAATAGGCCTCTAACGCTCCAGCGATCATGCTTGTGGCCTACCTTGGTTGACGTGGACTCATGATGCGCTCCTAGATAATGCATTATCCATCAAATGCAGCCGGCAGCGAATGCGCTTGCCGCGATAGGGAGCCCAGCGATGACGGTGGAGTTGAAGGAAAAGGAAGTCGGCGGCGCGCCGGCGGAAGGCAAAATCACCCCCGAGGCGATCAAGGCGGCCGAAAACATGATCGGCATGCAGTTGCGCCCGGAGGGGCCTTATCTGCAGGACGCCACGGAAGACACGATCCGCAACTTCGGCAACGGCATCGGTGACCTCAACCCGCTTTACCGCGATCTGGAGAGTGGCCGCCTGACGCGCCACGGTTCGATGCTGGCGCACCCGAACTTCCCCATGGCCTTCGGCTGGGTCGGCCGCACCCGCTGGGGTCTGCCCGGCGTCCATGGCTTCTACGCCGGCAACGACTGGGAACTGTTCCGCCACATTCGCCCCGGCGACCGTATCAGCGCGATCGAGCGCGTGGTCGGCGTCGAAGTGAAGGAGAGCCAGTTCTCCGGGACGCTCGTGCTGCAATATGTCGAGGCGACCTATTTCAACCAGCGCGGCGAACTCGTCGCCAAGGCGCTGGGCACTTGCACCCGGCACGAGCGCAAGGCGGCGCGCGATGCGGGCAAATACGCGGACATCAAGACTCACGAGTATACGCCGGAAGAGTTCGACCGGATCGACAACGCGATCCTCGATGAGGAAAAGAACATCCGCGGCGGCAATGTACGCTACTGGGAGGAAGTGCAGGAAGGCGAGCAGCTTCCCGAGATCGTGCGCGGCCCGCTCAGCCTGATGGACACGATGGGCTTCCTGGTCGGCTGCGGTCGCGGCCACACCCACGGCGTGATCTTCAAGAACGCGGTGAAGCATCCCGGCCACTTCTTCCGCAATCCCGAGGCGGGCGGCGGCATCGAATATACCGGCATCGGCCACCACCGCGAGTCCACCGCGAAGGAAGTGGGCGTCCCCGGCGTCTACGATTACGGCCCGCAGCGTTCATCCTGGATGGCGTCGATGGTCACCAACTGGATGGGCGACGCCGGTTTCCTCAAGCGCATCAAGACGCGCATGAGCCGCTTCAACACCATGGGCGACTGCACCTGGGCGCGCGGCACCGTGACGCGCAAATATATCAAGGACGGCTATGCCCTGGTCGATATCGAGATCAAGGGCGAGAACCAGCGCGGCGAACTGACCACGCCTGGCCTGGCGACGGTGGTGCTGCCATCGCTCGATCCCAACACCAAGGTCTTCGTAGACGGTTCGGGTCTCGATCTCGAACTGCCGGTCGTGCGCTGAGGCAGGGGCAATGGCGGGGCAGGAAGATCAGGCACCGCTGGCAGGCATAAGGATCGTCGCCATCGCCCAGGGCGTGGCGGCGGCCTATGCCGCACGGCTGCTGGCAACCATGGGCGCGCGCGTCCTGCTGGTGGAACCGGCCGGCGGCTCGCCGCTGCGCCGGGAGCCGCCCTTCCTCCCCGGACCATCTGGCGAAGAGACCGAGGTGAGCGCACTCTTCGCCTATCTGGCGGCGGGCATGGACAGCGCGGTGATCGATCTTGCGTCTTCATCGGGACGCGAGGCTCTGGACCGGCACCTGGCCGAAGCGGACATCTTCTTCGACGATACGCCGCCAGACGAGCGCGCGGCGGTGGCTCTCGACGAAGCGGGCATTGCTGCGCGGTTTCCCCGCCTGCTGCATGTCTCGGTGCTGCCCTTCGGCGCACAAGGTGACAAGGCTGGCTGGAAGGGCGCCGACCTGATCGTCCAGCACGCGGGCGGCGAGGGCAACCTGCTGCCGAACGGGCTTGCGGTCGAAATGTTTCCCGGCCGCGCGCCGCTCAAGATCGGCGGTCACTTCGGGGAGATGCAGGGCGGCATCGCCGCGGCTCTCGGCGCGCTTTCGGCGCTTTGGGCACGACCGGAGGCGGGCGGGCAGGCCGTCGATATATCCAGCCAGGACGCGATGCTGGCGGTGGGCGCTTTCGCCATCCAGCGCCTTGGCGACGGTTCGGTGGAGCACCGGGTGGAGCGCAGCTTCCGCTACGGCGGGGTGATCCCCTGCGCCGATGGTCACCTTGAACTGTTGACCCTTGAGCAGCGGCAGTGGGATGGCCTGGTGCGGCTGCTCGGCAGCCCCGATTGGGCGACGGACCCTGCCCTGGCAAGCAGTATCGAGCGTGGGCGGCGCGGGCCGGAGATCAACCGGCATATCCGCGAATGGGCCAGCGTGCGGCGCGTGGACGACATCGTCGCCGAGGGGCAGAAGCTCGGTGTGCCCCTGGCGCGCTACAAGTCGCCCGCGGAAATCCTCTCGGGCGAACAGGAAGCGCATCGCGGCCTGTTCCAGTCGATTGACATGGGAGGCGCGGGCCTGCTCGATGTCCTTGTTTCGCCGTTCCATTTTGGCGGCGCGGCGCTTTCGCTGCGAAGCGGGCCGCCTGCATTGACCGAGATGCTGGAAGTGACGCCGTGAGGCCGCTGCAGGGCATCCGCATCGCCGACTTCACCGTGCACAATGCCGGTCCCTTCTGCACGCACCTGCTTTCGCAGCTTGGCGCCGAAGTCATCAAGATCGAGAGCGCCATGCGCCTCGACGCTTTTCGCAAGCCGCACCCGGTCTATGGCCGCGAAGGGCCGGCGACGTTCGACCAGGTGGCTTCGAACAAGCTGTCCGTCCGCATCAACCTCAAGAAGGCCGAAGGCGTCGCCCTGGCCAAGCGCATCGTCGCGGCCAGTGATGTCGCCTCCGAGAGCTTTCGCCCCGGCGTGATGGACCGGCTCGGGCTTGGCTATGCCGACCTTTGCGCGGTGCGCGAGGATATCGTGATGCTGTCGGTCTCGTCCTCGGGGCAGAGCGGCCCGGATTCGCACTTTGCGGGTTATGCGCCGCTGTTCGGCGCCTGGGGCGGCCTTGGCGAGCTGACGGGTTACGCGGATGGGCCGCCGGTGGAGATCCGCCACGTTATGGACCATACGGTCGGCATGAATGCGGCAGTCGCGCTGATGGCAGCACTGCATCGCCGCCGCGCGAGCGGGCAGGGCGTTCACGTCGACGTTGCCGCACGCGAAGTCGCCGCTTCGCTGGTCGGCGATCTGCTCCTGCTGGCGGCGGCAGGCGGCGCAACGGCGCGGATCGGCAATGCCCATACCCGCATGGCGCCGCACGGCGTCTATCCCGCTGCCGGGGAGGACCGCTGGCTGGCGGTTGCGGTGGAGGACGATGCGGCCTGGGCTGCGCTCTGCGGGGTGATGAAACGACCGGACCTTGCTTCGGACCCCCGCTTTGCGGACGGCGCCTCGCGCGTTCGGCACCGCGAAACGCTGGACGCATTGGTCTCGCACTGGAGCGCCGGTGTCGAGGCGAACGCGGCGGCCGAGCAGCTTCAGCACGCCGGCGTTGCCGCCCATGCCTCCTGGACCACGCCCGAAATCGCCGCGGACGCGCACTTGCGGCAGCGCGGAGCGATCGTTTCGGTGGCGGAGCCGGACGGTACGCTGCGCGCGGCAGTCGGCGTCCCCTTGCGCCTTTCCAAGGGGGAGGACATCGGTATCCTGCGCGGAACCCCTCGGCTGGGGGAGCACGAAGACTACGTTTACGGCGAGATCCTGGGCATGGGGCGCGCCGAGCGTCTCGCGCTCGAGGCGGCCGAAGTGATCCACTGATCGCGGGATGAGGATGGACATGAGCGAGACAGCAAGCCTGGGCTTCATCGGCCTTGGCGTCATGGGCAGCGGTATGTGCGCGAATGCCGTGAAGAAGCACGGCGCGCCGCTCCATGCCTTCGACATGAATGCCGAGGCGCTGCGGACGCAAGTCGATGGCGGCGCGCGGGGCGCCGCTTCAGTGGCGGAAGTGGCGCGCGCGGCCTCGGTCGTGTTCCTCTCGCTCCCCGGCGGCAAGCAGGTGCGGGCGGTCTGCGCGGAAATCGCGGCCCATGCCGCGCCCGGGACGGTGGTGATAGACCTGTCCACCACGGCCGTGGCCGAAGCGCGCGACGTTGCGGACTTGCTGGCTGCAAAGGGCATCGCTTTCGCGGACGCGCCGGTGGCGCGCACGCGGCAGGCGGCCATCGACGGTACGCTCTCCATCATGGTCGGCGCCGATCCGGAACTCTTCGCGCGGATCGAGCCGCTGCTGCGCTACATGGGCTCCGACGTCACGCATTGCGGCGCGGTGGGCTGCGGGCAGGTGGTCAAGCTCATCAACAATACCCTGTTGTTCGAGCAAGTGGCCGCACTGGCGGAAATGTTCGTGGTGGCAGAGCGGGCGGGGGTAGCGCCTGCCAAACTGGTGGAGGCGGTCTCGCTGGGCTCGGGAGACAGCTTCGCGCTGCGGAACCACGGGCTCAAGGCGATGGTCCCGCGGGCCTTTCCGGCAAAGGCCTTCCCGATGGCCTATACGCTCAAGGACCTGGGCTACACGATCGAACTGGCCGAGGAGATGGGCGTCGAGCCCCGGCTGCCGCGCCTGGCCGCCGAATACTACCAGGCGGCAATCGACCAGGGCCTCGGGGAGAGTTACTTCCCCGGCGTGATCGAGGTGGTCGACCGCAGATAGCGGCGGCCGGATGGGAGAGAGCCCGATGCAGGAACGCAAGCTGGACTACCGCGTGGTCACGGAGGGACTGTTGTTCCCCGAAGGCCCCATCGCAATGGACGACGGCTCGGTGCTGGTCGTCGAGATCAAGGGCGGGCGGTTGATCCGGGTCTGGCCGGATGCGCGCAAGCAGGTCGTGGCCGAGCTGGGCGGCGGTCCCAACGGCGCGGCGATCGGCCCGGACGGCGCCTGCTACGTCGCCAACAACGGCGGCTTTCACTGGCTGACCGAGGACATCTTCGACACCCGTGGCTATATGCGGCCCCACGGCCGCGCGCACGATTATGCGGGGGGATCGATCCAGCGGGTCGATCTCGAGACGGGCGAGGTCACGACGCTCTACACCCAGTGCGACGGCGTGCCGATCAACGGCCCCAACGACATCGTCTTCGACGCGAATGGCGACATGTGGTTCACCGACCACGGCAAGACTTATGGCCGCGTCATGGATAGCGGCGCCGTCTACCACGCGGCGGCGGACGGTTCGTGGATCCGGCAGGCGATATTCCCGATGGTGACCCCCAACGGCGCCGGACTCTCGCCCGACGAGCGCACGCTCTATGTTTCGGAGACCGAGACCGGCCGCCTCTGGCGCTGGCCGATCTCCGGGCGCGGCGAAGTGTCGAAACAGGCATGGCCCTCCCCCAACGGCGGGATCCTGCACGGCCAGGCGACCGGCTACCAGCGCTTCGATTCCATGGCGCTGGAGGCCAATGGCAACATCTGCGTCGCGACCCTGGTGACCGGCGGCATCAGCGTATTTTCACCCGAGGGGGAGAAGCTGGAATATTGGCAGGGGCCGGAGCCCTACTGCACCAATATCTGCTTTGGCGGCCCCGCCATGAAGACCGCCTGGATCACCGTTTCCGGCCGCGGCCTGCTGATCGCGGTCGATTGGCCGCGCCCCGGCCTGCCGCTGCTGCACCAACGCATGGGAGTTACCGCTTGAGCGTCTACGAAGACTGGGTCGGCCGCAGCCAGACCGCGACCGACGTGCTCGATCCCGCCCGCAGCAATGCGCTCGACATGGCGCTGGGCGGCGCGGGCGCTCTGACGGCGGGCGATGCGCTGCCCTTGCTCGACCACTGGCTGCACTTCTGGGACGTGAAGCCGCCGGCCGCGCTGGGCACGGACGGCCATCCGGCCAAGGGGGGCTTCCTGCCGCCCGTGCCGCTGCCGCGCCGGATGTGGGCGGGAGGACGCCTGACGTTCCTCCAGCCGCTTCACCTCGGCGAAACCGTCACGCGTACTTCGACGATCACGGCCATCACTGAAAAGGTCGGGAAAAGCGGCACGCTCGTCTTCGTCACCGTCCGCCACGAACTGGATGCCGGAGGCGGCATCGCCGTCAGCGAGGAGCAGGATCTGGTCTACCGCGATCCCGCGCCCGGCGTCCTGCCGCTGCCGGTCGCGGTACCCGTGCCGGATGCGGCCTGGGCGGAAACGGTCGCGCCCGATCCGGTGCTGTTGTTCCGTTATTCCGCGCTCACCATGAACGGCCATCGTATCCACTACGACCGGCCCTATGCGATGGGCGAGGAAGGCTATCCCGCGCTGGTCGTCCACGGTCCGCTACAGGCGGCGCTCCTGATCCGACTGGCGGGCAAGGCACTTGGCCGGCCTGTCACCGGCTTCGATTTCCGCGGGCAGCAACCTGCCTTCGACGGCATCCCCCTGCACGTCTGCGGCAACGTGACGGACCAGGGCGGCGAATTCTGGACCCAGCAGGGCGAGGCGAAGAACATGATCGCCACCGTGCGCACCACCTGACCGGGAGAAGACGATGACCGAGACGTACCAGCTCCATATCGACGGCCAGTGGCGCGCGGCTGCCGATGGCGGCACGCTACCCGCCATCAATCCCTACGACCAGTCGATCCACGCCCATATCGCCGTCGCCACGGCCGAGGACGTCGAGGCCGCCATTGCCGCGGCGCGGCGGGCTTTCGATAGCGTCTGGAGCAAGACCACCCCGGGTGAACGGGCGAAGCTGCTCAACCGCGTGGCGGACCTGCTCGACGCCGATGCCGACCGGATGGCGTTGCTGGAAACCACCGACAACGGCAAGGTCATTCGCGAGACCCACAACCAGATGGGCTATGCCGCGCGGATCTTCCGGTACTATGCGGGCTGGGCCGACAAGATGCACGGCGATGTCGTTCCGCTGGACCAGAAGGACACGCTCGATTTCGCCATACGCGTGCCTTACGGTGTCGTGGCCTGCGTGACGGCGTGGAACTCTCCAGTGGCGATCCTGACGAACACGCTGCCGGCCGCTCTGGCTGCGGGTAATTGCGTGATCCTCAAGCCCAGCGAACATGCGTCCACCACCACGCTGGAAATGATGAAGCTGTGCGAGAAGGCAGGCTTTCCGGCAGGCGTGGTGCAGGTCGTTACCGGCGCGGGCGACGTGGGCGCGGCGCTGACGGGCAGCAGGCTGGTCGACAAGGTGAGCTTCACCGGCAGTCCGGGCGTCGGCCGCAAGATCGCGGCGGTGGCGGGCGGGAACCTCAAGCCGGTGACGATGGAACTGGGCGGCAAAAGCCCCAACATCGTGTTCGACGATGCCGATTTCGACCGCGCCCTGATCGGCGCGCTCGCGGGCATTTTCGGTGCGACCGGGCAGACCTGCATCGCCGGATCGCGTCTCCTGGTGCAGCGCGGCATTTACGAGCGCATGGTCGAAGGCCTTGCCGCGCGGGCGGCGCAGATCCGCATGGGTGACCCGCGCCTGCCCGAAACGGAAATGGGCACGGCGGCGAACGAGCCGCAGTTCGACAAGATCCTCTCCTTCATCGCAGCGGCCAGGGGCGACGGCGCCCGCCTTGTCGCCGGCGGCGGCCGGGCCGAGGGGGCGGGGCTGGAGAAGGGCTTCTTCATCGAGCCCACCATCTTTGCCGACGTGCGCAACGACATGAAGGTGGCTGCCGAGGAAATCTTCGGCCCGGTGCTGTCGATCATCCCCTTCGACGAGGAGGAGGAAGCCGTCTCCATCGCCAATGATACGCCCTATGGGCTGGCGAGCGGGGTCTGGTCGCAGGACATCAATCGCTGCCTGCGCATGATGCGTGCCGTGCAGTCTGGCGTGCTATGGGTGAACACCTACCGCGTGGCCGCGCCGCAGGCGCCCTTCGGCGGAATGAAGGACTCCGGCTTCGGCCGGGTGAGAGGCGAGGCGGGGATCCAGGAATTCCAGCAGACCAGAAACGTGTTCATCGATTTTTCGGGCGACCGGCGCGATCCCTTTTCCATGAAGTTCTGAAAATCTACCCGCGCCTGCCGCGATCCGCTCCTTGACATTGGATCCAATAAATTCATTATTGGATCCAATAACGATTCACAGGAGCGGATGTATGGGCAGCGCAATGCAAGCAGGGCAGGGCCGGATTTGGCCGAAAGACGCGTGGTACGTCGCCTGCACACCCGATGAGATCGAAGACCGCCCGCTCGGCCGAACGATCTGCGGAGAGCGCATGGTGTTCTTTCGCGGGCCGGATGGCGTCCCCACGGCGCTGGAAGATTTCTGCCCTCACCGGGGTGCACCGCTTTCGCTCGGTTTCATGCGCGAGGGACGGCTGGTCTGCGGCTATCACGGGCTGGTGATGGACTGCCTTGGCAAGGCTGCGGAAATGCCCGGCCAGAAGGTCGGCGGTTTCCCGGCCGGCCGCCGTTTCGCCGTGATCGAGCGCTTCGGCTTCATCTGGGTGTGGCCGGGCGATCCCGAGGCGGCCGATCCTGCGCGGCTGCACCACCTGGAATGGGCGGAAAGCGACGATTGGGCCTATGGCGGCGGCTATTATCACATCGCCTGCGACTATCGCCTGATGATCGACAATCTGATGGACCTGACGCACGAGACGTATGTCCATGCCGCCAGCATCGGCCAGAAGGAAATCGACGAGGCGCCGGTCCGCACGCGGGCCGACGAGAATGAAGTGGTCACCAGCCGGTTCATGGAAGGGATCAAGGCCCCGCCGTTCTGGCGCATGGCGCTGCGCGGCGCCGGGCTCAGCGAGGATGCCACGGTCGACCGCTGGCAGGTCTGCCGCTTCTCGCTGCCCAGCCATGTCATGATCGAAGTGGGCGTGGCGCTTGAGGGCCAGGGCGGCTACGACGCGCCGGAAGCGGCCAAGGCCTCCAGCATCGTCGTGGATTTCATCACGCCCGAAACCGAGACCAGTCATCACTACTTCTGGGGCATGGCGCGCCGCTTTGCCGTCGATGATGCGGCGCTTACGGATACCATTCGCGAAGGCCAGGGCAAGATCTTCGCGGAAGACCTCGACATGCTGGAGCAACAGCAGGCGAACCTGCTGCGCTGGCCGGAACGGCGGTTGCTGAAGCTCAACATCGATGCCGGCGGCGTGCGATCGCGCATGATGATCGACCGGGCCATCGCCGCCGAGAACGCGGAGCCGAACGGGGCGGCGAGCGCGGGCGATCTTCCCGCCGAGCCGGCGCGGGAGGAAGCCGGCGGGGTTTGACAGTTCGCCTCGTGCCGACGAAAGCAGGCCATGGACGATGAATGGAATGCCCAAGCGCAAGGCGGTCGCCGGTTGAAGCCCGGCCAGCACGTCATCATCTCGTTGCGGCGGATGATCGCGGAAGGCAGTTTTCGTCCCGGCGAGCGGATTGCCGAGATCGCCACCGCGGAGGCCCTCGGCGTCTCGCGCATGCCGGTGCGCACGGCACTGCGCGCGCTGGAGGCCGAGGGGCTGGTCGAGAAACTCGGGGCGCGCGGCTATGCGGCGCGCTCCATTTCCGCGGCCGACATTCACGGCGCGATCGAGGTTCGCGGCGTGCTGGAGGGCCTGGCGGCGCGGCGGCTCGCGGTGCGCGGACTGACCCCGGCCGAAGACGCACGCTTTGCGGCCTGCCTTGCCGAGGGCGAGGCGATCTTCGCGAAAGGCACTCTGGCCCAGGGTGATGTCGATCGTTTCCACGACTACAATCTGGCATTCCACAACCTGCTGGTAGAGGCCAGCGGCAACCCTTCGATCGGCCAGGCGCTGGAGCGGAACGACCATTTGCCGTTCGCATCGGCTGTTGCGCTCGCGCTGGAAAACGAGCCGGCCGACGAATTCGCCCACCTCCATTCGGCGCACCGCGATCACCTGGCGGTAATTGCCGCGATCAGACTGGGGGATGCGCCGGCCGCGGAGCGCGGCATGGCCGAACATGCCCGGGCGGCACTGGGCAGCGAGCGCCTGTTCCAGCGCTTTCGCTAAGGGAACCGGCGCTGGACAAGGTTGCGCCGGTCCGTCCGTCCCGCGTCAGTGATTGGGAATATACGTGCCGAGATGGCGCCCGGCGATATAGCCGAAGGTCATCCCCGGTCCCAAAGTGCCGCCCGCGCCGCCATAGGCCTCGCCCAGCACGGCCGCCATGGCATTGCCTGCAGCGTAGAGGCCGGGGATCGGATGGCCGCTCCAGTCCAGCACCTGGGCATCTGCATTGGTCTTGGGGCCGCCGGCAGTCCCGAGCGCACCGGACTCCATCTTGACGGCATAATAGGGCCGCCGATCGATCACGCCCAGCGTCCGGTAAGGCGGGTCGAATTCGGCATCGCCCCACATATAGAAATTGTCGTAAGTGTTGTCGCCGCGATTGAAGTCGTCGTCGTGCCCCTTGCGCACCATGTCGTTGAAGCGGGCGACGGTGGCAGTCAGCCCCTTGGCATCGATGCCTGCCTTTTCCGCCAGTTCCTCCAGCGTCTCAGCTTTCATCATGAACGAAGGCGTGGGGCCGCCCGGCGGCGTGTTGAAGGTCTGGTACTTTTCGCGGTAGCGCTGGTCGACGATCAGCCAGTAAGGCAGGTTGGCATAGGCGTGGGTGCCTGCGTCGAAGGCGTGCAGCGCCTTGCCCATGGCGTTGTAATTGGCTGCCTCGTTGACGAAGCGCTTGCCGGCGCGGTTGACGAGGATGGCCCCGGGACGGGCGCGTTCGTCGGAGCCGAGCAGGTAGTTGGGCTTGGCCGCGCGGTGCTGTGGCTCGAATTCGAGCACGCTTTGCTGCCAGAAGGCATGCTGCATGTTGCCAAGCTGCGCGCCGGCCTCGATCGCCATGAGCAGGCCGTCACCCTCGTTTTCCGGGACGCTGACCGGGCCGGTCAGCGGACCGCGCAGGAAGGTCTTCACCAGTGTCTCGTTCCATTCGAAACCGCCGGTGGCGATCACCACCCCGCGGCGCGCGCGCACGCGGAAATCGCGGCCATTGGCGTCTTCCGCCACGACGCCGACCACACGGTCGCCGTCCTTCACCAGTTTGCGGGCGCGCTTTTCGAACTGGACAGGAATGTCGCGGTCCAGCACGGCCCGGAACAGCGATCCGGCCAGCGCCTGGCCCAGCCCCCGGTAGTCGCCGGCCTCGCGCTCCGCGAGTGTGGCTTCATCCAGCGTTCCGTTGATCGCCTCCATGAGGCTGCCGCGGACGGGATAGGCCATTTTCGTGGGATTGACCCGCGTTGCCCATTTGCCAAGTCTTTCGAAGGAAAAGGCATCGTTGTCCAGCGAGCGCCCGCCATCGGGTTTCGCGCCTGGCATATAGGGCTGATAGTCGGGAAAATCGGCGTAGGCATGGAAGCGCACCGGCGTCCTGTCGGCCAGATAGCGGATCATTTCCGGCCCGCATTCCATGAAGGCGCCCAGCGTATCGGGATCGAGCGCGCCCGGAGCCAGGGCATCGAGGTAGGCCACCACGTCTTCGTCGGATTCCGCGATACCGGCCTCTGCCTGGTGATGGTTGCCCGGGATCCAGAGCATGCCTCCGGACATGGCGGTGGTGCCGCCGACCATTCCGGTCTTCTCCAGGATGACAACATCCTTCGCGCCAAAATCGTGTGCGGAGATCGCCGCCGTCATGGCCGCGCCGCCGGATCCGAGCACCACGACGTCAGCTTCCAGGTCCCATTCGGGGTCTTCGCCCATCCTTTGTCTCCCTTTTGCTCGATTTTTCCCGTGTCGATTTTATTCGGGCGAGCGGCCCTGCCTCAACCCGGTCCTGCCGAGACTCGTTCGATGCGGGCGCTGCTTTGCGCACGAGACTAATGGCTGATTTTCTGAGCGTGACTGTCAGATTGAACAGGTTCCCGCATCGCCGCCGGGAGGAGCCGGCCTCGACCCGGCATTTCCCGCAAGCCACTGGAAAGAGCGGCGAACCCCGCCTATCCTGCCCGGCGATTGACCACCCCGGCAGCGAAGAAGGCAACCAAGGCGATGAAAGCCACTGCACTGCACATTCTCATGCCGCTCATCCTGCTGGCGGCCAGCGGTCCCGCAGCGCAGGCGGACGAGGCGCCGCCGCGCGCCGTCAGCCGAAGCGAGGCGACCCGCATACTCGACCAGCGAGGCGCGGAACGGCTTCTGGCGAACAAGGGTTTGACCCTGCAATGGATCGATTGGGATCGACGCGGCAGCGCCGATGTCCGGCGCGAGGGCGATGTGTGGAAGCTGCATGGCACCCAGGCGGAAGCAGGCGGGCCGGGCAGGCTGGTGCTGGACGGCACGATAACCGAGATCGGCGCCGATTACTTCACCTTCCAGGGCCGCATCAGCATTACGAACACGCCGGATCCCGGCCGCTCATGCTCGCAGGACAAGTCCTGGCACTTCGCCATCACTCAGAACCGCAGCTATTACCGGCTGCGGGAATTCGAATGGTGCGACGCGTTGACCGACTACATCGACATCTATTTCTGACCGCCCGGCTCCGTTCCTCGGCCGGAAGGCAATCGAATTGCGCCGATCTGCATAGTAAAAGCAGGTGGGAGGAGGACCCCAAGCCGCTATTCTCGCGTTGAAAAGCCGAGGAATGGCAGGGAGAAGGCAAGGGTGATCGTCCGGACAACAGCGGGAGCGATACGCGGCATCGTGGACGGAGGCGTCGCGCGGTTCAGGGGCGTGCCTTATGCGGCGGCACCGGTCGGCGCGGCCCGGTTTGCAAGCCCGCGCGATCCGGCGCCATGGGACGGAGTGCGTGACGCTCTCGAACCCGGACCGAATGCCCCGCAGCGCGTCAAGGGTGTGCCCGGCCTCGACGCGGCGGCGCTCGTCGGCGAGGGCTGGCGGCACGGCGATGAATACCTGACGCTGGACGTATTCGCGCCCGGGGATGGCCAGGCCGAAGACGGCCGGAGAAGACCGGTCATGGTGTTCATCCATGGCGGCGGCTTCGTGATCGGCAGCAAGGACGCGCCGGTCCAGGACGGCAGCAGCTTCGCGCGGGACGGTATCGTCTTCATTTCGATAAACTACCGCCTGGGTGTCGATGGTTTCCTGCCCATTCCGGGCGTGCCCACCAATCTCGGTCTGCGCGACATGCTTTTCGCGCTCGAATGGGTGCGGTGCAATGCCGTCTCGTTCGGCGGCGATCCGGGCAATGTCACGGTCTTCGGGGAATCCGCGGGCGCCATGGCGATCGCCGATCTTGTGGCCTCGCCGCTCGCCAAGGGCCTTTTCCGCCGCGCCATCGTCCAGAGCGGGCACGGCCGCATGACCCGCGACATCGCGGTGGCGCAGCGGCTCGTCCGCAAGCTGGCCAAGCTCCTGCGCATTTCCCCGGATGCGGAAGGCTATCGCAGCGTCGAGCCCGGCGAGACGTTGCTGGACGCGGTGGAGAAAGTCAGCCTGCCCACCACCCGGCTCGACTTGCGCGACGCCGAAGGACATGAACCGGTGTTCGGCATCAGCCGCTTCGTTCCGGTCCATGGCGACGATGTCCTGCCGTTGAAACCGCTCGATGCGCTGAAGGCCGGCACGGGCGCGGAAATAGACCTGCTGATCGGTACCAATGCCGAGGAGATGAACCTCTACTTCGTGCCGAGCGGGCTGCGCGAGAAGATCGGCAGGCTTCTGGCAACGTACGTGTTCCACCGCGTCCATCCGCATGCGCGCAAGCTGCTCAAGGCTTACGGCATGGGCCGCCGCGGGGTGAAGCCGGGCCATGCCTTCACAGATGCGGCGAACGATCTGGTCTTCCGCTGGCCGGCCCGCCGATTTGCCGAGGAACACCAGGGCCGAACGCATATGTACGAGTTCGAATGGCGCTCCCCGCTGTTCGGCGGGCTGGGCGCCGCCCACGCCATGGAACTGCCCTTCGTGTTCGACTCCCTGGCCACGACGACTGGTCCCGACGGTCTTTGCGGGGAAAATCCTCCGCAGGAACTGGCAGACCGCGTCCATCGCATCTGGGTGGATTTCGCCCGCGACGGCAGCCTGCCCTGGCGCGAATTCACCCGTGAGCATCGCGCCGTGTTCCAGCTGGAACGCGGCGAAGCTGTCGAGGAACCGCCGTTCCCGATCGCCCCCTTCCTTCCCTGAGGACCTCCCATGTATCTTGAACGCTTGAAACTGGACGGGCGCCGCGCGCTCGTCACCGGGGGCGCCAGCGGCATCGGGCTCGCCTGCGTCGAGGCGCTGGCCGAGATGGGCGCCGAGGTGGTGATCGCCGACTTGTCCGAGGCCGCCATCGAGAGCGCCCGTGGGACCATGCGGGAAAAGGGCTATGCCTGCGAGGGTCGTGTCATGGACGTGACTCACTCCGCCCGGGTAACCCAGGTCGCCGATGAACTGGGTGCGATCGATATCCTGGTGAACAATGCCGGCATTGCGCGCAGCGAGACGGCGGCCGAAACGGTCGAGGACGAGCACTGGCTCAACGTCATCGATGTCAATCTCAACGGCACGTTCTGGTGCGCCCGGGCTTTCGGGCGGCACATGCTCGCGGCCGGACGTGGCAGCGTGGTCAACGTCGGGTCGATGAGCGGCTTCATCGTCAACCGGCCGCAGGGTCAGAGCTATTACAACGCCTCGAAGGCGGCCGTCCATCAGCTCACGCGTAGCCTTGCCGCCGAGTGGGCGGACCGGGGCGTCAGGGTGAATGCCGTGGCGCCCACATACATCCGCACCCCGCTCAACGAGTTCGCCGACAAGCAGGGCGAGATGTATCGCCGCTGGATCGACTCCACGCCGATGGCCCGTCTCGGTGAAGTGGAGGAAGTCGCCTCTGTCGTCGCTTTCCTCGCTTCCGATGCGGCCAGCCTGATGACCGGCAGCATCGTGCTGGCCGACGGGGGCTACACCTGCTGGTAACCGTAAGAGCACCAGCCATCTTCCACTCACGACGTCATCCTGGATCCGTTTCAGGATGACGTTGTTTTGTTGGCGTTATTAAAGCAGGACAACAGGCCTGCAGGTGCCCGCCGTCTCCCCGCTGATGCCGATCGGTCAACACATTGCGCCGATCGGCAAACTCGAAATGACTCCCCAAGGACCTTTCAGATAGGTTAGACCTGTCTTATAGGTTGAATTGGCCGACTTGCCAGGCATGGACCTCGGCAGGCGGTAGCGAGGGAGGATCTATGAATCTCAGGGTTTGCCTGTCTGTCGGCGCATCGTGTCTGGCTCTGGCCGCATCGCCGGCTATCGCGCAGCAGGAGCGCGCACCGGCCGCTTCGGCCGATAGTGCCGCTCCCGAAATCGTCGTCACCGCCCGCAAGCGCACCGAGACCCTGCTCGACGTACCCGTCGCGGTCACGGCCGTCTCGGGCGACACGCTGGCCAAGCGCAACATCAACTCCGTGCGCGAGGCAGCGGTGCTGACGCCCGGCCTCAATATCAGCAGCGACGGCGCCGGCCGCGCCTTCGTTTCGATCCGCGGCGTCGGCGTAACGCTGGTCCAGTCGGTCCAGCCTGGTGTCGGGCTGTTCGTGGACGGCATCTACCGCCCCAATACCGCTTACCTCAACAATCCGCTGCTCGACGTCGAGCGGATCGAAGTGCTGCGCGGGCCGCAAGGCACGCTTTACGGCAAGAACACGCTGGGCGGCGCGATCAATGTCATCACCCGCCAGCCCGGCAACGAGTTCGAGGCGCGCGGACAGGCCAGCTATGCCGGGCCGGACGATTCGTGGCTGGTATCGGGCTCGGTCTCGGCGCCGATCGTCACGGACAAGCTGGCGGTTCGCGTCGGTGCCTCGCACCGCCAGCAGGACGGGTTCATTAACAACACCACGATCGGCGGCAAGTCGAACAAGTTCAACACGGACTCGGTCAGCGCCACGATCCGCGCGACGCCCACCGAAGACCTGACGCTGGTGGTCAACGGCTACTACGACTGGGTGAAGGGCACCAATGTCCCTTATGCCCGCGTCACCGGCCCCACTGACTATTCGCGCAGCAACCAGTTCAACACCTTGGGCACCACGACCTACAAGTATCGCGGCGTCAATGCCAAGGTCGAGACGCCGATCGAGGCCATCGCCACCACCGTGACGCTTCAGGCCGCCTACGACGCGCGCAACAGCAGCGCGCCCGATACCGACGGTGACTTCGGCCCGCTCAACATCGTGCGCCAGGCCTCCAGCGACAGCCTGCGCACCAAGACGGTGGAACTGCGCTTCGACACCAAGCTCAGCGACCAGCTCTCCACCCTGTTCGGCCTGTTCTACAGCCGCGAGGATACGCGCTCCAACCAGGCGACGCTGATCGTTCCCTTCAATCTCACCAACAACAACAGCAACCGGACCAAGGCCGACACGTATGCCGCGTTCGGTACGGTGTTCTGGAAGCCCAATCCCGACTGGGAAGTGGCGCTGGGTCTGCGTTATGACCATGAGGACCGCTCGGCGAGCGGTGCGATCAACGCGGGCGCCGCGGGTAGCGTCGGTCTCAAGTCAGACCAGGTCGAACCGCGCCTTTCGGTCACGCGCCACTGGACGCCCGAACTGATGACGTACGCCTCGGTCGCACGCGGCTATCGCGGCGGCGGGTTCAATGCGGTGACCGCGCCCGTCCGCAAGTACAAGGGCGACTCCGCCTGGACTTACGAAGTGGGCACCAAGTACGTTTCGGCCGACCGCAGCTTCACCCTTTCGGGAGATCTCTTCTACAACGATTACAGCGACTACATCGGCCTCAATTCCATCGCTCCGTCCTCGACCGGCGGCCTTGTCACCGTCGATCTCAATTCGGGCGATGTCGAAAGCTACGGCGCGGAACTGGAGTTCAGCTATCGGCCGGTGGAGCAATGGACGCTCTCGGGCGGCGCCACCTACATGCATGCGCGCCTGACCGACTCCTCGCAATATACCGAGGTGACCGGCCGTACGCTGGCGACCGACCGGCTGACCTTCCAGCCGGACTGGATGTTCAACCTCTCCAGCGATTACGTCGTGCCGATCGGCGCGGACAGTCTGACTTTCAATGCCAGCGTCAACGGCAAGGGCAGCCGCTCCGCCGCCAGCCTGAACCAGACGACGGCGACGATCCTGAAAAGCTACGTCCTGTTCAACGGCTCCATCACTTATCGGATGGAAAACGGGATCGAGCTTTCCGTTTTCGGCAACAACTTGTTCAACAAGAAGTATTTCGACTCCTACATCGAAAAGACCACTCTGGCGCTGGCGGGCCTGCCGGCATCGGATCTGGGCATCATCGGCGACCTGCGACGCTACGGCGTGCGCGCGAGCTTCCGGTTCTGATCCGATGGGCGCGTCTCCCCCCCAACCGCCCCGCAAGCCCCTGCCGGAGGGCTTCCTCGATAGCCTGCACTCAGCTTTCGGCGAACGTCTGGCGACAGGCGAGGCCATCCGCAGCCAGCATGGGCAGAGCGAGGCCCATTTCGAGCCCGCGCTGCCGGATGCCGTGGTCTTCGCCCGTTCGACCGAGGACGTGGTCGAACTGGTAAGGCTCTGCGTGGCGGCCGGCGTGCCGATCGTGGCCTATGGCGCGGGCACGTCCATCGAGGGCAATGCCTTGCCGGTACGGGGCGGCGTCACCGTCGATCTCAGCCAGATGGATGCGATCCTTGCAGTCAATGCCGAGGATTTCGATTGCACCGTCCAGGCCGGCGTGCGGCGCGAGCAGCTCAACGAACACTTGCGCGATCAGGGGCTGTTCTTTCCCATCGATCCGGGCGCCAATGCCACTATCGGCGGCATGGCGGCGACGCGGGCATCGGGCACCAACGCCGTGCGATATGGCACCATGCGTGAGGCGATCCTGTCGCTGCGGGTCGTTACGCCGGACGGCCGCGACATCCGCACCTCACGCCGGGCGCGCAAGTCGGCGGCGGGCTACGATCTCACTCGCTTGATGATCGGCAGCGAAGGCACCTTGGGCATCATCACCGAAGTGACCTTGCGCCTTCACGCCATTCCCGAAGCGATTTCCTCGGCCGTATGCAGTTTCGAGACGCTGGAAGGCGCGGTGGATACCGTGGTGCAGTCGATCCAGCTCGGCGTGCCGCTGGCGCGTGTCGAGATCCTGGACGATTTGCAGATGAAGGCGGTCAACCGCTGGTCGAAGCTCGACTACCCGGAACTGACCACGCTGTTCTTCGAATTCCACGGCTCAAGCCGCTATGTCGAGGAGCAGGTGGAAACCGTGCGCGAAATCGCCGACATGAACGGTGGCAGCGCCTTCCGCTGGTCCAATCTGCCGGAAGAGCGCTCGAAGCTCTGGAAGGCAAGGCACGAGGCCTATTACGCGGCCGTCAACTTGCGCCCAGGGGCGGTGGGCTGGGCCACCGACGTCTGCGTGCCGATCAGCCGCCTTGCCGAATGCATAACCGAGACCAAGCGCGACCTGGAAGGATCCAGCGTTCCGGGTACGATCCTGGGGCATGTCGGGGACGGCAACTTCCACGTCGTCTTCTCGATGGACCCCGATGCTCCCGCGGAGATGGAGGAAGTGGAGGCCATCAACGCCCGCCTGGTGGAGCGCGCGCTGGCGATGGACGGCACCTGCACCGGGGAGCACGGCATCGGCCTTGGCAAGCAGGACTGGCTCGTCGCCGAACTGGGCGAGGCGGTGGAGATGATGCGTCTCATCAAGCGGGCGCTCGATCCGCAGGACCTGTTCAATCCGGGCAAGATTTTCGCGTTTTCCGAGTGAAAACGCCTGAGCCACGTTCCGCCGGGTGGGGCGGAACCGCCCGGTCGCCTTTGGTACCCCCCAGGCGGCCGGGTGACCTTTCGGGATCGCAAGACATGACCAGCCTCACTCTCGAAGCGCCGCGTTCGGTGCCCTCCTTCCGCCACCGGCTGATGCCGCTGCTCATCCTGGCGCTCGCCATGGCCGGCGGCTTCACGATGATGGGTTCTTTCAGCATGGTGCAGGAAGGCGCCAAGGCGGAAATGGGGCTGAGCGACTATGCCTTGGGCCTTGTCCAGGGCGTTTCGGCAGCGGTGCCGCTGGTGGTCTTCTCGATCCCGATCGGCATCCTCGTCGRCCGCCGCAACCGGGTTCGGCTGCTGCTTCTGCTGGGGCTGGTCTGGACCGCGGGCACGCTCTTGACCGCTTTCGCGCAGAACCTGCCGGTGCTGTTCCTGGCGCGGATGATGGCGGGCATCGGCACGACTGGCGCGCTGACGGCTGCGCTCTCGCTGACCGCCGACCTCTGCGCGCCCGAGCAGCGGGGGCGGGCGATGCTGGTCGTGACCCTGGGCAAGTGCCTGGGCCAGGCAGGCGCTTTCGCGCTGGCGGGATGGCTGCTGGGCGCCATGATCCACGCGCCGCTTCCCTTCATGCACGGCCTTTCCCCATGGCGCGGAACCCATGTCCTGCTGGCCGCGATCAGCGTGTGCCTGATCCTGCCGCTGCTCGCCTTGCGGGAACCCGAGCGCCACGAAGTGGAGGCGAGCATCCATGCGCCGTTCGCGGTCGTCGTCCACGAACTCTGGGCCAGGCGGGCGTTCCTGATCCCGCTGTTCATCGGGCAAGTGAGCGTGGTCATGGCCGACGCAGCCGCCAGCATCTGGGCCTCGCCGGTCCTGTCGCGCAGCTATGGCCTGGCGCCTGAGGCCTTCGCCGGATGGATGGGCGCGCTGATCTTTTCGGCCGGGCTGGTGGGATCGATCCTCGGCGGGCTTGCAGCGGATCTTGGCCAGAAGACCGGGCGCCGCGGCGGTTTGCTGATCGGCGCGGTTCTGGCGGCCGCGGCAGGCGTACCGGCGGCACTGTTTCCCATTGCCCCGAGCGTGCCGCTGTTCGCCGCTGCGGTAGGCCTGCTGATGTTCTGCGGTACGATCACCGGGCTGATAACTTCGGTGGCCCTCACGGTGCTGATCCCCAACGAACTGCGCGGATTGTGCATCGGCGCCTTCATCGCCCTGGCCGGGCTGGTCGGCTTCGGTGTGGCACCTTCGCTGGTGGCCTGGGTCAGCGGCCTGCTCGGCGGCGAGGCGCATCTGGGGCAGGGGCTGGCGATCGTCGGCGCTATCGTAGGCGCCGTCTCGGTCCTGGCGTTCCTCCAGGCCATGCGCCGGGCGCCGCTTTCCGCGACCTTGGAACCTATCTGATAGCTCTTGCAGAAGCTGTCAGATAGGTTATCCTGCCAGAAGGAGAGGAGGGGCGATGGAAAACGAATCCCCAATGGCTGCGATCGAAGTGTCGCCGGAAATGGTCAGTCTGGTTGGGACAGGGCCCGTGCCGCCGCTCGATGCGCTATCGCCCCCAGCCGCGCCGGTCGCTTTCGTGGTGACGTTTGGCTCTGCGGGCATAGCAGCGACCTTGCGCTACCTGGCCGCCCCCGATTGCCCGTCTCTGGACGCCGAGCGGCAGGAGCGCGTGATCCTGCTGGTAGCCCGCGCCGCTTGCGAGCGGATCCTGGGCGCGGCCTCGCTGCCCGCCGACGGTGCGCTCCATCACCTTCCCGCAGACTTGCGGGTGATAGCCCTGGCCATTCGCGATTGCGACCTGCCGGAAATGGCGCGCACGCCTTATCGTCTAGCCAAGAGCATCGAACTGCTTTGCGATATCCTGCGCGCTCAGGGGCAGGGCGATCTCGTGCCCGTCAGCCAGGACCGCGTGATTTCCAGCGCCGATACCCGCCGGCTTCTGGCCGCGCGCCGCATCATCGAGGAACGCTGGGCGGAAAAGTTGACGCTCGACATGATCGCCCGGGCAGCCGGTCTCAACCGCGCCAAGCTCACCCGCGGATTCCGGGAGATGTTCGATTGCAGCGTGGCCGACGCCCTTGCCGATCAACGGCTGCGCCGGGCGGGGCAGATGCTGCTTTCCACCGATCTGCCGGTCTCTTCGATCGGCTATCGCTGCGGCTATCTCAACAATGCCAGTTTCACCCGCGCCTTCGCCCGCAAGTTCGGGCAGGCGCCCACTTACTACCGCGCAGGGAGACTGGCCGCGTGACGACACGGACGCTGGAAGGGCGAATGGCGGAGGGCGGCGGCTCGCTGGTGGAGCAGGCGGTTCAAGCCGTGCGCGGCCATATTCGTTCGAACGACCTCAAGGTGGGCGATACGCTGCCGGGTGAGGGGCAGTTCGCTGCCGATCTCGGTGTCAGTCGCGCCGTCATGCGCGAGGCTTTCGGCGCATTGGCTGCCCTGCGCCTGATCGACGTGGGCAATGGCCGACGTCCCCGCGTCGGTGCGATCGACGGCTCGGTGATCGGCACCTCGCTGGACCATGCCGTGGCCACATCGCAGATCAGCGTGGCCGAAGTATGGGACGTGCGCCGCACCGTCGAAGTCCGCATCGCCGCGCTGGCGGCCGAGAAGCGCAGCGACCTTCAGGCCGAGCAGATCCTCGCTCTCTCGGAATCCATGGCCCGCGCCGATGGCAACATGGCACAGATCACGGCCTTCGATACTGCCTTCCACCAGGTGATCGCGGCCGCCTCGGGCAATTTCCTGTTCAGCCAGATCGTTCGCTCTTTCGAGCCGCAGATGGAGTTCGCCGTGCCGCGCGCCTGGGATACCCGGCGGACCGAGGAAGAGAAGGCGGCGATCCTCAGTCTCCACCGCCGCATCGCCCAGACCATTGCCGACCGTGATCCGGACGCGGCGGCTGCGGCCATGACCGCCCATTTCGACGCATCGATCGGCGATCAGCTGCTGAACGGATAGGGCCGGGCTATCCGCTCCGTTCAGCGCCCCATTCCGAGGCGAGCAGGCCAAAGATCAGCGAATCGCGAATGCCGATGTGAGTGTGCCATTCGCCGCGCAGATGGCCTTCCAGCCGGAAGCCCAGGCTTTCCAGCAGGGCAATCGAACCGCGATTGTCGGGGTCGGTATCGGCGAAGACGCGCCGCTGGCCCTCCGCGAAAAGCTGTCCGATCACGGCGGCCACGGCCTCGCGGCCGATCCCGCGGCCCTGCGCCTCCCGCGAGAGGAGATAGCCGACCTCGCTGACACCTTGCCGCTTGCTCCCGGCCGAGACGAAGCCGATGGCATGGCGGCTTCCAGTCTCCAGGATCGCCCAGGTTCGCCACGATCCGGCTTTCTCCAACCCGAAATCCTCGCGCAGTTCGCGCGGGTCGGCAAAAGGCGCTCGGGACCACCATGTCATGATCCCCGGATCGGACATCGCCGGGAACAGGGCTTCGGCATCGTCAGGCGTCCGCCCGCGCAAGGTCAGCCGCTCGGTGACGATGACGGGCAGTGCCTGGTTCTCGCTCACCGCTTGATCTTTCGATGTCATCCTGTCGTCCCCTGCCTGGCCGGATGCGTTACCTTATCACCGTTCCGGTCGATCTCGTCATTCGGCGCTTTCCCCCTCCAGCAGGCGTTTGAGCGCCTTTAGATCCTTCGTCACCGTGGCGGCATCCGCAAAGAAGTCCTCGTCGGACATGCCGGGTTGACGAAACAGGAGGAAGACAACTTCGGTCCCCTCGCCATTGGCGACGAGGCGCAGGGGTATGTAGATTTCCGGCTTGCCGGGCAGGGATACCCAGTGATCGAGCACGCCGAAAGCATTGGGCGGGCTGAACCGCACGGTGGCCGTGCCCGCGGGCGTTTCGGCCAGCCAGCGCGCGCCGTCCCGGTGCAGCGAGGATGACATGCCGGAGGCCCATTCCGGAAAGTTTTCAGGCCGGGATGCGAAGGCATAGGCCGCATCGAACGGGCAGTCGATCGTGCGTGTAATGGCGCGCGCGTCAAGGATCGTCATGGTCGGCTCCAACGGGGCATCGATGTTCCCGAGATAGTCGGTGAGATAGGTATTGCCTGCGCCTTTCGCTTGCCGCCGAAAAGGCAGCCGTGCCGGAAATCCGACGGATCGAACAGTCCACGCACGTCATGTGTTCACATTTTGTTCGCGCAGTGCTAGGCCCTCGATATGCCGGATGCTGCGGACAGGAAGATCATTCACGTCGACATGGACGCATTCTTTGCGTCGGTCGAGCAGCGGGACGATCCTGCACTGCGGGGAAAGCCCGTGGCGGTCGGCCATGCTGCTGCGCGGGGCGTGGTGGCGGCGGCCAGTTATGAGGCGCGCAAGTTCGGCGTGCGCTCTGCACTGCCATCGGTCACGGCGCTGCGCCGCTGCCCGGGCTTGCTGTTCGTGCCGCCGCGTTTCGACGTCTACAAGGCCGTATCGCGGCAGATCCACGCGATCTTTTCGGACTATACCGATCTCGTCCAGCCGCTCTCGCTCGATGAGGCTTATCTCGACGTCACCGCCAATCGCCGCGGCCTTCCCACCGCGTGGAAGACCGCAAAGGAGATCCGCGCGCGCATCCTGGAGGAAACCGGGCTGACCGCTTCGGCGGGCATTTCCTACAACAAGTTTCTCGCCAAGCTGGCGTCGGACCAGCGCAAGCCGAACGGGCAGTTCGCCGTGACGCCCGACATGGGGGCGGACTGGGTGGAGACGCTGCCGGTGAAGCGCTTCCACGGCGTGGGGCCGGTCACGGCGGCCAAGATGGAGCGCCTGGGCATCGAAACGGGCGCAGACTTGCGCGGCAAGTCGCTGGAATTCCTGCAGCGGCATTTCGGAAGCTCGGCCGAATGGTACTTCCGCATCGCGCGCGGCATAGACGAGCGGCCGGTCAATCCGGATCGTGAGCGCAAGTCCTCCGGCTCGGAAACCACGTTCGACCGGGATCTCACGCTCGACGCCGAGATCGAGGCCGGTGTGCTCGGTCAGGCTGACGATGTCTGGGCCTGGTGCGAGCGGGCGCAGGCCTTCGGACGCACGGTGACGGTCAAGGTCAAGTACGGCGATTTCCAGCTCATCACCCGCAGCCGCACCCAGCCCGGCGTCGTCCGCCGTCACGAGGACTTGCGCGAGGCGAGCCTCGCGCTGATCCGCTCCGTCCTCCCGACCGACAAGGGCATACGCCTCGTGGGCGTTACCGTGTCGAACTTCGACAAGCCCGAGGAAGAGGAAGCGGCCTTGCCGCTGTTCGGCGCCCGCTGACCGCCATGCCGACAGGCTTCAGCCCAGGCTCGGATCGATCAGGAACTTCTCGCCTGTCGCCTTGCGCTCGTAGACGCGCAGCACGTCGGGATCGAGCGCCTGGGCCAGGCCGATGACGCGGGAATAATGGCTGGCGAACGTCGTATCGAGTTCCGCCACCACGCGGCTGCGCAGCTTCATCGCCACTTCGGGACCGGCTTTCTGGAGGAAGGGAAAGAGCAGCCAGCCCGAGACGCCCCACTGGAACCCGAAGGCAAGGCGGTTCAGCACCGTGGGGGAGGGGTCCAGGGCGCCGTAGATATAGAGCTGCTTGAACTCCATGGAGCCGTAACGGCTATATTCCTTCATCCGCTTCAACGAAGCCCGTTCCATGGCCTGGAGGATCGTGCCGGGAAGCGTGCCGCCGCCGATGGCATCGAAAGCGACGGTGGCGCCGGTCTGCTCCACGGCCTCGGCCAGCCGGGCGCCGAAGTCCTCGTCCTGGCTGTTGACGATGTGCTCGGCGCCGATCTTGCGCAGAATGTCGGCCTGCTGCTCGGAGCGGACGATGTTGACCAGGGGGATGCCGTCGTGGAGGCAGATCTTCTGCAGCATCTGCCCCAGGTTAGAGGCCGCTGCGGTATGAATGATGGCCTTGTGCCCTTCGCGCCGGGCCGTTTCGACGAAGCCCAGGGCCGTCAGCGGGTTGACGAACATCGAGGCGCCCTGGGCCGAAGTCGCGCCATCGGGCAGGGGGATCACGTCGCTGGCCTTGATGCGGCGATAGTCGGCGAACATGCCGCCGCCGATCATGCCGACCCGCTTGCCCTTCAGCGCCGCCGCGCCGCCGCCCGCTGCCACGACGATGCCGGCCCCTTTGAGAACGGCGGTGGAATAGTCGGCCACGGTAGCGGCGGGATAGGTCCGCTGCGGGCGGCGTAAAAGTCGTCCACCTTGAAGCCTTTCTGCTTGGCAGGGAGGACTGGGGATTTTTAGCGTGGAACTC
>NZ_JBFRCW010000014.1:0-108727 GCF_052113265.1 Novosphingobium sp. YAF33
CTTTCGCCTGCGACTTCGCGGGCGGCACGGTGATGCGCGTGGAATCGGTGCAGAACGCCAACGACATGGCGACGTGCGTGGCCAAGGCGATCTGCGGCGATGCCAAGCCCTACAAGGCGTTCCCGTGGTTCTGGTCCAACCAGTACGACCTGCGGCTGCAGACGGCAGGCATCAACCTGGGCTTCGACCAGACCGTGATCCGCGGCAATCCCGAGGACCGCAGCTTCTCGGTGATCTACCTCAAGGAAGGCAAGGTCCTGGCGCTCGACTGCGTGAACGCGGTGAAGGACTACGTCCAGGGCCGCAAGCTGGTGGAAGCGGGCGCCAAACCCGATCTCGCGGCGCTGGCCGACAAGGAAAAGCCGCTCAAGGAACTGCTCGCCGGGTGAACGCCGCCGGGGCTACCGGGCGGCGCAGTCGGTGCCTGCCCGGGCCTGCCACTGGTAGGTGCCGGGCACCGTTACGCCGCGCGGCAGGTAGGCGATGCGCAGCTGCTGCCCGCCGCGCTCGACCTCCAGCGTGACTTCGGCTTTCTGGTCGCCCTGGAGAGCATCCTGCGGGAAGCGGTTGAGAATGCGGTCGCCATTGCGCAATCCCGCCGCTTCGGCGTTGGAACCTGGCTTGAGCCCCGCTACGATCCGGTCCTTGGCGACGAGGATCAGCGGATCGAAGCCGAGATCGAAGCGCTTCATCGGGCGCGTCACGCGTTCGAAGCAGGGACCGAAGGCATCGGAAGGCGGCAAAACCGTGCCGCCTGCCAGCATGGCGTCGAAATCGGCCAGCCCCCGCGCGCCGAGTTCCTGGCCGAGCAGTCTCTTCCAGAGCGCCAGGTCCATCGGCCGGCCTGCGCGCCGCTCTGCCAGCATGTGGCGGACGAGATCGTCCAGCGAGCGCTTGCCCTGCGAGGCGGCGCGGATCTGCGCGTCCACCGAGGCGAAATAGAGCGAGCCGCGATCGTAAGGCAGCACGCGGATGCGCGTATCCTTCCAGAAGCCTTCGGCGATCTGCGCGTTCGGCGTGGCGATCAGGGCATTGGTGTAATAGCGGCCCGCCGTGGAGTTGAGATCGTCGAGGAAGGCTTGCGAAGAGATCAGCCCCGCGCGGAAGGGCAGGATGCGCTGGTAGTGGACGGCCAGCCCTTCGCCGAACCAGGAAAGCCCCAGCCCGCCGGGCGCATCCATGGAATCGCCGAGCGAATTGATCCAGGCGTGGACCATCTCGTGCGCCAGCAGGCTTTCGAGATCGTCGATCGGGGTCTTTTCGCTGAACGTGAAGGCGAAGCTGTCGGTCAGGCCGATGCCGCTGCCGGGATTGACGTGGTTGGTCCGCGCGAAGACGCCGAAGCTGGCCGGGCGCTGGTCGAAGAACGTGCCGTAGAAGGCCTGGAGCCGGGCGGCCCAGTCCATCAGGTCCGGTCCGTTGAAGCCGAAACGGCCCTGCCAGGTGCCGAAGAACGTGCCCTTGGCATATGTGCCGACCTGCCCGGCCATGTAGTAGCCGCCGGCGATCTGGTCCGACCGCAGGGGATGGCTGCTGCGGCTGTCGCCCACGCCGATGCTGGAAACGCCGCGCGCGTCCTTGCCGGCGCGCGCGAGGTCCCAGTGCACGACGAGGTCGCGCGGCAGGGTGTCGGCAGGGAGGACGAGGAAGGCGTTGCCCGCGCCGGACAGGCCGCCGTCGCTGGCGCGCAGTTCGTACTGCGGCTTGGCCTGTTCCGGCTGCGCGGGATCGATCGCCAGCCGGTAGGAGACGGTGACGGCACCCTCGACCGGGCGCAGCGGTTTCCACGTCCGGTCCCGGTTGTCGCCGTCCCTGGCCGCGTCCCGCGCTTCCACGGGCAGGGCGCCCTTCGCATCTGAAAAGGCCAGCGCTTCCATGTGGCCGGCAGACGTCTCGACGGTGTTCGCGGTGAGGGCGATCGCGGCCAGGGCATCGCCTTGCGGCGGGGCTTCGAAACGGATCGCGACATCCATGCGGGTAAGCGCGCCCCGGGGATCGGCGACGGGCGCGAGGGTAATCGAGAGATCGGGCGCATCGTCTGCCCGCGCCGCCGCGAAAGGCGCCGATGCGATGAGGACGGCGGGAAGCGCGGCGATGAAGGCGATGCGATGCAAGGTCATGGCACGAGGCTAACAGTCCGTTCCGAAGGATAATGTGCAAAGAGCATGGCGCCGGCCCGCCGGCGCGCATGAAATATGCTCGTCGCTGCGATCGGCGGCGGGCTCCGCCTTGCGGTCAGCCCGGCAGCGAGGGCAGCGGCAGCCGGTGCGTGCACTTAAGTTCGGACAGGGTGGCGGTGGAACGCACATCTTCCACGCCGGGCAGGCGCAGCAGCGTGCGGAACGTGAAGTTCTGGTACCAGGCGATGTTCGGCGCAAGGACCTTGAGCATCACGTCCATCTCCCCGAACAGCGTGTAGGCTTCCAGGATTTCCGGGGTGGCTTCCACCGCGTGGACGAAGCGGTCGCGGTCCTCGTCGGACAGGCGGGACATCTTGAGCTGGGCGAAGATGAACATGCTCTCGCCGAACTTCTCGCGGTCGAGAACGGCCACGGTATGGCGCACGTAGCCTTCTTCCTTCAGTCGCTGCATCCGGCGCCAGCAGGGCGATTGCGACAGCCCCACGCGGTCGGCGATTTCGCTGGAGGATTCCGAGGCGTCGATCTGGAGGCGATCGAGGATCTTCATGTCGAGCCGGTCAAGTTCGGCGGGCAAGATTATGCTCCCTGTTATGGTTTGTTGGTTTGAACATGCCACGCAAACCGGATCGAGCGCAATAAAGGCGGAGATATTTCCAGGCACGGCGCTATCACTGATGCTCGACGCAAACCGATAATCGGCAACAGGGACGGGTCATTCTATGAAACGAGGCGAACTGGCGATCTTCGATGCGGAGGACGTGCGCGCGCTGCTCGACTATCCCTCTTGCATCGCGGTTGTTCGAGAGGCGATGAAGGCGCTGTCGCTGGGAGAAACCCGCCAGTTGCTGCGCACCATGATCCACATGGGAGAAGGGCGGACTTTCGGGCTGATGCCGGGGGCGCTGTCCGAACAGGGGATGTTCGGCGCCAAGCTCATCAGCGTCTTCGCGGAGCCCGACAATCCCGGCGTGCGCCGCCATCGCGGGGTGGTGACGCTGTTCGAACCCGTGGAAGGCCGCCCCGTCTGCGTGGCCGATGCCGAGGAGATCACGCATATCCGCACGGCCGCCGCCACCGCCGTCGCCACGGCGGCGCTGGCGCGGGACGATGCCGAAGTGCTGTTGCTGATGGGCACGGGCGGGCAGGTCCATTCGCACCTCGAAGCCCTGCCGTTGGTCCACCGCTTTTCGCGCATCCTGATCTGGGGACGCGATCCGGCCAGGGCGCAGGACGTGGTCGACGCCTGGAAGGACCGCCTGCCGGTGGAAGTGGCGCTGGACGCGCAAGCGGCGGCGGGCGAGGCGGACGTCATCTGCACGCTCACCGGTGCGCGCCAGCCGATCCTGCTGGGCGCCTGGCTGCGACCGGGCACGCACGTCAACGTCGTCGGCTCCAGCGGACCGGGGCCGGTGGAAGTGGACAATGCGCTGGTCGTCGCCTCTCGCTTCATTGCCGACAGCAAGGCCTCCGCCCGCGATGCCGCCGCCGAGTTCCTGGTGGCGATAGAAGCCGGCTTGGTGGACGACGCGCATATTGTCGCAGAGATCGGCGAAGTCTTGCTGGGCCAGGTGGCCGGGCGCCGCAACGCCGAGGACATCACCGTCTACAAGTCGCTCGGCCATGCGGTGCAGGACCTGGCATCAGCCGCCCATCTCTACGAAGCACACAGCCACAAGATCCACGGAACCCAGAACCGATGACGATGAGACCGACCGCCGGCCTGCGCTGGCTAGCCTGTTCCGCCCTGGCGCTTTCGGCCGCCGCGCTCCATGCAGAGACCCAGCGCTTCGCGGTGATCGACAATGGCGAGAACGTCGGCCATGTCCTGGCCGATATCGAGGGCGATACCGTCTCGATCGACCACGACGTCAAGAGCAACGGCCGCGGCCCGACGATGCACGAGACGATCGTGCTGGGCGCCCAGGGGCTGCCCACGAGCTGGACCCTGCAGGGCACGTCGACGTTCGGCAACAAGGTGGACGAGCAGTTCACGGCCAAAGGCAAGCGGCTGTCCTGGGTCGACACCACCGGCAAGGGCGCGATGGCGGCCAGGGTGCCCACGCTCTACGTCGCGCAGGAGGGCAGCCCGTTCTCGCTCGGCCTCTATGCCCGCGCGTTGCTGGCCGATGCCGACCATGTGCTCGCGGCGGCACCGGGGGGAACGCTCTCGCTGGAGGAAGAAGCGCCGGTCACGCTGGGCGGCACGGCCTATCGCGCGTTCCTGGTCAAGGGCATCGGCCTGACACCCAGCGCGATCCTGCTCGACGACAAGGGCGCGCTCGTCGCGGCCTATTCGCCCACGAATGCCACGGTGCGCGAGGACCTTTCCTCGTTCGCCGGGGAATTGGCGAAGATCGCCGCCGTGCGTTCGGCCGAGCGCTTCGCCGCGATCCAGAAGAAGGTCGCGCACACGTTTACCGCACCGATCCGCATCCGCGACGTGCGCGTCTTCGACCCGGCGAGCGGCAAGATCGGCGATCCGGTCTCGGTGGTGGTCTTCGGGGATCGCATCGCCTCGGTGGAGCCGCTGGACAGCCCTGCCTCACCCGGCGAGGCGACCGTCGAGGGTGCCGGCCGCGTGGTCATTCCCGGCCTGCACGACATGCATGCCCACGTCTCGCTGCAGTCCGCCCTGCTCTACATCGCCTCGGGCGTGACCAGCGTGCGCGACATGGGCAACGAGAACGCCTTCCTGATCGACCTGACGCACCGCATCGATGCGGGCGAAGTGGCCGGGCCGCGCATCGTGCGCAACGGCTTCTTGGAAGGACGCAGCCCCTACAGCTCGCGCAACGGCTTCATCGCGGGCAGCGAGGCGGAGGCGCTGGACGCGGTGCGCTGGTACGGCGCGCGCGGCTATTGGCAGGTGAAGATCTACAACAGCTTCAATCCCGAATGGGTGCCCGGCGTGGTCCGGGAAGCGAAGCGCCTGGGCATGGGCGTGACCGGGCACATCCCGGCCTTCACCAATGCCGATGCCATGATCGCGGCGGGCTATGACGAAGTGACCCATATCAACCAGCTCATGCTGGGCTGGGTGCTCGATCCCAAGGAAGACACCCGCACGCCGCTGCGCCTCACGGCCATGCGCCGGACGGCGGGGCTGGACCTTGCCTCTCCGCGCGTCGCCGCCACGCTCGATACGATGCAGGCGAAGCACATCGCGCTCGATCCCACGGCGGTGACGCTGGAACTGCTGATGATGAGCCGCGATGGCAGGATCAGCCCGGCGGTGGCGGGGTATTTCGATCACTTGCCGGTGGGCGTGCAGCGCAATCGCCGCCAGGGCATCGCCCCGATCAACACGCCCGAGGATGCCGCCGGTTACGACGGCGCCTTCGTGACGATCAAGGCGCTGCTGCTGGACATGTACAAGCGCGGCATCACGCTCCTGCCCGGAACCGACGACGGCACCGGCCTGTCGGTCCACCGCGAATTGCAGATCTATGCCGAGGCCGGGCTGCCCGCAGCCGAAGTGCTGAAGATCGGCACGCTTGGCCCCGAGCGCTACATGCACCGCGACCAGTCCTACGGCTCGGTCGAGAAGGGCAAGTATGCCGACTTCGTGCTGCTGGACGGCAATCCGCTGGAAGACCTGTCGGCGATCCACCGCATGGCGATGGTGGTGAAGGGCGGGACGGTCTACTTCCCCTCGGAAATCTGGCGCGAGGTGGGGGTGAAGCCCTTTGCCGAGGCGCCCCGGATCGTAGCGCCCGTGGCCGAGGCGAAGCCGGTGGCGCTGACCAATGGATCGGGCGCCGAAGCCCACGAGGACCTCGCGTTCTGAGCCGGTAGAGGGCGCCGGGCAGGGGGCGATCGGCCGCCTGCCCGCGCCTTCCTCAACGTCCCCGGCGGGCGAAATACCAGATCGCGCCGATGCCGCCCCAGACCAGCAGCAGCACGTAGGGCCGCCAGTCCGCCTCAAGGCCCACGGCGATCAGGCCGAGCGCGCAGACCGCGCCGGCCAGGCCCAGGACCACCATGGTCCGGCGCGCCGGCCTGAAGCCCGCGCCTTCGTGAAGCTGCGGGTGGCCATGGGCGACGCGGGCGGCGGAAAGGCAGATGCTGCCGTATTTCACCAGGTTCGGGATGTTCACGGCCAGGAACAGGAACGTCAGCTCCATCGGCATCAGCAGCCCCACGCAGCCGATGCCGAAGACGGCGAACAGGGCCATGTGCGGAACGTGCGAGCGGGGATGCACGCGGGCGATGATCCGCGGCAGCACGCCCGCCTCGGCCATGGCGAAGAGGCTGCGGCTGAACATCGTGAAGATCGCGTTGAGGCTGGTGCCGATCGCGGCGACGGCGGCCAGCATGATGACAGGCACGGCCAGGGGCCCCATGAAGCGTTTGGCCGTGTCGAGGATCGGCGCCTCGCTGCCGGCCAGGGCTTCCGGCCCGAGGACGGTGAGCGCCACGAAGGCGACGGCCACGTAGAGCACCGTGGCCGAGCCGATGGCGAGCGCGATGCCGGCCGGGATGTTGCGCCGGCTGTTCGCCACTTCGCCGCCGGCTTCGGTCGCGGCTTCGATACCGAAGAACAGGCCCATCAGCAGCGGCGCGGCGGCGAGCGCGCCGTGGAAGCCCTTTGGCAGGAACGGTTCCAGCCGCGCCGGTTCCGACGCGGTGAAGCCGCCCCAGGCCACGAACAGGCCGAACAGCACGATCAGTGCCGCCACCATGGCCGTCTGCGCGCGGGCGGCGACATGGACGCCCACGAGGTTCGCCAGCAGCGCCAATACCAGCACCGCGAACATCGTCGGCTTGACCGGCAGCGGCACCAGCATCGAGACATAGCGCACCAGCACCAGCGCCAGCACGACCATGGCGCCCATGTTGGCGATGATGCGCATCCAGGCGATGAAGAAGCCCAGGGTGGGATGAAGATAGCGGGAAGGCCATACGAAGCTGGCGCCCGATACCGGATCGGCCGATCCGAGATAGGCATAGCTGATGGCGATCAGGTACATCGGCAGCGCCGCGATCACGACCGAGAGCAGCATGCCCGGCCCGGCCAGCCCGGTGGCGGGGGATACGGCGGAGAAGATCGACACGCCCACCGCCGTCCCCAGGCCGAGCGAGACGACGCCCCAGAGACCGATGCCCTTGCGCAGGGCCTGTTCCGCGTCGCTCACTTGCGCGCCCCCCGGCAGCCGTCGGCCGCGATGAATTCGGCAAGGTCGGACTGGAACCGCGCACGGCTGCCGTCATCGGAGTAGAAGACGTGGCCACCGACGTAGCGGGCGTTGCGATAACGCTCGCGGGGCAGGCTGGACTGCGCGAAGAGGTAGTCGGCCGCGCCGATGGTGGTGGTGGTGTCGTAGATCCCGGTGCCGACGAACAGGCGCAGGCAGGCGTTGCTGGCGGCGTGGCGCTCCACGGTGGCCATGAACGGCCAGTCCGCGAAAGGCGAATCCTCGGCGCCGTAGCTCCAGCTTCCCTCGAAGCGCGCGATCACCTTGTAGGCATCGGCGCCCGGCGCCTTGAGCGTGCCGGCCAGATAGTCCTTCATCGCCTGGCCGAAAGCCTCGGAGATCGACGAGGACGGATCGCCGGGCATCATCGTCGTGACGTTGTCGGGCCGGTCGGCCAGGTAGCGCGCGTCGTAGCGGCCCATGACCTTGCCTTGCGCGCGCAGGAGTTCGACGCGGAAGCGCTCCTTGGAGATGCGCAAGTCGTTGGCGAGGTAGAACCCGGCGGGAATGCCGGTGAGTTCGGCCAGCCGCGCGGCCAGGCGTTCACGCTCGGCCTGCGGCAGGTCGCGGCCAAGGTAGAGCGCGGGCAGGTATTCCTCGCGGGCGAAGCGGGCGGCCTGCGCCGTCACGCTTTCGGGCGTGCAGGGGGCCTTCACCATGCCGTGATAGCAGGCGATGGCGGCCAGCGTCGGCAGCGACACTGCATACGTCACCACGTTGTCGGGCCGCTGCGAAGTCTCGATCATGTTGAGCGCCTGGCCCAGCAGGACCACCCCGCGCACGTTCTTCCCAAGGCCCTGCCGGTCCAGCGCATCGAGCATAGCTACGGCGCGGATCGTGCCGTAGCTCTCGCCCAGGATATAGACGGGTGCGCCCAGGCGGTCATGGCCGCGCAGCCATTGCCGCACGAGGTCGGTGGCGGCGTTGGCATCGCCCTCCACGGTGTTGTAGGGCGCCGCGGCTGCCCCTTCCGGGCGGCTGGAAAAGCCGGTTCCGGGCGGATCGATGAACACTACGTCGGCGAGGTCGTAGAGCTTTGCGGGGCCGGGGCCGCTGCCGCCGGGGCGGGCATCGCGGCTCGCCGGGTCCTGCGGGACATGGGCGAGCACGGGACCGAGCAGCCCCATGTGCAGATAGGCGGCAGAGGCGCCGGGGCCGCCGTTGAAGGCGAAGATCACCGGCCTCTCGGCCGAACGGGCGACCTTGCGCGAATAGGAGAGGTAGCCGGCCGTGGCCGGGGAACTGTCCGCGCCGGCTGAAACAGGGACAAGTCCCAGCTCGGCGCGGACAGGATGCGCGGGATCGGGTTGCGATACCCGCGCATCGATGAGGACCCGTTCGGCCGGCGGCGCTGCCGCGAGCGTCGGAAGGGGTCCGGCAGACGCCGCTGACAGTGCGATCCCCGTCAGCACCGAAAGGCGCAGCGGAGACTTCTTTTTGCGACCGAAGGGCTGCGGCGGCGTGAACTTCATGGCGTTTCCAGCTGCTTGTTATGTTCCCGATAGGTGATGAGGCCGTCGGTCAGGGCCTGAAGCCCGTAATCGAGGCGCGACGGCTCCATGGCGAAGCCGAGGCGGACATGTCCGGGCGCGCCGAAATATTCCCCCGGCGCCACCAGTACGCCGCAGCGATCGGAAAGCCAGCCGGAGAAGCGCTCGGTATCCCCGATCCCGACAAGCCGGGGGAAGGCGATGCAGCCGCTTTCCGGCAGTTCGCCCTCGGCCAGGCCCTCGGCCAGCCAGTAGGCATGGTAGGATTCGATGATCGGCCGCGCCTTGGCCAGCACGGAGAACGTATTGTCCAGAAAGCGCGCGGGATGCTCGACGATGAGCGCCGATACTGCGTGGGCGAGGTTCGAGATCGCGAAGTCCACTTCCTGCGCCAGTTCGCGCACGGGATTGACCACGCTCTCGTCTCCGACGATCCAGCCGCAGCGCAAGGTGCTGAGACCGAAGATCTTCGTCAGGCTGTTGACCGAGACCAGCCGCGGCGAGGCATCGAGCGAGGCGGCCGGGCGGATCCGCGTTCCGGCGTAAGGCGCGTAGACTTCATCCACCACGACGAGGAGGTCGTGCCGCTCGGCGATCTCTCCCAGCGCGGCGATCGTGGCATCGTCCACCGCCATGCCCGAAGGGTTGTGCAGGTTGGAGATCACGATCATCCGCGTCTCCGGTCGCAGGCCGGCCTCGACCGCGCCCGGATCGATGGCGAAGCGCGGTGCCGGGCGCTCGAAGGTGTCCACTGCGATGCCGCTGGCCTGCGCCAGGTTGCCGAACAGTTCGAAGCTGGGGTTCTCCACCAGCACGCGGTCGCCCGGCGAAAGCAGCGCGCGGTAGATCAGGGACAGCGCCCCCGTGGCGCCGGTGGTCGTCAGCACCTGCTCCTCGCGCACGCCGTAGTCCCGCGCCAGCGCGGCCACGAGGTAGGGATTGCCCTTCACGAAAGTGCTGGCGTAGCGCGAGGTCATGCCCGCCTCGAAGCCTTCGAGCAGCACGTCGCGCAGCAGGTCGCGCGGCTCGGGGACCGAGCTTTCGAACAGGCTGACGAGGAGGCTGCGGGAATTGCTGTTCCGGATGATCGAGCGCCTGACCCATTGGGCGTAGGACTGCGAAGTCTGGTCGTCTGGGCGGGAAGCCATTGTCTCGTATCTGCCGGGTAATGCCGAGTGCGTCGGGTGGCGGCGGCGCCGGGAAGGGAATGTTTCCCGGCGCCGCCGGAACCCGTCACATCTTCAGCTTGGCGCCGATCCAGAATCGGCGGCCGAGGATGTCGCCATAGGCGATCTGCGGGTAGGAAGGCGCTTCGTCGGTGAAGTTGTCGATGCCGGCGCGGAAGGTGATCGCGCCCGCTTCGACTTGCGCCGAGATCGAGTGCGTCAGGTTGCTGTCCAGCATCGGGTTGGGGTTGGTTTCGATCGTGGCGTCATAGGCGGCACGGGTCTTGTCGAGGTAGTAGGCCTGGTAGCTCACCCGCACCGGACCCCTGGTCCAGTCCAGGTTGAAGCGGCCTTCCCAGGTGGGCTTCTCGTACGTGTTGTCGGTGCGGATATAGTTTTCGCCGGTGACAGAGGTGGTCAGCAGCGTGTTGTGCGTGGCGTTGACGCCGACGTGGAAGGCGCCGATCCGGCCGGGCTCGAAGGTGTAGTCGATGGCGTAGACTTCGCCGCGATACTTGACGACGCCGGCGTTGAAGGTGGTGGTGGTGCCGGCCAGGATCGTGCCGCCCGGGCTCACGCCGTCCGAGGCGGCAATGCGCGAGAACGCGTTGCAGACCGCCGGATCGGGGTTGGTGTTGTCATAGCAGGCGGCCGTGAAGTCCTCGGTGGTGAAGGCCGAGAGACCGTCCTTGAGGTCGATCTCGATGCGGTCCGCACTGATCGTCAGGCCGGGAATGAACTTGGGCTGGAGCACGATACCGTACGTGAAGGTATCCGAGATCTCGTTGCGCAGGTTCGGGTTGCCGCCCGTGGTGATGGTGGCGCGCTCGAAGTTCTCGGCCGGGTCCTGGAACCGGGCGAGGCGTTCGGCCGGGCTGAGACCCGCATTGGTGCCGTCGGCCTCCACGCCGTAGTTCGCGTTCGCGGTGAAGGCGGCCAGGCAGTTGGCGTAGCGTACCGAAGGGTTGGCGCCGCTGTTGATGCGGTCTGCATCGCAGGGGTCGTAGCCCACCGAACCGAGCGAGGTCGTCGTCGGCGCGAACAGCATCGCCAGGGTGGGCGCGCGGAAGTTGCGGCTGCGGCTGACGCGCAGGGTCACGCCGTCCACCGGCTGCCAGCGCAGGCCGAGATCCCAGACCTGCTCCTTGCCGGCGATCGAGTTGTCGACCAGGCGGCCCGCCGCGCTGGCTTCCAGCATGTGCACGATCGGCACGTTCATCGCGCTGTCGATCAGCGGGATCAGCAGTTCGCCGGAGAGTTCGTCGGTATTGTACCCGGCCGACTGCGCCATCTCCAGCGTGCCGCCGCCGAACAGGCCCTGCTGGTTGGCGGCGAGCGGGTTGTAGGAAACCTGCTCGTCGCGGTGCTCGTAGGCCAGGCTGAACTTCACCGTGCCGCCCGGCAGGCGGACCACGTCACCGCCGAGCGTGGCGAGGATGTCGGTCTGTTCGTTGCGATAGTCCAGTCCGGCGCGCACGCTTACGTACTTCTGCGCGGCCTTGGAGACATTACCGTTGCCGAAGGGGTTGATCGGCGCGCAGGCCGCGTCGTCGTTAGTGGCATCGGCATCGGCGTTGATGCCGCAGACGATCTGGCCGCCCGAGAGCACCGCGTCGATGGCGTTCGCGTATTTGGCGTTGTCCACTTCCCAGCGGCGCTGCGAACCGTCGACCCGGGCATAGCTGCCGGAAACCGACCAGTAGAAGTTGCGGCTTCCGGCCGAGAATTCACCGTCCACGCCGAGCAGGGCGCGATAGGTGTCGGTCTTGTAGCGCTGGAGATTGTCCGGCGTCAGGTCCTGGAAATACTTGGACAGGAACAGCGGCGCACCGGCCGCGAAGGCCGGGCGGGCGGCGGAAAGCGCGGCCTTGGCCTGGTCGGTCAGGTAGGGGTTGTCGATCGTGAAGACCACCGGCCCCGCGTAAGTGCCGAAGTTCAGGATCGTGCGGCTCTGGCCCTGCGGGATCTCGGTGCCTTCGGTACGGGCATAGAGCAGTTCGGTGCGCAGGGTGATCGCGTCGGTCAGGTCGTAGTGCGCGATCAGGTTGCCGGTGAAGCGCTGGACGCCGGTGCGCAGCCCCGCCAGGTCGCGATAAGCGAAGCCCTGTCCGCCGCTGGAGAAGGGAATGCCCACGCTGGTACCGGGATCGTAGGGCACCACGTTGCCGCTGGAATCGAACTGCAGCGGCGTGCCGTTCGACTGGGTCAGGAAGCGCGTGAAGGGGGCGGGCGTGTTGAACAGCACGCCGTTCGAGTTGAATTCCCAGAAGTGGGCGTCGAGCAGTTCCTTGACCGAGGGAATGCCGTCGCTGGGGCCGGTATCGTCCGGGTTGCTCACCGTCAGGCGGCCCAGCGCCGAAAGCGGGCGCGCGGCGAACATCAGCGTAGGCGACTGGGCATAGTTCAGGTCGATGGCGACATTGCCGCGCCCGTCCGCGAAGTTCTTGCCCGCCGTGCCGCGCAGGCTGTAGGTGTGATAGTCCCCGCGCGAGGAAATGCCGTTCTGGCCGTCGAGTTCGAGGCCTTCGAAGCTTTCCTTCAGCACGTAGTTGACCACGCCGGCGATGGCGTCCGATCCATAGACCGCCGCGCCGCCGCCCTGCACCACTTCCACCCGGTCCAGCAAGCCGAGCGGGATGATGTTGGCGTCCACCTGGGCATCGCCCAGGCCCGAGGAGCTGGTCACCATGCGGCGGCCGTTGAGCAGGGTCAGCGTGCGCCCGGCGCCCAGGCCGAAGAGGTTGGGGAACTGCTGGCCCGAACCGCTGCCTTCGCCGCTGCCGTCGGCCTGGTTGAGCATGGGGCTGTTCGAAGTGAGCTGGTTCAGCGCCTCCGAGGCGCTGATATAGCCGCGATCCGCGATCGTCTGGCTGTCCACGACATTGAGCGGGGCGGTCTCGTCCGAGGCGTCGCGGCGAATGCGCGATCCGGTGACGACGATGTCCACGGCGGAGGCGCTGTCGTCGGCAGCCGGCGCGAGGTCCTGCGCGAAGGCCGGGGCGGCGAACAGCGCGGCGACGGCGGTGGAAACCATGAGCGCCGCCAGGCCGGCCCTCTCCATGCGTGACTGGATCATCGAACTACCCCTCATGTGCTCTATGCGTTTTTAATCCCTGAGCGAGAGACTAGCGCAGGCGGGCAGCGAGGGGGTTGCGTTGTGCGATGCGCGGGTGAGGCTGTTTGAATTGAAATTTCGCACCGAAGCGGAATCGCGAAATTTCTAGCCTCACTTTGGCGCGGGTTGTGAATTGCGGAAGAAGGCGGACAAGTCGCTGGCGAATTGCACGGCCTCTGCGGGCTCCTCGTACATCATGTGGCCGCCGCGATAGCAGTGCGCCGTGATCCGCTCCGCCAGGGCGGCGGGAAAATCGGCGGCGGCCTGCCGGTTGGCGGCGCAGCCGTTAAGCGAATCGTAAAGGCCGGTCGCCACCAGGACCCGCATGGCAGGCGCCTTCTCCAGAGCGCGCTGGACCCAGGGCTGCGATGCGCTGGGCGGGCCTTCGCCGGCCATCGCGCGGGCGAGCGATTCTTTGGTGATGGGCGATTGGTCGTATTGCCAGTCGTTGCCTACCGGCAGCTCCGGAATGTCGATCCCGGCGTATTGGCCCTGCCGATAGCCCAGTGTCTGGCGGTAGAAGGCCAGGATCGCGGCATCGCCGGCCTTCTCGTCGGCTTTGTCGTCGGCCGGCGGCGCGGTGCGGCGCATGTCGAAGATGCCCAGCGTCTTGCCCCCCGATGCCAGCAGCCTGGTGCGAAAGTCCCGCGGCGATACCCAGAGCGTCTTCGCGTCGATCGCGGCCGGTGCAAGTCCGGTATAGCGCGCCAGGCCGGCCACCACGCGGGCGCGGTCTCCGGGGGCATCGGGATGGGCCAGGGCGGGATACCAGACCTCCCGCGCCCATTGCTCGGCAGCGGCAAGGGTCTTGGCCGGCTTTGCCGCCAGCGCCGGGTCGAGCTTGCCGAGGGCCAGCGCCGTTGCCGTGCGATTGGGCAGGGTCAGCGCGCGCATCAGCGCCCGGTTGCGTTCCTCGCCCATTGGTATCCCCCCGGAAACGAGCGCGATCCCGGCGACCGGCTGGCCCGCGTCGATCAGGGCTTCCGCCACGCCGGCTGCGCGCCAAGTGCCGAAACTTTCGCCGACGAGATAGACCGGCGCCTTCTCGCGCCCCCGGCTCTTGAGAAAGTTCAGGATGAACGCCGTCGTGGCGGAAAGGTCTCCGGTGGTCGAATAGAGGCTCTTGGCCGCCCGTTCGGAAGCGGCCCGGCTGAAGCCCGTTCCGGCGGGATCGAGAAATACCAGGTCGGCCGCGGCCAGCGGGCTGCCGGGATTATCCGCCAGCGCGGCGCCCCTGTGCGTTCGCGGGCCGAGGGCATGGAACTGCAGCAGGCGCGAATCCGCGCCGGGCCCGCCGTTCCACACGAAGGCGATGGGCCGCGTTTCGGGGCTTGCGGCCTTTGCGAAGTAGGCGGTGTAGAACAAGTCGGCCTGCTTGCCGGTCTGGCGGTCGCCGATCTCCATGGTCCCGGCGCAGGCGGCATAGTCCATGCGGCCGAGCCGGGCCGAGGCACCGGATTCCGCAGGGGTGCAGACGCTGCCCGCGGGTTCGGCATGGGCCGGGATGCTGTTCCCCAGGGCGGGGGCATTGGCCCCCAGTGTGGCGGCGATCAGGGCGGTGAAGATCCGTGCCGGGCGAGGCAGGCGGTTGGGCTTGGCAGGCATCTGGGACCTTTCACGGGGATCAGCTTCCCGCCGACCCTAGCCGAGTTGTGGAGGCAAGTTTATGCGCGAAAGGGGATGGCGCGCGATCACCTTCGGCACGCGTCCTTGACTGCCGATGCAGCAACGCCCGAAATGCGCAATTCTTATGCGCAAGCCTTTGCCTAGGATGCGTAAATGATCCAGCGATCCGATTCGCCCGCCGAAACCGCACTTTCCCGCCGCACCTTGCTGCGCGGCTCGGCGCTCCTGCCGCTGGCCCCGGCGATGGCGGGAGAAGCCCTTGCGGCCGCGCCTGCTGCGGCCGGTTCGCTTTCACGGGCGGGCGACTTCGCGCCCATGGCCAAGGTCTACCTCGATTCCGGCACCATGCATCCGGTGCCCCTGCCGGCCAAGGCATCGGTGGATGCCTATTTCCGGACCCGCACCGAAATGCGCGAGTGGTCCAGCCACGATACCGAAGTCCGCATCAAGTCCGCCTTCGCCCGCCTCATCAACGCGGCCCCGGAAGACCTCGCTTTCGTCCAGAGCACGACCGCGGGAGAGCAATCGATCGTCGATGCGCTCGACCTGCCGGCCGCCAAAGGCAGCGTGGTGACCGATACGCTGCATTTCTTCGGCTCGTTCTGGCTTTACGACCAGCTTGGCAAGCAAGGCGTGGACGTGCGCTGGATCCGGCCGACGGACGGCCGGATCGATCCCGATGCCTACGAGAAGGCGATCGGTCCCGATACGAAGCTGGTCAGCCTCTCGCTCGTCTCCACCTACAACGGCTTCGAGCATGACCTGAAGCGCATTTGCGAGATCGCCCATGCCCGCGGCGCGCTGGTCTATGCCGACATCATCCATGCGGCGGGCACCGTGCCGATCGACGTCAGGGCCACCGGCGTCGATTTCGCGGCGACGGCCAGCTACAAGTGGCTCATGGGCGATTTCGGGCTGGGCTTTCTCTATGTCCGTCCGGACCGGCTGCCGCGCCTCAAGCGCAAGCGCTTCGGCTACTATCAGCTGGATGGCTTCAACCCGCACGTCTATCCCTACGACCAGCCCGGCGAGACCATCGCCGACATGACGCCGCGCAGCGACGTTGAAGGCCTGTTCGCCATGGGCACGCATTCGCACGCGGTGATGGCCCAGCTCGACTGGTCCCTGGCGAAGCTGCTGGAGCTGGGCGTGGACAATATCATGGCCCATCGCCAGCCCCTGCTGCGCCGCCTGCACGAGGCGCTGCCCGCCAAGGGCTACACGGTCGTCACGCCGCGTGACTGTCGCAGCCCCTTGCTTACATGCGTCCTGCCGGATGCGCACAAGGCGCTGGCCGAGCCGCTGAACCGGGCCGGGGTGGCGATCACGCTCAGCCGCAACCGGTTCCGCATCTGTCCTTCGTGGTTCAACACGATGGACGACATCGAACGCCTGATCGCCGCGCTGCCGGCTTCCTCCTGATCTGGAACCAGACCCCATGTCCGCCAAGAAGACCGTTTTCCTGCGTTCCAGCCTGCTAGCCCTGTCCGCGCTCCTGCCTGTGGCCGCGCTCCTGCCCGCGGGTCCGCTGCTGGCGCAGGACGAAAACCTGCCGATGCCGCCGGTATTCCTCAAGGCCATGGAGCCGATGGTGGAGCGTCCTGCCGCCAGCGACAGGGTCGTGCTCACCCGCCACCAGGGGACCTTCGGCGGCCGAAAGCTGGGCTATGACGCGATCGTCACCGAAACGCCGGTGGCGAACGCCAAAGGGGAGACGGCGGCGGTGGTCGTCACTTACGCTTATGTCGCGCGCAGTGCGGCCCATGCGAAGCACACCGGCGCGCGTGCGAAGCGGCCGGTGCTGTTCTTCTTCAACGGCGGCCCCGGCGCATCGTCCTCGCCGCTGCACCTCAACGCCTTCGGCCCACGCCGGATCGTCGGCAAGGGCGATGCCGCGCGGCTGGACGACAATCCGCACAGCCTGCTCGACGTGGCCGACCTGGTGTTCATCGATCCGCCGGGCACGGGCGCTTCGATGCCGGTGAAGGGCGCCGACGCCACCAGCCTGTTCTCGGTCTCCGGCGATGCCGCCGCCGTGGCCGACGTGGTGCAGCGCTGGCGCCGGGCCAATGGCCGCACCGATGCGCCTTTCGCGATCGTGGGCGAAAGCTACGGCACCGCACGGGCGCTGGCCATGCTCGATGCCGAAAGCAAGGCGAAGCTACCGCTGCCGGACGGCGTGGCGCTGTTCTCGCTTTCGCTGGGCGACAACGACGGCCCCGTGATCTCCGACGTTTCGCTCCTGCCCACGCTCGCCGCCGTCGCCTGGTATCACCAGGCCGTCGACCGCAAGGGCAAGTCTGTGGCGGAGCACTTCGCCGAAGCCCGCGCCTTTGCGGAGAACGACTATGCCCGCGCCCTCATCGCCGGCGCGTCGCTGCCGGAGGCCGACCGGGCGAAAATCGCCGCACGCATCTCGGAACTGATCGGGATCCCCGCGGCGACGCTGGAAAAGGACGGGCTGCAGCTCGACCGGCAATCCTTCATGCTCGGCCTGCTTTCCGCCAAGGGCCTGCGCACCGGCCAGCTCGACGGCCGCGCGACGCGGGCCATTGCCGAATCCAACATGCACCCGCCCTTCGACGATCCTTCCATGACGCTGGGCGGGGAGACCGGCCATCTGATCGCCGACTACATCGGCAAGGACCTGGGCTATCCCTTGCCGAGCGCCTATCGCACGCTCAACCTGGGCATCAACTTCAAGTGGGACTGGGGCCGCGGCGAAGTCTATCGCACCGTGCGCTTCGCGCCCTTCCTGGCCAGGGCCATGGCCGACAAGCCGGACATGAAGCTGATGACGGTGGGCGGTTACTACGACATCACAACGCCGGTCGCGGCGGGGCAGTTCGCGCTCGACCATGCCGGGATCGGGCCGGATCGCCGCACTTCGAAGACTTATGCGGCGGGCCATTCGGTGTTCGAGGACGAAGGCGAACTAACGCGTTTTGCCGCGGACATGCGTGCCTGGGCCGGGACGCTGGGCCGCTGAACGTCCCGATGTGCCGGGCCGGGTGCGCTGACAGGCCACACCGCGCCCGGCGCAGCGGATATCGTCAGAGCCCGAGGTCGCTGAGGCCGCGGTGCCCGTCCGGACGGCGCCCGAGCGGCCAGTGGAACAGGCGGTCGGCCGCAGCGATGGGGGCGTCGTTGATGCAGGCCAGGCGCCTGCGCATCAGGCCATCGGCGTCGAACTCCCAGTTCTCGTTGCCATAGGAGCGGAACCAGTCGCCGCTGTCGTCGTGCCATTCGTAAGCGAAGCGCACGGCGATGCGGTTTTCGCGGAAGGCCCAGAGTTCCTTGATCAGCCGGTAGTCGCGCTCGCGCTGCCATTTGTCGGTGAGGAAAGCGACGATGGCCGGGCGTCCGTTCAGGAATTCGGCGCGATTGCGCCATGCGCTGTCAGGCGTATAGGCCAGCGCGACCCGGGCGGGGTCGCGGCTGTTCCAGCCATCCTCGGCCAGGCGTACTTTCTCGGCCGCGCTTTCGGCAGTGAACGGCGGCAACGGCGGGCGCGGGTTTTCCATCATGCGTGTCCTTCTTCCAGGCGGCTGCGCAGGGCTGCGTTCTCCGCCTCCAGTTCGGCCATCCGCTCGTGCAACGGGCGGACCGCCTGTTCGATTTCCCGCTCGGTGAAGCGGGGCGTGATATGCTGGGGGCAGTTCCAGTCGAACGCCGCCAGCCGCAACCGGAAGATCCGCTCCGGCCGCGCCTTGTAGCCGGGGTCCATGACGAGATCGGTCAGCGCCGCATCGGCGTCAAGCGAGAGCTTCTCGACATGGGCATAGATCTTCAGCCGCATGCGGCGGGGATAGTCCATCAGGATCAGGCAGGCCCGGTCGTTCGCGGCCAGGTTGCCGGTGCTGATGTACTGGCGGTCGCCGCGATAGTCGGCGAAGGCCAGCGTCCGTTCGTCCACCAGCTTGAGGAAGCCGGCGGGGCCGCCGCGATGCTGGACATAGGGCCAGCCGTCCTCGGATACGGACCCCATGTAGAAGCTGTCGCGCGCGGCGATGAAGGCCGCCTCGTTCCCGGTGAAGCGGTCGAATTCGCGGTCTCCCTCGAAATGGGCCCATTGCCGGTCGGCGCCCATTTCCGCCTGGGCCGCGCGAACGCTGGGCGTCATGGCGATATCCAGAAATCCGTAGGACATGGTCCATCTCCAAAGCGATGACGGGGGGGAAAAGGGTGCCGGGCGGGTGCCCGGCCCCCTTGTGGCCCGGATCAGCGGGTCGCCACCTCACGGTCGAGGAAGCTGCGGATGAGCGGCGCCATCTCGTCCAGCTTGTCCTCCAGGGCGAAGTGCCCGGTGTCGAGGATGTGCATTTCTGCCTGGGGCAGGTCGCGCAAGTAGGGATGAGCGCCGGATTCGGGGAAGATCGTGTCGTTCTTGCCCCAGACGATCAGCGTCGGTGGCCTGCGTTCGCGGAAGAACTGCTGGAACGCGGGATAGAGCGGCACATTGGTGCGGTAGTCGTAGAACAGGTCGAGCTGTATCTCGCGGTTGCCCGGCCGGTCGAGCAGGGCCTGGTCGTGGACCCAGTTGTCCGGGCTGATGCGGGTGACGTCGCGGACGCCGTCGGTGTACTGGAAGCGGGTGGCTTCGGGCGTCACCAGCCAGGCCTGCGCCTCGCGGTCCTCGGCCGATCCGCTCTGCCAGTAGGTCTTGATCGGGTCCCAGAACGCGCCGAGCCCCTCATCATAGGCATTGCCGTTCTGCACGATCAGTCCGGTGACGCGCTCGGGGTGCTTCAGCGCCAGCCGGTAGCCCACGGGCGCCCCGTAATCCATGACATACATGGCATAGCGCGCGGCGCCGATCTGCTCCAGCAAGGCGTCGACCAGGTCGGCATAGTGGGCGAAGCTGTAGTCGAAGGCGGCGTGGTCCGGTGCGTCGCTCTGGCCGAAGCCGGGATAGTCCGGCGCGATCACGCGGTAGCCGTCCGCCAGCAGCGGGATCAGGTTGCGGAACATGTGCGAAGAGGTGGGGAAGCCGTGGAGCAGAAGCACCACCGGGGCGTCCGCCGGGCCGGCTTCGCGATAGGCCATCGTCAGGCCTTCGACCGTGGCGGTGCGGTAGTGGATGGCGGCGGGGGCCGCATTGTGGGCGGCGGCGGAGGCCGTATTCTGGGTGGCGGCTTGGAACGTCTCGGGGAGCGGGGCGGGGATCAGGGGCTTGGTCATGTCTTCCACTTTCGTGAGAGCGGCCGAGCGAGCTGCGTCAGCCTCTGATGGAAGAAGTAGTTCTTATGCCTGATCTCGATAATCGGGTGTCTGCGGAAATCATTGTTCCTATTTGAGGAATAATGGCCTCGTCACTGCAACAGGTCGTTGCCGCGCAGGCGCTGGACGGCCAGGTCCACGAAAGCCCGCACTTTGGCCGTGGCATGCCGCCCCTCGGCATGGACGACGTGGATCGGCATCGGGCTTTCGGCATGATCGTCCAGCACGGACTGCAGGCGCCCCGCCGCCAGCGCCGGGCCGACCTGGTAGGACAGCACGCGGGTGATGCCCCAGCCCTGCTCGGCGGCGGCGATCGCGGCCTGGTTGGTGTTGCACAGCAGCCGCGGATGCACGGTCACGCGGGTCCGTCCGTCCGGGCCGAAGTGCCACTCCGGGGAGACCCAGGCGCCGGTCGGCACGATCACGCGGTGATCCGCGAGATCGGCTGGGGAGCGAGGCACGCCGTGCCGCTCGAAATAGGAAGGCGCGCCGCAGATCGTCCGCCGCACCCAGCCCACTCGCGTGGCGCTGAGGCCCGAGGCGGGGAGATGCCCGATCCGCACGGCGACATCGATCCCTTCCTCGACGATGTTGACGCCCCGGTCCACGAAGAGGCTGCGGCCGGTGACGCTTGGGAACATGTCGAGATATTCCAGCAGGATCGGCAGGACGTGCATCTGCCCGAACATGATCGGCCCGGTGACGATGAGCGTGCCGGTGGGATTGCCGTGCGATCCCGCCGCGGAAGCCTCCGCTTCGGCGATGTCGGCCAGGATGCGGCGGCAATCCTCGAAATAGCGCTGGCCGGCCTCGGTCATCTTCACCGATCGCGTCGTTCGCGCCAGCAGCCTGACCCCGATGTCCTCTTCCAGGCCCGACACCGCCCGCGTGACGGCCGGCGGGCTGAGATGCATCTGCCGGGCCGTCTCGACGAAACTCGCCGTTTCCGCCACCCGGACGAAGATCCTCATGGCTTGCCACCGGTCCAATTCCACATCCTTCAGCCATGCAACGCGGGGCGGACGATGCGCGGAACAGGGCCTGCCGGTCAACGCCTTGCGGCCTTCAGCCGATGCGCGCCGCTTGCATGGGCTGGTTTAATGCTATAGCCAATAGCTAAATCTTTGGGAGAATCCACGCCATGAAGTTCGAGCGCATCAATCCGCTGACCGGCGACGTCGCCTCCAGCGCAGAGGCCATGACGGCCGAACAGATGCCTGCGATCGCCGCCCGGGCCGGCGCTGCGCAGCCTGCCTGGGGCGCGCTGGGGCCGAATGCGCGCCGCGCGGTGCTGCTGCGGGCCGCCGATGCGCTGGAAGCGCGCAAGGACGCGTTCGTCGATGCCATGATGGGCGAGATCGGCGCGACCGCGGGCTGGGCCATGTTCAACCTGACGCTGGCCGCCGGGATCGTGCGCGAGGCGGCCGCGCTGACCACCCAGATCACCGGCGAGATCATCCCCTCGGACAAGCCGGGCTGCCTGGCCATGGCGATCCGCGAGCCGGTGGGCGTGATTCTGGGCATTGCGCCCTGGAACGCCCCGATCATCCTGGGCGTGCGCGCGATCGCCGTGCCGCTGGCCTGCGGCAATGCCGTGATCCTCAAGGCCAGCGAGCAATGCCCGCGCACCCATGCCCTGATCATCGAGGCTTTCGCCGAGGCCGGCTTCCCCGAGGGCGTGGTCAACGTCGTCACCAATGCCCCGGCCCAGGCGGCCGAAGTGGTGGGCGCGCTGATCGATGCGCCTGCCGTGAAGCGCATCAACTTCACCGGCTCCACCGCGGTCGGCAAGATCATCGCCAAGCGCGCGGCCGAGCATCTCAAGCCCTGCCTGCTCGAACTGGGCGGCAAGGCGCCGTTCGTGGTGCTGCACGACGCCGACCTGGATGAGGCGGTCAAGGCCGCGGCATTCGGCGCCTTCATGAACCAGGGTCAGATCTGCATGTCGACCGAGCGGATCATCGTGGTCGATGCGGTGGCGGACGCCTTTGCGGAGAAGTTCGCCGCGAAAGTCTCCACCATGGCCACGGGCGACCCGCGCGAGGGCAAGACCCCGCTCGGCGCCGTGGTGGACCGCAAGACCGTGGACCACGTCAATGCGCTGATCGCCGATGCCGCCGACAAGGGCGCGCGCATCCTCACGGGCGGCGCGGCGGACAGCGTGCTCATGCCCGCAACCGTGGTGGACGGCGTGACTTCGGCGATGAACCTCTACCGCGACGAGAGCTTCGGCCCGGTCGTCGCCATGATCCGCGCGCGGGACGAGGACCACGCCGTCGAACTGGCCAACGACACCGAATACGGCCTGTCCGCCGCTGTCTTCACCCGCGACACCGCGCGCGGGCTGGGCGTCGCGCGGCGCATCCGATCCGGCATCTGCCACGTCAACGGCCCGACCGTGCATGACGAGGCGCAGATGCCCTTCGGCGGCGTCGGCGCCTCGGGCTATGGGCGCTTCGGCGGCCGGCAGGGCCTGGACAGCTTCACCGAGACCCGCTGGATCACAGTGGAAACGCAGCCGGGCCACTACCCGATCTGACGGAACCGAGAGCGGGGCAACCCGCTCTCCACTTCGGCGGCGCGCCCGCCGCCTATCGCCAGATGGCGTTGAGCGCGGGGAGCAGGTGGTCGCGGTGCTCGGCGGGCACGCGGTCCAGCAGCTTCTGCTCGAACGCCTCGATCACTTCACCGAGTTCCGTGACTTTTGCCGCCCCTTCGGGCGTAAGCATGATCGCCAGCGACTTGCCGTCCAGCGGCTCGCGGCGAATCCAGCCGGCCGCTTCCAGCCGGTTCAGCAGCGGCACCATGTTGGCGCGCTGGATGTCCAGCGTCTTGCCGATCTGGCTGCTGGTGAGGTCCGAACGGTCCTGGACCAGCAGCAGCACGGCAGCCTCGGTGATGCGGAAACCGCGATCGCCCAGCAGGTCGCCCAGTTCGCCCATCACGGCATTGGCGGCGCGGCGCAGCGCATAGCCCGGCAGTTGCCCCAGAAGATCGGTCATGGTCCCTCGTTGTTTATGCTATTGACGATAGCAATCGTGTTGCTATGCATGACAGCAATCAAGGAAAGAGGATAGCCATGCAAGACCGCGCTGAAACCGATACCGTTTCCTACACCGTCGAAAACCGCATCGCCTGGGTCTCGTTCAATCGCCCCGAGAAGCGCAATTGCATGAGCCCCAGCCTCAACCGGCGCATGAAGGAAGTGCTCGACGAGCTGGAATTCCGCGACGACGTGGGCGTCCTGGTGCTGACCGGAGAGGGCACCGCCTTCTCGGCCGGCATGGACCTCAAGGAATACTTCCGCGAAAACGAAGAGAAGGGCCTCGGCCATGTCCGCAAGGCCCAGCGCGAAGCCTATGGCTGGTGGGAACGCCTGCGCTGGTACGAGAAGCCGACGATCGCGATGGTCAACGGCTGGTGCTTCGGCGGCGCTTACGGCCCGCTGTTCGGCTGCGACCTGGCGGTTGCCGCGGAAGACGCGCAGTTCGGCCTGTCCGAAATCAACTGGGGCATCCTGCCCGGCGGCGGCGCCAGCAAGATCATCATCGAGCTGACCGGCTTCCGCAACGCCATGTACCACGCCATGATGGGCGAGAACATCGATGGCCGGAAGGCCGCCGAATGGGGCCTCGTCAACGAAGCGGTGCCGGCGGAGAAGCTGAAGGCGCGCGTGACCGAAGTGGCCACGGTCCTGCTCGGCAAGAACCCCGTGGCCCTGCGCGGCACCAAGTGGGCGATCCGCCGGGTGAGCGAGATGACCTTCGACAATTCGATGGACTACCTCGTGCGCACGCAGGAAGCGGCGAACTTCTTCGATGGCGAGGGGCGCAAGGAAGCCACCCGCCAATTCATCGACGACAAGACGTACAAGCCGGGTCTGGGCGCCTACGATCTGAACAAGGCGCGCTGAGCGCCAGGCCCTGGGAGAGGCAGCGATGAACGAAAGAACCCTGCCGAGGGACGCGATCGCGCGTCTGCTGCGGCCGCGCTCGGTCGCGGTGGTGGGTGCAAGCGACAAGCCCGGGGCGCTCGGCGCCTCGGTGCTGGGCAATCTCGACCGCAACGCGTTCGCGGGGGCGGTCTATCCCATCAACCCCAAGCGCGAGACGATCGGTTTCCGCACCTGCCTTCCTTCCGTGGAGGCTCTGCCCGAAGGCGTCGACGTGGCGGTCCTGGCGATCCCGCAGGCGGGCGTGGTGGAGGCCGTGCGCGGCCTGGCCGCGCGCGGCTGCGGCGGCGCGATCATCTTCTCGGCAGGCTTTGCCGAGGGCGGTGAAGAGGGCAAGGCGCAGCAGGCGGAAATCGCCCGCATCGCCGCCGAGCACGGCATGGTGATCGAGGGGCCCAACTGCCTGGGCCTGGTCAACCATGTAGACGGCATACCGCTGACCTTCGTGGAGACCGACACGGTCGCCCCGGCGGGCCGCCGCGCGGTGGCGGTGGTGTCGCAATCGGGCGCGATGGCGGCCGTGCTCTGCACCACCTTCCAGGCGCGCGACCTGGCGATCAGCTATTCGGTTTCGACCGGCAACGAGGCCGCCAGCGGCGTCGAGGACTATGTCGACTGGCTGGTCGAGGATGGCGACACCCAGGTCATCGCCATGATCGTGGAGCAGTTCCGCCGTCCCGCGCGCTTCCTGGCCGCGGCGCGCCGTGCCCGCGAAGCAGGCAAGCAGGTGGTGCTGCTGCACCCCGGCAAGTCCAGCGCCGCGCGTGAATCCGCCGCAACTCATACCGGGGCCATGGCGGGCGACTACAAGCTGATGCGCCGCAAGGTGGAGCGGGCCGGCGTGGTCTTCGCAGAAACGCTGGAAGAGCTGGGCGATATCTCCGAAGTGCTCCTGCGCGCGCCCGCGCTGGCGCAGGCGGAGCTGGCGGTGCTGGGCGAATCCGGCGCCTTCAAGGCGCTGACGCTCGATCTGGCGGAAGAACTGGGCATCGCCCTTGCGCCGCTGGGCGATGCGGATTCCCCGGCCCTGCGTGCCGCGCTGCCGCCTTTCGTGCCGGTCAGCAATCCACTCGACATCACGGCGCAGGGGTTGAGCCAGCCGGAGATATACACCCATACGCTGGCCGCTCTGCTGGACGATCCGCGCGTCGGCGGCGTGATCGCGGGGATCATCCAGACCGATCCCGTGACGTGCGCCATCAAGGTGCCCGCGATCCTGGCCGCGCTGGAAGGCCGCACGATCGACAAGCCGCTGGTCTTCGCCGGACTGGACGAAGGCGCGCCGATCCCACCCGAGCATATCGCCGCGCTGCGGGCGCGGGGCATCCCCTGCTTCCCCAGCAACGAGCGGGCCTTCCGCGCGCTCGCGCGGCTGGGGGCGCTGGCGGCGCGCGACCTCAAGGCGGCAGAGACGGCCCCGATGCCAGTCCCGGGTCTGCGCGACCGCGAGGGCGTGATCGCCGAGTACCGCGCGAAGGAACTGCTGGCGCCGCTCGGCTTCGCGTTCCCGGCAGGGCGCTTCGCGGACAGCGCCGAGGCTGCCGTCTCGGCTGCCGATGCGGTGGGCTATCCGGTGGCGATGAAGGCCCAGGCGGCGGCGCTGGGGCACAAGAGCGACGCGGGCGGGGTGATCCTGGGGCTGGCGGATGCCGATGCGGTGGCCCAGGCCTGGACGCGCATCCATGCCAATGTCGGCGCCTACGATGCCGCGCTGGTGCTGGACGGCGTTCTCATCGAGAAGATGGGCGCACGCGGGCTGGAGATGATAGTCGGCGGTCGCAACGATCCCGAATGGGGTCCGGTGGTCCTGGCCGGGTTCGGCGGCGTGACGGCGGAAATCCTGCAGGACGTGCGCCTGTTCACGCCCGACATGACGCAGGAGCAGATCGCGGCGGAGCTGATGCAGCTTGAAAGCGCGCCGCTGCTGGCCGGCTACCGCGGATCGCCGGCCCTCGATGTACCGGCGCTGGCGCGGCTGGTAGCGCAAGTGGGCGCGATCCTGGCGGCAGAGCCCTCGCTGGCCGAGATCGACCTCAACCCGGTGATCCTGCATCCCACTGGGCAGGGCGCGGTGGCGCTGGATGCGCTGATGCTCGTCAGTCCCGCCTGACGGGTCGGACCGTCATCCGGTTCCGGCGAAGCGGCAGCAAAGCCCCCGCGCCGGAACCGGATCGCCCGGCGCTCGTTCCCCGGGCATGCTCCATCACGTTTCCCTCGGCACGTCCGACCTCGCCCGCGCCCGCGCCTTCTATGACCCGGTCATGCGCGAGCTGGGGTTGTCTCGGACCCTGGATGTGGATGAGGCGGTCGGCTACGGGGCGGGGATCACCGTTTTCAGCCTCAACCTCCCGGCAGACGGCGGCGCGGCGACGCCGGGCAACGGCGTCCACATCGCTTTCGAAGTGGAAGCGCGCGCGGCGGTGGAGGCGTTCTTCCGCGTGGCGATCGCCAGCGGCGGCAGCGCCGACGGGGCACCCGGACTGAGGCCGGAGTACGACCGTCACTACTATGCCGCCTTCGTGCGCGATCCCGACGGCAACAAGATCGAGGCGCTCACTTTCGCGGCGGCCTAGAAGCTTTCCCCGGGAACCGCGGCACCAGCATGCCCACGCGCAGCCGATAGCTCTCGTAGTCGTGGCCGAACAGATGCACCAGGTCGCGCTCCTCGTAGCGGATGGCGATCAGGATATAGGCCGAGATTCCCAGCGCCAGCAGCAGGTGGCCGGCGGTCATGGTCGGCGCGGCCCAGAACGCCAGGAAGAAGCCCGAATAGAGCGGATGGCGCACGACGCGGTAGAACAGCGGCTGGCGCATGCGCGGGGCGGCGGGCGTTCCTCCGCGCGCGTGGCGGATGACCTGGCTCAGGCCGAAGAGTTCGAAGTGATCGATGAGGAACGTGCTCGTCAGCACGATCACCCAGCCCGCGGCGAACAGCGACCAGACCAGAGCGCGGGGCGTCGGGCCGGAAAGATCCCAGACGATCGCGGGGATGGGGCGCCATAACAGGAACAGCACGATCAGCGCGAGGCTGGCAAAGAGCACGTATGTGCTGCGCTCGATCGGGGGCGGGACGATCCGGGTCCATCGCCGCTTGAAGCCCTGCCGCGCCATCACGCTGTGCTGGAGGCCGAACAGCGCGATCAGCGCCAGATCGAGCACCACTGCCGCCGCGAGAGGAGCGCCCGGTCCACGGTCCACCGTGAAGGGAAGACCTGGAACATTGCCGAGGAAGCCGATCAGATAGAGGAAGGTCGCCAGGAACAGTCCGTAGACGACCAGGGCGTAGACCAGAAAAGCTGCCTTGTGCATGGCGAGGTCCCAACGTCGGGGGCCAGCACCATGGCCCGGCAAGAGGGCCCATCGTCAGGGTAACGGACCCTTTCTGCGCAGGCCGACGCTTGCAGGCCGGGCCTACGCGTGCAGGGCGGATTAGATCACTTCTGCGCGTGGAACTCAATATGTCCGAGGGGCCGAAAAGCGGGGGAGATGCGTTCCGGCCCCTTGCGGGCCTCAGCCGCCGCAGGCGTTCATCGGCATCGAGACATAGTCCAGCTTCACGTCGGAGATGGCGATGGCGAACGGTCCGGTGGCGGACAGCACCAGCGGCGCGGTGAGGGCGTGCATGTCGGCGCCGCGGCTGGCGAAGCATTGCAGCGGGATGGCGAACGTGGTCCAGGTGCCCGGCGCCGCCTTGGCCAGCGTCTGCGTGAGCGGGACGCCCACCGTCTTGCCGCCGCTCTCCATGCCCAGCGTGACCGGGCCGGTGGGCTTGCCGTCCAACCGGTACTGGATCACTAGGCTGATCTCTCCGTTGCTCTCGCGCGAGAGATCGATGGGGCGGGGCGCGACGATGGCGACGCGGCCTGTTGCCGTGCCGCTTCCCGCCTTGCCGCCCGGCTCTCCCCAGGTGAACAGGCGGGCATCCTCCTGCGCGCGCCGGTCCACGCCGGTTTCCTTGACCAGCTGCGTGTCGAACTGCCAGCCCGGAGGAGTCCGCCCGGTGCCGTAGAACGTGCCGGGGGTCGCCTCCGTCATGCCTGCGGGGCGGGTTTCGTCCAGCTTGCCCACTTTGCCGGGGCGGGCATAGGACAGGCCGTAGCCGAACGCGAACAGGGGATCGTAGCCCGGATCGCGGCGGTTCAGGACATATTGGTCGGGGCGCTTGGGCCAGGAGAAGCTGAGCTTGCCCTTGAAGTCGTGAGCGACCGCGCCGTCGGCCCGGGCGAACAGCACGTCGGCCACGCCGCCGCCCTCGCTGCCCGGCAGGAAGGCCGCGACGAAGGCGTCCGAGGCGTTCAGCTCCGCATTCACCCATAGCGGCCGGCCGGACAGGAACACGGCAACGACCGGAATGCCCGCCGCCTTGAGGCGCTTCAGCATCGCCAGGTCCGGCTTGTCTCCGGGGCTGTATTCCAGGTTGGGAATGTCGCCCTTGAACTCGGCATAAGGGGTTTCGCCGAAGACCACGATCGCGGCGTCGGGCTTCTTCGCGAATGTGCCGTCCGGCGCGTAAGTCGCGGTGCCGCCTGCAGCCTTCACGGTGTCCTCGATGCCCTTCCAGATGGTGGTGGCATTGGGGAACGCGGAGTTGGGCAGGTCCGCGCCCTGCCAGGTGATCGACCAGCCGCCGGCCTGCTGGCTCACGCTGTCGGCGGCCTTGCCCGCCACCAGGATATTGGCGTTGGGCTTCAGCGGCAGCACGCCCTCGTTCTTGAGCAGGACCAGCGATTCCTGCACCGCCTGCCGCGCAATGGCCTTGTGGGCGGCGCTGGCGATCACGTCGAACTTGCCGGCCGCCATGCGGGACGAGGGGCGGCCGCGCTCGAACGTACCCGCGCGCAGCTTCACGCGCAGGATGCGGCGCACGGCATCGTCCAGGCGGGCCATGGGAATGGTGCCGTCCTTCGCCTCGCGCAGGGTATTGTCGTAAAGCTGCTTCCAGCCCGGCCCGGAATACATGAACATGTCCAGCCCGGCGTTGATCGCCTGGGGGCAATCCTCGTTGGTGCAGCCTTCGACCTGCCCATGGCTGTTCCAGTCGCCCACCACGAAGCCGTCGAAGCCCATGCGGTCCTTCAGCACGCCGGTGAGGAGCGACTTGTTGCCGCTCATCTTTGCGCCGTTCCAGCTGGAGAAGCTGGCCATGACCGACTGGGTGCCGGCCTCGATCGCGGCGGGATAGCCGCCGAGATGGACGTCGCGCAAAACCTCTTCGGAAATCCGCGTGTCGCCCTGGTCCCGGCCGCCGGTGCCGCCGTCGCCCAGGAAATGCTTGGTGGTGGCGATCAGGTGGTTGGGGGCGAGGAAGTCCTTGGTACCGACTTTGCCCTGCACGCCTTCGATCATGGCGCCGGCATAGTCCGCCGCGATCTCCGGCTCTTCGCCATAGCTTTCGTACGTGCGGCCCCAGCGGTCGTCCTGCACGACGGCGAGCGTGGGCGCGAACGTCCAGTCGAGCCCGGCCGCCGCCGTTTCCAGCGCGGTCACTTCCCCGATCTTGCGGATGAGATCGCGGTCCCTGGCGGCGCCAAGGCCGATGTTGTGCGGGAAAAGCGTGGCGCCGACGATGTTGTTGTTCCCGTGGACCGAATCCGTGCCCCAGATGATGGGAACCTTCGGGCGAGAATCGCTGCGGGTCATCGAGGCGTCGTAGAACTCGTCCGCCAGCTTCAGCCACTTGGCGGGCGAGGCATATTCGTCGTCATAAGGGCCGCTGTTGCCGCCGTTCAGCACCGAACCGATCTTGTAGGTGACCACGTCCGCGGGCTTGATCGAGCCGATGTCGACCTGGATGATCTGGCCGACCTTGTCTTCCAGGGACATCGCCTGGATCAGCGCATCGACGCGCTTTTCCACTTTGGGATCGCGCTTCGGCTGGGCGTTCACCTTGGGCCAGATCGCCGGATTGGCCACTGGGGAAGCGGCCTGAGAGGCGGCCTGAGGAGACGCAGATTGCGCGCCCGCCGCTCCGGTCAGCGCCAGGGCGAGGATCGACAGGGAAGCGGCTGGGAAACGGCGGGGCATGAGGTCTCCTGTGAGGGCGGGCGTCAGGATGGGCTGTGGCGGCGCGCCGGCGGAAAGCCGGTGCCGCCGCCGGGGGTATCAGGGCTTGGTCGTCACGGCCTGGCGGTCACCCGGTCGAGATTGGCGGCGCCTTCGAGAGCGGCGTCACCGGCGAAGTGGCCGATGCGCAGGCGATAGGCGCCGGCATCGACGATCCAGCCGGGTGCGGCGTTGTCGAAACGGGCGATCACGCGCGGGTCGACGGTCAGCGAGACGTGGCGGGTCTCGCCGGGCTTGAGCCAGACCTTCTCGAACCCGGCCAGGCGATAGGCGCTCGTGCCTGCGGCGCTTTTCGCCTCGACATAGAGCTGCGGCACGTCGGCGCCTTCGCGCTTGCCGCTGTTGGTCACGTCGAAGGCGACGGTCAGCCTGGCGCCGCCGGACACCTTGAGGTTGGCGTAGCGGAAGCTGGTGTAGGTAAGGCCGAAGCCGAAGGGGAACAGCGGCTTTTCGTTCTTCGCGGCATACCAGCGGTAGCCGACATCGGCGCCCTCCGGGTAGTCGACCGGGAAGGAGGCGACGCCGCCGCTCATGCCGTAGACGGTCTTGTCCCCGGCGCTGCGCCGCGCTTCGGCGGCGTGGAGTTCGGCCAGGCCGAGCGGCTGCGGGCGCGGGGCCTGATCGATGCCGACCGGGAACGTCATCGGCAGGCGGCCCGAAGGATCGACCGCGCCGAACAGGATATTGGCGATCGCCTCGCCCCCGCGCTGGCCGGGATACCAGGCCTGGAGAATGGCGGGTACGCGGCTGACCCAGGGCATGAGCACCGGCCCGCCAGCCTCGACCACCACCAGCGTCTTCTTGTTGGCGCCGGCGACGGCCTCGATCAGCGCGTCCTGGTTGTCGGGCAGGGCCATGCTCTCGGGGTCCTGCGCCTCGGTGCGCCAGGCCCAGGCGAAGACGAGCGCCATGTCCGCGCCCTTCGCGGCGGCGGCTGCCGCCTTGGGGTCGCTGCCGTCGACATACGTGACGCTGGCGCCCGGCGCGAGGGCCTGGATCGCTTTCAGCGGCGAGGAGGCATGCCAGGTGATCCGCGCGAAGGAGGCGGCGGCGCCCTTGGTCAGGGGGATTTCGACCGGCGCGCCGCCTACGGAGCGGACCTGCGAGGACCCGCCGCCCGAAAGCACGCCCACGTCCGCATGGGCGCCGATCAGCACGATCTTCTTCGCGGTCCTGGCGAGAGGCAGCAGGTCGCCCTGGTTCTTGAGCAGGACGATGCCTTCCTCGGCCGCGCGCTGGGCGACTTCGGCGTGAGCCGCATAGTCGATCTGCTGGGCGCTCTCGGGAACGGGGTTATCCATCAAGCCGCTGTCGATCACGCCGAACAGGATGCGGCGGACCATGTCGTCAAGGCGGGCCATAGGGATGCGCCCGGCCTTCACCGCTTCGGCGAACCTGGTGTCGAAGAACATCTGGTCGTCCAGTTCCTGGCCGGAATCCTGGTCGAGCCCATTGATGGCGGCCTTCTCGGTGGAATGGACCGCGCCCCAGTCGGACATGACCCAGCCCTTGTAGGCCCAGTCCTGCTTGAGCACCTTGTTCAGCAGCCAGTCGTTCTCGCAGGCATAGTCGCCGTTGACCTTGTTGTAGGCGCACATGACGGAGGCGGGCTGGCCGGCCTCGATGCCGAGCTGGAAGGCCAGCAGGTCGCTCTCGCGCAGTTCGGCGGTGCCGATCCGGGCATCGAGCACGGTGCGGCCGGTTTCCTGCGAGTTCAAGGCGAAGTGCTTGATGGTGGAGACGATGTGGTTGCTCTGCACGCCCTTGATGTGCTGGCCCACCATGACGCCGGCGAGCAGCGGGTCTTCGCCGAGATACTCGAAATTGCGGCCGTTCCAGGGGTCGCGGGTCAGGTTGACGCCGCCGGCCAGCAGCACGTTGAAGGTCTTGGCGCGGGCTTCGGCGCCGATCATCGCGCCGCCTTCATAAGCGAGCTTCGGGTTGAACGTGGCGGCGGTGGCGATGCTGGCCGGGAGCGCGGTGGCTACGTCGCCCTTGCGCTGCTCGATCTGGTTGGCGACGCCGAGGCTGGCGTCGCTCTCCCGCAGGGTCGGGATGCCCAGGCGCGGAATGCCGGGGATATGGCCGGCAGAGGGGATCATCGCGATGGGCACCGCCGGCTTGGCCAGGGGCGGGAAGAACCCGTGGACCAGCTGCAGCTTCTCTTCCAGCGTCATCTGCTTGACGAGGGCATCGGCGCGGGCCTGGGAGGACGGGGAGGTCGCGGCGGAAGTGGAGGCCCCAGCACTCTGGACAGGCGCGCTCTGGGCAGGTGCGTTTTGAGCCAGCGCCGGTGCGCTCAGGCTGGCGCCGGCCATGAGGCCGGCGATCAGGGCAGTCTTGGTGGCAGAAATCATCGGAAAACCTTGTTGGGCTGGGGGGCCGAGCGAGCGTGATAATGGTCGAGAAGGGCGCGGTGGTCCGGCAGGGCACCGCGGGCGCCGGCATGGGCGCTGCGGACGCGGGAGAAGACATCGCGCGCAGCGGCGCCACCGGGATAGCGGGCCGCTCCGGCGGAAAGGCTGGTTTCGAAGCCCATGCCGTAGAGGATGTAGTGGTAGCTTGGCGGCAGGAAGGTCTCGAGATCCACCACGAAGTCGAAGCGCGAGGGCGGGCGGTGGCGCCACTGCGCCAGCATGTCCTGCAAGGCTTCGGGGATGGAGGCCGGATCGGCATTGTCGCGCCAATAGGCGGTGTCGGTGCGCCGGGTGATGCAGTAGTGCAGCTTGAGGAAATGGACGATGCGCTCGAAGCGGGCCGCCATCAGCCGGTTGAAGCTGCGCGCGGCAGCGTCGCGGGCGGCGCGGCTGCCGRGAACGAGGAATTCGCCGATCATCTTGAGCGCGGCCTCGATCAGCATGATGCCGGTCGATTCCAGCGGCTCGAAGAAGCCGGCGGAAAGGCCCACGGCCACGCAGTTGCCGATCCACTGGGTCTCGCGGTAGCCGGTTTCGAAGCGCAGCTGGCGCGGGGTCAGGCTGTCGCCTTCGCTGCCGACATAGCGGCGCAGCGTTGCTTCCGCATCTTCGTCCGAGCAATGGCGGCTGGAGTAGACATAGCCGATGCCGCGGCGTTCGCTGAGGCCGATGTCCCAGGTCCAGCCCGCCTCGTGCGCGGTGGCCAGAGTATAGGGCCGCACCGGCGCGCCGGGTTCGGCATAGGGCACCTGCATGGCCAGGGCGCGATCGTTGAACAGGCTGCCGGCGCAGGAGGTGAAGCCCGCTCCCAGCGTCTGGCCAATCAGCAGCGAGCGGAAGCCCGAGCAATCCAGGAAGAAGTCGCCTTCCACGCGGCGGCCATCGGCCAGCACGAGCGCGGCGATATCGCCATCGTCCGCACGCTCCACGGTGGCGACGGTTCCTTCGATGCGGTCGACCCCGGCGGCGACGGATATGTCGCGCAGGTAATCGGCGAAGCGGGCCGCGTCGAAGTGGTAGGCATAGTTCATCGGGCCGGAGAAGTCGGGGTCTTCGACCCGCTTGGGACCGCGTCCGGCGCGGATCACCTGTTCCTGCACGGTGACGGCATCGGCCCAGGGGAGGCGCTGGCCGCTGTCATCGGCGATCCAGTGCGGCAGCAGCGCTTCGTCCTCGCCGCCCACGGGCAGGTTGAACGGATGGAAATAGCTGTCGGTGCCGGTGGCCCAGCCGTCGAACAGCACGCCCTGCTTGAAGGTGGCGTCGGCGCGGACCAGGAATTCCGCCTCGCTGATCCCCAGGCCCGCCAGTGTCGTGCGGATCGTGGGAAAAGTCCCTTCCCCCACGCCGATGATGCCGATCTCGCTGGATTCGACCAGCGTGACGTTCGGCAGCTTCAACGTGCGGGAAAGGTAGGCGGCGGCCAGCCAACCGGCCGTACCGCCGCCCAGGATGACGACGCGACCGGAGGAGGGATAGTCGGTCGTCATGTTGTTTCCTTTCAGCTCGCTATCAGAAGTTCGCGCTGGCGCGCACACCCCAGGTCCGCGGCGGCTGCAGGTTCGAGAGGAACACCGGATCGTAGCGCGGCGCGCCGAAGGCACCGGCACCGGTACGGATATGCCCGTTCTCGATGTTCTGGACGAAGGCTTCGACCGAGTACCTGCCGTCTGCCGGGCTGAACCGGAGCGAGGCGTCGGAACGGAAGTAGGCCTTCTGCTTGTCCCACGACGTGCCGTTGGTGCCGCGGTCGGGCATGTTGTCGGCCGGATCGTTGACGTTCACGAACGGATTGGCGTCGCCGTTGAAGTAGCTCAGCCAGCTCTTGGTTTCGTAATGGGTGGTGAAGCGCGGGGTGATCCGGGCTCCGCTCGCCAGTTCGAAATCATGCTCATAGCTCAGCGTGGCCGAGAAGCGCGGCGCGTGGGCCAGTTCGTTGCCCTGCAGCTGCACGATGGAGGACGCCTTGCCACCGTCGTAGAGACGGCCGTCGACGCTTTCCAGATCGTCCAGCTTGGTCTTCTGCAGCGTAGCCGAGAAGTTCAGGCGGTCGTTGGCGGTGAAGGCGGCGTTCATTTCCGCTTCCAGGCCGTAAGCCTTCGCGCCCTTGGCGTTCTGGGTCACGATCTGGCTGCGCACCACGTTGCCCGCATCGTCGCGGAAGGTGACGGCCTGGTTGACCTGGTATCCCTTGAAGTCGGAATAATAGGCCGCCAGGTTGAGCGTCACGGCCCGGTCGAGCAGGCGGGTCTTGAGGCCGACTTCGTAGTTGGTCAGGGTTTCCGGATCGGTCAGACCGGCATTGTCCTGGATGTTGCCCGACTTGAAGCCGGTGGAGATGCTGGCATAGCCCAGCGTGTCCTCGGCAAGATCGGCATCGACGCGGGCGAGGTAGGTCAGCTTGTCCCACTTGCCCTTCACGTCGTTGTTCGAGATCGAGAAGCCGGGCAGCAGGGCCACCAGTTCCGCGGCCGAAGCATCGGGATAGGCGCCGAAGATGCCGGTGGTGCAGGCGCCGCCGGGTGCCTTGTCGGCATCGGTGCAGCCGTCGCCCGAGAACGTGACGTTACGGCCGCCGATGTCCTGCTTCTTGTCCGAGGTGTAGCGCAGGCCGCCGGTCAGGCGCAGCCAGTCGGTGGCGTGCCACACGGTCTGGCCGAACACGGCGCGGCTGTCGATCTGGCGATTGGCCTGGATGAAGCTGCCCGCCCAGCTGAACGTACCGTCGCGGTAGCCGTTGCGCTGGTCGATGTCGAAGCGGATCTTGTTCTTCTCGTGGCTGTAGTAAGCGCCCAGGATCCAGTCGAGTTCGTTCTCGCCGCTCGACTTGAGCTGGAGTTCGTGGCTCTGGAAGTCATAGCGCGACGACAGCGTGGCGTTCTCGTTGAAGGCGCCGAGCGGCAGGTCGTTGCCGTCCGCATCCACCTGGCCGGTCGGGGGCAGGGCGCCCGCATCGGCATCGGTGCGGGTGCTGCCGCCGATGCGCGACCAGCCGGCGATGTAGCTGAGCTGGACGCCGTCCGTGATGTCGTAGTTCATCGTGCTGCGCACGGCGACCGAATAGCGGTCGGTGCTGGGCGCGGTGTCGCTCAGGGTGGACCAGCGCTTGGTGCCCGCGCGCGGGGTCTGGAGCAGGCCGATAACCGGCGCGCCGTTGTCGAGGAAGCCTTCCGCCGACAGGTTCCAGCTGAACTTCTCGCTCGGCTGCCAGAGCATCGAGACGCGGCCCGACTGCTGGTCGGCGGCATAGTACTTCTTGCCCGAAGTGACGAAGGCCGACTTGTTGATGCCGGCGATGTCAGGCGCGGCCTGGTAGTCGGCATAGCCGTCGTGGCGGTCGCTGACGAAAGCGACGCGGAAGGCCAGGGTGTCGGTGACGGGGATGTTGATCGCACCGCGCACGCCGAGACGGTCGTAGTTGCCGGCGGTCACTTCGACATTGCCGCTGAACTCACCGAGCTTGGGCTTGGCCGAGATCAGGCTGAGCGCGCCGACGGTGGCGTTGCGGCCAAACAGCGTGCCCTGCGGGCCGCGCAGCACTTCCACGCGTTCCATGTCGTACATCAGTACCGAGGCGCCCTGCGAGCGCGGCGAATAGATGCCGTCGATATAGATGGCGACTTCGGGGTCGGCCACTTCGGTATAGGCGCTGTCGTTGCCGATGCCGCGCAGGGTCAGCAGCACGGCCGACTGGTCGCCCTGCTGGTTGAACTGCAGCGAAGGCACGAAACGGGCCAGGTCGGTAACGTCCTTGACGCCGTTCTTGGTCAGCGTTTCCTGGCTGAAGGCCGAAATCGCGATCGGCGTCGACTGAAGAGTCGTTTCGCGGCGCGTGGCCGTGACGATGATGTCACCGTTGGAAGCAGCCGACGACGCCTGTTGCGCCGAATTCTGGGCAGGTGCTGCGGCATCCTGCGCGTGGGCTGCGGTGGAAATGGAAAATAGGCAAGCCGCGAGCGCTGTGCCCGCGACGAGATCGTGCCTCGTCATGTCATCCTCCCAGATGGTTTGTACCTTGTGAGCGGCTGATGGCCGCAATCTGACATCGATGTCAAGCGCATTTGAAAACGGTTCGGCAACGATTTGACATCGATGTCAGATTGTGGATTTCATGACACATCATTTCCGCGATCCGGCCCGTTTGCCTTCGCCTGCCGAGTGCCATAGATGTCCACCATGTCGCTTTCCCCCCCGATCAGCCGCACGTCCGAAGCGCAGGAATCGGTGACCCGCCGCCTGTTCTGGCTCTCCATCGGCGTGTTCTTCATCGGCGGGTTCCTGAGCGCTTCGGTCGGCCTGCTGGTGCCGCAGCTCAAGTCGGTGCTGGCGCTGGACTACAAGAGCGCGCTGCTGATCCAGCTGGCTTTCCACTCCAGCTACTTGCTGTTCGCCCTGCCGGCGGCGCTATCGGTGGTTCGAATCGGATATATGCGGGCGATCGCGGCGGGGCTGACGGTCATGGCGGCGGGTTGCCTGGCGCTGGTCCTCGCGCAGGGGATGCGGCAATTCCTGTTGGTGCTGGGAGCATTGCTGCTGCTTTCGGCCGGGCAGACGGTCCTGCAGATCGCGGCCAATACGGTGGTGACGGTGATCGGGCCGTCGCGGCGCTCGGCTTTCCGGCTCAACCTGCTGCAGGGCTTCAACTCCCTCGGCACCGTGCTTGGCCCGCTGGTGAGCGCGCCGTTCCTTCTGGCCGACATCGCCCCCGGCGCGCGCGTGGAGGTGACCGCGTCGATACCCTTCATCGCCATCGGGGCAGGACTGGCGACGCTGGCCACGTTCTACATCGCGCACCGGGCATTGCTGGCCGACGCGCCGTCCGCCGCGGGCGACTATCTCCCGCGGGACTGGACCCGGCAGATCTTCGCCGTGCTCGGCGAGCGCCGGCTTCTCTGGGGTGCCTGTGCGATCTTCCTCTACGTGGGCGCGGAAGTGACGATCGGGACGCTGATGACGAACGTGCTGATGCTGCCGAACCGGCTGGCGCTGGAGCCGGTCAGTGCCGGGCGACTGGTCAGCCTCTACTGGGCGGGGGCCATGATCGGCCGTTTCGCCGGGGCCTGGCTGATGACCTGGATCGCCGAGGCCCGCTTGCTGGTCTACGCGGCCTTGGCGGCGATCATGCTGACGGTGGCCGCGGCCCTGCTGCCCGGCGCGGCTGGTGCCGGCGCCCTGATCGCTGTCGGTCTGTGCAACGCGATCATGTACCCGACCATCTACGCGCTCGCCATGCCGCGGGACAGCAGCAAGGCCCCGCTGGCCTCGATGTGGCTCTGCATGGCGGTGGTCGGCGGGGCGATCGTGCCGCTGCTTACCGGCATGGCGGCTGACGCGATCGGCCTGCTACCGGCACTGCTGCTGCCGGCGGCCTGCTACGTGGGGATCGCCCTGTTCGCTGCCCTGTGCGTGCGCGGCGGGGAGGCAGCGTCTTGAGCATCGTCACGATCAAGGATGTCGCGGCCAAGGCCGGCGTCTCACCCAAGACGGTGTCCCGCGTCATCAACGGCGAGGCCTATGTGCGGCCCGAGGTGCGGGAACTGGTGCAGAAAGTCGTGGCCGAACTCGACTATCGGCCCAATGCCTTTGCGCGCAGCCTGTCCAGCTCGCGTTCCTATTTGCTGGGCCTGTTCATCGACGATCCCGTCTCAGGCTATGCCACGGACGTTCAGCACGGAGCCTTGATCGGCTGCCGGCAGCGCAGCTACCACCTGGTGGTGGAGCCGGTCGATCTGACGGCGCCCGATTGGGAGAGCCAGGTTCGCGGCAGTATCGCGGCGCTGCGGCTCGACGGGGCGATCGTCGCCCCGCCGATCTGTGACGAGGCGGCGCTGATGGCCGTTTTCGCCGAGTCCGGCCTGCCCACCGTTCTTGTCGCGCCCAGCAGCGCTCCGCCGGCTTCGGGAACGGTGCGCATGGACGATCGCCGTGCAGCGCAGGAGATGACGGAATATCTGCTGGGCCTTGGCCATCGGCGGATCGGTTTCGTCCAGGGCCCGATCAGCCATAGCGCCTCGGCGCGGCGTGAAGAGGGCTTCCGCAAGGCCATGGCCGCAGCGGGCGTCACGGTCGATGAGGACTGCATCGTGCGCGGAGACTTCAGTTCGCGCACGGGCATGGAACTGGGTGAGCGCCTTCTGGCCCTGCCGGAACGCCCCACCGCGATATTCGCCTCGAACGACGACATGGCGCTCGGGGTGCTGATCACCGCGATGAAGCATGGCATTTCCGTGCCGGAAAGGCTCTCTGTCTGCGGCTTCGACGATGCGCCGTCTTCCCGGGCGGCCTGGCCGCAAGTCACGACCGTCCGCCAGCCCAAGGCGGAGATGGCGGCAGCGGCCGTCGATATTCTGGTGAACCCGCAGTTCCGGCAGAAGGCGGGGGACGAGCACGCGCATCTGATGCTGCCGCATGAACTCATCCTGCGTGGCAGCACGGGCCCGGCATAGTTGTGAGGCGCCGGTAAGCGGGGCGAAAATTGCCGGGCCAGGGGTCGCGAAATCGGAGCGCGTCAGAGCCTTCCAGTGGCCGGCCGCTCTCCCTGAGAGTGCGGGGCCGGGGATGTGCGCTCTCAGGCTGGATGGAACGGAGCCCAGGATCGATCTGGGCATTGCCGAGATCTTGCTGCGGCCGATCATCTGCACATCCGGCACTTGAGAAAAACGGATGCAGTCCCGCGGGTCCGTTTTGCATGTGAGCATGTCGCACCAGGATTCGTCGTGTCCATTCACGAGTCTGCGGTTTCGTGGCGGAGTCCTCTCGCGCCCACGGGATTTGCGGGCGATTTGCGCGCCAGTGATACTTCCACGCCGTGCTGCCGATACCGCGCATCCAGGGCCTTGCGAAGAATGCGCTGGGCGGGGCGGTCGTAGAAAGTGGTGGCGAGGGCGGCCACGCCCAGGATGACCGGAACCATCAGGTAGGCTTCGAACCCGGCATCGCTTCTTCCGGTGAATCTTTCGGAGAGGCCCGAATAGAGCGCGAGGAAGGGGACGTGCAGCCCGTAGACGGCGTAGGAAATCGTGCCGAGGAACCGGGCGCCCGGCACAATGCGCTGGCGGCCGGAGCATACTGCCAGCACCAGCGCCGCCGGCAGTGCCAGGGCCGTCATGGCGACAACCCAAGATACATCGCTCACTGGCAGGGCCAGCGCCGCCACGGTCACCATGATCGCGATCGTGGCAGCGCCTCGCCCCAGCACGGGCAGCCGATCACGCGCCGCGTGGATCAGGAGTCCGGTCAGGAAACCGAACGATACGCGCGCCATGCCGCCCGCCAGCGTCGGCCCGCTCCAGCCGAGATCCATTGTCCCGTGATGGCGCGCCAGCAGGCAGAGGCTGACCAGGCTGAGGATCGCGAGCAAAGCCAAAGTGCCGGGGCGTCTGGCGACCAGCCATGCCGCCCATATCAGGTTGATGACGATTTCGAAGAACAGCGACCAGAGGGGGCCGTTGATCGGAAAAACTTCCCAGCCCGTTGCCGATCCGTGCCACCATTTCGGAAGCAGCAGTCCATTGAGCAGGGCGCTTCCCAGGATCGTCGGCAGGTCGTCCGACCGGGAGGGCGCCGCGTACCAGCGGGTGAGCGCGTAAGTCGTCCCGAGACAGACGCCGAGAACCACGATCGGCATCATCCGAGCCATGCGCCGCATGGCAAATTCGGCGAAGGTCATCTCGCCGGTGAGCCGCCGTCCATAGGCTTCCGCCAGGACGAAGCCGCTCAGCATGAAGAAGAAGTCGACCGCAAGGTAGCCGTTGGCAGCGACCACCGGCGCGCCGATGCGCGTCCCGATGTGGAAGAGCAGGACGACAAGAGCCGCAATTCCGCGAAGTTCATCCAGGAGACCATATCGATCATGCGCGTTGGTCAACGCCGTCGCCGCGGTCATGAGGTTGCAGCTCCGTTCGGCAGAAGCGCCGCTTGATCCATCGAGACAGCACTGAGCGATGCGGGAGGCTGCGCGGGCGACCCTTCCGGCACATGGCCCATTCCCCTTCGCTTTGCCTGGGCGATGGCAAGGGCGGCGGTGATGCCGAACCCGAACCCGGTCAAAGGCTCGAAGTTGGCGTCAGCGATCATCAACGACACGACGATCATCGGCACGTAGGAAAACCGGAATGCCGACATGATGATTTCGGATTCCACGGTCGCGTATCGCGGGGATCGAAAGAACGATTGCGCCGCGAAGGCGTAGAACAGAACTCCGCCCAGTATTCCCGTTGCGCTCAACACCGCGACGATGCTGCTGGAAGAGCGGGTGCTCCCCAGGCCAATTCCGAAGCCATGGCTGTCGAACAGGCTGGAAAGCGCGATCACCCGCCACATTCCGCGTTCCTCGTACGACAGGGAGGAGGTCTTTTGCAGAACCATCCGATCGATCAAGGCCAGTATCGGATCGAGCAAGCCCGGTTTGAACAGCAGCGCCAGGGTTATCGCGACCAGTATCGTGACGAGAACGGACAATTCGCCCATCAGGCCTTGCCTGTATACATGCGCGCCCCGACCTTGCGCATGGGCGCGTAGCAGCCATTCCAGTGCGGCCATCGCCGCGAACACTGCCAGCCCCACATAGGCGGCGGAAGACTTGGACTGCCAGCACAGGACGACCAGCAGGACGAGCAGTATGGGGCATATCCTGTCGCGCAACGTCTGGCTCAGGATTGCGCGCCGGTAGAAGTGCAAGGCGCAGAGGAATCCTAGGCAGTAATTTCCGAAGGCCGAGGCTTCCGGCATGAGGCCGACCACGCGCTTCGAGCCCAGCACTTCCACTTCGGTCGCGAGGGCGTAGGAAGCCGTCCGAAACGGCGTAAGCACCGCGGCGAGAGGCAGGTATTGGCTTGCGAAGTCGAGCAGTCCCGTCGCGATCAGCATTGCGGCGCCCAGGCAGATGGACTGGAGGGCATGCTGGCGCATCGCAGGATTCTGGAGCAGTCTGGCCATGGCAAAGACGGTGAAGACCGAGATGGTCATGTAGACCCATTGCGACAGGTTCTGCGTGGTTGGATGCAGCGGCACGGGCGTGCTCAGAACACCGCGAACCGGTACGACGAGGATGTCACCGGCGAACAGGTGCGGCATGAACAGCGTGGCAACACTGGCGACGATCCAGAAGGCGAAAAGGCACAGCAGCCGGTCCGGCAGGAGCGCCAGCGTGAGGAAAGACGAAGGCCCGCCGCGAGCGAGGAAGGTCTTGCCGATGATAATCAGCGCCACGATCGGTGTCGCTACGAATGTCAGGCCGCCGGTGAGGTTGGTCGGGATGGCGGCGCAGGCGCCGAAGGGCATCGTGGCGAAGAACAGGTAGAGCGCGAAAGGCGGCCGCCTGATGATGGCGCAACAGATGAGGAGCCAGAACAGAACGATAGGAAGGGCGTTCATGAGGCGACTGAAACTGACGCCAAGGTTCCACGCCCCGGTGCGCTTCCTGAAGTATTGCTGGCTCTGGCGGGTATCAAGTCTATCTCCGGGAACGTCGCCCTTGCGAGTGCGGACTGGCGTTACCTTAGTCGTGCAGAGGCCGATCTTGCAGCGCGAACATCTCCGAAATCGACGTAACGGCCCGCAGTTCAACAGGAAGCATGGCCATTATCGATCTTTTTTTCAGCAGAACGGCCGTCAAATCGGCGAAAGGTGCAGTATCTATAAGTAACAATACGTGGTGGGTAAGGAACAGTCTGTCAGGAGAGATGTTCGGGCGGATAACCATGCACTTACATCGATTGGTACCGTCTGCGGCGCATCTGGAGCGATACCATTCCACGAGGCCGTTTCATGACTATCGTTCTGGGTGCGCAAACCCATTTCAGCCAGGGTTGGAGCCCCTCTCTGCTCGATGCCGCAGCAACGCTTGGCGCCGAGGCCATTCGCGACAGCATTCCCTGGGGCGCCGTGGAGACGGCGGCCGGTCGCTACGACTTCACGGTGCCGCAGGCCGCCTGGCTCGATCGGGCGCTGGGACAGGGGCTCTTCGTCACGCTGACTTTCGCCCATGCCAATGCTCTCTATGACAAGGGTTTCACCGTCTACAGCGATGCGGGTCGGCAGGCATTTGCCGACTTCGTCGTCGCCACTCTGAAGCACTATCCCGGTGTAGGCGCGATCGAGATCGGCAACGAATACAATTCGAACTCGTTCGTTACCGGCCCGATCGCCACTGCTTCGGCCGCCGAGCGTGATGACTACTATGCCAAACTGGTCTCCGCGGTAGATACCGCGCTTGGCAAGGCCGGTATCGAGGTGGAAATGGTGGGCGGGGCAACCCATTCCATTCCGGTCGATTATTTTGCCGATCTCAAGGCGCTGGGGACGCTGGATCTTCTCGACGCGATATCGATCCACCCCTACACGACGCCGCCCGAGCAGTTTGCCGACCAGATCGGCGTGCTGCGCGGCGTGATCGGCAATCGGATCGAGATCCGGGTTACCGAGTTCGGCGGCAATTTTGCCTCCCTGGATGAGGCGCCCGCCTATCTGGCCAAGATGCTCAGCGTCATGGGGGCGGCCGGGATCGAAAGCGCGAGTTGGTATGCCCTGGCGCGGCAATCCTATTTTCCGAACATGGAGCTGTGGAACACGGCGGCGGGGCAGGCCACGCCGGCCGGTGAAGCCTTCCAGTTCCTCGACGGCCTGTTGGCAGGCGCGCCGACGATCGCGCGAGTGGCCACCGACGATTTCACCTACTTCTATACCTTTGGAGACAATGCGGCGGTGCTCTGGGGGCAGACCGGCTCGGTTTCCCTGGCCCCGGGGGTTGCCGCCTACGATCTGGAGGGGAACCGCATCGCCCAATTCGATGGAAGGATTTCGGCGGACCAGCCGATCATCCTGAAGTCCGAAGGCACGATCTCGGCTGCATCGGTGGCATTTCATGCCGGGGCGCTCGTCGCGGACAGTTTCGACCAGTTCGACGTGACCAACAAGGATGCCGCCGGCGCCGGTTTCGAAGGCCCCTGGTCCTACTTCACCCGGTCGGGAACGGGGCAGACGACGGCTCTCCAGACCATGGGCGGAGGCTTGAAAAGCGGGGAACCCTGGACGCCCTACCTGGGATCGCAATGGCTCCGCCCGCTGGAGGTCAATGCGACCAGCGTGACGCCCGCGGACTTTTCCGGCGGGACCAGTGCCGCCTCGCGCTATGCCGTCCTGGAGCGATATACGTCTCCCGTGGCCGGTCTCTTCACGATCAAGGGCGACTACGACGTGGGCGACCAGTCCAAGGATGGCATCTATCTCACCGTGACCGTCAATGATCTGCAGATCCTGCAGCAGCACGTCTACGATCCGGCCCACGGCAATCGCTATAGCTTCAGTCTCGACCATGTCAGGCTGGCGGCGGGCGACCGGGTGGAGTTCACGGTATCGTCGGGTGCCAATGCGACCGGCGACGCCACTGCGCGGCATATCCAGATATTCTCCGAGGCGCCGGCGCTCGCGGCGATGGCCGAGGTCCCTGCTGCGGACTGGAGCAATGCCAAGGCAGGCGTTCGGCTGGATCTGGCGACGGCGAGTGCGGTGGTCGATGGCAGGAAAGTCGCCGTGAGCGCGTCCGACGCGATTGGCTCCAGCCACAACGACATCCTTTCGGGCGATGCTCACGGCAACCACCTGGAGGGCGGCGCGGGAGACGACCGTCTGCTGGGGCTCGATGGGGATGACGTCCTGATCGGCGGAAGCGGCGCGGATCGTCTGGACGGCGGGCACGGAGCGGATCGCATGGAGGGCGGAAGCGGGGACGACACGTATTATGTCGACAACGTTCGGGACCAGGTCACCGAGCACATGGCGGGAGACGGCGTCGATACGGTCCGTTCCGATGTGGACTTCGTTCTGGGCGACTGGATCGAGCATCTCTATCTGATCGGCACCGATGATATCGACGGAACCGGAAATGCGCTGCCGAACATCATCTATGGCAATGACGGTGCCAATGTGATCTCGGGCGGTGGCGGTGCGGACAAGTTGCAGGGCGGAGCAGGGGCGGACGTGTTCCTGTTCGACGTGCTGGAATCCGGCCGAAACGCCGATATCATCCTGGATTTCACGCATGGCGTGGACCGCATCGCCATCGACCGCGATGCCTTCGCAGGCATCGCTGGCTGGTCGGCCGGCGCTGTGGAGGGCTTTGGAATCGGAAATCAGGCGACGAGGCCCGACATGCACCTGTTCTACGATCCCGGGATCGGCATGCTCTACTACGATGCGGACGGCGACGGTGCGGCCTCTGCAGTTGCCCTGGCCAGTCTGCGCGGAAAGCCGATGATCGATGCGACCGATGTCATCCTTTTCTGATCCGCGCCGCCCGGCGGCGACCGACGGCCTTGCGGAGGGCAGGATGCACCGGACTGCCGCCGTGCCGGAGGGGGCAGTGCATCGATCTTCGCCTTGGGCGGCAGCGCATTGCGGACGGGATCCCGGCGAAAGCGCGCGCCTCTGTCGTTCGACGGCAGCACTGGAGCATGTCTTTGCAAGCGAGGGGCCGCGGCGACCGATGCTGGGGCTGGCGGTGGCGGCAAGTCTTTCCGCCTTGGCCTGGGGCTGCCTGCTGACGCTCCTGATCTGAGGTTCAGGTCTGGATTCCACTGCCCCGGTGTCAGGCGGTGTCTCCAAGGCATACTGAGTTTCTGCTTAGCCTTGGACCGCCTATCCGCGCTTGGACAATGCCGAGATACGGTCGCCGTTGGGCGACATTCGCGCGCGCCGCGCGCCCCGCCTTATGGACACGATGAACCGGAGAAGGATGGGCCTTCTCCGGTTCTTGTCGTGTGCCTTGGGTGTCAGGCGACGAGAATGTCCGCATCGACGAGGTGGACGTCGTAGAGCATTACCGAAGTGCTGCCGTAGGTCAGGATGGTATTGTCTCCAAAGAACGAGATCGAATATCCGGCGCCGTCCGTCAGCTGGACTTTGTCGATGCCCTGTTCGAAATCGAACACTTTGTCCGACCCGTCGTCCTTGTCGAACTGGAAGATGTCGGAGCCGGTTACGGACGGGTCGTTGGGGTCGTCGCCATAGAGCACGTCGTTGTCGGCACCACCCTGGATGATGTCGTCTCCGGCGCCGCCATAAAGGCGATCGTCGCCGCCGCCGCCGTGGAGCGTGTCGTTGCCGTCGCCGCCGCGCAGCTTATCCGGCGAACCCTGGCCCCAGAGAATGTCGTCACCCTCGTCACCATAGAGATTGTCGCTGTTCGCGCCGCCCTGGATGATGTCGTTGCCGCCATTGCCGTGCACGGTATCGTTGCCCTGGCCGGACAGGATTTCGTCATTGGCCGAAGTGCCCGACAGGATATCACCAATCGAAGATCCATCAATTATTGCCACGGGATGTTCCTTCCGAAAATCGTTGAGTCATGAATCGCGATAATTCGACGACGATTGTGCCGGCTTCCCGATTATCTCTTCAGCAAATCACGCCCACTCAAGAGACTTGGCGAAGTTCCCCTGTTGCCCAATTCCCGTTTGGTGGATCTGGAACAGCAATTCGACCTACTCTCTATCGTGCCAGACGAATACTCCGTATCGCGATGGAGTGGCAATAGAATAAATCATCATGGCGGCGCTGATGGTGCAGTATTAATTCGTTACGGATCTAATGCTAAGTATAATTGCTTGGGTCATGTCGTACCTGTCTATAAGGAAATAGGCCGGTTCAAGCGCTTGGGTGAGACGATACAGCTTTCGGCCTGTCCGATACGGACGAGGATTGTTCTGCAGAAACGGAAAAAAGGCCCCGATCGGTCGGGGCCTTTTCCTTGGCTGCATCCTGCCGGAGCGTCGGGGCGATGCCGCGAGAGGGCAGCCGGAGTCTCAGGCCCAGAGCAGGCCGCCGTCGGTGTCGGCCATGTGCAGGCCGTCCATGCCGGTGCCTTTCAGGCGGGCCAGGAGGTGGTCTCCGGCCTCGTCATGCATTTCGAGATAAGTGCTGCCGGCGCTGGTGACGATGTCGAACGTGGCACTGTTCCCGGCGCCGGTGATGAGGATCCGGTCGCCGTCGGCGGCATTGAAGTCGTAGATCGTGTCCATGGCCGAAAGGTCGGCGGCGTCGAACACGAATGTGTCCGCGCCGGCTTCGCCATAGATACGATCCGCGCCGGTGCCGCCGAAGATCCAGTCGTTGCCCGCGCCGCCCATGATCGTGTCCACGCCGCCGTCTCCGTAGAGATAGTCGTGCCCCTCGTCGCCGTAGATCGTGTCGTCGCCGTTGCCGCCGTGAATGCCGTCATCGCCGGCCATCCCGCGCAGCTTGTCGGCGCCGTCCAGCCCGTCGATCCGCTCACCTGCCGCGGTTCCCGTCAGGCGGTCGTCGGCGGCCGTGCCGTTGAGGCTGGCGGCATAGGCGTGATCGGCGTCGCCATAAGGGCTGGTCGCGGCATGCTCCGTCGGCGTGCCGGAAGCGGGGGTTTCGACGGTGACGCCGGAGCCGCCGCCCGCAGGCTCGGACGGAACTTGCGAGACGGGCTGCCCGGCCGAGACGCCGCCTGCGGCCAGCAGCTTGGCCAACTGATCGTAGGAATAGGTCCCGTCCGAGAAGGTGAAGCTTTCCACGTTGCACACGCTCGACACTTCGCCCGCCTTGGCGGAGATCAGCAGCGCGCCCGAGGCGGCCAGCGATCCGGCGATCTTGGACACCGCGCAGTTCAGCACCAGGCTGTCCACGCCTTGTCCGCCGTCGATCCTGTCGTTGCCGAAGCTGAAATAGATCACGTCGTTGCCACGCCCGGCGTTCAGGGTGTTCGCGGCACTGCTGCCGATCAGCGTATCGTTGCCGTCACCCGTGTAGAGGTTTTCGATCGTGTTCGCCGTCAGTGAGAGCGTCACGCCGGCGATCGAGCTTGCCTTGGCCGCCGTCAGGTCGACGACGGAGTTCGTCGTCACGGCTGCGGCGTTGATCGTGTCGATTCCGCCATTCACATCCTGCAGGACGCTGCGGTGGGCTAGATCGTCACCCTGATAGAGCAGGCCGAATTCGTTGGTGTAGATATACGTGTCGTTCTTCGAGACGGCTGCGTCGCCCATCAGGGTCAGGGTGGCGCCCTTGAACTTTCCGCTGAGCGGCACGCCGGTCTTTTCCGTGGCCGCGGGATCGCGGTTGTAGATGTCCACCTTCCAGGTACCGGCGGAATCCTCGCCCATCGATGCGACCGAGCTGAAGGTGAAATTGCGGATGCTGCCCACGCGCGTCTCGGTGGGAAGGTCGTAGACGAGACGGACCTGGGTGCCGTCCGGCGATGTCAGGTAGACGTCGATGTCGCCGGAATTCAGCCAGTTGAGGTCGATCGAGAGCTGCACGTGCTCAAGGTTGACGGCGTCGGTGATCGGAATGTCCAGCGAGATGTGGTCGTTTGAACCGGCCACCAGCGTCTGCGCCGAGGCGACGGTCTTGCTGACGCTGGCCATGTTCGCGAAAGTCTGCTGCTGGTCCCAGGTCTCGGCCAGGCGGACGGCGTCGTGGACGTTGAGGAAGCCGTAGCCGAAGGCGTCGCTGAAGTGCAGGCCGCCTCCGTTGAAGTTGTCGGCGCCGTTGGTGCGCCAGCCGTCGCCGAAATTGGCGCTGTCGCTCAGGCCGACGCGGTGTGCGGAATAGGCCAGGATTTCCTGTACGTCGCGAAAGCCCAGGTTGGGGTTCGCCTGGAGCATGAGGCCGACCGCGGCCGAGACCGCAGGCGCGGCGAACGAGGTTCCGTTCACGCTTTCGTAGCGGTCGTTCAGGGTGGTCGTCATCACATCGCGCCCAGCGGCGGATACCAGTACGTTGGCGCCCAGGCTGGTGAAGGAAGAGGGGCTGCCGTCACTGTCGACCGCGCCCACGGCAATCGCGTAAGGCGAGTTCTGGAAGTTGTGATAGTTGGAGATGCCGGTCGTCCCGGCATTGCCCGCCGCGAAGACTACGGACGTGCCCAGGCCGCCGCGACCTTCGGAAACGGCGTGGACCAGCGCGGCCTTGTATTCGGGATTGACCGCGAAATTGTCGGCAAAGTTCTCGACGAAGCTCCAGCTGTTGTTGGCAACATCGACCGCCGCGGACTTTTCCAGCGCCGCGGCGATCTGGCCGGCCGCGTTGGCAGCGGCATAGTCGACGCCGTAGCCGACCAGAGTGGCGCCCGAGGCTATGCCCACGGTGCCCACGCTGTTGCCGGCCTCGGCTGCGATCACGCCCGCGACAAGCGTGCCATGCGATGCAGGAAGCGCCGTGGCGCTGATTGCGACATTGTCCGTGCCGGACGCGAAATTAAAGTCGAGCGCGGTATTGTAGGTCTTCTTCAGATCGGTGTGGCGAAAGTCGATCTGGGTGTCGATCACGCCAATCTTCACGCCCGCGCCATTGTAGTCCTTCCAGACGGAATAGGCATCGATGCTCAGTTTCGAGCGGGTTGATCCGTCAAGATACCACTGCTGCTTTTCAAGAAGATCGCCGTAATACGGGGTGAGACTTGCGGCGCCCGAAACAGAATTGCTATTGATCTTGGTGCTCATGGCTCGAAACTCGCTATTGTCCAAATAGGTTCGATGAAATTCGGACCTGAATGGATCGGAATGGGGTGTTCAGCGAGGAGCGTTTTTGCGGAATAAAACTAATCACGGGCTTCTTGGTGCAGTAAATTGAAATTAGGTTTCGCCAGTGCTGTGTCTGTACGTTTTGTTTCTACGGTTTAGGTATTATTCCGGGTAATTTAGAATCGACGAGCCGGTCGCTGCGGTTTTCTTCAATGGGGACAGGCGATTGGCAGTGCCGCGAGAAAGCTGGCGTTAACCATAGGGCCGGCTGGCCGCCGATTTTGGTGCTTCCGGCAAGGAATTCGCGACGCAAATCTACGCAGAATTCCGCGGCGCTCGGGACTAAGGGGTTGGACTTAGGCGAACAGATTTTTTCAGTCCGCGGCGCTTGCGGGCCATGCGAAATGGGCGAGCCTTGATATGAGCGTGGAATGTCCGGGATCGCCCGAAAAGGCGGATGCTCCCGTCCCAGGGTTGGCCAGTTCCGGCTAGGAGAGGTGATCGAGGAGCTTTATGCGCGTCAGGTCCTTCGGACGGCCGAACCTCTGAAACATCCTGCGAAGTTCCTGCAACTCCGGTACGAAAATCGTGATGGCGCCGATGGTTACGGCGCGGCGGGTGGAGGGCAGCATGGGTCGCCACACTCCATCCAGATCGCGCAAGACGAAGTTTGCCATGAATTCGGCAACCAGTGGGCAGGCTTCCCATCGGCCAAAGACCTCGGATCGGAAGCGTGGGTGGCTCGATTGAGGCTCCTGCGCGATACCGATTCGGGCGAACAGGCGCTTGGCATCTTCGATACTGAGCATGACATCCACGTCCGAGACAGTGATTGGCTGCGCTCCATGGATCGCTGCAGCCGCGCCGGAAATGATCCACCAGGGGTCGCGAGCGTCCGCCAAGATCGATCCCACGGCGACAATGGTTTCGTGAAGTGGATCGGGCAGTGTCATTCCATGACGGTTGCCCGATTGCACTGCCGGCTGCAAGCGGACGATAGTGGCGAGGCGGGGCGTGTTCCGCTGCTTTCAGGGTTTCGCCGATGTCGTCTGAACCTTGTCGTAAGTCCATCGCGGCGCCGCTCAGGCTTCGTTCGGTCCGCCGGGAAGTTTGCTTCATCGCGGTTTCTGAACACCGTTGGCCTGGTGTCCTGAAACAAGTTCAGGATGACGGGGCGGGCCAGCGCTTCAACCAGTGCTCCGTCGCGGGGCCTAGGGCGGTTGCAATGTTTGAGCCCCTTGGACAAGGCTTGTGATCCGGCCCTGTCCGTAGTGTTTCGGGTATTCTGCCGCGCTGCATGGTCGAAAGCGCCTGTCATGCGCTAGGGTCAAGGTCTCACCGCATGATCGGCAGCTTTTGTCCTGTGCTGGGTCGGCCTGAAGGACAGGCCGCAGGATCGAACACACGGATGCGGTATCGGGTGGCGCTGTCTCGCGCCGTGCCATTCCACCCGATTGAGAAAGTCAGGTTCCGACCAGCCTGGGCCTGAACCTGCCTATCGAACGAGGAACGGGGCGCTTGCTGGATAAGCGATACCTGCCCGTCATTTCCCGAGAATGAAATTGCCGCACCGGCCGCACCGGGATTTGCCGCCGTGAATTCGCCGACGATGTGCAGAGTCCGGGTATGGGCAGACCTATATTCCAGCAGCAGTTCTGCTCCGGGACCTGGCAAAGCGATGTCTGCCGCGAGCCGCGGAAGCGCGGCGTCTTTTCGACCGAGATAGGGCGTCCAGGGCACGCCGTCGTTCTGCTGACCGGGCATGGTCGCAAGGGGCACCCTTCCCGTGGCCGTCTGCGCGTAAGCCGTGAAGCCAGGCGGAGCACGGGATGGCCGGGGGGGAGCATCGGGAAATGTGAAGCCCAGAAGGCTGTCGGCAACAAGGGGAGAGCAATCGAGACTCACGTTCTCGCCAAGAACCAATGGCTTGTGGCCCCGGAGTATCAAGACCCGGGTTTCGTCGAGCCTGAGATCCGCGTTATCGATCCGAGTGCCCGTGGCGTCGAGGGCCGTCACAGCGACCGGGTCCAGCCGGATGGCGCGCGGCGCTCCCCAGACTACCCAGAGGTTCGGCCCGAAAGCGTGGATGAATGTGAAGGGATCGGGGCTGAGATTGCGCGCTGGCATCGACGAGAGGTGCTCGGTCACGAACCGAAACGCGCGGCCTGCCGTGGTTGGTGTTCCGTCCCGGCGCAGTAGCGGGACGAAACCGTCTCCCCGCTCTCCCAGCGGATACCAGTCCATTTCGGCCGCGCCCAGCGACGCAAGGGTCGCGTAGGAACGCACGAGTTCATCCGGCGCCGTCTGCGGGTTTTGGCTTCCGAATTCCGTGATGTGGAGGGGCTGTTTCCGCAAGGCGCTCTGGCGCCGAAGCACGCCGATCTGCGCCGGCAACTGGTCGATCGGCGTCGTATAAGGATGGAGCGCCAGACCTTGCAGGTATGTCGCGCCGGGGGCGTCCAGCAGCGGCCAGAGAAACCCGCCCGGCAGCGAGTGTGCCGATCCGCCGATCACGCGAACTCGGGCATGGGCCGACCTCACGCCCTCGGCGGCGCTGACCACCATGGCCAGATGGTAGGCCCTTCTGCCTGCAAGATCGGCGTCCTTCACCGGCCCGTTTACGAAGTTGGCGCCGTTGATCTCGTTGCCGACCTCGATAGTGTCGATCGCCGGATAGCGTCTCACCAGTTCAGACACGAAGCGGCTGAAGGCAGCCAGAGCTTCGGGCGAATGGGGCGTCTGTCCGCCGTCATAGAGTGGGTTGCCCCAATTGAGCGTTAAAGTCAGCCGGGCGCCGCCGGCGGCCAGTCGCTCGGGAAACCGGGTCATCGGCGTCTCGAAGGCATATTGCCCCTTGGTCTTCTCGACATCCGCCCAGCGAATGCTGTCGCGCCAGTTCGTCAGGGGAAGAGCCAGTGCGGCCGAGAACATCGCCGCGTTCCAGCCCTGCGAGAAGTTCGAGGCCGCTCCGAGCCGCATCGGCGCAACAGGGGAGGCCTGCTCCGGCGAAGTGATTGCCCGGGGCCTAGTGGTCAGCGCGCCTATCTCGATACGGTGACGCACTGGCCGGAGAGGCGCCTGCCAAGCGGCAACCAAAGCTGCCATGGCGGCCAAGGCAAGGGCAGCAAACCTCAAGATCATGCCCTCATCACGGCCTGAACGATTTCGGCATGGAGCATGGCGACGCCTGCGCGTGCCCGCTCCATGACGGCCGCGTGCGCCTCTGCTTCAATGCCGCAGGCCATCGCCCTGCCGAGCAGCGCGCCAGCGGCCTGGGGAGAGGTGTCGAACGGGTCGATCAGCCAATCGCCGCGCGCAACGGATTGGACGAAGGAATCGAGCTTCGGATCCCACTGCAGCGCCACGAAGGGGACTCGGTACGAATAGGATGCAATAACGGCATGCATTCGGAACGCGACAAGGCCCTGGAAGCCGCCGATCAGGGTTGCAAGTTCTGCGGGTGTTTCGGGTTGGGCATGGGAAAATCTCTCGGACCACACGCTGGACTGGAGCGCCGCCCGGACGCGGAGCGCGCAAGCACGGTCTTCGGGGCTCCCATTGGTGAACAACCTGACCTCATGCCCGGCAACGGCGAGTTCCTGCGCAAGATCGCAGTACCAGCGCTCAAAGCCGCCGGTCTCAACCGGCTGGCTGGAGTGGTAGCGTACGGCGACGGGGCTGGTGATATTGAGCCCTATGACGCTTCGGCCCGTGTGGGCCGGCAGTGCTTTCATTCCCGATTCGTATCGATAGGATGCAAGCAATCCGGGATCGGGGACCACCAAGGCCGGCAAGCCGTGAGCCTCCCCGAATTCGGCGTTCCACAACAGGCGAGAGCGTTCGTCTCGCAGGAACACGCCGCGTACCACGCCTCGTTCCAGCGCCCGACTCATGCGTGCATGGCCCTCTCGGCTCCAACCAGAGGACATGCCGCAGCCATAGATGAAGGCGGGCAGGCCGCGTTGCTCTGCGGTCCGTATGGCCAACGCGATCTTTGTCGGAAAATTGAGATCGAGATCGACGATCAGATTGCCGCCACCGATGACCACGCATTCCGCGCCGAGCAGCGCGGCACTATAATGCGGTTGCCATCGGCGGCGCGACTGGATGGCGAGCGGCAGGCGCACGGAAAGCTGTCTGACGGGCGGGGGCAGCATGTGCAGCGCCCGGATCAGCGCGCCGCGTTGCGCCGGGCCGGGGCCATACGCTTTTCGTCCTGCCAGATCGACCGAGCGGGTGTCGGCATGGGCGCCGCAATCGATCAGGGCCTGTTCGAGGCATTCTGAAAGCAGGCCGTCGCCCAGGTTCGGGCTGTACTTTACGTTGAAGATCCTCACGCGGAGCGGATTGTTCCGCGCGCCGACCTGCGATGGATTGAAGTCTCGCGGGACGCCTGGAAATTCCTGCGCGGCAATTGAATAAGTCATCGCTGCAAGGTCCTCATGCGGCCAGCTCCGAAGGCCGGGCGGCGGCTTGTGCCATGCCGAGGTGGCGCGAAACTTGCGCGATCACGCCGGTGGAGGTGGGGAGGTATTCGAAGCGACCCTGACGGCCTACGGTAATGACTCCGGCTTGAGCGATCCGTTCCAGCACCGCGTCGACCGTCTTTCGGGCGCCGATGCGGTAGAGCGGATAGCAGCTCTCGACATGGTCGTGGCCCTCCAGGCGCAGGCCTCGGGCGAGGCCGAGTTGCTCTGCATGGGAGCGAAATGCCTCGAAGGTGGATTGCGAATCGTGCCCGGATCCGGGTGCCAGTGTGGTTTCAACCGAGAAGTAAGGCCTCGCGATGGCGGGGTCGGGATAGAGACGCGAATAGATCGTGGCGCGCTTCCATGCGCCATCGGCGTGAAAGTTGAAAAGGACGTTTCCGGTATCGGGCCTTAGCCAGTCGGCGGAAATGTAGAGCGTGGTCATGTCGAGGCTGTTGAGGTTCGAAGACTGGGAGAAGAGAGCGCGGTGGAGCGTGTCGAGGGGCACTGTACTGACGACGACCCCGGCCGTGCGAGTGCCGTGATCGGTTTGAACCTTGAAGATGGGACCCTCCTTGCGGAGGGACAACAGGCGTTCGCCGAATGCAAAGGTCGCGCCGCGAGAAACGAGATGCCGAACTATGGGATCGAACAGTGCGTCGAAGCCCTGGCGCGGTCTGACGCGCATCGGCCAGTGTTGTGCGGAGTGGTGCGACTTTTGGGAGAAAATCGCGCGCGCTGCGCTGCGGGCCAGGTTGCTCGTGCGCGAGAAACGTTCGATGATTGCCATGCGGCGAAAGAAGAACTCTTCGTCTATCTCGCTGGGGCAAACGTGGTGAAACCGAGTGACATAGTGCTCCAGCCCGGTATCGGCGAAGAAACGACTGCCCAATCGCTTGCGGCACAGCGTGTCGAGGGAGCCGTCCGGCGTCAGACGAAGGCGTGAGGCGAGGAGATCCAGCACTGAGGCTGCCAGGCGCGGTGCGGATTGACGGAGCAGGTCACGCGGCTCGATCGGATAGAGCAGGACCGATCCGTCGGGCGCGATCCGTCGCTGAATGCTTGAGACTTTCGGGCAGAGCTCCCGCAGCGATGGGGCGAGGTCGAAGATCCGGGCGGTTTCTTCATAGAATATGCTGCCGACGTCGAAAGTATAGGCCCCGATCTGTCGGCTGCGGTGTGTGCCGCCGGCGCGATTCTGCTGATCGAGAACCAGAACGTCATGACCGGCATCCAACAAGTGCGTGGCGGCGGCAAGACCCGCGACGCCTGCTCCCAGGACGATGACGGTTTCCGCTGGTGCCGGGAGCGGGCGCTCGCTCACAGGGAGGTCGCGGCTGTGCAATCGACGCTATGGCGGGCCCGGACGGGTTCATCCGTCAAGATGATGGGAATGTGCCCAAGACAATTGCCTAGGGCGGGAGGCAGGGGAACGTTCAGTCGCGATCTCATTGTTCCCTCACGTTTGCTGGACTACGCTACAGTAGCGATGCGGTTCAGTTATACTGTTTCGATCCATCGCCGCAATTCGATCAGAAACCGTTTTGGCGGAGTAGATCGGTATTGGATGCTTCTCCAAAAAGAGCGATTTACTGAGGTAGGGCGGCTCTATACGTCGGGAGAGGAAGGATTGGCGTCCGTCTGAATCGGTCATGGATTTGGTGAGGGGAATGGGAAACGCATGGCGATTGCAATAGAGCGGAAGCGCAGCCTCAGAGTGGAAGCGGTCGGCGCCTCTGGCGAAGAGACTTGGATTGGGGCGCTCGACCGTAACTTCTTTCCGGTCGACGGAAGCTAGGTATGGTTGGTCGAAAAGGTCAGTATTCGGAAATGTAACGTCGTGCGCCGCGCAAGTTGTTCGGAAGTTGCCAACGATTCTATCCCGGATGCGGATCTTGGGCCACTTCTCGCGAGGTCTGGCAGGCCGCCTAGAGGGGCCTCGGCGGTTCGAGCGGGCGGGGCGGGCGCGAGTAGGCAGGCATGGCGGCTGGCACCGGCAAGCCGCCGTCTGCAAGCTAGCGTTCGAAAGTTGTCGCCTGCGAGTGCGCGTCAGCAGGTTAGCGTCCGCGTAATTGCTCCCGCGGCGGGCACGGTTTGCGGGTGGCAGGTCGCGAGGCATGGAAAGCTGCGGGGCAGGTCGCCGACAGTTCGGGGCGCGGCGCGAGCAAGCGTGCACGGCGTGGCGGCGGCAAGCTCGCGCGCGCAGGATCTTGGCCGCGGCGGTCTCGTTCCGGACGGCTGGTTGTGAAACCCGGTAGGCTACGGAGGAAGGTGCGGACAGTTTGGATGCAGGGTTGGCGCTGGCGGGCGTCTACCGCGGTTGGCTCCAGAAGGCATGCGTCTGGAATTCGGCGCTCGCAAGTGCACGTCTGCGGGCTAACGGCCGCAAGACCGTGGTCGCGGCGGTCGCGGTTTGCGTGCACGGCGGCGGGATCGGGAGGCCGGGAGGGTTACGGCAACCGGAGAACGTCGCACGATGCAGAACTGAGGGCGGCAATCGTAGGGAGGCACGCGGCCCGGCAGGGTTTGTGCCTGCCGGGCCTGGCGTTTTACTCCGGCTGGTTGGCCGGCTTGGCGGGTTCCGTCTTCGCTGCAGTGCTGCGCGGGGCGGAGGACGTCTTGGTTGCGCCCGACTTGGCGGTGCCGGTCGATGCGGACTTGCTGCGCTTGGGCTTGGCAGGTGCTGCGGGCTTCTTTGCGGCATCCGCGGGATCGCCCGCAGGGGCCGCAACTTTCGCCGCGGGCTTGGCGGCGGCTGGGGCTGCCGGTTGAGCGGCCGGCGCAGTGGTCGCTCCGGTTTCAGCCGGCTTGGCTGCCGAAGCAGCAGTGGCGGCGGGCTTGGCGCTCTTCGGCTTGGCTGGCGCGGCCTTCTTGGCCGCGTCAGGCTTGGCCGCGGTCTTGGCGGCAGCAGGCTTGCCCGGCTTCGATGCCGACTTGGCAGCGGGCTTTGCTGCCGGGGTGGTGGTGGCCGGAGCTTCTGCCGTCTTGGCCGCCTGGGGAGCGGTGCCGCTCTGCGGTTCCCGGGCGAAGCGCTTCTTGCCGCCGCGCGCGGCGGGCGACTTGCTCGCGCTGTCACCGGTGGGCGACGACTTGGCCTTTACTGCCGGAGCCTTGGCCGCGGGCGAAGTCTTGGGCGCTGCCGGAGCAGAGGGAGCGGCCTTCGTTTCGGGAGCGGGCTTGGCGGGCGAGGTTGCGGTTGCCGCAGTGTCGCGCTTGGCGGCACCGGGGCGACCGCCCAGGCCCATGCGCTGGGCGACGGCGCGGCGATGCTCGGAATAGGCCGGGGCGACCATCGGGTAGTCCGCTGCAAGGCTATAGCGCGTGCGGTATTCTGCCGGGGTCATGCCGTTATTGGCCAGGTGGCGCTTCAGGCTCTTGTAGGGCTTGCCGTCGATCAGGCTGAGGATGTGCTCCTTGGAAGCCAGGCTGTCTTCGACAGACACGGCCGGCTTGTGGACTGCTTCGCCATCGGCAGCCGACTGGCCGGCAAGGGCCGAACGGGTCTGCTCGATCAGGGCGGCCAGTTCGTTGCTGGGCACGCTGTTGTTGGCGACATAAGCGCTCAGCAGTTCAACTGTCAGACGCGTGAGGTCGGGCTGTTCGCTATCGGGCATCACATGCTCCCTTGGAGTTTTGCGAGGAGGATCCTGTAACGCTGTCCTCGCACGATTGACGTAAATAAACAGGAAATCCTTTGCGGGCCAATAGTCAATTTGGAGGGATGCCAGTTGCGGCCCATCCTGACGGCGTTTGGCACAGTGTGCGCGGTCGAATACTATGGTGTCACCGGTTCCGTCGCACCGCTTGCTGCAGTGCAACAGGTCCGGCGCCTTGGCCCCGTGCAGACATAGGGCCCGCCCTAGGTCGTCGGTGCCGCGGCATAGAGTTCGATCTGCGAATGCAGTCCTCCTGTCGAGGATTGACCGACCCAGATGTCGAACAGTCCGGGTTCGGCGATCCGGGCGTTGCCGGCGCCGACGAACTCCAAGTCCTTGCGCGCTAATGGGAAACGTACGGTCTTGCTGTCGCCGGGATCCAGTGTCACGCGCTCCATGCCCTTGAGTTCGCGGATCGGGCGGGTGCGGCTGGCGACGCGGTCACGCATGTAGAGCTGGACGACTTCGCTGCCCCGTCTACTGCCCTTGTTGGTGATCCTTACCGAGATGTCGACAGTCTCGTCCCAGCGCATGGCGGTGTCCGAAAGCTTGAGGTTCTCCAGCACGAATTCGCTGTAGCTGAGGCCGTGTCCAAAGGGGAAACGCGCGCTGTTGTCGGTGGTGGTGTAGCGCGCGCGATACTCGGTGCGGTTGTCGACGACCGGGCGGCCGGTGGACTTGCGGTCGTAGAAGAACGGTTCCTGGCCCGATTCCCAGGGGAAGCTGACCGGCAGTTTGCCTGAAGGATTGACCTTGCCGAACAGCACGTCGGCCACGGCATGGCCGGTCTCGGAACCGAGGAACCAGGTCGCCAGGATGGCCTGGGCATTGGCGACCCCGTCGTGAAGCGCCAACGCGCGTCCGTGGCGCAGCAGGACGACGACCGGCTTGCCGGTCGCGGTCACGGCATCCGCCAGGGCCTGCTGGGCGGCGGGAATCTCGATGGTCGTGCGCGATTGCGCTTCGCCTGACATGGTCTGCGATTCGCCCAGCGCGAGCAGGACGACGTCTGCCGCCTTGGCCGCGTCCACGGCCTTGGCGATGCCGCCGTCCATCGCATTCTCGATGCCGCAGCCGGGCGTGATCGTCAGCCTGGCCGGGTCTGCCAGCGCCGCGCGCAGACCGCTGGCGATGTCCACGCCCTTGCCCGGGTCCCCGTAGAACGCCCAGGGGCCGTAGACATTGTCCTTGTCTTCTCCGAACGGTCCGATCAGGGCGATCTTCTGGCCCTGCGCGGGGTCCAGCGGCAATAGGCCGCTGTTCTTGAGCAGGACGATGGAGCGCCCGGCAGTCTCTCGCGCCAGTTCGCGATGGGCGGGCGTGGCGATGTGAGTGCGTTCCACCTCCTCGTCCAGCGAGCGCCAGGGATTGTCGAACAGGCCCATGGCCATTTTCACATAGAGGATGCGCCGCACGGCCACGTCCACCGTGCCCATCGGCACGGCGCCGCTCTTCACCAGATCAGGCAGGTAGCGCACGTAGAGCCCGCTCTGCATCGACATGTCGACGCCTGCCAGCACGGCAAGGCGCGCGGCGTCGCGTTCGTCTTCGGCATAGCCGTGCGCGATCAGTTCCTCGTCGGCAGTATAGTCCGAGAAGACGAAGCCGCGGAACTCCATCTCGCCGCGCAGGATGTCGGTGAGCAGGGCGCGGTCGGCAGTGGCGGGCACCCCGTTGATCTCGCTGAAGGCGGCCATGGTGGTGAGCGCGCCAGCGGCGAAGGCGGCGGAGAAGGGCGGCAAGTGGGTTTCGCGCAGCGTTTCGTCGCTGATGTCCACGCTGCCGTATTCCAGGCCGCCTGCGACGGCGCCATAAGCGGCGAAGTGCTTGGGGCAGGCGAGGAGCGAGTCCGCGCGGCGCAAGTCGCGGCCCTGGAAGCCGCGTATCCTGGCCGCGGTCAGCAGCGCGGTCAGCGTGACGTCCTCGCCCGATCCTTCGACCACGCGGCCCCAGCGCTGGTCGCGCGCGACATCGGCCATGGGGGCGAAGGTGAGGTGCAGGCCGGCGGCGGTGGCTTCCACGGCCATGGCGCGGGCACTCCGCTCGGCCAGGGCAGGGTCGAATGTGGAGGCTTCGGCAAGGGGTACCGGGAAGATCGTCTTGAGCCCGTGGATCACGTCGCCGGCGAAAAGCAGGGGTATGCCGAGGCGGCTTTGCTTGACGGCAAGTTCCTGGGCGCGGCGGGCGCCGGCCACGCCGATGCCGTTGAACAGGCAGCCCACGCGGCCCTTGCGGATCTCTTCCGAGAGGCGCTTCTCGTCCTGGATCCCGGCTTGCGGATTGGGCGRGTTGAAGGGGCGGAAGGCGTCGGCAAGGCAGGTCATCTGCCCCGCCTTTTCCTCGATCGTCATGCGCGCGATCAGCGCGTCCACGCGGCTGACCTCGTCGGCGGCGAACGTGATGCGCGGCAGGCCGAGGGCGGCGGCGCCTCCAAGGATGCCAGAAAGGACGGCGCGGCGATGAATGGTCATGGAAACGAGAACAGGATCCGAGTGATGCAAACGATGCCCCCGGAACGCGGCTAGAGATATTATTGTTGCACTGCGGCACAAAAGCGACCGGCCGGGTGTCGCGTGGGACAACCGGCCGGTCGTGGTTCTGTCAGGCCGGGAAGGCCAACAACGTTGAGGTCAGGCGGGGCTGGCGATCATGACTGCGGGCCGGGCCTTCGGCGCTTCCGGGGCCATTCCCGGGATGGCGTCGTCCACGGTGACGGGCTGGCCGCTCTTGATGAGAGCGATGGCCTCGCCCCGGTTCTCCACGGCGGGCGGCGAACCGCGAAGCGGCATGCCGGCGGTCTCGCGCACGGTGAGCATCGTCAGGATGCCGATCGCGGCGGCGCCCATCAGGTAATAGGCCGGAACCAGCGGATCGCCGGTGCGGCTGACCAGCCAGGCGGTGACCAGCGGCGTCGTGCCGCCGAACAGCGAGACCGAGAGGTTGAAGGCGATCGAGAGGCCGCTGTAGCGCACGGGGGTGTAGAACAGCGCGGGCAGGGTGGAGGGCATCGAACTGGTAAAGCAGACCAGCGCCAAGCCCAGCGTCATCAGGCCGAGGAAGATCAGCCAATCGTTGCCGCTGCCGATCAGCAGCATGCTGGGGATCGACAGGACCATCAGCGCCACGCAGGCGCCGATGATCATCGGCCGGCGGCCGAGGCGGTCGCTGAACAGGCCGCCGACGACATTGAGCGGCATCATCACCAGCATGACCAGGATGATCAGCAGCAGGCCCTTGCTTTCGGCATAGCCCATCGTCACCGTCAGGTAGTTGGGCATATAGGTCAGCAGCATGTAGTCGGTCACGTTGAAGACGAGGACCAGTCCCACGCACTTCAGAAGCTGGCGCCAGTGCAGGCGGAACATGTCCGACAGGCCGGGGCGGTCCGCCTCGCGGGCGTCGACCTGCTCGCTATAGGCCTGGAACGCCGGGGTCTCCTCCAGCTTGAGGCGCATGTAGAGCCCCAGCAGGCCAAGTGGGCCGGCGACCAGGAAGGGCACGCGCCAGCCCCAGGACAGCATGTCCGCATCGCTGAGCGACATCTGCAAGGCCGTGACCGTGCCGGCGCCGGCGATATAGCCGCCGAGCGTACCGAATTCGAGCCAGCTGCCCATCAGGCCGCGCTTCTGGTCGGTCGAATATTCGGCGATGAAGGTGGCGGCGCCGCCATATTCGCCGCCCGTCGAGAAGCCCTGGACGAGCCGGGCCACCAGCAGCAGGGCCGGTGCCGCCAGGCCGATCCGGTCATAGGAGGGAATGAGGCCGATGGCGAAAGTGCCGGCCGCCATCATCACCATGGTCAGGGCCAGGATCTTGTGGCGCCCGTAGCGATCTCCGAGCGGGCCGAACACGAGGCCGCCAAGCGGGCGCACGAGGAAGGCCGCCGCGAAAGTCGCCAGAGTGGCGATGAGCTGAACCGTGGGGTTGCCCGAGGGGAAGAAGACATGGCCGAGCGTGACGGCGATGTAGCCGTAGACGCCGAAATCGAACCATTCCATGGCGTTGCCGAGCGCGGCAGCGCCGACCGCGCGCTTCAGCAGCGAGCGGTCTACCAGGGTAATGTCGTCAATGGCCATTTCACGGTGGGATTTGAACCAGCCGAATTGCGCATGTTGCGCAGCGGCGCCAGATTGCGCATTTCGCGCAACAGGATCGTGCATGTCTGTCTCCGTTCACGCCCGGGCAGGCGCAACGAAGCGGCACCACGATCACCAGGCGAGAGAACGGCCGCAAGGCGGCCGTAAAGGGATGCGATGCCGACAGGGCATCAAGCGGGGGAGGCGCCCCCATAGACAGGTTTGCGGAAAAAGGGGCTGCTAATGGCCGAACCGTGCCTCTGCAGCGATGAATCGAAAATACGTACGACTGAGTCGGCGGCGATTGTGCATCGCCGCCGACCAGGTTTTCGTCAGTTCAAAAGGGATCAGAACTGGAAGTTGACGGATGCCGAGAAAGTGCGCGGAGCACCGATATAGGCATAAGTCGTCGCGGTATTGGTGATGCCCGCGTCGTCGAAGGCACCGTAGTAGAACTTGTCGAACAAGTTGGTGACGTTGACTTGCACGAAGGTCTTGTCGTTCAGGCCCAGGAAGCCGAGGTTGAGGCGTGCGTCGAGGTTGACGACGGTATAGGCCGGGACCTTGGGAGCCCAGAGCTGGTTGCCCGAACTGTCGACCACGGCGGCGTTGAGGCTGTTGTAGTAGCGCGATCCGGTCTTCTTGACTTCCACGCCCAGCGATGCGGGGCCGGCATTGCCTTCCACGCGGCCGCCGAAGCTGTAGTGCGGCACGCCGCCTTCCATCTTGCCGGCGGTTTCCGCGTAGCTGGAAGCGCCGGTCTGCACGTCGTCGCGGATGCTCGACCAGAGGTAGGAGCCGAACAGATAGGCCGAGACATGCTTGTCGGGGCGGAACGAGACGCTGCCGTCGATGCCGTAGCGGTCCACGGTGCCGAGGTTGGTGTACGTGGAGGTCTGGGTGTCCGGGTTGTAGGCCGAGGACAGGCGGTTGGAGAAGATCGTGTACCAGCCCGCGACCGATGCCTGGAACATGCCCGAACGGTAGCGCAGGCCGAGGTCGAAGTTGTCGGTCGTTTCCGGCTTCGGATCGGCCGAGCCGTCCGAATAGTAGAAGGCGTTGGTGTAGAGGTTGTCCGTGCCCGGGACCTGCAGGCCCTTCGAATAGTTGGCGTTCATCGACAGGGCCGGGGTGAAGTCGTACGTGAAGCCCACGTTCGGCAGCACGCGGCTATAGTCGAACACCTTGTTCTGCGGCGCTGCATAGGTCGTGGTCAGGCTGGCCTCATAGGCGGCCAGGCTGTCCGCATCGGCAAGGCAGTTGACCGAGCCGCTGTTGCTGTAGGTCACGCAGTTCTGCGTCAGGTTGCGGCGGAAGAACGGTACGCGCAGGCCGCCGACGACGTGGAGCGAGTTGTTGACGAAATCGCCCGAGTATTCGCCCGAGACCTGATGCAGGATGGCGTAGGACAGGCGGTCGCGCTTCTGCAGGACGTTGCCGTTCACGTCGGTCAGCGCATCGTCGGTGTTGAAGTAGTTCGATGCGAAGCCGTTCGAGTCCAGGTAGCCCAGCTCGCCGGTCTGGTGGTGGCGGCCGCGATCGTAAGTATAGGCCACGCGGACACGCTGGTTGTCCGAAAGGTCATAGCGCAGCGAGGCGATCACGCCGATGCGGTAGGTTTCGGTCTGGCTGGGCGCCGAAAGGCGTACCGTGTCCAGCGTATCGCCGTCGCCGTTGAGGTCTACGCCGCCGAAGTAGGGGGTGCCGCCGATATAGCCGCTGGCGATGGTGCTGCTGTAGCTGCCTTCCTTGGCCGCCACGGTGCCGCCGCCGTTGGCGGAAGTATACTGGAGGTAGGGATCGACCGTCAGGGTCAGCTTGTCGCTGAGGGTGAAGCGCGAATTGATGCGGATGTTCGCGGTCTTCGACGGGTTGTAGCGATATTCCCAGGCCGATCCGCAGGAGCTGGCGGCATCGGCCACGCCTTCGGTGCCGGCCGGGATGGTGCAGCGGGCGACGGTATAGGCGTCACGCTCGTCGGCATTGGTGGGGATGCCGCTGGTGTTGGTCAGGGCCCAGTCAGAGGCCATGGTGTTGTGATTGACGTTGTAGTGGCCCGAGATCGCGATGAAATCGCCGTTGCTGCCCAGCGGCTGGTAGAGCTTGGCGTTGAACTGCGTCTTGTCGATCTGGCCGATGCCGCCGTAGAGCGCGTCGTACGTGTCCTTGGAGGCCGAGAACCAGGCGCGGGTGCCGGACGAATTGAGATCGCCGGTGTTGACCATGCCGAACACCCGCATCTTGCCGTAATCGCCGACGGTGCCGACCATGCGGGCGCCGAATTCGTGGCTGGGGTCGATGGAGCGGTAATTGACGGTGGAACCGGAGGCCGAGGCAGTCGGCGAATCGACATCGGTCGTGCCAAGGTTGACGTTGACCTGCTCGATCAGTTCGGGATCGAGCTGTTGATTGGTATAGAGTGCATAGTTGCCGGTATCGTTCAGCGGAATACCGTCGAAGGTCTGCGAGATGCGGCTGTCATCGAAGCCGCGGATCATCAGGCTGCCGCCCGAGGAGCCGTAGCCGTCGTAGCTCTGGAAGTTCACGCCGGGGATCAGGTTGATGATCTCGTCGATCGACTGGCCCGGCGTCTCGCGGCCGATCACGTCCTTTGTCAGGACCTGCTTGGCCTTGGGCGTGTTCGGAATCTCGATTCCGGCAATGTCGTTCTGGGTGCGGCCGGTGACGACGATTTCCGACTTCTCGAAATCGAGCGAACCGGTGGACTGGGCGCGGGCCGGGGCGGAACCGAGCACGCAAGCAACCGCGAAGCTCGCCGCGGAGGCGGCGAGAACGGAACGTTTCTGCATTGGATTTACGACCTCATTGGTTCCCCCTGAAGGGGGCATCATGGCTTCAGCATGCGTCTCCGGGCCTCGGGAAGCACAATCGTCCGCCAACGGTCGTCTTCGGGCAGCCAGGGCGTCGCTGCTGCCGAAGCCTTAATCGGTTTTATGTGACAGTGTCGAGACAGTTGCCGCAGAGTTGAACTGACGAAGATACCAAACTCTATTTGGTGAGGACTTTATGCAACGGCGTAAATCCACATTTCAATCGGATTTCAACTCTGTTGCACCGCCTTGATACAGTCGTGACCAATTGTATCGGCGTCGTCAATCGCGAACGACTTCGCCTTCACCGCGAATCGATGTCGCCGGAATGCGGATTTCGGCGATCAATCCGCCGCCGTCGCGGTTGCGCAGGCCGATTGCGGCGCCGAACGTACCGACCTGCGCCTGGGCGATCGCCAGGCCGATACCGGTGCCGTTGCCCTTGCTGGACGACAGGCGGCGGAAGGGCTGGAACGCCAGTGCCAATTCGTCCTCGGGCAGGCCCGGCCCCCGGTCCGCCACGCGGATCACGAGGTCCGCCCCCTCGCGGTGGCAGCTCAATTCCGCACTGCCGCCGTACTTGAGCGCATTGTCCACGAGGTTGCCGAGCGCGCGCGCCAGGGCATGGGGTTTGACCCGCGCTTCGACATCGCAGCCCTGGCTGAAGACCACGCGGTGCCCGAACTCGGCGGCGTCCTCCGCCGTGCTGGAGAGGATGGAATCGATGTCCAGCACCGACCAGGGTTCGCGGATCTCGCTGCTGCGGGCAAGGTCCAGCCCGTCGCGCACCATCTGCTGGGTCACTTGCAGGTCGGYGACGAGCCGGTCGCGCAAGGCTTCGTCCTCCACTTGCTCCAGCCGCAGGCGCAGCCGGGTGAGCGGGGTCTGGAGATCGTGCGTGACGGAGGCCAGGATCTGCGTGCGTTCGCGCAGGCCTTCGCGCACGCGCTCCTGCGCGAGGTTGAAGGTCTCCAGCGCGGCGCGCACTTCGCTGGGGCCCTTGACCGGGATCGGCTCGAACTCGCCGACCAGCGAGAAGGCGCGGGCGGCGCGTTCCATGCGGCGCAGTGGCGTGGTCGCCAGGCTGGCCGCGAGCAGGCCCAGCAATGCCCCGGCGACGATGATGAGTTCGATATAGGGCGGCCCGACGCGGTGCCGGTTCCAGCTGCGGTCGGGCCAGAGGTCGACGACATAGTCCAGCTTGCGGTCCCCGGCATCGACGCGGATGAACCAGCAGTCCGGCAGCGGGTCGGTGTTCATGCCCGCCGCGTGGGGATAGCGCGTCAGCTGGGCGAAGCATTCGCCGTTCAGCAGAGGCATGACCTGGGCGGGACGGCCGAGGCGCTCGGACAGGCGGCGCGAGAATGTCGGGTCCGGCGCGGTCATGCGCCATGCGGGATTGGCATCGTGCGCCCCCAGGATCACGCCGCGTGACAACAGGTTGGCGGTCCTTGCAGGCTGCCGCTCGAAGCGGTGAGCGATGTCTTCGGCGCTGTCGAGCGCGGCATCGACCTGGTCCCTGCGGAACGTATAGTGGCCCAGGCCGTCGGAGGCCTGCAGCGCCAGGATCGCCGAGGCCGCCATGCCCAGCGAGAGCACCAGCGTCAGGCGCCCGGCCAGCGAGCGCGGATAGTCGCGCAGGCGTTTCAGGAAGCCGGGTTTGACAGGTTCGGCGCTCGTCATTCGAAGGCGATGGGTCCGGGCAGGACGTAGCCTTCGCTGCGCACCGTCAGGATCAGTTCGTCGCCGCCCGGCTCGCTGGCCAGCTTGTGGCGCAGGCGGCTGATCTGGATGTCTATCGAGCGGTCGAAGGCGACGGTGGCGCTGCGCTCGGGCAGCAGTTCCTCGCGCGAGAGCACCTGGTTCGGCGCTTCGATGAAGCGTGAGAGCAGGCGGTATTCGGCGGAGGAGAGCATGACCAGCCGGTCGTCGTGAGTGACCAGGCGGCGCTGGTGCAGGTCCAGCCGCCACGGCCCGAGGCGCGCGAAACGGGCGACGCGGGGGCGCTGGCCGCCCTGTCCCGCCGCGCCGTCGAACACGCGCGAGCGGCGCAGGAGATTGCGCACGCGGGCCAGCAGCTCGCGCGGTTCGAAAGGCTTGGTGAGATAGTCGTCCGCGCCCAGTTCCAGGCCGAGCACGCGGTCGATCGGGCCTTCGCGCGCGGTGACCATCATGATCGCGCCCTGATGTCCGGCGGCGCGCAAGTCCCGGCAGATGTCCAGCCCGTCGCCGTCCGGCAGGTTGAGGTCCAGGATCAGCAGGTCCACCGGATCGCCCTGGAGGCAGGTGCGCAGTTCGGCCACCGAGCCGACCGAATCCACGCGCTGCGGCTCGCGCGAAAGCTGCGCGGCGATGAGTTCGCGAATGTCGGGATCGTCCTCGAGGACGATGATGCGGCCTTCCGGCGCATCGCTCTGCGGGATCATGAATGAAGCCATAAACGCGCTGCCCGGTGAAGTCTGCCCTGGTGATACACGATGAAACAATAGGCTACCGCCGGCAACTTGACGATACGCGCTGTTGATTGCCGTTCCGTGCTGCGGCGCACAATTGCAGGACCAAAGCTGCAAACGTGCACAGGAGCCCCCCGCTTGCGCCCTTCGTTCAAACATTTCGCCATGGCCCCGATGCTATCCATGGCCGCGCTTTCGCTGGCGACGCTGAGCCTTGGCGGGTGCGGGCAGCAGCAGGCCATGCCGCAGCAGGACGTCGAAGTGGGCGTGGTGACGCTGCGGGCCGAGCCGGTGACGGTCTCCACCACGCTGTCGGGCCGCACCGCTGCGACAACGGTGGCGGAAGTGCGCCCGCAAGTGGACGGGGTGATCCAGTCGCGCCTGTTCGAGGAGGGCTCGCTGGTCCACGCCGGACAGCCGCTCTACCAGATCGATTCGCGCCTCTATCGCGCGTCGCTGGATACCTCGCGCGCGCAGCTGGAGAACGCGCAGGCCACGCTCTACAGCGCCGAGGCCAAGGCGAAGCGCTATCGCACGCTCGGGGACAGCGAGGCGGTGAGCGGACAGGATCGGGACGAGACGATCGCCGCCGCCCGCGCTGCGCAGGCCGCCGTGCACCAGTACCAGGCGACGAGCCGCAGCGCCGCGGTGAACCTGGAATTCACCCGCGTGCTGGCCCCGATCACGGGGCGCATCGGGCGCTCGTCAGTAACCAAAGGCGCGCTCGTCACGGCCAGCCAGACCGATGCGATGGCGACGATCCAGCAGCTCGATCCGATCTTCGTGGACATCACCCAGTCCTCGGCCGATCTGCTGCGCCTGCGCAGCGCGCTCGCCAAGGGCAGCATGATGCCGGCCAGCGCGAAAGTCTCGCTCACGCTGGAGGACGGCACGAAATACCCGGGCGAGGGGACCATCGAGTTCAGCGAGGTCAATGTCGATCCCCAGGCCGGAACGGTGACCCTGCGCGCCCGCTTCCCCAACCCGGACGGCCTGCTGCTGCCCGGAATGTTCGTGAACGTCGCCGCGCCGCAGGGCGTGGTGCAGAACGGAGTGCTCGCGCCGCAGCAGGGCATTTCGCGCGATGCAAAGGGCAACGGCACGGCGCTCGTCGTCGATGCCTCGGGCAAAGTGGAGCAGCGCAAGGTCGTGACGGGCCAGGCGATCGGCGACAAGTGGCTGATCGTCAGCGGGCTGAAGGCGGGGGACCGCCTGATCGTGGAGGGCACCGACAAGGCCCGCGCCGGGGCCAAGGTCAAGGCCGTCACTGTGAAGCTGGGCGACTGATCCGATGAACCTCAGCCGCTATTTCGTCGACCGGCCGATCTTCGCCTGGGTCATCGCCATCATCGTCATGATGGCCGGTGTCGCCGGCATCATGAGCCTTCCCGTCGCGCAATATCCCGATGTTGCGCCGCCTTCTGTCACCGTCAGCGCCACTTATCCGGGCGCTTCGGCGCAGACGCTGGAGAATTCGGTCACCCAGGTGATCGAACAGCAGCTGACCGGCATCGACAACCTGCTCTACTTCTCGTCGAGTTCGGACAGTTCGGGTTCGGCTTCGGTCACCGCGACTTTCGCCAAGGGCACCGACCCTGACGTGGCGCAAGTGCAGGTGCAGAACAAGGTGCAGCAGGCCAATTCGCGCCTGCCCACCCAGGTCCAGCAGCAGGGCCTCACCGTCACCAAGTCGGGGTCGGACATGCTGCTGGTGGTCGGCCTCTACGACGAGAGCGACAAGACCACCGACAGCGACGTGGCCGACTATCTCGTCTCGAATTTCCAGGACGATCTCGCCCGCGTCAACGGCGTGGGCGGGGTGCGCGTGTTCGGCGCGCAATATGCCATGCGCATCTGGCTCGACCCGGCCAGGCTGGCGGCGCGGCAATTGATACCCTCGGACGTCACCAGCGCGATCTCGTCGCAGAACGTGGACCTTTCCGCAGGCCAGCTCGGCGCCGAGCCGCTGGCCAAGGGGCAGATGCTGAACGCCGTCGTCAAGGCGAAGTCGCGCCTGCAGACGCCCGAGCAGTTCCGCGACATCGTGGTGAAGACGCTGACGGACGGCTCCGTCGTGCGCCTTTCCGACGTGGCGCGGGTGGAACTGGGACAGGAGAGCTATTCGACTTCGGCCCGCCTCAACGGCCATCCGGCTTCGGGCATCGGCATCGAGTTGGCCTCCGGCGCGGACGCGCTCAAGACCGTGGCCGCGGTGAAAGCGCGCGTCGACGAACTCGCACAGGGCCTGCCCAGCGGCTACAAGATCGCCTACGCCCGCGACACCAGCGACTTCGTGAAGCTTTCGATCAAGGAAGTGATCGAGACCCTGGTGATCGCCATCGTGCTCGTCGTCCTGGTGATGTACGCCTTCCTCCAGAGCTGGCGCGCCACGCTGGTGCCGGCCATTGCCGTGCCGGTCGTGCTCATGGGCACCTTCGGCATCCTGGCGTTGCTGGGCTATTCGATCAACACGCTGACCCTGTTCGCCATGGTTCTGGCCATCGGCCTCCTCGTCGACGACGCCATCGTCGTGGTCGAGAATGTCGAGCGCCTGATGCACGAGGACGGCCTCAGCCCCTATCGCGCCACCGTCCGCTCGATGGAGGAGATCGGCTCCGCGCTGGTCGGCATCGCGCTGGTGCTTTCGGCGGTGCTGTTGCCGATGGCGTTCTTCGGCGGCTCGACGGGCGTGATCTATCGCCAGTTCTCGGTCACCATCGTCTCCGCCATGGCGCTTTCGGTGCTGACCGCGCTGATCCTCTCGCCCGCGCTCTGCTCCACTTTGCTGAAGCCGCGTGAACATGAGGATCACGCGCAGGTGCCCGCCACGGGCCTGCGCGGCGCGGTGCAACGGGGCCAGAAGCGGATCGACGGCTGGTTCGGCGGCTTCAATCGCTGGTTCGACCGCATGACCGGCCGCTATGTCGACACGACCGAGAAGCTGATCGCCCGCCGCCGCGTGTGGCTGGTGGTCTACGGACTGGTGATCGTCGCGCTCGTGGTGGTCTTCACGCGCCTGCCCACCGGCTTTCTTCCGACCGAGGATCAGGGCCAGGTCATGGTCGTCTACCAGCTTCCCGCCGGCGCGACCTCCGAGCGGACCGACAAGGTGCGCGAACAGATCGAGGCGGCCTTCGCCTCCGAAGGCGACAACGTGCCGCTGCGCTTCACCATCGGCGGCTTCAGCTTCAACGGAGCGGGCCAGAATGCGGGCATGGGCTTCGCCAGCCTGGCGCCGTTCGACGAGCGCAAGGATTCCAGCAAGAGCGCAGCGGCGATCAGCGGACGGATCATGGCCAAGCTGGGCAAGATCCGCGATGCGCAGGTCTTCGTGATGACCCCGCCTTCGATCCAGGGGCTGGGCCAGTCGAACGGGTTCTCGTTCCAGTTGCTCAATTCCACCAACATGGACCGGGCCAAGTTCGTCGCCCTGCGCGACAAGCTGATCGCGGCGGCCAACCAGGATCCCAAGCTCTCGCAAGTCCGCGCCTCCACCCTGCCGGATACGCCGCAGTTCGACATCCACTACGATGACGCCAAGCTCTCCGTCCTCGGCCTTTCGGTGGACAATGCCACTGACACCCTGAGCACGGCCTGGGGCGGCACATACGTCAACGACTTCATCGACCGTGGCCGCGTGAAGAAAGTCTACGTCCAGGGCGAGGCTACCGCGCGCATGCTGCCGAGCGACCTCGACAAGTGGTTCGTCCGCTCGACATCGGGCACCAATGGCGACGGCACGAGCAAGATGGTGCCGTTCTCCGCCTTCACGACGATGGGTTGGGAAACCGGACCGAACAGCCTCTCTCGCTTCAATGGCCGCTCGTCCTACACGATCCAGGGCGATGCCGGTTCGGGCTACAGCTCCGGCGATGCGATGAAGGAGATGGTCGCGCTGCAGCAGAAGATCGCGCCGGGCACGAGCTATGCCTGGAGCGACCTGTCCTACCAGCAGAACCAGTCGAGCGGGCAGGCGGTCTACCTCTATGCGCTGTCGATCGCGGTGGTGTTCCTGTGCCTTGCCGCGCTTTACGAGAGCTGGTCGGTGCCGTTGGCAGTGTTGCTGGTGATCCCGCTGGGCGTGATCGGCGCGGTGATCGCGGTGGCCGCGCGCGGGCTGGAGAACGACATCTACTTCCAGGTCGGCCTGCTCACCACCATCGGCCTTGCCGCCAAGAACGCGATCCTGATCGTCGAGTTCGCGGAAATGTCCTGGCGCGACGGCAAGGACATGCTCCACGCCGCGCTGGAAGCGGCCCGCGTGCGCCTGCGACCGATCATGATGACGTCGATCGCCTTCATGGCCGGCGTCGTCCCGCTCGCCATCGCCAGCGGGGCAGGCGCGCAAGGCCGCATCGCCATCGGCACTGCCGTGCTGGGCGGCATGCTGACCGCGACGGCGCTGGCGATCTTCTACGTGCCGATGTTCTTCGTCGTCGTTGCCAAGCTCTTCCACCGAGGCGGCAAGGACGACGCTGCCCGGGACCTGCGGCCTGCATCGCATGCCGAAGTCCCGGGCACCCCATCCGAAGGAGAGGCCTGAGCCTCCCCTCTCTCCCCATTCACCGGCGCGGAACAGTCGCACCCTCCCGCGCCGGTGAAGCCCGGAGCCCCATCAGGTCGGGGCTCCGGGCACCTTCATCGAGGAACCAGTCGATGCGTCGCACCACGATACCGCTCCTTGTCGCCGCCACGGCCCTTGCCGGCTGCAACATGGCGCCCAAGTACGTCCAGCCCGAAGCGGCCGCGCCTGCGCAGTGGCCGCAAGGCGCGGCCTATGCCCCTGCCGAAGCCGGCGGGGCAGGTATGCCCTGGCGCACGCTCCTTGCCGATCCGCGCCTGCAATCGGTGATCGAGCGGGCGCTTGCGAACAACCAGAACCTTCAGGCCAGCCTGGCCAATGTCGCTTCGGCGCGGGCGCAGTACCATGTCGAGCGGTCGTACCAGTTGCCGACCCTGGCCGGCACGGCCAGCGCGACCGGCACGCGCGGGCTCCGGTCCTCGCAGGGCGATACCCAGACCTACAGTGCCAATGCCGGCTTCAGCGCCTTCGAACTCGACTTGTTCGGGCGCCTCAAGAACCAGAGCCGCGAAGCGCTGGAGACCTATCTCTCGACCGAGTCCGGCTATCGCGCCGCCAGGCTGACGCTCGTGGCCAATGTGGCGACGGCCTATGTCACGCTCGCCTCCGACCGCGATCTGCTGACCTTGGCCCAGGAGACGCGCGCCAGCGGCCAGCGCTCGGTGGACCTGACGCAGAGCCTGCTGAAATCGGGGCTTGCGGCGGCCGGAGACCTGGCCTCGGCGCAGACGGTGCTGGAGCAGGCCAACTCCGACGTCGCTTCGCAGACGACGCTGGTGGCGCAGGACCGCAATGCGCTGGAGCTGCTGGTCGGCGGGTCGGTGGAGGATGCCCTGCTGCCCGCCTCGCTGGCCGAACTGGATGCACGCATAGGCCAGGTGCCCGCCGGCCTTTCCTCCGAAGTCCTGCTGCGCCGCCCGGACGTGGTGGAGGCGGAGCATCAGCTGAAGGGGGCCTATGCGCAGATCGGGGCGGCCCGCGCGGCGTTCTTCCCGACGATCTCGCTGACTTCCGCGCTCGGCCTGGCCAGCACGGCGCTGGGGGATCTCTTCACCGGCGGTGCGCTCGGCGCCAGCGGCACGGCGAGCGCGAGCCTGCCGATCCTGGGCGGCACCAACAAGGGCAACCTCGAATATGCCAAGGCGCAGCGCGAATATTACCTCGCGACTTACCGCGCGGCGGTACAGTCCGCCTTCAAGGATGTCGCCGACGCGCTCGCCCGGCGCGGCACCATCACCGAGCAGCGCGCGGCGCAGGACCGGCTGGTGACGGCGGCGGAGAGGAGCTACCGACTGGCAGACGCGCAGTACCGGGCGGGGACGGATACCTATCTCGATGCGCTGGTCGCCCAGCGGTCGCTCTACGCCTATCGCCAGACCCGGATCGCGACGATCCTGGCGGACCTCACCAACCGGATCACCGTTTACAGCGCGGTGGGTGCGGACGATACGCTGGCAGGGCCGGCGAGCGCTGCGACCTAGATCCCGACCCTAAGCAACCGCGGCGGCGCGTCTCGGGCCGTGCGCGGTCAGGCAGGAGACGACGCTTGCGCCCATGCAGGCGATGGCCAGCATTTCGGGAACGGTCGGCAGCCGGGCTTCCCAGAGGAAGGCGTAAAGCAAGGCGAAAGCGGTCTCGAACAGTATCATCTGGCCGACCATGGTGAGCGGCAGCAGGCGGCTCATGGTGTTCCACAAGGCATTGCCCACGACCGAGGCGAACAGCGCGACTGCGCCGGACACCGCCAGGAACCGGTACCATGCCGCCGCATCGTGCGCGGCCGGTTCGAGCAGGAGCGCGAGCGGCACCAGCACCACTGCCTGCAGTCCGGTGACGATGCCCAGCAGCAGGCTCCAGTCGTGGGCGGAGACGTGCTCCAGCCGCACCAGCCAGCGGCTGTTGATGATGGCGAACGTCGCCCAGGAGGCCAGCGCGCCCACCGCGCAAAGCAGCCCGATCAGCGGCATGATACCGGCCTGGGCATGGCTGCTCGCCAGGGTCTGCCAGCCGATGCAGCCGATCGCGCCGATGCCGAGCAGCAGCGAGGGCGCCAGCCGCGCCAGCGAAGGCGCGCTGGCATCGCGGCTGCCGACGATGGTGACGACGACCGGGATGAAGCCGATGATGAGCGACGTCACCGCGATCCCCGCCATCTGTACCGCGCTCGACAGCAGGATGTAGTAGAGCGTGTTGCCCAGCAGGCTGAGCCAGGCCAGCGCGATCCACTCGGTACGGCCGAGATGCCGCACCAGCATCGGCCACTTGGGCACCAGCAGCGCCGCCGCGATCAGGCCATAGGCAAGATAGCGCCCGGCGGCGAGGTAGAGCGGGCCGAAGTCTCCCGCCAGTTCCGGCGCGAGGAAGACCAGCCCCCAGACCGCGCCGGCCGCTGCGCCGAACCCTACTCCGACAATCGTGTTCCGCGCGTCCGACACTGCTGACTCCGTCCAGAAAGGCGGCAGATTGCAACGGTTGCCCGCGGGGGTCTTGTCCCCGTCTACGCCGGTTTTGACCGAGGCTCCGGCCCGGTCTCACCCTGCGTCTCTGGCGGGCTTTCCGCGATCGCATCCTGCATCTGGCGGCGATAGGCCGCCGGCGGCAGCCCCGTGGCCTTGCGCAGGGCGCGCGTCAAGGCGCTCTGGTCGGAATAGCCGAAGCGATAGGCCAGTTCGGCGATGGAGCGATGCCCAGCGGCCAGCGCCTCGCGCACCCGCTTCAGGCGCAGGTCGGAAAGCCAGGCGCGCGGCGTGGTGTCCAGTTCCTGGCGGAACAGCTCGTGAAGGCGGCTGACGCCGACACCGGCATGGCGGCCCATCGCGGCGGCCGTCCAGTCCCGGCCCGGCTCGGCCTCCAGGGCCGCGAGCAGGGCGGCCAGCCGCAGGCGAGAGCGCGGCATGCCGCCTGCCAGCGTATCGAGGAACAGCGGTGCCCAGCGATCCACCATGGCCTGTGTCGTTTCCGCCGAGGCATCCTGCTGCGCGGCCATCAGCGCCATGAAGTCCACCAGCTTGCCCGCGGCAGGCGAGAGCGCGGTGTAGGGGCGCCGGATCAGCTCCTCGCGCAGGCGCGGGGCCAGCGCCTCGGGGTCGAGGTCGAGAATGAACGAACGGTTCGGCACCGCGCTCACCTGGTCGTGGAACGTGTCGCTTTCGACGAAGGCCATGTCCCCGCGCAGGATCGCCGCGCCGCGCGTGCCGATCTCCATCGACAGCGCGCCTTCCAGCGGCAGCACGATCTGCGCGAAGCCGTGGCGATCGGTCGTGCTGTCCGGGCCGTAGCTGCGCAAGTCCAGGGAAAGGGTCGGTGGCGGCGCCATGCCCCCGTCTACCACCGATCGCCGCCCCGGCGACAGACAGTTTCGCCATCGGGACTGGCGGGCGGCTGGCTGGCGGGGCGCTGGCCGTGCGCAGGAACTGGCAGGTGCAAGGGTTGAAACCGGCTGGCAAGGTCGTGTAAGGGGCCGCCATTCGCAAGGAGCCCGGTGAGAATCCGGGTGGCTATTCCGGCCGCCGATCCGCCGGACAATCTCGCATGACTTCCTTCATTCAGCACCGGCACTGCCGGCGTCATGCGCAATTGCGGACCTTTTCCATGTCCAATGCTTTCGCCCGCTATCGGCGGCAGTGGTTCAGCGACGCCCCGACGGCGCGCCGCGACGTGCTTGCGGGGATCGTCGTCGCCCTCGCGCTCATTCCCGAGGCCATCGGCTTCTCCATCATCGCCGGGGTCGACCCGCGCGTCGGCCTCTACGCCTCGGTGGCGATCGCCATCGTGATCTCCATCACCGGCGGCCGCCCGGCAATGATCTCGGCCGCGACGGCCGCGGTGGCCGTGCTCATCGGCCCGCTGGTGCGCGATCACGGCCTCGAATATCTCTTCGCGGCAACGATCCTCATGGGCCTGTTCCAGATCGTCGCGGGCCTGCTGCGGCTGGACCTGGTGATGCAGTTCGTCTCGCGCTCGGTAATCACCGGCTTCGTCAACGCGCTGGCGATCCTGATCTTCATGGCGCAGCTGCCCCAACTGACCCATGTGGGCTGGGAGACTTACGCCATGGTCCTGGGCGGGTTGGCGATCATCTACCTGTTCCCGCGCCTGACCCGGGCCGTGCCGTCGCCGCTGGTGGCGATCCTGGTGCTTTCGGCCATCGGCATCGCCATGGGCCTGCCCGTGCACACGGTGGGCGACATGGGCCGCCTGCCCGAGGGCCTGCCGAGCTTCGCGCTGCCGCAGGTTCCGCTGACGCTGGACACCTTGCGCATCATCCTGCCCTATTCGCTGACGATGGCCGCGGTCGGCCTGCTGGAATCGCTGCTGACCTCGCAGATCGTCGACGACATGACCGATACCGACAGCGACAAGCGCCGCGAATGCGCCGGCCAGGGAAGCGCCAATATCGTTGCCGCCCTGTTCGGCGGCATGGGCGGCTGCGCCATGATCGGCCAGTCGGTTATCAATGTCAGCTCGGGCGGACGCGGACGGCTTTCGACGTTCGTGGCCGGCGCCTTCCTGCTGTTGCTCCTGGCGGTGCTCGGCCCCTGGGTCGGCCGCATTCCCATGCCGGCGCTGGTCGCGGTGATGGTGATGGTCTCGATCGGCACGTTCAGCTGGGCCTCGATCGCCAACTTGCGCCGCCATCCGCCGACATCCTCGGCGGTCATGCTGGTGACGGTCGTGGTCGTCGTCGCCACGCGCGACTTGTCACTGGGCGTGCTGGCGGGGGTCCTGCTTTCGGGGGTGTTCTTTGCGGGCAAAGTGCAGCGCATGTTTGCGGTGGAGCGGGCGCTTTCCGCCGATGGCTCGCATGCCACGTACCGCGTCACCGGGCAGATCTTCTTCGCCTCGGTCCAGCGCTTCACGCGCGCGTTCCAGTCCGAGAGCGAGGCCTCGCACGTCCTTATCGACGTTTCGGCAGCGCATTTCTGGGACATCTCGGGCGTCGGCGCGCTGGACAAGGTGGTCGCCCGCCTTCGCCGGGAAGGCCGCAGCGTGGAGATCGACGGCTACAACCGGGCCAGCGCCGATATCGTCGACCGCTTCGCCCTGCATGACAAGACCGGCTTCGAGACCGGCGCGACGCCGCATTGACGATGAACTCCGGGACTGCCTCGCGCCGTCCCGGAGCGCGTGGCACCGTTCAGCCGGTGCCTGCCGTGTCGCTTCCCGTGCGGATCAGAAGTGGCCCGAGCAATAGGCCAGCAGCAGGATGATGGGGATCGGAACGCCGATCAGCCAGAGAAGTCCCGAACGCATGGTTTTTCCTTTCCAATTGTTCGGGAAACAATCCACGGAAGCAGCCGCGGTTCCCGTCAGGACGCGGCCGGGGCACCCTCTTCGGCGGGCTGGAACTGCATCGGACCGCGCATCCCGAGACGCTCCGAGACGATCGTGGGCACCAGGGCCTGCCCCGCCACGTTGACCGCCGTGCGACCCATGTCCAGGATCGGGTCGATCGCCAGCAGCAGCCCCACGCCCTCCAGCGGCAGGCGCAAGGTGGAGAGCGTGAGCGTCAGCATGACGACGGCGCCGGTCAGGCCGGCCGTGGCGGCCGATCCGATCACCGAGACGAAGACGATCAGCGCATAGTCGGAAAGCTGCAGCGGCACGCCGTAGAACTGGGCCACGAAGATCGCCGAGATCGCGGGATAGATCGCCGCGCAGCCGTCCATCTTGGTGGTCGAGCCCAGCGGCACGGCGAAAGCGGCATAGGAGCGCGGCACGCCGAGGCGCTCCGTCACTTCCTCGGTCACCGGCATGGTGCCCACCGAGGAGCGCGAGAGGAAGCCGATCTGGATGGCCGGCCAGGCTACCGAGAAGAACCGGATCGGGTTGATGCCGTGGATCAGCAGCAGGATCGGGTAGACCGCCAGCAGGACGATCGCGAGGCCGATGTAGACCGCGCCGGCAAAGGCGCCGAGCGCGGAAAGAGCATCCCACCCATAGCTCACCACGGCATTGGCGATCAGCGCGGCGGAGCCCAGTGGGGTCAGCGCGATGAGCCAGCGCAGCATCTGTCGCAGCACGAGGTTGGCGGACGTCATGAAGGTCAGGAACGGTTCCGCCTTGTCACCGATGCGCACGGCAGCGGCGCCCACGGCCACGGCCGCGATGATGATCTGCAGGACGTTGAACGAAACGGCGGTTTCCGGGCCGTCCGCCTCGATGGTGGTCGATGCGGTGATGCCCAGGTAATTGGCGGGAACCAGTCCTTTCAGGAAGTCCAGCCAGCCGCCCACCGCCTTGGGGACTTGCGCGGCGCCGGCATCGACGCTGGCGTGAAGGCCGGGCTGGATCGTCAGGCCCAGGGCTATGCCGATGAGCACGGCGATCAACGCGGTGATCGCGAACCACAGCAGGGTCTGGCCCACCAGCTTCACTGCATTGTCGAGCCCGCGCAGCGCCGCGACCGAGGCGATGATGGCGGTGAAGACCAGCGGCGGCACCAGAGTGCGCAGCAGCTGGACGAAGATCTGTGCGATCGTGTGGAATGTCTCGCTCGCACCGCTGGCCAGCGCACTGTCGGCACCCAGTTGCCGGACCACCAGCCCCGCGCCGAGGCCGACGACCATGCCCAGCATGACCTGAGTCCCGAAACCGGGAAGCCATGACCGTTGGGAGCGCGGGGAATTCGACATTCGCTTACTTTCGTTACCGGCTTGCCGCCACTGGCCTGCTTCGCCGGTGCGGGCCATCGGCGGTGCTGGCCGGAAGGCCCGGGCCGCAGCCCATTTCGTCGCTTGCGGCGCATCCTGCAAGGGCAGGCGGCCGCAAACTGTCGATCCGGGCGCTCGCACACTGCCCCTTCAATGTCAACTTAATCGGTAGACAATGCGTCCGATCCGACGTTCTCCGCCTCCATGCCGCGCGGCCATAACGTAAAGATAGACTTCCATAACTTTATGGTTTGGAATACTATAGCAATAACAAAGCAATAAGCGATTGCCCTTGCGCAATTCAAATTGGTCGAGAGCGTGATGGAGTGCCAATGCGCGACGCTTCCAATCCGTGCAGTCACCAGACCGGCAAAGCATTGATTGCGCGCTGTTCCTGCTTTCCTGAACCGGAAGGCCGGATCGCGCGTGTCCTGACCGTTTCTGTTCGCCTTTTTCCGCGCTGCGCGATTCTGAATCGCATGTGAAATCAAAGCAAGGAGGTGCCGAATGCGGGGCACGAAGTACGACGCCAGGAAGCACGACGCCAATATGCCGACAAGGGCATGGCTCTTCCTGCTGGGGGTGGTGGTCGTGGCCGCCGGGCTCTTCTTCACGATCGGCGGCGCGAAGCTCGTCAGTCTGGGGGGCAGCCTCTACTTCGTACTGGCCGGCCTCGCGCTGATGGTCTCGGGCGTGCTCATCGCGCGCCGCCGGCCGATCGGCGCACTGCTGTTCGGCGCAGTCTTCCTGCTGACGGTTCCCTGGGCGCTCTGGGAAGTGGGCTTCTCGTTCTGGCCGCTGATCTCGCGCCTTCTGGCCATGGGCGTCGGCGCGACGGTGGTTGCGGTCTCCTATCCGCTGCTGCGCCGCGCTGCCGGGCTGGCTCCGGCGTGGAAACCCGCGCTGGGCGTGGCGGCGGTCGTCGGGCTTGGCTCGGCCGCGGGTTTTGCGGGCATGTTCGTGCCCCATGCGACCGTTGCCTTCTCGGGTCCGGAAGGCGCTCTGGTCCCGGTCGATCCCGCGCATGAGCAGAAGAACTGGGAAGCCTATGGCAATACCAGCGGCGGCAGCCGCTTCGCCGCGCTGGACCAGATCACCCGCGACAACGTGAAAAACCTCAAGGTCGCCTGGACCTACCGCACCGGCGACGTGGCCGTGAGCGACGGCAATGGCGCCGAGGACCAGGATACCCCGCTTCAGGTAGGCGATACCGTCTATATCTGCACGCCGCACAACAACGTCATCGCGCTCGATGCCGATACCGGGCGCGAGAAGTGGAAGGCGCGGATCGATGCGCGCGCTTCCGTCTGGAACCGCTGCCGCGGCCTGGCCTATTTCGATGCCGGGGCACCCCTTCAGCAGCCGGCGATGCCCGGATCGAGCCCGGTGACCGCCGTTACCGTGCCTGAGGGCGCGCCGTGCCAGCGCCGCATCCTGATGAACACCATCAATGCCGAACTGATCGCGCTCGATGCCGAGACCGGCAAGTTCTGCCCGGACTTCGGCAACGGCGGCCGCGTCGACCTCAAGGCCGGGCTCGGCAATGCGCCGGACCCGCAATATCAGCTGACCTCGGCGCCGACCCTGGCCGGCACTACCGTGGTCGTCGGCGGCCGCGTGGCGGACAACGTGCAGGTCGACATGCCGGGCGGCGTGATGCGCGGCTTCGACGTGGTCACCGGCCAGCTGCGCTGGGCCTTCGATCCCGGTAACCCGGCGATCACCGGAATGCCCGCGCCGGGCCAGACCTATACCCGCTCCACCCCCAATGTCTGGGCGGCGATGTCCTACGATCCGGCGTCGAACACCGTGTTCATGCCGGTGGGCAGCTCCTCGGTGGATCTCTACGGCGTTCCCCGGAGATCGCTGGATCACCGTTACGGCGCCTCGATGCTGGCGCTCGACGCCACGACCGGCAAGGAGAAGTGGCACTTCCAGACCGTCCGCAACGACCTCTGGGACTTCGACCTGCCGATGCAGCCCAGCTTCATCGACTTCGCGGCCAAGGACGGGCGGACGGTCCCGGCGCTGGTCTTCGGCACCAAGGCCGGCCAGCTCTACGTGCTCGACCGCGCGACCGGCAAGCCGCTGACCGAAGTGGCCGACGTCGCAGTCAAGGCCGCGGATATTCCCAACGAGCCTTACGCGCTCACCCAGCCGCGTTCGGTGGGCATGCCGCAGATCGGCGTGGGCCCGCTGACCGAGGCGGACATGTGGGGCGCAACGCCCTTCGACCAGCTCCTGTGCCGCATCGCCTTCAAGGGCATGCGTTACGAAGGGCTCTACACCGCGCCGGGCACCGACAAGTCGCTCAGCTTCCCGGGATCGCTGGGCGGAATGAACTGGGGCGGACTGTCGACCGACCCGACCACGGGCACGATCTTCGCCAACGACATGCGCCTGGGCCTCTGGGTGCGCATGGTCGCCCAGACCAAGGCGCAGGCGGGCAAGGCCGGCGCCGCGGGCGAGGCGATCAACACCGGCATGGGCAGCGTGCCGCTGAAGGGCACGCCCTATTCGGTGGTGAAGGACCGCTTCCTCTCCGCGCTGGGCGTTCCCTGTCAGGCCCCGCCCTTCGGCACGCTGACGGCGATCGACATGAAGACCCGCAAAGTGAAGTGGCAGGTCCCGGTCGGCACCGTGCGCGATACCGGCCCCATGGGCATCAAGATGGGGCTGCCGATCCCGATCGGCTTGCCGACCCTGGGCGGAACGCTGGCCACGCAGGGCGGCCTGGTCTTCATCGCCGGTACCCAGGACTACTACTTGCGCGCCTTCAATGCGGCGAACGGCAAGGAAGTCTGGAAGGCCCGTCTGCCCGTCGGCAGCCAGGGCGGGCCGATGAGCTACAAGTCGCCCCGGACGGGCAAGCAATATGTCGTCATCACTGCAGGCGGTGCGCGTCAGTCGCCCGACCGCGGGGACTACGTGATCGCTTATACGCTTAAGTAGCGGCTGGGGGCGGCGCCGGTCGCCGCCCCATATTCCTTCAAACGAAAGCAAGCCCGCGTCACGCAGGACGGCGGGGAGGAGGGGGCCTTGGCCCGACGCATCCAGACCTTGATTCGCCGTGCCGCCCGGACCACCGGTTTCGGGCTGCTTCTCGCCGCGCCGCTGGCCGCGCTTCCCGCTCATGCGGATGAACCGGAAGCGCCGCAAACCGCCGGGCCGGTCGAACCCCCGGCCGCCGCCGAAAAGCCGGTCCCGCCGCCCGCCGGGCGCGAGACCCTCACGGGGGACTGGGGCGGCCTGCGCACCCGGCTGAAGCAGTCGGGCGTGATCTTTCGCGGCGACTACGTCTCGGAGACATTCTCGGCCGTGGATGGCGGAGAGCGCCGCGGCACCACGTATGTCCAGCAAGTCCGCATGGGTACGGATCTCGACATGGAGCGCCTGGCCGGCTGGCAGGGCGCCACCGTGCACCTGACCGTGAACGACCGGCGGGGCGTGGGCCTCTCTTCGGACTATGTGGGCAATCGCCTGCCGATCCAGGAGGCGGCCGGCGGCTATTACGCGCGCCTGACAGAGGCCAGCATCGAGCAGAGCCTGATGGGCGGCAAGCTCGACCTGCGGCTCGGCTATTTCGCCATGGGCAACGATCTGGGCGGCATGCCGATCGGCTGCAATTTCGTGAACGCGGCCTTCTGCGCCCATCCGCTTTCGATGTCCGGCGACAGCGGCTGGTACAACTACCCCAATGCCCGCTGGGGCGCGGCCTTGCGCTATCGGTTGCGGCCGGACCTGATCGTGCGCACCGGGCTCTACCAGGTGAACCCGCGCCTCAACGATCAGGACAATGCCTGGAACCCCTTCGCCGGCGGCACCATCGGCGTGCTCCTGCCGCTGGAGTTCGAATACGATCCCGGCGCGGCGAAAGGCAGCCGCGTCCTTCCCGGGCACTACAAGGTGGGCGGCTATTACGATACGTCTCGCGTCACCCGGCAGGGCGGCGGCGGCACCGTGAAAGGGCGCTACGGCTTCTATATCCTGGCGGACCAGATGATCTGGCGCGAGAGTGGGGGGCGGAGCGGCAGCAGCCGCGGCCTCTCGGTCTTCGGGCAGTTCACGGCCAATCCGCAGATCTCGGCGCAGATCACCCGCTGGTACGCGGGCGGACTGGTCAAGACCGGGACGTTCGCGGGCCGCGATGCCGACACCGTGGGGCTGGGCTTCACCCACGCCGTGGTCGATCCGCGCCTGCGCCGCCTTCATGTCGATACGGCGCCGGTGCCGGGCAGCTATGCCTCGCTGCCGGCAGGGGAAACGGCCATCGAACTGAGCTACGGCTTCCAGGCGAACCGCTGGCTGGTGGTGCGTCCGGACGTGCAGTACATTCTTGACCCGGGCGCGTTCAACTTCCGCTCCACGGCGAATGCGCTCGCGCTCGGCTGTCAGGTGAGGATGCAGTTCTAGGCATTCGGGCGGCCGCATTTTCGCCGCGTGCGATGAAATCGATTCCTTGAGCGTTGGGCAGTGGATCGTCTGTCCGTCCCGCCACGTTCCACTATCAGCCGATGCAGAGCGCGCCCCCGCACCCCGGCCGGGGCCGGTCTCGGCATAGCAGAACGACACCAAGGAGAGCATCGATGAATCGGCGTGATTCGAACTTCGGCGGCCAGCAGTCCGGTGGTTACCGCAACGAAGACTCCGACTGGGAAACTCCCCGCCAGGCCAACCAGTGGCAAAGCGAATCCCCTCGCCAGACCGGCGGCTGGGGTAACGACGAAGACCAGCAGACCCGCTATTCCGAAGAGACGCGCCGCCGCCGCGCCACGTCCGCGGAGGACCTGGAAGGCCGCTATCGCAGCGATCCCCGCGACGAGTCCGGCTATCGAGCCGCTGGCCGCGACGGGGCGGGCTATCGAGAGGGCGGACGAGCCGGCGGGCGCTATGGCCGCGAGCGTGGCTACGGCGAACGCGCCTATGGCGACGATTACAGTCGCCGCGGCGGTGACCAGTCCTATCGCTTTTCGGGCGACCGCGGCGCTTATCCCAGCCGCGAATACGATGCCAGCGGCGGCAACGACTTCGCCAGCTTCACCAGCGAGGACTACGGCGGACGGGACTTTTCCGCCCGGCGCGGCGGTGGCGGCGGATTGAGCCCGAGCTTCAGCTACCGCCCGACGTTCGACACGTTCGGTCGCGGATATTTCGGCAGCCGTGGCTATGGCGAACAGGAAAGCGAAAGCCGCAGCCCGCGCGATTACGGCGAGTGGCGCGAATATGGCGAGGAACGCGGCTTCTTCGCAAAGGCCGGTGACGAGATCGCCAGCTGGTTCGGCGACGAAGAGGCCGCCCGCCGCCGCGAGGACGACCATCGCGGTCGCGGTCCTTCGGATTATACCCGATCCGACGAGCGCATCCGCGAGGATGTGAACGACCGCCTGACGCAGGACTGGCGCGTGGATGCCACCAATATCCGCGTCGTCGCCAAGGACGGCGAGATCACGCTGGACGGCACCGTGGGCAGCCGCAACGCCAAGCGCCGTGCGGAAGACCTTGCCGATGACGTCACCGGCGTGAAGCACGTCCAGAACAACTTGCGCGTCACCGGCGGCACGAACTGGACGGACACCGGCCAGGGGGCTTCGGTTCCCGGCTCGGCACGGACAGGTTCGACCGCCACCGGCTCGACGACGACTGGCTCGACGACGGCCGGTTCGAGCACGAGCGGGCTGACCCCCACTTCGGGTTCGAGCACCACAGGTAGCTCTTCGTAAGCGATCACGACCGCTTGCGAAGGTTGGCCGCGGAGTTCCTCAGGGAATTCCGCGGCCTTTCCTTTGGGCCTTTGGGATGTGCGGCGGGCGTGGGAGGATCAGAGCCAGCGGGTATGGCGGAACCACGCATAGAGCGTGGCGCAGAGCACGGCGATCACGGTCAGCACCCCGAAATAGCCGTAGCGCATGTGCAATTCGGGCATGTTCTCGAAGTTCATGCCGTAGATGCCCGCAATCGCGGTGGGGACAGCCAGGATGGCGGCCCAGGCGGCGAGTTGGCGGGTGATCGTGCCCTGGCGCTGCGATTCCAGCAGGTGGSTCACTTCGAACACCGTCGTCAGCACTTCGCGCAGGCTGGCGACCATGGAATCGACACGGCGCACATGATCGAAGACGTCCGCGAAGTAGGGCCGCACCGCCGCATCCAGATAGGGCACGTCGAGGTGGACGAGCTTGCTGCTCACTTCCGCCATCGGCCCCAGCACGCGCTGGAACCGGATCAGTTCGCGGCGCAGGCCGAACAGGCGCATCACGTCCTCGCGGTCGAGGAAGGCGTCGAGCGCGCGCTTCTCGATCTCCAGCACGTTTTCCTCGATGGTCTCGACGATGGGCAGGTAGCCATCGACGATGAAGTCGAGAATGGCGTGAAGGACGTAGTCGACGCCATTGGAGAGCAGGGTGGGCGCGGCCTCCAGCTGGGCGCGCAGCTCGGTATGGGCCCGCGCGGAACCGTGGCGGACCGAGATCACATGGTGCTTGCCCACGAACACCGAGGTTTCCCCATAGACGATCTCGTCGCCTTCGAGGTGAGCGGTGCGGGCGATGACGAAGAGCTGGTCGCCATAGATATCGACTTTGGGCAACTGGTGCGCCTTCAGCGCATCCTCGACGGCCAGGGGATGGAGGCCGTAGGTCTTCTGGACCGCGCGCAATTCGGCTTCGGTCGGTTCATGCAGGCCGATCCAGACGAAGTCCTCGCCCTGGCCCTGGGGCCGGTCCTGGATCGGCGGGCAGTTTTCGAGCGAGACCGGCTCGGCGGGGTGGCCCTGGCGATAGAGGCGGGCGGCAATGACGGACATCGGGGCGTTTTTCCGGAATTCTGGTGACTTCGCCGATTACGATAGCGGCGGGGGGAAGGCATGTCCTGCCTTATCGAGTGCCGTCCGCGGCCGGGTCCCGGCGCAGGGGAGCCGTGGGCCGGACGGGCCTGCCCATGTTCGGAACCCGCTTGCGCCTCAACGCATTTCCCGCTGCCGTTCGGTATGCTGGCGCGCGGCGCTGCCCTTGCCGTCGGCGATCAGCGACTGGAGATCCAGCAGCGCCCGGCCGGTGGCCATGCCGCCGTTGCAGGCGATGTAGCGCGGCTCCCAGAGGGGGGCGAACTTCTCCTTGTAGTTCCGCAGGCCTTCGAAGCCATAGAAGGCCTCGCCGTGGCGGAACAGCATCCCGGCGGCCCGTGCCCAGGTCGGCGCGAGGCGGCGGGCCTCGATGCCGGAGAGCGGCGCAAGGCCGAGGTTGAACCAGGCGTAGCCTTCCTGCCGGCCCCAGAGCATGAGACGGGTGAACAGGAAGTCCATGCAGCCATAGGGTACCTCGGCGCGGTGGCGCATGAGGTCGACCGAGAGTTCCTGCCGCCCCGCCGTCTTCCAGAGATTGGCGAAAGCGACGATCCGGCCCGCGCAGCGGACCACGGCCACGTCGCAGCGGGCGATATAGGCCGCATCGAAGCGGCCGACGCTGAAGGCTTTCTCGCGCTGGCCTTTCGCGCGCAGCCACTCGTCCGAAACCGCGCCAAGCTCGGCCATGAGGCTCGGCACGCGGGCGGCGGGGACGATGGCGAATTCGGCGCCCTCGCGCTCGGCGCGGCGCATGGCATGGCGCAGCGGCCGGGCGGCAGGGCCTTCGAGGCCGAAGCGGGTGAGGTCCACGCGGGCTTCCTCGCCGTATTTCATCAGCTGCAGGCCCATGTCGATGGCGATGGGCAGGACTTCGGGCGTGACCTGGTAGAGCAGGACGCGGCCCTGGTTGGCGTCCGCCCGCTCGCGCAGGCGCCAGAGCAGTTCGGGCCAGTCCGCGGGATCGCCCACGGGGTCTCCCATGACGATCCAGGAATGGCCCTGGACCTGGTACATCAGCATGCTGCGATTGTCGGGACCGGCCAGGAACAGCTTGTCCCCGGTGAGCGCCAGCATCGATTCCGAGCGGGTGGCATGGCGGAGTGCGGCGTCGACGTCGACCGCGACTTCATCCGGCAGGCGCGCCCGGCGCGAGGGGCGCAGGAAGGCGAGCAGGACCGAGGCGCACATCAGCACCGCGACGGCGAAGCTGGTGCGCAGATAGCGCGAAGCGTCGCCGGACCAGGCGAACTTCCACCAGAGGCTGCCGCGATAGGCGGGGAAAGTCTGGGCGAAGTAACCGATGACGATGGCCAGCGCGATCGTGGCGACCATCGCCAGGATCCAGTTCGCGCTCATCACGTCGGCCGTCAGCGCGGTCCGCCGCCAGAAGCCCTTGCGCGCCAGTTGCAGGATACCGGCCACCGCCAGCAGGGTGAGCGCTTCCTCCCAGTCCAGGCCCTTGATCAGCGAGAAGGCGGCCCCGGCCAGCAGCAGCGCGCGGGTGAGCAGAAAGGCCGCGTCCAGCCGGCGATAGAGCGCGGGGGCCAGCAGCAGCAGCAGCGTGCCCACCAGGCTGGCGGCGATCTGCGAGGCTTCCACGAAAGGCAGCGGCACGATGCCGCGGATGTCGGCCATGCGCTCGGGCAAGGCGGGGGTGGCGCCGGAGAGCAGCAGGATGGCGCCGCCCAGGAACACCAGCAGCGCCAGCGCGCGCGGGGCCAGGCTGACCATCATCGTCTCCCCCGCTTTCAGCGCCAGCACCGCGGGGCGGCGCCAGCGGGCATGTTCGTGGCGGACCAGCAGGACCATCGCGAAGGCCAGCGGCAGGAGATAGTAGACAATGCGGTAGACCAGCAGCGCGGCCACGAGTTCACCCGCCGGGATCTGCGGGCAGAGCGCGACGACCGTGGCTTCGAACACGCCGAGGCCGCCGGGAACGTGGCTCACCAGCGCGATGACGATGGCCAGGACGTAAGCGAGCAGCAGCGGAGGATAGAGCGCGATCGGCGCGTGAGGGAGCAGGACGTAGAGCGTGCCGCAGGCGGCGGCGATGTCCGCCAGGGCCACCAGGGTCATGCGTGCGATCGCTGCCGGGGGCGGCAGGTGCCAGCGCCGGGCCGTCAGCGCGCCGGCCGAGAGCAGCACGAGCAGCCCGGCACCCACGGCATGCTGGACGCCCAGCGGAAGGACGTGCTCGGCCACGACCAATGGCCGGCGATGGACCAGCAGCGCCAGCGCGCCGGAGGCCAGCACACCGGTCCAGAACGTGATCCCGGCAATGGCGGTGACGCGGGCGACTTCGCCGGTGCCCAGGCCTTTGGCGCCGTAGATGCGCAGGCGCGCGGCGGCGCCGGTCAAAAGGCCGAAGCCGAGGTTGTGGCTGAGGGTATAGCTGGTGAACGAAGCCAGCGCGGCCGTGCGATAGGGCAGCGGGCGGCCGATGGTGCGCAGGGCCATGACATCGTAGATGGTGAGCAGCAGGTAGCTCGCCCCGGTCAGCCCCAGTGCGGCGGCGAAGCGCCATGCGGGGATGGCGCGCGCGGTGCGGACCAGCGCGTGCAGGTTCAGCGACATGGCCAGCCGGTGCAGGCAGATCGCCGCCAGCGCCAGCACGAAAGCGGCCACGGCGAGCTGCGCGGGGATCGCCAGGCGGCGGGCCAGCGGCTGGAGGTGGGCGAAGCGGCGTCCGAGCGCCTGCAGGGTGCCGCCCGCGCTCATGACCGGCGTGTCCATGTCTGCGACTTGCAGATCAACCCGTGCAGGATGCAGCCGCTGATCTTGAGATGCGCCGGATCGGGCTGGCGAATGCGGGAGAAGAAGCTCTCGCCCATGTCCGGCACGAAGACCTGCCCCTGCCAGCCGCCGTCTTCCTCGCGGTGGTAGTCGCGCAGGAGCTGGGTGCCGACGAGATGGCCGACGCCGGCATCCGTGGCATCGGCCACCGCCGCGCCGCCGACCCAGGTGACCGTGCCGCACAGCATCGCCCCGCAAGGCGCGACCGAGACTTCCACGTCGCCGCGGGGATTGAGCCAGCGGCCGTAGGGGCTGATGGTATTGACCGGCCGGGCCGGGGCAGTGGCGGCCAGCGCGCCGATCAGCAGCGGCGCGAGCACCGGCAGGAAAGCGCGCAGGCGGGGACGCGGCAGGGTGCGCTGCAGAGCGCTCCGCAAGGCGCGGGTGAACGAAGTCATGGGGCGATCTCCGCGCCGCTCGTGAGGCGCTTGGCGAATATGCGACCGGGGCCGAAATGCGCGGCCAGGGCGCCGCGGATCGCAGCGAACAGGCGGTCGGCATCCTTGTCGAGGTAGTGGTCGCCGGGCAGGACGATCTGCGTCAGGCGCGGCAGGTGAAGCAGCGGGCAGAGGCTGTCCGGCTCGTCGCGGCCATGGATACAGACGACGGGAACCCAATCCAGCTTCATGGCGCTGGGCAGGGCAGGCGCGTCGGGCGGCGTGCGGTCCAGCCATTCGAGCGGCGAGACGCGCAGGAACACGGTGCGCGTGGGCACCGTCAGCACCACCATCGCGACATGGCGCCGCACGTCGGCGCGGAGATGCTCCAGCCCGACATGAACCATGTCGGAGCCGAACGACTGGCCGAGCACGATCACGCGGTCGGCATGGCCCAGCGCCATGGCGCGGTGGATGGCCTCGGCCAGCATGGCGGAAACCTCGGCGGGCGTGCGGCGGACCTTGAAGTATGTGAGCGAATTGACCGAGACGGTGGCCAGGCCGTGATCCGCGAGGCGGGTGGCCAGCTGCCCGCCCAGCCCGGCGCGCGGCCCCATGTCGCCCGAGAGCAGGACGGCGGCATAGCGTTCGCCCTTGACCGTGCCGGCGCTTGCTGCCGGCAGGTCCGCGAAAGGGCTGGCGTTCCAGGCGCCGAGCCATCCGAGCCAAATGGCCAGCACGGCCGCGGCGACGATGACCACCGCGGCCAGCCAGGCGGCGCGGCGCCGCGACCGACGGGGTGCTGTTCCTCTCATGCTGCCAGCCTTCTTCATGCTGCCGGTCTGGACGCGCGGACCTTGCCGCAGCGTGGAGCAAACATGGACTTTCCTTAATGTGACTCCGGCACGCCGTGCTGCGATAGTGCAGGGCAAGGGTGTAGCTTGCGGTCAGTCTCGTACTGGCGCCGAGGATCGTGCCGCTTCATGTTCGTTTCGCCCATCTCCCCTTTCCTTGCCGGCAGGCCCGGCGGCATGTCCTGCTGTGACCGAGCGGCTTTGGGCCAGGAGGCTTCCGCGTGAGCGAGGCGCAGGACCTGGGCAGCCGCCGCAGGACGCGGATACTCAGCCTGATGCCGATGCTGGGCGCGCTGCTGGCCGTGACCGGCGCGCTGACCTGGGGCGACATCTGGGCGCAGCGGCACTTCGGCCTGATCGGCCAGACCCTGCCCCATCCGCATGGCACGCTTTCGGCCGAGGGCTGGCGGCAGGTTCTGGACTTCACCGCGGACCCGGTGCCGGGGCCGCAGCCGGGGCTGGTCGTCACCAGCGTGCGATCGCGCGGCTATGCCGAGAAAGCGGGGCTGGCGGTGGGAGACTGGATCGAAAGCGCCGACGGCCACGAACCGCCGAGCCTGCAGGCCCTCGCCGAGGAGTTGTCTGAGCGCGGACAACGGCCTATTCACCTGAAGGTAGTGCACCAGGGCGCGGTCCGCACGATCGATCTTGCCCGGGAGCCGGAGCCGCAAGGGCTCTGAACCGCGATGTGAAGGGGGCCGGGCGAAGAAATGGGTCACAAGCTGCTGGTCGTCGAGGACGACGACGCCACGGCGACCTATATCGCCAAGGGCATGGCCGAGGAGGGCTTCGTGGTCGATCGGGCCGCGAACGGGCGCGATGCGCTGTTCCTGGCCAGCGACGGAACTTACGATGCCATCGTGCTGGACCGCATGATCCCGCAGATGGACGGCATGTCGGTGCTGGGCGCCCTGCGCGCGGGCGGGATCGAGACGCCGGTGATCGTGCTGTCGGCGCTGGGATCGACCGATGACCGCGTGGCGGGGCTCACCTCCGGCGCGGACGACTATCTCACCAAGCCTTTCGCCTTTGCGGAACTGCTCGCCCGGGTGCGCCTGCTGGTGAAGCGCAGCGGCGGGCAGGCGGCGGTGGAAACCCGGCTGGCCTGCGGCGATCTGGAAATGGACCTGCTGGCCCGCAAGGTGCGGCGCGGCAGCCGCGCCATCGATCTCCAGCCGCGCGAATTCCGCCTGCTCGAATACTTCCTGCGCCATGTCGACGAAGTGGTGACGCGCACCATGCTGCTGGAGGCGGTGTGGGACTATCACTTCGACCCCGGCACCAATGTCATCGACGTGCATGTCAGCCGCTTGCGCCGCAAGCTGGACGAGGACGGTGCGGCCCCGCTGCTGCACACCGTGCGCGGGGCGGGGTACCGCCTGGGACTGGCGGCTTGACGGGCGGCCTGACGGGCGGCGGGGTCGCGCCCGCGCGCCTGCCGCGCTTCCTGCGCTCGACGACGTTCCGCCTTTTCGTTCCGGTCGTGCTGTTCCAGCTCGTCGCCACCGGCGGGGTGCTGACTTTCGTATGGATCGCCGGTCAGCAGAGCGTGCGGGACGAGCAGCGGGCGCTGGTCCAGGAACTGCGCGACGACTTGCTGGACACTTATCAGGACGGCGGATCGGCGGCGCTTCAGGCCAATATCGAGCGGCGGCTGCGCAGCGAGGGCCGCCGTGCGCCGGTCCTGCTTCTGGCCGACCGCGAGGGGCGCAGCCTGGTGGGCAATCTTTCGGCCCTGCCGCCGCCCGATCCCGAGGCGGGCGGCCAGTTCGAGACCGTGCTTTACCGCAGCGACAGCGCCCAGCCGCTGAACATGGCGCTATCCGAGACACGGCTTGCGGACGGCACGATCCTGCTGGCCGGAATCGAGATCGGGCGCGACCTCAAGCTGCAGCACAGTTTCGAGCAGGCGCTGTTCGCGGCGCTGTTCCTGGCCCTGCCGCTGGCGATGCTGGTGGCGGTCCTGACCTCGCGGCTGGTGGGCCAGCGCGTCCACGACATGGCGCAGACTGCGCACCGGGTGGGCAGCGGCGCTTTCGACGCCCGCGTGACGCTGGACGGTTCGGGCGACGCTTTCGACGAGCTTGCCGGCGAGATCAACGCCATGCTCGCGCGGATCGAGACGCTGGTGGGCGAGCTGCGCGTGGTGGCGGAAGGGTTGGCGCACGACTTGCGCTCGCCCGTCACGCGGCTGCGCGCGGTGCTGGAACAGGCGGCGCTGGAGGCGCGCGATCCGGCTGCCGAGGCTGCCATGCAGCGCGCCCTGACCGAGGCGGACACGCTCACCCGCATTCTCACCACCGCGCTCCAGATTGGCCGTGCGGAAGCCGGTATCGGCCGCGAGCGTTTCGAGCAGACGGAAGCGGGCGATTTCCTCGGCGATCTCGCGGCGCTTTACGAGCCCTATGCCGAGGACGCGGGCTTCGTGCTGCGGGCCGAGGCGCCGGCGGGGCTCACCGTGCTGCTCCACCGCGAATTGATGAGCCAGGCGCTCGGCAACCTGGTCGACAATGCCGTCAAATATGCCGAGGGCGGCAGCACCATCGCGCTCTTTGCCCGGCGGCGCGAGGGACAAGTCGTGCTGGGCGTGCGCGACGATGGGCCGGGGATCCCGGAAGCGCGCCGCGAGGCGGCCTTGCAGCGTTTCGGCAGGCTCGATCCCAGCCGCGCGGTCGCCGGCTCGGGGCTTGGGCTGGCGCTGGTCGAGGCCGTGGCGAAGCTGCATGGCGGGCGCGTCGAACTGGCGGAAACGCCGGGCGGCGGGCTGGAGGTCCGGCTCGGCATTCCGGCCTGACGCCGATCTCCGCGCCGATTTCCGCGCCGTTCAGACCGTTTCCAGTTCGCGCTCCCGTGCCGGCGTTGCCGGGCTGCCGCCCGGCGTCGCGGTGACGCGGCCGGTGCGCTCCAGCTTGCCCCAGCCGATGCCCTTGCCGGCGAAAGCGGCGCTCACCGCGCGGATCACCACGCTATACATGAGCTGGCGGTAGACGAAGCGCTGCGCCAGCAGCAGCAGCGGCCGGAAGCGCTCGCGGCGGGTGTCGAGCCGGTACGCGATCCAGCCGCAGGCGAGGTCCACCAGCGTGAAGGCCAGCCAATAGGCGCCCATGCGCAGCACGTCGGTCTGGGTCTGGGCCCAGCCGTGCTGCGAGACGCGCAAGGCGGTGCCGGCGATCGAGATCAGCAGGGCAAGGTCGATGGCGGGCGAGATCACCGCGAAGACGATCTGGAACAGCCAGGCCTGCGGCATGCCGATGAAGGCGAGGCCGGAAGGACGGCCTTTGGCCAGGGTGCCGCGGTGCTTCCAGAGGCACTGGAGCGTGCCAAACGACCAGCGGAAGCGCTGCTTGGACAGCGCGCGGAAGCTCTCCGGCGCTTCGGTCCAGGCCACGGCGTCTTCGTCGTAGGCGATCTTCCAGCCCTTGCGCTGGATGGCGATGGTGAGGTCCTGATCCTCCGCCAAAGTGTCCTCGGGATAGCCGCCGACATCGTCGAGCGCTTCGCGGCGCCAGGCGCCGACCGCGCCGGGCACGACCATGATCGCGTCCAGCCGGGTCAGCGCGCGGCGCTCCAGGTTCTGCGCGGTGACATATTCCACGCCCTGCCAGCGGGTGACGAGGTTCACGCGGTTGCCCACTTTGGCATTGCCCGCGACCGCGCCGATGGCGGGATCGGCGAACCAGCGCACCAGGCGCGAGATCGTCTCGCGTTCGAACTGGGTATCGGCATCGAGCGCCACGATCACACCGCCGCGCGCATCCTTCAGCGCCCGGTTGAGCGCCGCGGCCTTGCCGCCGTTGACCAGGGTCAGCAGTTCGACGCGGGGATTGCTGGCGAAAGCCTCGCGGACGATGGCGCTCGTCCGGTCCTTCGATCCATCGTCGGCGACGATGATCTGGAGCTGGCGATAATCGCTTTCGAGCACGCGCCGCACCGAGGCCTCGATCACGCGTTCCTCGTTGAAGGCGGGAATGATGACGGTGACGAGCGGATCGCAAGTGTCCTCCGGCGCGGCCATCGGCTGCGGACGGCGCAGCAGGCTGGCCAGCGAGGCGAGGCCGATCGAGCGCAGCACGCCCAGCGAGATCGCGAAGAAGAACGTCCAGTTGAGCGCCACCAGGATCGCCGCCAGCGCGCCGAACAGCGCCACGTCGGCGCGAACGGCGGCCAGGTCCACGCCGTCGACCTTGGGCATCACCGCATCGTGCGAGAGGCCGGCAAGCGTGGAGACGGGCACGAACGTGTAGCCGTCCTGCTTCAGGCGCTCGATGATGACGGGCAGCGCCGCCACGGTCTGCGAACGGTCGCCGCCGCCGTCATGCAGCAGGATCACGTTCTCCGAACGGTCGGGCGAGGCGGATTCCACCTGCGCGATCGTGCTGTCGATCACATGCTGCACGCCGGGGCGCTTCCAGTCGTCCGGATCGACGTGGAGGCCGACCACCGTATAGCCGCGGGCGTGGGCGATGGCCGCCGGCACCAGTTCGTCGGCCGTGGTGGGCTCCGCGTCTCCGAAATAGGGCGCGCGGAACAGGCGCGTGGAGCGGCCGGTGGTGGCCTCTACCAGGCGCTGCGTGGCGTTGAGTTCCAGGCCGATGCCGGTCGCGGCTTCCTCGGCCATGTTCGGGTGCGTGTAGCTGTGGTTGCCGATCTCGTCGCCGTCGTCGGCGATGCGCTTGATGAGGTCGCGGTTGGTCAGCGCGTTTTCGCCCACGACGAAGAACGTGCCGGGGACGTGGTACTGTTCGAGGATCGAGAGGATGCGCGGGGTCCAGGTGGCGTCCGGGCCGTCGTCGAAGGTAAGGGCGACTTTCTTCGGCAGGGCGCCGATCCGGTGGACGACGTAAGGCGTGGGCAGGCGGGTGTAGCTTTCCGCCGAGATCATGCCGGTGGCCGCATCGAAACCGACCGTGCGGCTGCCTTCCTGTGGGGTGGCGGTCACGTCCAGGATCTCGCCCTGGCCTTCCACGTCGACATTGGCGGCCTGGACAAGGCGGGTGAGGTTCGGCCGCGTGCCGGTGCGCCAGGCCTTGACCGTGTTCCAGAAGCCGGGATCTTCGGAGCCGAGGCGCCAGAGCGCGATGTCGCTCACGCCCAGGCGCGAGAGAACCTGCATCTCGTTCCAGGTCGCGGCCGCATCCAGCATCCACACGTCGTGGCGGTGATCCTGGCCGTCCTGCGGATCGTCATAGGAATAGCCGGCATTGCCGCTCATGGCGTCGTACTGCGGCGGCGCGCCGCTGTCGTGCGCGTCGAGCCAGGCTTCCTCCACCGTCATGCTGTCGGCTTTGCCGTCGTGCCAGTTGTAGGCGTATTCGCCGAGCGCAACGATCGCCTTGCCGCGCGGCAGTCCGGCCAGGGCATGGGCGACCTTCTGCGCGAACCACGGGTTCGAGGCGATCGGGCCGGGCGTGCCGCCCTGCCAGTGCTCGTCATAGGCCATCAGCACCAGCCGGTCGGCGACTTGCCCGAAGGCGCGCATCGACCATTCGGGATTGTCGATCGGCATGGTGACCGAGACGATCCGGTGCTTCGGCGCCAGAACCGCGCGCAGTTCGCTCAGGAAGAGGCGCAAGTTGGGCAGGCTGGCGCTGGGCATGGTTTCGAAATCGACCATGACGCCGGCGGCCGAGGTCCGGTCGAGATAGGCGGCGACTTGCGTTTCCAGCGCGCGGCGGCGGACCGGGCGGGCGAGCAGGGCGGCGGTGGCATCGCCCTGCCAGTCACCGTCGACGGTGTTCTGGAGCACCGGCACCACCAGCGGGCGGTGGAGCGCGGAGGAAAGGATGTGCTTCAGGCGCGCATCGTCGTCGACCTTGAGAGCGCCGGTCGCGTCTACGGAGAGGGTGGCCGGGGCCACCCAGTCCAGCCGATCGATATGGCGTTCCAGCGAAGTGGCGCTGTCGTCGCTCCAGGGCGTGTAGAAGCCCACCGTGATCGGCTTTGCACCGGGCGTCGGGGTCTGGACGGCGGCCTTGCCGAACAGGAACTTGCGTGCGCTGCGGGTGAGGTGGCCGATCTGCGCGCGGAACGGCAGGGGGGAGGCATGTTCGTAAGCGATGGGCAGCGGCGGCGGGGCCGGTACGCTGGCCACGGTCGTCGCGAAGACGACACAGGCGGCGATCGCCAGCAGCAGCGCCAGGAACGACAGGCGGCGGACCCGGACGCGCCGGTTTCCGGTGGGGTCGAAGAAAACAGGTGCTGCCACGGCGTGCCTCACGAAGTTCCGGGCGGCGTGGGGGAACGCCGCCCGGAGGCTCATTGGTCTTCTGGAAGGTGCGGCCCGGGAACCAGAGGCAATGACGAGGGTGCGAATGTCAAATTCGGTTCCCGGACCGCATGGCCGTTCTAACCCCGGCGGCATGGAGCCGGCGTGGAGGCAAGGTTACAAAAGATTCATGTTGCGGCGCGAAAGGGGCCAGCGCTCCCGGACCGCGTCCGGGAGCGCTGGCGGATCAGAAGCGCTTCTTCTCGGTGACGTCGAGCTGGACGACGCGGCCGTCGTGGATGGTCAGGGCGATCTGGCCGTAGCGCAAGTCCTGCAGGGCCTCGCGGACTTTTGCGAGGCTTTCCTCGAGATTGCGCTCGGACTGGCTGTCGCGGGTCATCAGGCTTCCTCCGCCAGTGCAAAGGTCCGGGCCCGGCGTGCGGCGATGGCGACCGTCTGGCCGATCCCGGGCGGCGGCTCATGGGCATCCACGTCGATCTCGACGATCGTCTCGCTGCCGTGGAGCCGCCCTTCGACGCGCCAGGCGCCGCCCTTGCGGAACACGTTGTCCACCAGCAGCTGCCCTTCGCCCCGGCCGCTGGCCGCGGTGACGATCTCGATGTCGTGCGGGCGGATGTGGCGGCCGTCGGGCAGGCGGTTGGTCTCGCCCACGAAGTGCGAGACGAAAGCGGTGGCGGGCTCCATGTAGACTTGCTCGGGCGTGCCGATCTGGTCGATCCGGCCGTGATCCATCACCACCACGCGGTCGGCGAGTTCGAGCGCCTCTTCCTGGTCGTGCGTGACGAAGATCGAGGTGAGCCCCATCTGCTTGTGCAAGTCGCGCAGCCAGCGGCGAAGGTCCTTGCGGACTTTGGCATCGAGTGCGCCGAACGGCTCATCCAGGAGCAGCAGGCTCGGTTCGATGGCCAGCGCGCGGGCGAGCGCCACGCGCTGGCGCTGGCCGCCGGAAAGCTGGCCGGGATAACGGTCGCCCAGCCCTTCCAGCTGGACCACGCGCAGCAGTTCCTGCGCGCGTTCCTTGATCTCCGCCTTGGCGGGGCGCAGCCGGGCCTTGCGCACGCTGAGGCCGAAGGCGATGTTGTCGGCCACGGTCATGTGGCGGAACAGCGCATATTGCTGGAACACGAAGCCGACATTGCGCTTGCCCACGGGAATGTCGGAAACGTCCTGCCCGTCGAAGTAGACATGGCCTTCGTCCTGGAACTCCAGGCCGGCGATGATGCGCAGCAGGGTCGTCTTGCCGGAGCCGGAGGGGCCAAGCAGGGCGATGAACTCGCCCGGCTGGATCTCCAGGTCGATGCCGTGAAGCGCCGGGTAGTTGCCGAAACGCTTGGTGATGTTCTGGACGCGGATCAATGGCTTGCTCCCGAGTGAAGGTCGAAGCGCCATTCGAGCACGCTCTTGAGGACGAGCGTGACGAGGGCGAGGGCGGCCAGCAGCGAGGCGACCGCGAAGGCTCCGACGAAATCGTATTCGTTGTAGAGGATCTCGACATGCAGCGGCATGGTGTTGGTCTCGCCGCGAATATGGCCGGAAACGACCGACACCGCGCCGAACTCGCCCATGGCGCGGGCATTGCAGAGCAGCACGCCGTAGAGCAGGCCCCAGCGGATGTTCGGCAGGGTCACATGCCAGAAGGTCTGCCAGCCGTTCGCGCCCAGCGAGAGCGCGGCTTCCTCGTCGTCCTTGCCCTGCTCCATCATCAGCGGGATCAACTCGCGCGCGACGAAGGGGAAAGTGATGAACACGGTGGCGAGGATGATGCCGGGCACGGCGAAGATGATCTTGACGCCGTGCGCCGAAAGCCAGGGTCCCAGCAGGCCCTGCGCCCCGAACAGCAGCACGAAGATCAGGCCCGAGACCACCGGCGAGACCGAGAAGGGCAGGTCGATCAGCGTCAGCAGCAGGTTCTTGCCGGGGAAGCTGAACTTGGTGATCGCCCAGCTTGCGGCAAGGCCGAAGACCATGTTGAGCGGCACGCTGATCGCCGCGATGATGAGCGTCAGCCGGATCGCCGAGAAGGCGTCGGGGTTGGTCACTGCGTCCAGGAAGGGACGGACGCCCTGCTTCAGCGCTTCGCTGAACACCGCGACCAGCGGCAGCATCAGGAAGAAGGCCAGGAAAGTGAGGGCAAGGCCGATCAGCAGGACCTGTGCGGTCCGGCTCTCGGTGCCGGGAGCGTGCCGCCTCATGCGCCGAGCCTCCTGCGACGGATCGACTGGAGCGCGTTGAGCGTGAAGAGTACCGCGAAGGACACCAGCATCATGACCATGGCGATGGCCGTGGCGCCGTCGTAATTATACTGTTCGAGCTGGGTGACGATCAGCAGCGGGGCGATCTCCGTGCGGCCGGGCATGTTGCCCGAGATGAAGATCACCGAGCCATATTCGCCCACGCCGCGCGCGAAGGMCAGCGCGAAGCCGGTGAAGAGCGCGGGCAGGATCGCCGGGAAGATCACGCGGGCGAAGGTCTGCGCCCGGTTCGCGCCCAGGGTCGCGGCGGCTTCCTCCACGTCCTTGCCCAGGTCGGCCAGCACCGGCTCCACCGAGCGGACCACGAAGGGCAGGCCGATGAAGATCAGCGCCACGGTGATGCCGATCGGCGTGAAGGCCACCTTGATGCCCAGCGGATCGAGGTACTGGCCGACCCAGCCGCTGGGCGCGTAAAGCGCGGTCAGGGCAATGCCGGCAACGGCGGTGGGCAGGGCGAAGGGCAGGTCCACCAGCGCGCTCACCACCCGCTTGCCGGGAAATTCGTAGCGCACCAGCACCCAGGCCACGAGCAGGCCGAAGACGGCGTTGACGAAGGCCGCGGCGATGGCGGTGCCGAAGCTCAGGCGATAGGCGGTGAGGGCGCGGGAGGAAAAGCCCACGTCCACGAAAGCGTGCCAGCCCATGCCGGCCGACTTCAGGAACAGCGTGGAAAGCGGGATCAGCACGATCAGGGAAAGCCAGGCCAGGCTGAACCCGAAGGTCAGCCCGAAGCCGGGCAACACGGAGGGCGCACGCCAGCTGGCCTTGCGCGTCGTCATGGATGGCATCTGCAGTGGCCTGCTCGATTTCTGGCGCGAAGGGCGCGGTTTACTTCTTGGTGTAGATGCGGTCGAACACGCCGCCGTCGTCGAAGAAGGTCTTCTGCGCCTTGGTCCAGCCGCCGAAGTCCTTGTCGATGGTGACGAGGTTCAGCTTCGGGAACTGCCCGGCGAACTGTTCCGCGATCTTGGGGTCGCTCGGCCGGTAGAAGTTGCGTGCGATCGCGACCTGGGCCTCGGGTGTGTAGAGATATTCGAGGTAGGCCTTGGAAACCGCTTCGGTACCGTGCTTCTTCGCATTGTTCGCGATCACGGCGACCGGCGGCTCCGCCAGGACCGAGATCGAGGGGACGACGATCTGGAACTTGCCGGCGCCGAGCTTCTTTTCGGCCAGCAGCGCCTCGTTCTCCCAGGCCAGCAGGACATCGCCGATGCCGCGTTCGACGAAAGTGGTCGTGGCGCCGCGCGCACCGCTGTCAAGCACCGGAACTTGCGCGAAGAGGCGCTTCGTATACGTCTCGGCGGCGGCATCAGATCCTCCCGCCTTGCGGCCGTAGGCCCAGGCGGCCAGGAAGTTCCAGCGCGCGCCGCCGCTGGTCTTGGGATTGGGCGTGATGACCTGTACGCCCGGCTTCACCAGGTCGGCCCAGTCGTGGATGCCCTTGGGATTGCCCTTGCGGACCAGGAACACAATGGTGGAGGTATAAGGCGCGCTGTTATCGGGCAGGGCCTTCTGCCAGTCGGCCGGGAGCAGCTTGGCCTTGTCCGCGATCACGTCGATGTCATAGGCCAGCGCCAGGGTGGCGACGTCTGCTTCCAATCCGTCGATGATGGCGCGGCTCTGCTTGCCCGATCCGCCGTGGCTCATGCGGAAGGTCACGTCCTGGCCGGACTTCTTCTTCCAGTAGGCGGCGAAGGCCGGGTTCACGGCCTGATAGAGTTCCCGGGTGGGGTCATAGGAGACATTGGTGATCTCCACCGCGTTGCCCGACTTGCCGCCCGAGCAGCCCGCCAGAGAGGCGGCCAGTGCCGTTGCGGCGGCCACCGAAATAAACAGGCGGCGATTGAGGGTTCCGGCTTTCATCGTGTCATGTCTCCCGTCAGAAGGCGCATTGCCTAAACTCAATCGATTTGGTTGACATTAAATATGTATTTGCAGGGTGGCAAGTCCACCTTTTGGCCGATGCCGAACTCCGCGGTTTCCCAAGGGTTCGGCGGCCCCGCCAGCGCCGAAGCGCGCGAAAAGAGCGCCCTTCGGTGCGTTTCCATAAGGACGGCTCCGTCCCGGGCCCTACCCAAAGGGAGCAGCGCCCCATCGTGCTGCAAAGCCCCGCACCCTTCAACTGCGAGAAAACCCGGGTGCCGCCGCGACCGATTCAGCCGAGCTGGGTGCCCTCGATGGTGATGCGGTGCATTTCGCGGCGATGGCCGTGGTAATCGTTGTAGGCGTAGTGCCAGGTGGCACGGTTGTCCCAGAAGGCGATCGAACCTTCCCGCCAGTGGAAATCCTCCTGGAATTCCGGACGGCGGCAATGGGCATAGAGTTCTTCGAGCAAGCCGCGCGAGTTCTCTTCGGACAGGCCCTGGATGTGCAGGGTGAAGCTGGGGTTCACGTAGACTGCGCGCTTGCCGCTGAGGGGGTGCGTGATGATGACCGGATGGACCGGGTCGTCCAGCAGGTCCGCAGCGCCGGCATTGCCGATTCGGCCGTCCCGCCGGGTGTCCTGCGCGGCCTCGTAAGCGCCGGCCCTGCTTCCGAAGACATGGCGTGCGGAATGGACGGCATGGCGCCCCTCCACTTGCGCCTTGAGCCGCGGCGGCAAGGCGTCATAGGCGGCGTACATCGAGGCGAAGGCCGTGGATCCGCCTTGCGGCGGCAGTTCGCGGGCCACCAGGATCGAGCCCAGCGCGGGGGCGAAGTCGTAGGAATGGTCGGTGTGCCAGCCGCCGCCGATATTGTGCTGCTGGTCCGGTTCCTTCACCACCAGCGCGATTTCCGGATAGACCGAATGGGCGGTGAAGAAGCGGTTGATGTTGATCGCGCCCCAATGGCGGGCGAAGTCGATATGCTGCTGTTCGGTGATGGACTGGTCGCGGAAAAAGACCACGCCATGTTCGGCAAATGCCGCGCGCATCGCCGAAAGATCGTCTTCCGCCAGCGGACGGGCGAGGTCGATCCCGAGGATTTCGGCGCCGACGCGCCCATGCTTGCGGATTTCAATCGGCATTGTACGAACTCCTGACCGGGTATTCTCAACCTATTTGATTGAGTTTACCCGGTCAAGCCGTCCCAGCCGTCCCCCGGCAAGCGTTTCGCCGCAGTTCAGGCCCATCCGGTCGGGCTGCGGAGCGGGAAGCTCAGTAGTTCACATATACCGGATTGGTCATGAAGAGCCGCTGCGCTCCGTCGCGCAGTTCGAAACGGATCCAGTGGCGCTGGCCGTCCGAGGTCCACCTGAGCGGCAGGGCCTGCCGCGCTTCGGTCAGGCTCTCGGCCGAGAGTTCCGCCGCCGGCTGGCCGTCGACCAGACCCACGAGCTTGCGGCCTTTCGCGCCCGTGATGGTGAGCGCCAGTTCCAGGGTTTGGCCGGCAGGCAGCGCGAAGGCATCCCCGACCGTTCCCGCACGGGCGCCGCCGCGCGCCGAGAGATCGAAGCCGAGGCCCGGTTTGCCGGTCATGTCGATCATGACGTGGCCTGCCTTCACGGCATCGAGAATGGCGCGTTCGGACAGTTCCGGCGCCCGCACCAGCGTGGTCGGGAAGCCGACGCCGAGGCGGCCGAGATCGACGTCATGGTTGTCGCTGCCGCCGATCGCGGTGATGCGGCGGCCCTGGGCGAGCTGCTTTTCCCAGATCGCCACATCGCCCCCGGCGTCCCCGCCGCCAAGCTGCTTCCAGAGGTTGCCGCTGTTCATCACTTCCATGGCGTCGGTCGCGGCGTAAGTCGCCTCGGGGGCGGACCAGCCGCAGCCGCGGCAGCGGAAGTCGGTGGGCGATCCCGGATGGTTGATCGAGAACAGGCCGCCCGCGGCATGGGCGCGCTCGATCATGGTCGCCATGTCGGGCATGGATTTCTCGCCGAGGCGGTGGTCGATATATTCGGTGGTGCCGAAGACGTTGGCGTGGCCCTGCTCGGTGGTCATTTCGCGGCCGGGGATCAGCAGGATATCGTCGTAGAAGGGCTGGAGTTCGCGCATCGAGCCATAGAGCGCGACATTGTTGTGATCGGTGATCGCCGCGAAATCGAGATGGGCGGCCAGCGCCGCATCCACGGTGCGGTAGAGCGGGCAGGGCACGCTGCGACCCCGGCGGCTGGTGCAGAACCCGTCGCTATGGCCGGTGTGGAGATGGAAGTCGCCGCGATACCACTTGTCGGCCACTTCCAGCGGCTCGGGCGAGAAGGTCGAGACGGCTGGCACTTCGCCCGGCCGCCAGAACCAGATGCGGGCGGTATAGCGCGAGGTCACGCCTTCGCCGATATAGGACACGCCCAGATCGAGCGACCAGCGCCGCCCGCCGACCGGCCCGGCGATGAACGAGGGCGTGGCGTTGTTCTCGTCGATCACGACGGTGTGCTTGTTGCTGCCGCTCCAGCCGCGGAACGTCTTGCCGTCGAACAGGCCGAGGTTGATCACGGTCTTCCCGTCCGGGCGGGTATATTCGTACTCCACGCCGATGCGGGTAACGCCTCCGGGGACGTCGAACGAGACCGGGACGTTGCGCTGGTAGTCCGAACGGTCGACCGTGCCGGTCAGCACGAGGTCCGGCTTCTCATGCCCTTTTGCCAGAGGCACCTTGTCCCATTCCGGCAGGTCCTGCGCGATTGCCTGGTGCGACCCGAGGGCAGAAGCGAGAAAGAGGGCGAGCGAGGCGAGGCGGGAGAAGGTCTTGGGCATGTCGATTGTCCCCGGAGGTGAGGGTTCCGGCGGGCGCGGCCAGGGCGCCCGCCGGAGGGAGAGAGCGGAGAGGCCGATCAGAACCTGAACGTCACCGCGCCGCGCACGCTGCGGCCGAAGATCGAGCGCGCGATGTAGACGAGGTCGCCCACTTCCTCGTTGTCGATCGAGCCGGCGCGGGGATTGCCCTCGGTCAGGCCGATCGTGTTGGTGAGGTTGTTGACGTAGAGGTTGAAGGTCAGCCGGTCGTTGACGTCGAACTTGGCGTTCAGGTCCACGGTCGAATAGGCGGGCAGGCTGATCTGGTTCGCCACTTCGGCATAACGCTGGCCGTAGTAGGCGAAGTCCGCCTCCACGCGCAGGCGGTTGTCCATCAGGTTGACGCCCGGAGTGATGCGGAAGCTGTGCTTCGGCACGCGGATCAGGCGGTTCTTGGAATAGTCGACGACCTGGCCGCTGGAATTGGTGTAGACGAAGTCGGTGAAGCGCGCGTCCTGCCAGGTCCAGTTGGTGTGGATGTCGAACCACTTCGCGGGGCGCCAGGTGGCTTCCAGCTCGGTGCCCCAGGTCTTGGTGTCTCCGTAGACCGTGTTGAGCACATATTGCCCGGCCGCGTTCTGGCGATAGTCGCTGATCTCGTAGCTCTTGTAGATCGAGTTGAAGCCGGTGAGATAGACGTCGAACGTGGGCGAGGCGTACTTCAGGCCGACCTCGTAGAAGTCCATCTTCTGCGTGACCGGGCTGGCCGCCGCATTGCCGAGGAAGCTGGAGACGCTGGGCAGGCGGAACGTGGAGGTGAAGCGGGCGAAGGCGCCCATGCGTGGCTGGAGCTGGTAGTTCGCGCCCAGCGTCCAGGCCATGTGATCGTACTTGCGCGAGAACGGCGCGAACACGCCCGAGCCGACCAGCACCGCGTCGTCGGCGGCGGTGGCGGACTGGCCGAGGTTGATCGTGCTCTTGCCTTCCACCTGGCCGCTGGTCTTGATCTGCTCCCAGCGAATGCCGCCATCGACGCGCAGGCGGTCGGTCAGCTTCCATTCGTCGCTGGCGTAGACGGCGATGGTGTCCGACTTGCCGAAGGCGTTGTTGAATTCCGAACCGTAGCTGGCGATGCCGTCATTGGTGAACTGGTAGAGCGTGTTGCCGGCCGCATCGCGCAGCACGGCGTCGAGCAGGGCGGCATTGTCCTTCACGTCGGTGAAGATCGCCGCCGAGTTCGAATGGTAGGTTTCCTTGACGTGGGCATAGTAGAAGCCCAGCGCCAGGTCGTGGTGGCCGGCCAGTTCGAAGTCCTGCAGGAAGCGGGTGTCGGAAACGAACTCGTCTTCGGGAATGGTGAAGGAACGGGCGAGGTTGAGCAGGGCCAGGCCGTTGCCGTTGGCATTGGCCAGGTCCATCGGGCCGCTGCCGTTGGTATAGTTGAAGCCCAGCGTCTGGCCGGCGGCCGTGTCGACGTACTTGCCATAAGTCGAGGACAGCAGGTCGGCGGCCGAGGCGACCGTGCGCGGGGTGATCGAGTTGCGCTTGGTGTAGCTGTCGCGGTAGCGCATCTTGTGCTCGACGCGCAGGCTGTCGGTCAGTTCGTAGTCGAATTCGCCGGTCAGCTGGGTGAGCTTGATGGTGGTGCCGGTGCCGTTATCGAACTTTTCCACGCCGTCCGGCGTCAGGAAGTCGAAATAGCGGGTTTCCTTGCCGGCGATGATGTCGCGCTTGGCGTTGAAGCCGGGCACGCCCACCGGATCGCCGTTGCCGTCGTTGACGAAGGGCGTGACCATGGCGTTGCCGATGCGCTCGTCGATGCGCTTGACGCCCAGCATGAGCGAGCCGCGCTCGAACTCGCGCGAGATCGTGGCGCGGATCTGGCCGCCTTCGTCCTGGCGGTAGCCGGTGTGGCGCTGGCCGTCCGACAGGCGGTAATAGCCGCCGACCAGGAAGCGCCAGTCGCTGTTGCCGATCGGGCCGCCGACCCAGCCGTCCACGCGGTGCGAATTGTAGTCGGCCACTTCGTAACGGACCGAACCTTCCAGATGGTCGCCGCCGCGCCGGGTGATGAAGTTCACGACCGCGCCGGGGGCGTTCGAATAGAAGATCGACGACGGACCGCCGCGCACCACTTCGATGCCCTGGATGGTCTGGTCCATGCGCAGGGCCTGGTCGCCGTTCAGCCAGCCGAGGCCGGCGTCGTGCTGGATGGTGATGCCGTCTTCCAGCAGCGAGAGCGCGGAGAAGCCGTCGGTCGGGATGCCGCGCACGCGGATATTGCCGCTGGCCTCGCCGGAGGAACTTTCGATCCAGAAGCCGGGCACGTTCTTCAGCGCCTCGCCCACGCCGATGGGCGCCTTCATCTGCAGTTCGGCTTCGGATATCGTCGAGATGGCGTAGCTCGCCTCGACCTTCTTCTGCGCACTGCCGGCGCGCGCGGTGACGATGATGTCGTCACCCGATCCGGCGGCGGGATTGGGCGAGGCTTCGTCGGCATGGGCGATGCCCGAAGCGCAGGCGAAGACGGCCATCGCGCAGGCCGAGGCCTGCACGCGGAAACGGGACTTGAACATGGATGCGACCCCTGTATTTGCTGTGCGGGCCGCATATGGTAGCTATAATTATCATTTTTATGACACCACGCGGCATTTGCGGTGTCCGGAGCACGAATTGGACCCTGACAAACCCCCTTACCGCAGGCCCATGCAGGAGCGATCGCGCAAGACATTCAATGCCTTGCTCGATTCCGCCGCGCATCTGCTGGGGGAGGTGGGCATCGAGCGCATCTCGACGAACCAGATCTGCGAACGCGCCGGAATGACCCCGCCCGCGTTCTATCGCTATTTCGACGACAAATACGCGATTCTCCATGCCCTGGCCGAGCGTTTCATGGAGCGGCAGAACGTGGCGCTACAGGCCTGGCTGGACAATTACCGCGAGGCCGGGCTCGACGTGATCGAGGGCAAAGTGGTCGAACTGATCCGCACCATGCATGAGATCACGGCCAGCGAGCCCGGCGCCTTGTGGATCATGCGGGCGCTGCGAGCGATCCCGAGCCTCACTCCGATCCGCCTGTTCTCGCACAACTTCGTCTCGGACCTGCTGACGGACATGTACATGCGCTATCTCGCGCATGTTCCGCGTGAACTGGTGCTGCGGCGCACCCGCATGTCGGTGGAGATCGCCTATTCGCTGGACGAGATGCTGAAGGAAAAGGAAATGGACGCAGAAGCGCTGTTCGCCGATGCCGGCCATGTCTTCAGCGCCATGTTCCATTATCCCGAATATGCGCGGCCCGGGCACAAGGGCCCGGATTGACCGCGGTTTCGCAGCCGCAGTTGGCCGCCGCCCTCAGGCTTCGGCGCTGTCGAAGACATATCCGAACGAACGCACGGTGCGCGGCAGGTGCGGGACCTGCATCGAGCGCAGCTTGCGGCGCAGGCGGCTGACCCAGGAGTCCACGGTCCGCTCGTCGCAGACCTCCACGCTCTTGCCCAGCACGCCGATCAGTTCGCCGCGCGTGAACACCCGGTTGGGATTGCGCGCGAAGTGATTGAGCAGGCGCTGCTCATTCGATTGCAGCGGCACGACCAGACCCCGGTACCGGGTGAGATGCGAATCGGGCTGGATCATCAGCTCGCCGATCTGGATCGCCGGGGTTTCCTTGCGCGCGGCCGCGGCAGGCTGGTAGATTCGCAGGCGCTGTACAAGCGCATGCGGGGTGAGGGGCGCGATCAGGTAGTCGTCCGCCCCCGCGTCCAGCGCGCGGGCCTGGGCGCGCGGATCGGCCTCCGGCAGGATCATCGTCATGTGGAGGGGATGGTCGTTGATGCGGTCGCGCAGCAGCCCGCAGAGCTGAAGTCCCGACATTTCCGGCAGAAGCCAGTCCACGAAGATCCAGGTCGGGGCCCTGGCGGGCCGCGCGCAGAGTTCGGTTGCGTTCATCACCGCCGCCTCGAAGGAGAGGAAGTTGTCCCGAACGGCGCTGACATGGGCAAGGTCGCCCGAGGTCAGCACGATGTCGCCAGATTTGATCATGGTATCCTGCAGTTTCGATACGAATGATCCGGCCACATAGTGCCGTGATCGCCGCCATGCACATGTCAAATTTGTCATGTTCGGCTGGCCGCGTGTCGCCACAATTGCGTCAAGAAAATTACAAGAAAGCAACACGGATGTGACGCGGGTCGCGCCTAGTCAGCCTCCCTGTCGCCCCGCCGGGCGGGCCCCTTGCCGCGACTGCAAGGAGGAAGACCAAGCATTTCAGGGAGTTTTCGCATGATTCGCCACGCCATCCGTCTGGCGGCCACTTGCAGCATCGTCGCGTTGAGCCAGGCGCCGGTAGCCGCTTTCGCCGATGAAGCCGCAACAATCGCTCCCGCTGCCGACAGCGCCGCCGCGGCCGACAGCGACGGCTCGGTACCGATCATCGTCACCGCCACCAAGCGCGAGACCGACCTCCAGAAGACTCCGATCGCCATCGCCGTCATCGGCAGCGCCGATATCGAGAAGCAGCACGTCCAGAGCCTGATCGACCTGGCCAGCGGCACCGTGCCCTCGCTGCGCGTCGCCACGTTCGAAGCGCGCCAGTCTGCCCTTACCGTCGGCATCCGCGGCATCGTGCCGTTCGACGCCAACCAGACCGCGCGCGACCAGGGCGTGGGCGTCTACCTCGACGGCGTCTACCTCGGCCGCCAGCAGGGCCTGAACGCCGCGCTGTTCGACGTGCAGCGCATCGAAGTGCTGCGCGGGCCGCAGGGCACGCTGTTCGGCCGCAACACCGAAGGCGGGGCGCTCTCGATCGTCACCAAGGCGCCCACCGGCGAATTCGGCGGCCGCGTTTCGGCGGGCCTCGGCAACTATGGCCAGCGTGACGGCGAAGCGCACATCGACTTCCCCGAGTTCCACAACATCTCGGTCAAGGTAGACGGGGTCTACCAGCACCAGGACGCCACGGTGAAGAACCCGCTCGCGGGGCAGACCGGCTGGAACTACTACGACCGCGTCGGCGGCCGCATCCAGGCCCAGTGGAAGCCGTTCGAAGGGCTGACGGCGAACATCTCGTACGACAAGTCGCGTGACGACAACACGCCGATGTACAGCCAGCTCATCAACTACAACCCGAACAATCTGACGGTCGCCACGCTGGCGGATATCGCCAGCCAGGGCGGCAAGCTGAAGGCCGGGCAGATCGCCCCGCTTTCCCCGCTCGTCCAGGTCAGCGGCGACAAGCGCATGAAGACCGCGGACATCGGCGTGCCGCAGCAGCCCAGCGTCGATCGCACGCAGGGGGTGATGGGCAACCTCAGCTACGACCTCAATCCGAACCTGACGCTGCGCTCGATCACCGCCTGGCGGGACGTCCACACCGACCAGTACGACAACTCTGGCGGCGCTCACCGCACCGTGTTCCTGCCGAACGCCAAGTTCAGCCGCTACTCGCTCTCGTTCCTCGACCAGAACCAGTTCAGCCAGGAACTCCAGCTGGTCGGCAGCCTGCCGCACCTCGATTTCGTGGCCGGTGCCTACTACTACAACGAGCACGCCAGCGAGAACGCCGCCACTCCCAGCTCCAACCAGTGGAACGCGGACGGCTCCGGCTACACCGTGCTGAGCCCCAGCGTCTCGGGCGTTGTGAGTTCGTCCAACCAGGGCTGGGACGACAGTTCGCTGTTCCTCCAGCGCGACAGCCACGCCAAGGCCCAGAGCCTGGCCGCCTTCGCGCAGGCCACGTATACGCCTGCCGGGCTTGACCAGGTCCACCTGACCGCCGGCGGCCGCTTCACGCACGACAAGCGCGACGGCGTGCTCGATATCGTCAACGGCGCGGCTTACGATTACACCTTCCGCTACCGCAAGGACCGCTTCGACCCGATGGTCACGCTGGCCTATGACGCCACGCAGGACGTGAACCTCTACGCCAAGTACTCGACCGGCTACCGGGCCGGCGGCGCCAACGACCGCTCGCAGACTTTCGACGCCTTCGGCCCGGAAACGGTGAAGTCCTATGAAGTCGGCGCCAAGATGATGTTCCTCGATCGCAAGGTTCGCCTGAACCTGGCCGGCTACATCATGGACCGCGATGGCACCCAGGTGGACTTCGACAACGTCAACACCGATCCCACCAGCCCTTACTTCAACCTGCACACGCAGGAGACGCTGAATGCGCCGGGCACCACCAAGATCCGCGGCGTCGAGGCGGAACTGAACGTCCACCCGACGCACAATCTCACGTTCGGCGCCTCTTATGCCTATACCTATACGAGTGTGCCGCGGACGCTTAATCCGTTCCTCAGCACGGCCGACAACCCGGTCTACCAGAACGTCTTCATCGTCTACACGCCGAAGAATGCCGCTTCGGTCTTCGCGGACTACACGGTGCCGGTGGGCAGCGGCGACGAAAGCGTCCAGGTCCATCTCGACGCAGCCTATGCCGATGCGCAGTACAGCTTCGAGGACGAAGACGTGAAGGCGCAGAGCAGCTTCATCGTGAATGGCCGCATCGCCCTTGCCGACATCCCGATGTCCGACAACGGCACCAAGCTGACGGTCTCGGTCTGGAGCCGCAACCTCCTCAACGAGACGCACATCTACCGCCTGTCCTACGCCAATGCGAACACGCTGGGCGCTTACGGCAACTTCAATCCGCCGCGCACTTTCGGCGTGGAGGGCACCGTCAACTTCTGACGTTTCACCGTTTCGGCAGGCCTCTCCCTGTGGTCTGCCGGCAGGTTCCTGCCTGCATTCCTGCACGCGGCGCGGCTCCGGCCACGCCGCGTGTCGTTTTTGTGGTCACCCCGGCGGGTGTGGAAAACTTTTCAGGAAAAAGGGTTTGACCGAATCGCGGGTGGCACTTAGAGGGCCTCTCACCGCAGCGGACCACACGGTTTTGCAGCGGTCGCCAACAGAGACGGACAGCTTGTTCCCCCATCGCAAGAAAGCGGGGAGCGCTAGTTGTCCGGCTTTACTGTTCGGCGGGTCCCGCGAGGGACCGGTTCTTTGACATTGTAGGTTTTAGATGAAGGGACATGTGGGCGACGGCGCCTGCTCCCGGGGCTTCAGGGCTCGGGGTGGCAGTAGATAGTCGTTACCTTTACATGTCCTTACGTAACCATACGTTTAGATATGTGCAGG
>NZ_JBFRCW010000015.1:0-106751 GCF_052113265.1 Novosphingobium sp. YAF33
GCCCGAGCCCGAAAGCCCAAAACCAACCCCTGAAATCAGGCCAACGCCCGGGGAAGTGGCCCTCGGGCTACGCCCTCACGCCACTTCCCCGGGCGGCCGCCACACTGGCCTGGTTTTACTCCGCCCCGTGGCCGACTTTTGCGCCGCCGTTGACAACTGGCAGAGCGACGGCGAGACGGGTGATGGAGAATATTTCTCGGTCACCGCCGAGGGGCGGGCCGCGCTTGCAGCTCACCTCAAGGCCATCGGCGATAAGCATCGGCGCTGGATCGTCTCTTACGACGGCTATCAGATGGAGGTCGTCGCTACCACGAGAGGAAGGGCGCGCTACTCCAAGTGGCTGTCAGTCAGCGACGTCAGGCCCGACCTGACGTTTGGAGATTTCCAGCGCAACAGCACGGTGAGGGCTGCATGAGCTACGAGTTTCTCGGCGAGCGGCTCATCCGCGCCGTGCGCAAGCCTCATCAGTGCAAGGCCTGCGGAAGGACTATCCAGCCGGGCCTGCCAGCTACTTATGCGACGACGATCCAGGATGGCGAATTCTTTGCCTGGCGCTCCCACCCGGAATGCCGCGAGGCGGAGGCAGTTTGGAACAAGCAGCGTGGACCTTGGGGGCAGCGGAATAGCTGCGATGAGGATTACTTCTGGCTGTGGCAAGCCATGGAGGGCGAACCCATCGAACGCGCCTGGTTGGTTGCAAATCACCCTGTCGCCGCTGGGCGCCTGCATATTTCACTTGAGGGGTGCGACTATCCCGAGCCTGCGAGGAGGTGGGCGGTATGATCCAGCATGAAGAAACGTCCTGCGAATCGCTGGTTAAGCTCGACCGGAAGCTCTCGCGGGCAGTGAACAACAGGGGAGGGGTGAAGCTCTCCGCAGACGATCTCGACCTTCTCGCCACGCTGGGCATGCTCAGCAACGTGGCGAAGGCGAAAGCGCAAGCATTGGAGGAACAGGCGCGGTGTCGACGGTTAAAGGTGGTGTCTACCAACGAGGGCCTTTCTGGCTCGACTTCGTCCGCGGGGCGGATGGTAAGCCGGCCAGCGATCGGTTCTACATCTGGTGGTACGACACCGCCGCAGGGCGCCAGCAGCGGCGCAGCACGCGCACGTCGGATGTTCGGTTAGCCTGCGACAAGCTCGACGAGCATTTCCTGGCCAGCCATCGCCCGACCGTTGCCGAGCAAGAGGCTTACGGCGTCGAAGACGCGATCGCGGACTACTGGATCGAGCACGGCCAGCACCTGCCGAGCGCGCCCGCCACAAAGGCCCAGTTCAAGCTGCTGACCCGATTCTTTGAGATCGAGCAGACGGCCGGCCGCCTGGCTGCGCCGATCATGCCGGATCACCTGGACGACAAGCTGCTGACCCGCTTCCGAAAGTGGGGTGTGGCAGACCCCATCGTCGCGAGGAAGAAGGATGCCAAGGGCAACTGGATCGACGGCAAGTCGCGGCCCCGGTCGGCATCGACGGTCGAGGAGAGCGTCATCAAGCTCAAGGCCGCGCTGAATTATGCCTTCAAGGAGCGCCGGACCCGGTATGTCCCGCCCCTGCGGCACAAGACGCGCGAGCAAGTGACCTCGGCACGGACGTTCCGTCTGTCGGTGGAAGCGATCGGCGAGCTGCTCGACTACACGATGCAGGGCGCTGGGAACTATGCTGGGCATGCCGACAGGCTGTTGCCCCTCCGGAGGTACCTGATCGCCGCTATCTGCACTCTCGCGCGTCCGGACGCGATTTTCGACATCAGCGTCCAGCCGGAACGAGAGCAGTGGATGCAGGATGAGCGACTGCTCTTCCTCAATCCGGCTGGCCGCATCCAGACGCGCAAGGTCCGTCCGACCCTCCCTGTGGTGGATCTGATGCACTCATGGCTGCTGGCAACGGATGACTGGTTCGTCTGCAACGAGCGAACCGCGTTCGACGCCAAGCTGCAGAAGGACATCACGACTCAGTACAAGGTCGCAGCTGTGCGCTCAGCCTGGGACTCGGCGCGAGAGCAGATCGGCATCCCGGCAGGGTGGGGGCCGAAGCTGCTGCGCCACTCCATGGCGAGCATCCTCGCGAACCGCCGTGTGGATCTGGTCGAGTTGGAAATCGCACTGGGTCACCGGGCCATCAAGAAGACCTCGGGGCACTACATCGTGTTCGATCCGGACTATCTCGCGACGGTGCGAGACGGGATCGACGACGTAGTTTCAGATCTGACGAGGATGGCAGGTCCGGCTCTTCACGCAAAACTCACGCAAAAACATGAGAATGTCGCAGTGCTTCGCGCTTAGGCGAGGCTTTCGAAATCCAGCTTTTAGGAGGACTTCCGAATGGTGGGCGTAGCAAGGATTGAACTTGCGACCCCTACGATGTCAACATAGTGCTCTACCACTGAGCTATACGCCCACACCATTCGGTCGGTCCGTTGCGGCATTGTGTGCCGCTCGGTGGAGTGGCCCTCTAACGGTGGTCCCGAGGGTTGGCAACCGGTTTTTTCAAAAAACTTCTTTGGGCCTGTCGATAGCCCTGTGGATAGTTTCGATCAGAGCCGCGCGTGCTCCGAAAGGCCGAATACGCGCTGAACTTCCATAACGATATCACGCAGATGGAAAGGCTTGGACAGGACCTTGGCGTGCGGCGCCTCACGGCTGGCGCGCAGGGACACGGCGGCGAAGCCGGTGATGAACATCACCTTGGTCATCGGAGAAACTTCGGCGCAGCGCTGCGCCAGTTCGATTCCGTCCATTTCGGGCATGACGATGTCCGAAAGCAGAAGGTCGAAGTGTTCTCTTTCCAAATAAGGCAGGGCCTCGGTGCCGCGATCGACGGCCAGCACATCATAGCCGGCGTTTTCCAGCGCGCGGGCAAGATAAGTGCGCATGGCCTGGTCGTCTTCGGCAAGCAGGATGCGGATCATCGCGTTTTCATATCCAGATTCGGGGCCAAACCACGGCCAGATTCGTCGGGTGGCGCGTCGCACGCTCTTATGCTCCAAGCCATAACCCCTGTCTGGTTAAAATTCTCGCTAGGATTACGAAGTGATCGGGATCGGGACGCTTTGACAGCGGGACTGGAAAGGGCCAGCGTAGTGGGCATGATCGATCCATTGGGCGCGAATGATTCGCAACAAGGTGCCGGAGGCCGCATTCCCGGCGCTCCCGGCATTCCCGCTTTCGTCCTATCGGCGCCCGAACCTTCGGCCATTCCCGTCCTGATCGCGGCGCCTCATGCGGGGCGGGCCTATCCTTCGTCGCTTCTCAAGGACATGCGGCAGCCGGAAACCGTCTCGATCAGGCTGGAGGATCGCCTTGTCGACCGCATCGCCAAGGGCGTGGCGCGGGCGACGGGTGCTTCGCTGCTGTTCGCCCAGGCGCCGCGCGCGATGATCGATCTCAACCGCGCGCCCGACGATGTCGATTGGGACATGTTTTCGCGCGCGTCGCGCCCTGCCGGGCATCGCGGATTGCCGAGTCGGCGGGTGCGAAGCGGACTGGGGCTGATACCCCGCCGCCTTCCCGGTGTCGGGGAGATCTGGCGCGGCCGGCTCGAGGAGAGCGATCTCAGGGCTCGGATCGACGGGGTGCATGAACCTTACCATGCGGCCCTGGCGAGCGCCTTGAGCGGCCTGCGTGAGCGCTGGGGGGCGGCGTTGCTGCTCGACCTTCACTCCATGCCCCCGCTGGCGACGCGGCTTGGCTCCGAGCCTGTGCGTTTCGTGGTGGGGGACAAGTTCGGTGCCAGTTGCCACGGTAGCCTTGTGGGAGCCTGTTTCTCGCACTTTGCGCATCATGGGTGGGAGGCGTCGCACAATCGTCCTTACGCGGGCGGATATGTGCTGGAGCGACATGGGCGGCCTGCCGAGGCGATCCATGCCATGCAGTTGGAGATCGACCGCAGCTGCTACCTCGATTCGCGTCTGCTGGAGCCGGGTCCGGGCATGGAGGCGATGATAGAACTGCTGTCAGGGCTGGTACGCCAGCTGGCTGCGACCGTCTGCGAGCTGGCGCAGGATTCGGGCAGGGGTATGGCGCAGGCGGCCGAATAGCCCGGGCGCCGCCCGAAACCGCGTATATCTGGGATCTGGAAAATGCCCGCAGGCGATACGGTCGTCAGAACCGCTTGAGCCCATAAAAAACCACCTCGCGCAATGCGCGAGGTGGCCAAGGTTCAGGGAGGAGGTGCACGATGTGCACCAGCCTGACCGGGCCATGAGGGTAGCGCCGATCAGGTAGCCCTAACATAGCAAGCCTGATCGCACATTCAACCCCTAGAATGGGGTACGCAACATATGTTTTGCAAGAGCGCGTTTGGATAGCGTCGCATAATGGAGCGGAGGTGTGACAAATTTGTCATAAACCTCCGCTCCGAGCGGGTTTAGTCGCTGGTTCTCAGGCGCTCGGCAGGATCTGCGGGCCCTTGCCCTGCGAAACCTGGCGGCCGAAGATCTCGCGTACGAGGTCGAGCGAGAAGAGGTGGGCGTAGATCAGCGGCAGCATGCCGTTCTGGTTCCACTGGCGCAGAACGTCACCGCGCATTTCGCGCAGCTTGTTCTCGTCGACCATCTGGAAGCCGCGATACGTGAAGGGCTGGCCGGTGCCGATGTCGATGTTCAACTCGCCGTCCATCAGCAGGTTGTGCTTGGCCAGTTCCGCCATGAAGTTGGCGGTCTTGGTGCCGGCGATCTCGAAGTTCTCGCAGAACTTGAGCATGTTGGTCGTGGCTTCGGTCGGCTCGGTGCCGTTGAACAGGGCTTCGCCCTCGTCGCCTTCACCCACCAGGTCGCTGGTCGGATCGATGCAGAGCGACAGTTCTTCGGCGTCGGGACGCAGGCGTGCCAGCATGAAGGGATAGCGGCGCGCGTAGGCCGGGATGTAGACCGGGGTGTTCACGGTGCCGTCTTCGTCGACGTAGACGTTCACGCCTTCGTTCATGCCCATCAGCACCAGCGGGACCGGATTTTCGCCTGCCGTGAAGATGATCGGGAAGTTGCGCTGCGCCTGCGGGAATTCCTCGACGGTCAGCGGAATCGAATTCACGCCGACGAGCCAGGTCGCCTTGTCGGTCGAGCGGGTCTTCCAGGTGGTGTGCTGCTGCGAATTGAGCGGCACGAGGTCCTTGTAGAACAGGGGCAGGGCAGGATTCTGCGGCGCGGTGGCCATTGCGATACTCTCCGCAAGACAGGGAAATTTTGAAGGCGTCGCTTTAGGGGCTGCGCGGGGCGGGCGCAAGCGCCGGCCCCGCCGGAACGGGGATATTGCGCGAGTCGGCTTTTGGCGGCGTGTTCGGCGATATTATCCTGTCAGATCAGCTTGCCGGGATTGAGCAGCCCTTGCGGGTCGAGTGCCTGTTTCACCGCGCGCAGGATGGACAGGGCCACCGGATCGCCGAGGCGCGCCAGTTCGTCGCGCTTGAGCTGGCCGATYCCGTGCTCGGCCGAGATCGAGCCGCCCCATTCGGTGACGAGGTCGTGGACGTAGCGGCTGATCGCCTTGCCCTCGCCGGCCTGCCAGGCGGGGCCGTCGGTCACGCTGGGGGCGATGACGTGGTAATGCACATTGCCGTCTCCCAGGTGTCCGAAAGCGATGGCCTCGGTGCCGGGCCATTTCGCCTCGATCATCGGGATGGTCGTTTCCACGAAGTCGGGCATCTTCTCGACCGGCACCGAAATGTCGTGCTGGACCGCCGGACCGCGGGCCCGCTCGGCGGGCGAGATCGATTCGCGCAGGAGCCACATGGCCTCGGCCTGGGCTTCGCTGGCGGACATGGCGGCGTCCTCCACCAGTTCTGCCTCGAAGGCATCAGCCATCATCGCTTCGCAGCGGTCCCGCAGGGTCGCGGCTGCCGAGCGGTCCGCCACCACTTCGATCAGGACGTGCCAGGCATGCGCGTCTGCAAGCGGCGCGCGCGCATCGGGCAAGTGGTCGAGGACGGCTTCGAGGCAGGCCTGCGGCAGCACTTCGAAGCCTTCGAGCGCCTCTCCGGCCGCCGCCTCGCAGTGAAGCAGGAGCTTTCGCGCCGCGCCCAGCGAGGGAACACCTGCCCAGATGACCACGCGTTCGGCGACAGCCGGGAGCAGGGCGAGCGTCGCGGCGGTGACCACGCCCATCGTCCCTTCGGACCCGATCAACATTTGCTTGAGATCGAAACCGCGGTTGTCCTTCTTGAGCGGCGTCAGCATCGAGAAGATCCGGCCATCGGCCATGACGGCTTCCAACCCCAGCACCAAGGCCCGCATCGAACCATGGCGCAGCACCTGGGTGCCGCCGGCATTGGTCGAGATCAGGCCGCCGACCGTGGCGGAGCCCTTGCCGCCGAGCGAGAGGGGGAAGCGCAAGTCCTGCGCTTCGGCGGCTTCGTGAAGCGTCTGGAGAACGACTCCCGCCTCGCAGGTCACTTGCCGGGCTTCGGCGTCGAGCGCGCGAATCGCGTTCATCCGGCGCAGCGACAGGAGCAACGCCGAACCGCTGGCGTCCGGGGTCGCGCCACCGGACATGCCGCTGTTGCCACCCTGCGGTACGATCGGCACGCCGTGCTTCGAGCAGAGCTGTAGAAGCGCGGAGACTTCCTCGGCATCGGCCGGCGAGGCGAGCGCCACGGCCGCGCCGGTATAACGGCCGYGCCAATCGGTCAGCCAGGGCGTGACGAGTTCCGCATCGGTGGTGAATCCACGCGGACCGAGCAGGTCGGCGGCTTCGGCGAGAAAGCTGTCGGTATGGGTCATGGGGGCGATATGGCACAGGCGCGAACAGGTTTCACCAGCACTCTTCGCAAGATAGGCAGCACTCTTCGCGGGATAGGAAGGCGGTTGGCGTTGCGCCGAGTTAAGCGCTGGTTCAAGCTCCTGCGCTATGGCGACGGTTAAAGCGCGCCCGGGGACCGTTCCTTTTCATGAATCTCGCTTCCGTCCTGCTCTATCCGTTTGCGCTGCTGCTTCCCGCAGTCGGCCTGGGCGGAGGTGGGCGCGCGAAGCACGAAGATCGTCCGGAAACGCCCGCTGCCACGGCCGCGCCGGCTGAGCAGGGCTACGTCTGGCCGGAAGAACTGCCCGATTCGCCCAGCGCCTGGCGCTTCGCCGCCGAGGCTTTCGAGCATGTCGAGCCGGACAGTGCCTGGCAGGTGCGAATCGAGCAGCGCATGACCATCCGAATCAGCCCGCGCGCGCAGATGCCCGCTCCGCCGGAAATGCTCATGGGCATGCCGGGCCGCGAGGACGATCGGCCGCGTTATTCGGAACGCAAGATCGGCAAGTGCCTGCCGATGTCCGGGATTGCCGGGGTCCAGCCCGACGGTCAGAGCCGCCTGCTGCTGTTCATGCGCGATCGCCGCGTGGTGGGCGCGGACCTCGAGCGCGGGTGCCGGGCAGGCGCATTCTACTCGGGTTTCCTGCTTTCCCGCACGTCCGACGGCCAGCTTTGCATCGATCGCGACGAGTTGCTTTCGCGCAGCGGCACGACCTGCAAGCTGTCGCGCATCCGTCAGCTGGTGGTGGCGAGATAGGCTGTCACGGAACACGCACGGGGCGGCAGATGCGTTTCGCGCGGCTTTTGCGAAGGCGAATCTTGCGGCCTGAAGCGGGCAGGGCGTGGATTTCCTTGACTTCTGCGGTATTTCCCGCCTAGGCGGCGCGCAGGTGTACGATTGGCATGCGCGTGAATCATATGATTCGGGTCTCGCTGCCGCGCCGCGACATAATCGAAGTACCCTGCATTCTCGCAAGACTCCTGCCTATGAGACCTGTCTGTCTATGAACTTTGCCGATCTCGGCCTGTCTGACGAACTGCTGCAAGCGGTTGAAACCGCTGGCTATAGCGAGCCGACTCCCATTCAGGCGCAAGCCATCCCGCCGGTCCTGATGATGAAGGACCTTATCGGCATCGCCCAGACCGGGACCGGCAAGACGGCCAGCTTCGTGCTGCCGATGATCGACATTCTCGCGCATGGCCGACGCCGCGCGCTGATGCCGCGTTCGCTGATTCTCGAGCCGACGCGCGAACTCGCTGCGCAGGTCGCCGAAAACTTCGAGAAGTACGGCAAGAACCACGATCTGAAGATGGCGCTGCTGATCGGCGGCGTACAGATGGGCGACCAGATCAAGGCGCTGCAGGACGGTGTCGACGTGCTGATCGCCACGCCGGGCCGCCTGATGGACCTGTTCGAGCGGGGCAAGATCCTGCTGACGGGCTGCGAACTGCTGGTCATCGACGAAGCCGACCGCATGCTCGACATGGGCTTCATCCCCGACATCGAGACGATCTGCTCCAAGCTGCCGACCAACCGGCAGACGCTGCTGTTCTCGGCGACCATGCCGCCCGTGATCAAGAAGCTGGCAGACCGCTTCCTGTCGAGCCCGAAATATATCGAAGTCGCCCGCCCGGCGACGGCGAACACCAATATCGTCCAGCACAAGGTGGCGGTGCAGTCGCGCAAGAAGCGCGAAGTGCTGCGCGACCTGCTGCGCACTGACAACGTCTCTACCGCGATCGTCTTCGCCAACCGGAAGACTACCGTTCGCGAACTGGCCAAGAGCCTGAAACAGCACGGTTTCGCGGCCGGCGAAATCCATGGCGACATGGACCAGCCCGCCCGTCTGGCAGAGCTGCAACGGTTCAAGGATGGTGCGGTGAACATCCTCGTCGCGTCCGACGTTGCTGCCCGCGGCCTGGACGTGAAGGGCGTAAGCCACGTCTTCAACTTCGATACGCCCTGGCACCCGGACGACTATGTGCACCGCATCGGCCGCACGGGCCGTGGCGGCGCATCGGGCCGTGCTTTCACGTTCGTGACCCCGGAAGATGCCGAGGCGATCGACAATGTCGAAAAGCTCACTGGCGGGAAGATCCCGGTCTATCAGATGGCGGCCGAGGAGGCCCCTGAGGCTCCGGCCCGTGAAGAGAAGCCCCGCCGTGAAAAGCGTGAGCGGTCTTCGGCCCGCGAAGAGCGTGCGGCCCGTGAAGAGCGCCCGGTGCGCGAAGAGCGTGCGGCCCGTGAAGAGCGCCCGGTGCGCGAAGAGCGAGTCGCCAGTGAAGAGCGCGCGCCGGTTCGCGAAGAGCGCCCGGCCCGCGAAGAGCGTGCGCCGCGCCGCGAAAGCCGCGGGGAAGAGCAGCGCCGCGAGCGCCGTTCGGATGGCAACCGGTCGCGCCGCCGCGATCAGGAGCCGGCTGACGACGGCTGGAACGGCCCGATCCCGGAATTCCTCCACGTTTCGGCGCTCGCCTGAGCGCACGGTCGGAAAAATGCCCTAAGGGGTGTTTTTCCAGATAATTCCAAGACGCCCCGCTTTTTCTTCGGAGGAAGCGGGGCGTTTTTGCGTTGCGCCTGAGCGCGGGTGATCTCGCTTGCGTGGCTGCACAGCCGCATGCCAGACTGCTTTCGAAGAGGCTGTCTGCTGCGGGGATCCGATGAAATACAGGTACATGCTGGCGTTCGTAGGCGTGTTTGCGGCTTCCTGCGGCGCGCAGGCCGGTCCCCGGCCGGAAGCGGTCGTCGAGGGCGGCAAGCTGGCTGGCCGCGTTGAGAACGGCGTGGCCAGCTGGAAGGGCATTCCTTTCGCCGCGCCGCCGATCGGTCCCTTGCGCTGGCGCGCGCCGCAACCCGCCGCCGCCTGGCAGGGAACCCGCGAGGCCACGACTTATGGCCATGACTGCATGCAGAAGCCCTTCGAGGGAGACGCGGCGCCGCTCGGCACGCCGCCTGCCGAGGATTGCCTCTACGCCAATGTCTGGCGTCCTGCCGCAGCCAAGGGCAAGCTGCCGGTGGTCGTGTGGATCTACGGCGGCGGCTTCGTGAACGGGGGCGCGTCTCCGCCGACCTATTCCGGCGCGGAACTGGCGCGGCAGGGCGTCCTGTTCTTCAGCTTCAACTACCGCATCGGTCGCTTCGGGACTTTCGCGCATCCGGCGCTTACCCGGGCGGCGGAGGACGGCGGCATGGGGGGCAACTACGGCTACATGGACCAGCTGGCCGCGCTGCGCTGGGTTCAGCGCAACATCGCGGCTTTCGGGGGCGATCCGGCCAATGTCACCATCATCGGCGAGAGCGCCGGCGGCATGTCGGTGAACAATCTCGTGACCTCGCCCGAGGCCGATGGCCTATTTCACAAAGCGGTCGTGATGTCGGGCGGGAACGGCACGAGCCTGGCCAATCCGGATCTTGCCGCGACCGAAGAGATCGGTGGCCGCTTCGGGCAGTCCAAGGGCATCGCTCCGGGCGACCCGGAGGCCCTGGCGAAATTGCGCGGATTGAAGGCCGAGCAAGTGATCGACGGCCTCAATCTCGCGGCGCTGTTCACGCCGCCCGGGGGCTTGCGGACCTTCGCCAGTCCCTTCTCCGATGGCCGCATAGCGGTGGACCAGCGCAAGGCTTATGAAACCAACCGTTTCCACCACGTTCCGATGATGATCGGCGCGACCAGCGACGACATCGGCGGCGTCAGTGGCGGCATGGTAGCCGGCGCGCGGCAGATCTCCGGCCTTGTCGCCAAGGCGGGCGTTCCGGTCTACGAGTACCGCTTCTCCTACGTTGCGTCCTCGCTGGAAGGCGGCGGCAAGGGTGCCGGCCACGCTACCGACATCCCGTTCTTCCTCGATACCCAGGCGGTGAAATATGGAGACCGGACCAGTGCGCGGGACAAGGCGATGGGCCGGATCGTCAGCGCCTATCTCGTGAATTTCGCGCGGACCGGCGATCCCAACGGCGCCTCCTTGCCGAAGTGGTCGCCGCGCGCCGGGGAGGGCGGGGATCTTCTCGACTTTGCAGCCGATGGCACGGCGCGCTTCGAGCGCGATCCGTGGATCGAGCAGATTCGCGCGGCGCCGGTAAAGACCGGCCTCTGAAATTGCATCAAGCTGGCAGGTTGGCCCGCGTCAGCCTGCCGGTTTGACGAAACTGTCGAGCACGCGCTTGAGCCCGGCCTGTTCGAATTCGATCTCCAGCTTGTTGCCTTCCTGGGAGATCACCGCGCCGTAGCCGAACTTCTCATGAAACACGCGGCTGCCGATTTCGATGTCGGTGCGCGGTTTGGCCGCGAAGCTGGCGGCACTGCGCGTCGATTCGGCGATCTTGCGCGGCGTGGTATCGAATTCCCGGGCTGCGGCGCGCTGCCACCCCGGGCCGCGCGTCACCGTGCGGGCGGGCTGGGCGCGGGCCACTTCGGCAAAGGGATCCGCCATTTCGGACCACTGCGCCCGCCAGAGCGAAGCGCCGCCGGTCAGCGTGGTTTCGCTCTCGACGTGATCGTCCGGAAGTTCGGCAATGAAGCGCGAGGGGATCGAACTGGTCCACTGGCCGTAGATCCGCCGATTGGCCGCGTGCAGGATCGTGCACTTGCGCCGCGCGCGGGTGATCGCGACGTAGGCGAGCCGGCGCTCTTCCTCCAGGCTGGCCAATCCGCCTTCGTCCATCGCCCGCTGCGAGGGGAACACGCCTTCCTCCCAGCCGGGCAGGAACACATGCTCGAACTCGAGTCCCTTGGCCGCATGCATGGTCATGATCGTGACCTTTTCCTCGTCGGAGGCGGCGTCGTTGTCCATCACGAGGCTGACGTGCTCGAGGAAATCGCCGAGCGTTTCGTATTCCTCCATGGCCCGCGCCAGTTCGACGAGGTTTTCGAGGCGTCCGCTGGCTTCGGGCGTCTTCTCGGCCTGGAGCGCGTCCGTATAGCCGCTCTCATCCAAGACGGTGCGCATGAGATCGGCTGGGTTCTCGGTGCCGGAAAGGTCCCGCCACCGCGCGAAGTCGCGCATCAGCGACAGGAACGTGCTGCGCGGGCGGGCCGGCAATTCGTCGCTGTCGGCGATCTCGATCGCGGCCATGGCAAGCGGGATGTTCCGGCGCCGAGCGAGCGTGTGCAGCGCCTCCAGCGCCTTGGCGCCCAGGCCGCGCTTGGGGGCATTGTAGATGCGCTCGAAGGCAAGGTCGTCCGCCGGCTGCGCGATCACGCGCAGATAGGCGAGGGCATCGCGGATTTCGGCGCGTTCGTAGAAGCGGAAGCCGCCGACGATGCGATATTTCATGCCGATCGAGATGAACCGGTCTTCGAATTCGCGGGTCTGGTACTGTGCGCGCACGAGGATGGCCACCTGGTCGAGCGGGGCGCCTTCGCGCTCCAGCCGCTCGATCTCGTCGCCCACGCGGCGCGCTTCTTCGGGGGCATCCCAGACGCCGATCACGCGGACCTTGTCGCCGGGATGGCGCTCGGTCCACAGCGTCTTGCCGAGGCGCTGGGTATTCTCGCCGATCAGGCCCGAAGCGGCGGCGAGGATCTGCGGGGTGGAGCGATAGTTCTGCTCCAGCCGGATCACCTTGGCGCCCGGAAAATCCTTTTCGAACTTGAGGATATTCGCCACTTCGGCGCCGCGCCAGGAATAGATCGACTGGTCGTCGTCTCCCACCACGCAGATGTTCTTGCGCTCCTGCGCGATGAGCCGGAGCCACAGGTACTGGACCTGGTTGGTGTCTTGATACTCATCCACCATCACGTATTTGAACCGCTGCTGGTACTGTTCCAGCACCTCGCGGTGAGTGCGCAGAATGTTGAGCATGTGCAGTAGGAGGTCGCCGAAATCGCAGGCGTTCACGGCCTTCAGGCGGTCCTGATAGAGCTGGTAGAACTTCTGCCCGCGGCCATTGGCATAGGCCTCGTTCTCGCCTGCATCGAGGTCGGCCGGGTTGAGGCCGCGATTCTTCCAGCGATCGATGCAACCTGCAAGCTGGCGGGCGGGCCAGCGCTTTTCGTCCAGCCCTTCGGCCTGGATGAGCTGCTTGAGCAGGCGCAACTGATCGTCGGTATCGATGATCGTGTAGTTGGGTTGCAGCCCTACCAGTTCGGCATGGCGGCGCAGCATCTTGGCGGCGATGGCGTGGAACGTGCCCAGCCAGGGCATGCCTTCCACGGCCGGGCCGATCAGGTGCCCCACGCGCTCGCGCATTTCGCGGGCGGCCTTGTTGGTGAACGTGACGCAGAGAATCTCGCTCGGCCAGGCGAGGCGGCTGCGCACCAGATGCGCCAGGCGGCGGGTGAGCGCCGCCGTCTTGCCCGTGCCGGCCCCGGCCAGCATCAGCACCGCGCCTTCGGTGGTCAGCACGGCCTCTCGCTGCGGCGGATTGAGCCCTTCCAGCAGGGGGTCCGAGGAGGCTTCGGGCAGGGAGGATTGCAGATCGTTCACCCGTGAACATCTAGGGAACGGGATGTCGTGGCGCAAGGCCGGTTCGTCGCAGCCCCGGAACAATCCCCCGGCGCCGGGAGTCGCCTAGTCACGGAAAAGAATAACCAGAAACACGAGCAGATGGAGAGTGAGTCATGCACAAATATCTCCTTTCGGGTGCGGCAGCCCTGGCCATCCTGAGCATGTCCGGCGCCGTCCAGGCCCAAGACACCGCTGGGGCTACCACGACGGACACTGCCGGCGAGATGCCCCCTGTGTCTGAAGCCCCGCCGCCGCCCGCAACTCCTTCCGATTCGAGCATGCCCTCGGGCATGGCCGGGGCCAAGCCCATCACCTCCTCGACCATGACACCGGACCAGAAGTCCATGTACGACGCCTGGCCGGCCGCCCAGCGCGCGGATTACGACTCGTGGACGCCGGAGTATCAAGCCTATTACTGGAGCCTCACGGCGCCGCAGCAGAAGGGCTACTGGGCGCTCACCCCGGACCAGCGCGGGCAAATCTACAAGATGACCCCGGAGCAGCAGGCGATCGCATGGAACTCGATATCGCAGCAGATGGCCGGCAAGACACCGACGACGCCCCCGGCACAGGCGAACCCTCCGGGTGAAGGCATGCCGACGACCGGCGTTCCCGATCCGCAATATGCCGACCAGACGGTGCGCCCGGCCATGCCGGCCGACCAGACCTATCAGGGCGGTCCCTACAAGGGCGCAATGACCCCGCCGCCTGCGACCGCGATGAACAAGGATTATCCGGTCTGCAGCAAGACCGTGAAGGACGGCTGTCGCAATCGCGGCGGCAAGTAAGCCGGGCGAGACCGTCCCGAACCTTGTCCGGGACGGTGCTGCCTTTTAGCCGACGGGCCGCAGCAGATGCAGGCGGGCCTTGCCGACATCGCGCGAGCTTTCGAGTTCGAAGCCCTTGATGGAAACGGCTTCCGTCTTGGCGGTCTCCAGGCTGACCCAGGTCTGTTCGCCGATCCAGCCGAGCCGCGCGAGCTTGTCGATCGCGACTGCGCCGGCGCCCGTCTCGTAAGGTGGGTCGAGCAGTACGAGGTCGAGTGTTCCCTTGGCGGGGCCGAGCGCCATGACCGACCCGGCGCGGACGTCGCTCCGGCCCTGGGCCTGAAGATTGGCGATATTGGCGCGAATCGCGCGAACCGCTGCCGGGTCCTGGTCGACGAAGAGGCAATGGGCCGCACCGCGCGACAGCGCCTCAAGGCCCAGCGCACCCGATCCCGCGAAGAGATCCGCGACTTTCAGACCCTCGAATGTGCCGAGCCGGCTGGCCAGCATCGAGAACAGCGTCTCTCGCGTGCGGTCCGCCGTCGGCCGGGTGGTATCGCCTTCGGGCGCTGCCAGCTTGCGGCCTCGCCATTCGCCCGCGACGATGCGCAGGCCCGTCTTCACGGCTGTGCCCCTGGCCGCGGGCCCCTTCACGACTTGATGCTCGGCAGGGTCTTGCGGAAGTTTTCGAGATCGCGCTGAGTGACCTCGAAGGCCATGCCCTTGGGCAGGTCGAGCAGGCGGAAAGGTCCGTAAGACGTGCGAATCAGGCGGCTGACCTGCAGGCCGAGGTGTTCGAGAACACGGCGGACTTCGCGGTTCTTACCTTCCGTCAAAGTCATCTCGATCCACTGGTTGCGCCCGGTGCGGCGCTCCATGTTGGCGTCGATCTTGCCGTAGACCACGCCTTCGATCTCGATGCCTTCGATCAGGTCTTCGAGCTGTCCCTGGCTGATGTCGCCGAAAGTACGGGCGCGATAAGTGCGGGGCACGCCGGTGGCGGGCAGTTCCAGCTCGCGCTTGAACTCGCCGTCATTGGTCAGCAGCAGCAGGCCCTCGGTACTGAGATCGAGACGGCCTATCGGCATCACCCTGCCGCTGCCTTCGGGCAGGGCATTGCGCAAGGCGGTGTAGATCGTCGGCCGGCCGGCGGGATCACGCTCGGCGGTGAGCAGGCCGGCGGGCTTGTGGAAGGCGAAGAGGCGGGTTTCCTCGGCCTCGCGGACCGGGTTGCCGTCCACGGTGACGCCCTTGAGGTTGGCGAGCACGGTCGAGGGGGTCTCGATCACGTCTTCACCCAGCTTCACGCGGCCTTCGATGATCAGGCGTTCGGCTTCGCGGCGGCTGGCGATGCCGGCACGGGCCAGCAGCTTGGCGATGCGTTCGCCCTCGCGCACGGGCAACCCGGCGGACTTGGGTGTGGGCGCTGCCGCCTGGGGCGCCGAGCGGGGGGGCTTGCGACGCGGGCGTTCACTGTCGAAGCGGCCGGAATCCGACGGACGGGGACCGCGCGGCGCATAAGCGCTGCCGCGCGATTCCTGCTCGCCGAAACGAGCGCCGGGGCCGCGGCGCGGCGCGGCGTCACGCGCCGGAGCGGTGGTGCGGGCAGAGCGCTCGCCGCGTGCCGGGGCGCCATCGCGCGATGGCCGATCCTCGCGGAAAGGCCGATCCTCGCGGAAGGGACGGTCACCGCGTACGGGACGGTCGCCACGATCAGGGCGTTCGGTGCGGGCCGGACGATCATCGCGCGAACGACGTTCATCGCGCACGGGGCGTTCGTTACGGCCGAAGAGCTTTTCGTCACGGCCGGCGCGGCCTGAGCGGCCGCCGCGGGCGGGGCGTTCGTCGCGCGTCGATCGCGTATCGCGGGGGTTGCGGCCGTCCCGCGAATCCCGGGTGCTGCGCGTATCGCGCGCATCCCGTGCGGGGCCATCGCGAAATGCGCGTCCCCGGCCGCCTTCTTCCCGTCCCGCATCGCTCCGGGTCGCGCCGTCGCGTGCCGTCCGGTCGGCGCCGCGCCGGCCCGAGGTGCCTGAAGTGGTGCGCGAGGGGCCACGCGAGGAGCCGCCATCGCGGGAAGAGCCGCCACGCTTCGGGCCGCCGGATTTGAAAGGAGGTTTGGACATTCGCCCGCCCATACCTGTTGATCGCCGCTTCATCCAGCCTTCCCTTCGGGAAACCACGCGTTACGGTCGCGCAGGGCCCGTCCCCGGAGTTTGCCAACGGAGAATACTGGATGTCTGAAGCCTCTGCTGCCCCGAAGCCCGGCTTGGGGACGGTGATTCGCGCTTTGGGCAATCGGAAGACCGGGTTCATGGCGGTCTTCGGGTTTGCGGCCGGTCTGCCGTACTCGCTCCTGCTCGGCACGCTTTATGCCTGGCTGTCCGATGCCCATGTCGATCTGGAGACGATGGGCGTATTTTCGCTGATCGGGCTGGCTTACGCGTTCAAGTTCCTCTGGTCGCCCGCGCTCGACCGCATCGACCTGCCCGGCCTTCGCCGCCTTGGCCGCCGCAAGCAGTGGATCGTGACGGCGCAGGTCCTGCTCGGCATCATTCTGGTGACGCTGTCGCAGCTCGATCCGGTCGCGGCGCTGGGCCTGTTTTCGCTGCTGGCGGGCATCGGCGCCTTCGCCTCGGCCACGCAGGACATCGCCATCGACGCCTGGCGCGTCGACGTGGCGGACGACGTGGCGACCATCGACATGCTCTCCACGGTATTCCAGATGGGCTATCGCATCGCCGCGCTCGTCGGCGGGGCATTGGCCCTGATCCTGGCCGAGCGGATCGGCTGGACTTCGGTGTTCCTGGTCATGGGGCTGATTCTCGTGGCTGCGGGCGTGATCTGCCTCTTCGCGCCCGATGCGGATGCTGCCGCGCCGAGCGCCGAAGACCGGGACGAACTGCTGGAACTGCGCGAGGCGGGGCAGTTGAGCCCGCGCGTGCGCACGATTGCGCTGGCGCTGGTGGGCCTGCTGTGGGGCTGGGCGCTGGTCACCGTGGGAATCTTCATGGTCCGCTCGCTGGGCAGCGATCCGGGTGCGCGGCCCGATGCCGTCGATTTCGTGTCGACCACCGGCCCGCTCATCGTCATCGCCACCATCATCCTGCCTGCCTCCATCGCGGCGGTGCTGGTCTATCTGCAGCGCAGCGGACGCCATCTCCTGACGCAGGCCGTGCCGCACGACGGGACCGGTTCGCGCGTGGCGGACCACCTCTACCGCGCCCTGATCCTGCCGCTTACCGAACTGGTGGGGCGCATGGGCTGGGGCCTGGTGCTCGCTCTGGCGCTGGTGCTGACGTATCGCATCTGCGATTCGATCTGGGGCACTTTCGCTTATCCCTTCTATCTGGGCGAACTGAAGTACACGAAGGACGAAGTGGCCATCGCCTCCAAGTTCTTCGGTGTGGGCGCCATCGTTCTGGGCCTCGCGCTCGGGGGTACGCTGCTGACGGTGATCGGCCGCATGGCCACGCTGACGCTTGGCGCGATCCTCGCTGCGGTTACCAACCTGCTCTATGCGGACCTCGCCCTCGGCGGCGCGCGCATGGCCTTGGTGAGCGATATGCTGGGCGTGACCTGGCTGGTCGAGCAGCTTGGCGGAGAGCCGCGCCTCGGCACGCTGATGGTCACGATCGGCACGGAGAACCTGGCCACGGGCATTGCCGGCGCGGCCTATATCGCCTGGCTCTCGTCCATCGTCTCCAAGGGTTACAGCGCGGTGCAATATGCGCTGCTCTCCTCGCTGACCTTGCTGGTGGGAACGCTGGGGCGCGGCGCGCTGGGACAGCTCATCCAGCAGCAGGGCTATTACCGGATGTTCGTGCTCGTCACCTGGATCGGCACGATCGCCATCGTCCTGTGCCTGCTGGAATGGTGGCGCGTGGCCCGCCAGGCGCGGCGCGCGCGCCTGGCCTGAGGCCTAGTCCGGCACTTCGTCGTTGGCCTTGAGCACCACGCCGGACAGATAGAGCGATCCGGCGATCAATACCGGCAGGCCATCGTCCGGCAGCGCGGCAAGCGCATCGGCCACGCTTTCGGCGCCGAGCGCGCCCGGGCCGAAGCTCGCGGCGCCGTGGCAGTCGTGGCCGGGCACCGGCACCGCGCGAATGCTGGCGATGCTTTCGGCCAGCGGCTGGGTGAGCGCGCGCGGGTCCTTGTTGGCCAGCATGCCGATCACGAGATGCAGCCGCTGCCCGGCGAAATGACGGGCGATGGCGCGCCCGGCGTCGGGGTTGTGGCCACCGTCCAGCCAGACGGCGCGCCCTCCGGCATGACGGGTAAGCGGACCTTGGGAGAGCCGTTGCAGGCGCGCGGGCCAGTGTGCGGCGCGAATCCCCTCCGCCATGGCCTCTGGCGCGACGCTCACCCGGTCCTGATGGCGCAGCATGGCGACGGCCAGCGCGGCGTTCTCCGCCTGGTGCAGGCCGGGCAGGCTCGGCAGCGGCAGGGTGAGTTCGCCGTGCCGGTCCGAATATTCGATCACGTCGCCCACGCCCGCGTCCCAGTCGCGCCCGCGCATGTGCAGCGGGGCGCCGGCGGTCATGGCGGCGCGCTCGATCTCCAGCGCTGCGCTTTCGGGATAGGCCAGGGTGGCGACGGGGGCAGGGCTGCGGACGATCCCGGCCTTTTCGAAGGCGATGCGGGCGAGCGGGTCCTCGGGCGCGCCAGGCTCCGGGCGGAGCAGGAACGCCTCGTGGTCGATGCCCAGCGTCACGATACCGCAGGCGGCCGGGTGTTCCAGCACGTTAGTGGCATCGAGCCGCCCGCCGAGGCCGACCTCGACCACGCAGGCATCCGCAGGTTCCCGCGCGAAAGCGAGGAAGATCGCGGCCGTCGTCACTTCGAAGAAGCTGGGCTGGAGATCCTCGCCCGCATCGAGAACTTCGGCGAGCAGGTCGGCCAGCATCCCGTCGGAAATCAGCTTGCCGCCAAGGCGGATACGCTCGTTGTAGCGCACGAGGTGCGGCTTGGTGGCCGAGTGGACCTTCAGGCCCTGCGCTTCCAGCATGAAGCGAAGGTAAGTGCAGGTCGAACCTTTGCCGTTCGTGCCGGCCACATGAAAGGTCGGCGGCAGGCGCTTTTGCGGGTTACCGACCCGGTCGAGCAGGGTCAGGATGGTCTCCAGCCCGAAGCGCCCCTGCGGCAGCGACAGCGCCTCCAGCCGGTTGAGCTGGGCCTGGACGCGGGGGTCTTCGGAAACGGCGAAGTCTTTCATGGCACCCGTCCGGAAAAGCACATCGCGGCAACCTGCAAGAGGCCGCCGCGATGCTGGAATTGCGTTGTCGTCATGCAATTGGCAATGACGAAAAACAGAAGGGTCAGCGCGCGGTGTGGACCGCTTCGGCCAGCGAGGCCGTCAGGGCGCGCAGATGGGCAGGAGCGTCGGTGCCGTGCTGCTTGACCAGGTCGACCAGTGCAGAGCCGACGACGACGCCGTCCGCCACTCTGGCAATGGCGCTGGCCTGTTCGGGGGTGCGCACGCCGAAACCGACCGCCACGGGGATGGTGCTGGCGGCCTTGAGCTTGGCCACGGCATCCTCGATCGAGCCTTGGGCCGCCTGCTGCATGCCGGTGACGCCTGCGACCGAGACGTAGTAGAGGAAGCCCGAGGAGCCTTCGAGCACGGCAGGAAGCCGTGCCGCATCGGTGGTGGGCGTGGCGAGGCGGATGAGCGAGACGCTCTTGTCGCGCAGGGCAGGGCCGAGTTCGGCGTCTTCCTCAGGCGGGATGTCCACGCAGATCACGCCGTCCACACCGGCTTTCGCGCATTCACCGGCGAACCAGTCCGCGCCGCGGGCGATCATCGGGTTCGCGTAGCCCATCAGCACCAGCGGCACCTGGCTGTGGCGCGCACGGAATTCGCTGGCGATGCGGAACACGTCGGCGGTCTTGGTGCCGGCATCGAGGCTGCGGATGTTCGCTTCCTGGATCGCCGGACCGTCGGCCATGGGATCGGTGAAGGGCATGCCGAGTTCGATCACGTCGGCGCCGCCTTCGACAAGCGCGTCGAGATTGGCGGCGGTGTCGCCGTCACCCCCGGTGATGAAGCAGACGAGCGCCGGGCCCTTGGCGAATGCGGTTTCGAAGCGCGTGGTCATGTTCAGAGTTCCACGCCCAGCGCTTCGGCGACGGTGAAGATGTCCTTGTCACCGCGGCCGGAGACGTTGACGACGAGCAGCTTGTCCTCGTCCATCTCGGCGGTCAGCTGCGGCAGCGCGGCGAGGGCGTGCGCGCTTTCGAGCGCCGGGATGATGCCTTCCAGTTCGCAGCAGAGCTGGAACGCTTCCAGCGCCTGGGTATCCGTGATCGGCACGTAGTTCACGCGGCCGCTCTCGTGCAGCCAGGAGTGCTCCGGCCCGAGGCCCGGATAGTCGAGACCGGCCGAGATCGAGTGCGCCTCGGTGATCTGGCCGTCCTCGTCCTGGAGCAGGTAGGTCTTGTTGCCGTGCAGGATGCCGGGCTTGCCGCCGGTAAGCGAGGCGGCGTGCTTGTCGGTCTCGATGCCGTGGCCCGCGGCTTCGATGCCGGTCATCGCGACTTCGGGATCGTCGAGGAAGGGGTGGAACAGGCCGATCGCGTTCGATCCGCCGCCCACGGCCGCCACCAGCATGTCGGGCAGGCGGCCTTCCTTCTCCAGCATCTGCTCGCGCGCTTCCTTGCCGATGATCGACTGGAAATCGCGCACCAGTTCCGGATAGGGGTGCGGGCCGGCGGCGGTGCCGATGATGTAGAAGGTGTCGTGGACGTTCGCGACCCAGTAGCGCAGCGCGTCGTTCATCGAGTCCTTGAGGGACTGCGATCCGCTTTCGCAGGAGACGACTTCGGCGCCCAGCAGCTTCATGCGGAACACGTTGGGCTTCTGGCGCTCGATATCCTTGGCGCCCATGAAGATCTTGCAGGGCAGGCCGAAGCGCGCGGCGACGGTGGCCGTGGCGACTCCGTGCTGGCCGGCGCCTGTCTCGGCGATGATCTTCTTCTTGCCCATGCGGATGGCCAGCAGGATCTGGCCGATGCAATTGTTGATCTTGTGCGCGCCGGTGTGGTTCAGCTCTTCGCGCTTGAAGTAGATCTTCGGGCCCTTTCCGGCCGGCGCGAGGCCGCGGAAATGCTCGGTCATGCGCGGGGCGTAGTAGAGCGGGCTGGGGCGGCCGACGAAGTCCTTCATCAGCGCATCGAACTCGGCCCAGAACGCCGGATCCTGCTGTGCCTTGCGGTATTCCTTCTCGAGATCGAGGATCAGCGGCATCAGCGTTTCGGCAACGTAGCGACCGCCGAACTGGCCGAAATGGCCGGTTTCGTCGGGCAGGGAGCGGAAACTGTTCACGGGCGTCGGTGCGGTCATGAAACGGGCGATTGGCAGAGCGCGACCTGCAAGTCCAGCGCCTTGCTTCCTTGGGGTGCGCCAACCCGTTTTCAATTGCAAATCATGCAACAGGCGCACCTGCAATGGCAAGATAATGTCTGTAAGTGGCAGTTTCGTGACGTTTCGGGGCAATTATGAATTATTTCGTTCATCTGGGTGAAAGGTTGGGGGGAGCAGCGGGGCGGCTCCCGGTGAGGGCCGGGACATTCTGGAGTTTAAAAATATGCGTATTGCACTCGTTTCGCTCGCTGCGGTTGCTTCCGTGGCCGCCGCCACCCCCGCTCTCGCCAACGAAGCGCGCGTCGAAGCCCGCACCGGCATCATCTGGGACGGCAGCGACAGCGAAGCAGTTGCAGGCGTCGCAGTCGGCTACGACTACGACCTGGGCAACAAGTTCTTCGTGGGCGTCGAAGGTTCGGCTGACAAGATCCTGACCGACGACACCCGCGTTTCGTGGGGCGTTGGCGGCCGCGCCGGCTTCAAGGTCACCCCGACCACCAAGCTCTACGCCAACTCGACCTGGCAGTCGAAGTTCGCCAAGTACGGCAACAGCGCCGTTGCCGTCGGCGGTGGTCTCGAGCAGTCGCTCAACGACCGCTTCTACGGCAAGGTCGAATACAAGCACCTGCTGGTTGGCGACAACACCCCCGACGCAGACGTCGGCCTGGTTGGCGTTGGCGTAAAGTTCTGATCGGATTTCCGGCCTGACGCAGCTACCGAGTTCGTCAGGCCGGAGCCGGCACAGGGAATTCGCTCTGCAAGGAGCGTAAGCCAGGGAAGGGCGGTCTATGAGGGGCCGCCCTTTCTCTTTGCATGCCCTCCGCGCGTGATCGCGCCGCGCCAGGCCGCGCCGCGATCCGGCAGGTTGCGGTCAGGACGCCTGCAAGGCGCGCGCGAAAGCGGCGATCCGGTCGAGGTCCTTGACGCCCGGTGCGCTCTCGACGCCCGAAGAGGTGTCCACCAGCGGAGCGCCGGTCAGCCGCACGGCCTCTGCGACGTTTTCCGGGTTCAGGCCGCCCGCCAGGCCCCAGGGGATGGGGCCTTTCCAGTTCGCCACGAGATTCCAGTCGAAGCTCAGGCCCATGCCGCCGGGCAGGCTGCCCTTGGGTGTCTTGGCATCGAACAGCACGAGATCCACGGCTCCGGCATAAATGGCGGCCCTGGCCGCATCTTCCGCCGTGGCGACCGAAAGCGCTTTCCACACCGCAATCCCGAACTGCGCGCGAAGCTGCGCTGCGCGGGCGGGACTTTCGCTGCCGTGAAGCTGAAGGGCATCGAGCCGTGCGCTGGCGACGGCTTCGCCGATCGTCGCATCGTCGGCATCGACGAACAGGCCCACCCGGCCGATCCGCCCTTCCGCCCGCTCCGACAGGAGCGCTGCCTGCGCCGGCGTGACGTTGCGCGGACTCCTGGGAAAGAACACGAAGCCGGCATGGGCGGCGCGCGCGCGGATCGCTGCGTCGAGTGCGTCGGGCGTGCTTATCCCGCAGATCTTGATCGCGGCAGTTGGCATGTCGTTTTTCCGGCCTAGATTGCGTCCCGGAACCAAGGGGGACAGGATGAACCGCCAAATGTCGAGACGGGTCGGCCGCTATCTAGTGCCATTTGTCGCCGCCGCAATGCTGGCGGGCTGCGGCGTGAAGGAGTCGTTCAAGGACGCCGAAGCCGAAGTGGCGAAATTCCACCAGGCGATGGACGCCGGAAACCTGCAGCCGATCTGGCGTCAGACCGATCCGGCGCTGCGCAAGGGTCCGGAGCACGACCAGCTCGCCAAGGCGCTGGAAGCCGTGCAGCGCAAGCTCGGCAAAGTGAAGGGGACCAAGCAGGTGGGCTGGAACGCCAATGCCACCACTGGCGGCACCTTCGTCACCCTGACGTACGAGACGCAGTTCGAACGCGGGTCGGGCGTCGAACAGTTCGTCTATCGCAAGAGTGACGAAGGCCAGGTGGCGCTGACCGGCTACAACATCCAGTCGCAGGACATGATGCTCAACTGAGCCGGGCAGGCGCCTCTGCGAATCAGGGCGCCAGTTCGAACTGTACGGTGACGTTGACGTTGGTTTCCAGCTCTCCGGCCGCGACGGGGGGCGCGGAGGCCAGCGAGTCCATCGCCGCCTTTGCGCGGTACATCACCGGGGCGGGCGAATAGCCGCCGCTCTCGCTGATCGAGACGATGCGGGTGACATGCATGCCCGCAGCACCGGCATAGAGTTCGGCGCGGGCACGGGCTTCCTTGATGGCCGCGACGCGCGCCTCGTTCTGCGCGGCATCGGGCTGCGACAGCGAGAAATTGGGGCCGTTGACCTGGTTGGCGCCGGCCTTGACGAGCGCGTCGATCACTTTGCCCATGTCGTCGAGCTTGCGCTGGCGCACGCCCACGGTGTTGCTGGCCTCATAGCCGACGATCTCGCGCGGGCCGTCGACATAGCTGCCGTCGGGCTGGCGCTTGGGCTGGGCGTAGACCGGATTGACGCTGAGATTGCTGGTCTGGATGTCCTTGTCCGCCACGCCCGCGCGCTTCAGCGAGGCGATGACCTGGTTCATCCGCGTGGAATTGCCATTGAGCGCCTCGCTGGCCGTGGCGCCTTGCGTGGTCACCCCGGCCGAGAAGCCGGCCATGTCGGGCGTGCGGGTGGAGGAACCCTGCGCGTTGACGGTCAGCAGGGTATGGCCCGCGGCGATGGCAGGCACGAGGCCCGTGTCCTGGGCCATGGCGGGCACAGCCACGGCCGAGGCCAGCGCGGCAGTCGTTACGGCAAGCAGGTTCAGGGATTTCATGAGGTCGCACTCTCCGTCCAATTGATCGGTTCAACGATCTGGAGGGAGGGAGGTTGCCCGGCGCTGAACCGTGCATTTTGCGCCGTGAAAGGTTTCGAGCAGGAGGTGTGCCGCGCCGGTGGCTTGCGATCCCGGTGTGCAACGGACACGGCCTTGTCTTTCCGTACTTCCGCAGAAGCGGGCTGACGGGCCAAGTCAGTTCTTGTCGGTGTCCGGCTGGGTCAGGTGCGGTGCGGCATTCGACGGGCCGCACCGCTCCTGCATCAGAGCGTCGCTTCGATCGCGATCGCGGCGGCGAGGGGATCTTCGGCGCGGCTGATCGGGCGGCCTATGACGAGCACGCTGGCGCCCGCATCGCGCGCCGCGCGCGGGGTCATGATGCGCTTCTGGTCGCCGTTGCGGCCATCGTCGGGACGAAGGCCGGGGACGACGAAGAAGCCGTCCTTCCATTGCTGGTGGACCGCGCCCACTTCATGGCCCGAGCAGACGATGCCGTCGAGCCCTGCCGAATGGGCCAGGTCCGCCAGGCGAAGCGCCTGCTCGTGCGGTTCCGCGTTCACGCCGATGGCATTGAGGTCGCCGCCGTCCAGGCTGGTCAGTACGGTGACGGCCACGACCTTGCAGTTCTCGCCCGCGGCGGCCTTGGCGTCTTCCATCATGGCACGGCCGCCGGCGGCGTGGATGGTGACGATGGAAGGCTCCAGGACGTGGATCGCCTGCATGGCGCCGGCCACGGTGTTGGGGATGTCGTGCAGCTTGAGGTCGAGGAAGATCGGCAGGCCGAGCTTGTGCAGCTCGTGAACGCCATGATGACCGTGCGCGCAGAAGAATTCGAGACCCAGCTTGATCCCGCCGATATGCCCGGCGACCTTTCGCGCCAGCGCCTCGGCGGCGTCGAGGTGGGGCAGGTCGAGGGCGAGGTAGACGGGATTGCTGTTCATGATCTCAGAGTTCCGGAGAGGATTTGGAAGGTGAGGTGGGCTCGGGCGTGAAAAGATGCGCGCCCTGTGCCGATTCCGGGACGGCCGGAACCGTGGAAGGCACGCTGTTGGCCCGAAGGGAGTTTTCGAGGCTGGCGATGCGGCGCTGGAGGCGCCAGCGCACGGCGCGCAGGTACAGCCAGACGGGGGCCATCCCCAGCACGAAGAAGACGAGTGCGACAACGCCGACCGGCCATTCGAAATGGACGTAGTTGGCATCGTCCAGCGGCCAGAAGTTCACCGGCACCCTGGTCCAGTTCATGGCGATGAAAGCGACCAGGATCGCGGTGATCGCGATCCACAGCACCGTGCGGACTATGTTCATGTTCCCTCCGGCAATTCGTGCACCAAGACCTTTCGCAATCGCGCTGGATGCTTAAGCGCGATTGCGAGGCATGGGAAGTGTCGGCTGGAAGCTTAGTTCCCGAAAACGCGCGCGAAGATCGTGTCTACGTGCTTGAAGTGATAGTCGAGGTTGAACTTGTCCTCGATCACTTCGACCGGAAGCGCGGCGGTGACTTCGTCATCGGCCTTGAGCAGTTCGAGCAGCGAGAGCTGGCCGTCCGATTCCCACACCTTCATCGCGTTGCGCTGCACCAGGCGGTACGACTGGTCGCGGCTGAGGCCGGCCTGGGTGAGGGCGAGAAGCACGCGCTGCGAGTGGACGAGGCCGCCCATGCGGTCGAGGTTCTTCTGCATGCGCTCGGGATAGACGAGCAGCTTGTCGATCACGCCGGTGAGGCGCGCCAGTGCGAAGTCGAGGGTGATCGTCGCGTCGGGGCCGATGAAGCGCTCGACCGAAGAGTGCGAAATGTCGCGCTCGTGCCAGAGCGCCACGTTTTCCATGGCCGGAACCACGGCCGAACGCACGACGCGGGACAGGCCGGTGAGGTTCTCGGTCAGCACCGGGTTGCGCTTGTGCGGCATGGCCGACGAGCCCTTCTGGCCGGGCGAGAAGTATTCCTCGGCTTCCAGAACTTCGGTGCGCTGAAGGTGGCGCACTTCGATGGAAAGGCGTTCGATCGAGCTTGCGATCACGCCCAGCACCGCGAAGAACATGGCGTGGCGGTCGCGCGGGATGACCTGGGTGGAGACCGGCTCGACCGCGAGGCCGAGCTTGTCGGCAACATAGTCTTCGACGGCGGGATCGACATTGGCGAACGTACCGACGGCGCCCGAGATCGCGCAAGTGGCGACTTCCTCGCGGGCGGCGATCAGGCGCGTCTTGCAGCGCGCGAATTCGGCATAGGCTTCGGCCATCTTGAGGCCGAACGTCACCGGCTCGGCGTGGATGCCGTGGCTGCGGCCGATGGTGGGGGTATACTTGTGCTCTTCGGCGCGGCGCTTGATCGCGGCGAGCAGGGCGTCGAGGTCCGCCAGCAGGATGTCGGCGGCCTTGACCAGCTGCACGTTCAGCGTGGTGTCGAGCACGTCGGAGCTGGTCATGCCCTGGTGCATGAAGCGGGCTTCAGGGCCGACCTGCTGGGCAACCCAGTCGAGGAAGGCGATGACGTCGTGCTTGGTCACGGCCTCGATGGCGTCGATGGCGGCAACGTCGATCACGGGATTGGTGGCCCACCAGTCCCACAGCGCCTTGCCGGCGCTTTCCGGCACGGTGCCCATCTCGCCCATTTTCACGGCGGCGTGGGCTTCGATCTCGAACCAGATGCGATAGCGGGCTTCGGGTTCCCAGATCGCGGTCATTGCGGGGCGGGCGTAACGGGGGACCATGTTCGACTCCTTGAGTGACCTGACTCGACCCGGCGCTGACCCGGCCTCATGGCGGTGCCGCTACGGCGGGCTTGCGACAAAGGCAAGGGTGCGCGGCCGGGAAAGGCCGAAAGAATCCGCCGGGCCGGACGGCGAAGCTGGCGGAATTCGGGGCGTTGCGGGAACCAGGGAGGCAATACTGCGAACGGTACCGCCGCTTGCACGAATCGAAAGCCGGCAAGGCGAAGCGGCATCCCGCAGACGATAAGTTTGGCGGCGGAGCGATTGTAGAACCACGGTTTTCCGATTTCTCAGGAGCCATCCGATCCGTCAGGCGCTATGGTCGCATCGGTTTCATGCGGCACCCTGTCGATCACGAAAGGACCAGCGATGCCTCGCGCGCTCTCGACGATTTTTGCCGCGGCCTGTTTCTTCGGCGCCGGCATCGGCGCGGGCCATGCCCAGGACGCCGCCGACCCGAAAGCCGTGCCCTCGGCGCTGGCCGCGCCGGTCCTGAGCACCCAGGACATCAAGCTGGAGGAATTCGGCGCCAATCTCGAACGCTTTCCCTATCCCTGGAAAGTCGAGACCATGGAGCTGAATCTGGGCGCCGAAGAAGCCGCCATGGCCTATATGGACGTGCAGCCCGACAAGGCCAACGGCCACGCCGTGGTCCTCCTGCACGGCAAGAATTTCTGCGGCGCGACCTGGGAAGACACCGCGCGAACGCTGCTGGCGGCGGGATACCGGGTGCTGATCCCCGACCAGCTCGGTTTCTGCAAGTCCTCCAAGCCGGCCTCCGCGCAATACAGTTTCGCGATGATGGCGAACACCACGCACCGGCTCATGGAGAAAGTGGGCCTGGAAAAGGCCATCGTGCTGGGGCACTCGACCGGCGGCATGCTGGGGATGCGCTTTGCCCTGATGTACCCGCAGGCGGTGGAGCGGCTGGTGCTGGTCAATCCGCTGGGCCTCGTCGACCGCATGGCGGAAGGCGTGCCTTACGCACCGCTGGACAAGCTCTTGGCCAGCGAGCGCGCCAAGGGCTATGCCGAAATGCGCCAGTATCAGCTCGACACGTATTATCATGGCGACTGGAACCCGCGCTATGATCGGTGGGTGAAGATGCTGGCGGGGCAATATGCCACGCCTGACCAGGATGCGGCGGAACTGGCGCAGGCCAAGACCTCCGAGATGATCCTGACCCAGCCGGTGAGCCACGAGTTCGGTCGTCTCGGCGTTCCCGTGACGCTGATGATCGGCATGCGTGACACGACGGTCTTCGGCAAGGGTCAGGCCCCGGCCGAGATCAAGGCCAAGCTGAAACCCATCCCGCAGATCGCGGCACAGGCGGCGGCGGCCATGCCTTCCGCGCGGATCGTCGAATTCCCCGACTACGGGCATTCTCCGCAGGTAGAAGCGCCGGACGTGTTCGGGGCCAGGCTGCTGGAGATCCTGTCTTCGCCGGCACCCTGAAGAAGAGCTGGCGCGAAGGTCCTATCGGGGATTCGGAGCCAGCGCGCCGGGGATCGTCCGGCAGCCCGGCGCGCGGGTCTCGGAAGCCTTCCAGCGCAGTTCGTAAGTGACCAGGAAGGCGTCATGGTCGGACAGCTGCGGGCTGTCCGGACGCCCGTCGAACAGGGCCTGCACCCGGATGGGGCGGATCTCCACGGCTTGTCCGTTCCAGTAGAACTGCAGGTCCTGCGTATCCATCCAGGGTTCGTCCCCGTCCCACGACATCTGCACATCGCAGCCCGAGCCAGGGTGCGAGCAGGTGCGGTGCACGAGGTTCAGCGACTGATAGCGCGAGAAATTCTCCCAGCGCGGTTCGGAGTGGCGCATGTTGAAGTCGCCGCCGAAGATCACCGGCGTCGCATCGTCATGGGTGCGGTCGATGAATTCCGAGGCTTCCAGGGCCTGCCGGTCGTGCGCGGCCAGGTTGCGCGCCGCGGGCGCGCCGGAAGCGCCGCGCGAGTTCATGTGCGTGTCGTAGACGTCGATCAGGGTGGGCACGCCCGGCACGTCGATCCTTGCGAGCGCGATGCCCTTGTTCGACAGGCAGTCGAACCCGGCGCAAGACTTGCGACCATAGGCCCGGCGCTCGGTATCGACGATCGCGTAGCGCGAGGCGATGGCAAGGCCGCTGCCGAAGACGTGGATGCCGATCTCGCCGCGCTTGAGGCTGGAATTGCCGGGCAGCCGTTCCTTGGTGGAACCGCGTGCGCGGGTGGTCCGGCGCGGGCCGGAATCGAGCGCGGGATAGCCGGCAGAGGCCACTGCGCGCTTGGCGGCGTCGCTGAACATCTCCTGGAACAGCACCACGTCGGGCGCGGTGCCGGCGGCGCGCATCCTGGCCAGATGCCTGCCGATCTCCTCAAGCGAAGGCTTGCGCCCGCTGCGCGCGGGCCAGGACAGCCCTTCGATATTGAAAGTGAGCACCGAGAGCGTGGTGGTGGCGCTCCGTCCATCGGCGGACAGGACGACGCGGGGCTGCTGCGTGGCCGTGCAAGCCACTTGCGCCACGGGGGGTGCCATCGTGTTGCAGCCGCTCGCCAGCAGCGCCGCGCAAAAGGGCAGGGCGCGCAGCAGAACCGGACATTGAAGCGTCATGCGGTTGGATAATCCCTGTCGCAATCGATCGCCGAACCGCCGGAGACCGGCCCAACTTATGCAAAAGGCGCCAGTAAGTCCATGATGCGGCGACGATCGGCGGGCGCGGGATTGCCCGGGGCCCTTGCCTAGTTCGGGCCTTGCGAGAGCACCGGCGACCAGTCGAAATCGATACGGACTTCGCCCGAGGCCGAACCGTCCGGGTGGAAGCTGCGCTCCACGATCATGCCGGCGCCGGTGCGGTTCACGGCGATGACCGTGGAGCAGCGGGTGCCGTAGAGCGGATCGCGGATGAAGACCGGGGCGAAGCGCGGCTCGGGGCCGTTTTCGGCATGGCCGGGGGCCATGCCCGGGGTCTCCGCCTGCAAGGCGCCGAGCAGGGGGGAGGGATCGGCTTGCCCGTCTGCCAGCCATGCGGAAACCGCCTGCGCCACTTGCAGGGTCTTGGGCCAGGGCCGGTCGAAGCCGCCATTGGACAGACCATGAATGCCGGGGGCGAGAGGCCGCGATTCGCGCTGCGGATAATTGGTCAGGAACCGGGCATTGGTGCCGTTCACTTCGACGAGATTGAACGGGTTCATCGTCTCGACGGGTTCCGGCTCGCGGTCTTCCAGCAGGTCGGTGACGAGTTTGCCGCGCGAAGGACGGCCCGGAACCGAGCCTTCCGGCACTCGGTAATTGGTGACGAGCACCATGCGCGCCGATGGCGTCACGCCCAGCCATGTCCCGCCGCCCAGCAAGTCGGCACCGGCCAGGATTCCGCTGCCGTCCTGCCAGGGCGAAAGCGGCGCCGAGGGGCGTGCGTGGAATTCGTCGCGATTGCCGGCGACCACGAGCGGCCAGTCCGGATGGGCCTGCCAAGCGACGGCGGCGACACACATTTCAGATCAGGCCCTTGGCGCGCAGGCTGACATGGCCTTCGCGGCCGATGATGACATGATCGTGCACCGAGACCCCCAGCAGCCTTCCGGCTTCGGCGATGCGGTTGGTGACTTCGATGTCCGCGCGGCTGGGTTGGGGGGAACCCGAGGGATGATTATGCACGAGGATGAGGGCGGTGGCGCCGATGTCCAGCGCGCGGCGAATCACTTCGCGCGGGTGAATCGCCGCTTCGTCGATCGAGCCGTCGCCCACCAGGTCGTCGAGGATCAGCATGTTCTTGGCATTGAGATAAAGCACGCGAACGCGTTCCAGCGTCAGGTGCGCCATGTCGATCGTCAGATAGTCGATCAGCGCCTGCCACGAGCCGATAACCGGCTTCTCGCGCACTGTCTGCCGCGCGAGGCGGGTGGCCGCCACGGTCACCACGCGCAGCGCGGCCACGCTGGCCTCACCCATGCCCGGATGGCCGCCCAACGTGCGCGGATCGGCCTGAAGCACGGCCGCGAGCGAGCCGAAGCGATGGATCAGGCTGCGGGCCAGAGGCTTCATGTCGCGGCGGGGAACGGCCTGCATCAGCAGGAGTTCTATCACCTCGTGATCGCCCAAAGCTTCCGCCCCGCCTTCGACCAACCGCTTTCTCAGCCTTGCGCGGTGACCGCTGGGGTCGTTCCCGGCATCGGGGCCGACCGCCGCGACGACGGACGCGGAATCGCGGCCCGCCGGGGCTACAGGTTCATCGAAGAGACGGTCTTGCTCGGGCATAACGCGTACAGACAATTGCCTTTCCCGGAAGGCAAGCGCAAGTGATGGACCGGATGTCGCAGCAGCAGGACCAACCTACCGTACCGGCGGATTTGCCGCAGCCGGCCCGTCGCCTCGGGCGGCGCGTGGCGGCGCTGGGCATGCTGGCCGTGGTGGGGGCAGGACTTGCGGGCGCCTGGGCCTGGCGCAAGGACATCGCCGACGACATCATTGCCGACCAGCTGCACAAGCTCGGCCTGCCGGCCACTTACCGGATCGTTCGCATCGGCCCTTCGGAGCAGGTGATTCGCAATCTCGTGATCGGCGATCCGAAGCATCCGGACCTCACGATCGAGGAACTGCGCGTCGCCACCCGGCTGACCTGGGGCTGGCCGGGCATCGGCCGGATCACCGTCGTTCGCCCGCGTCTGTTCGGTGCGCTCCATCAGGGCAAGCTGAGCCTGGGCGCGCTCGACAAGGCGCTGGCAAGCGGCGGCGGTGACAAGGACCACCCTTTGCCCGACCTCGACGTGGCCGTGGTGGACGGGCGCGCGCTGATCGAAAGCGACTATGGCCGCCTGGCCGCGAAATTGACCGGCGCGGGCGGACTGCGCGGCGGTTTCGGCGGCGAATTGGCGGTGGTGTCCCCCCGCCTCGCGGTCGAGGGCTGCGAGACCGGGCGCGCCACGCTTTACGGCAAGCTGTCCATCTCCGGCGAGCGTCCGCGCTTCAAGGGGCCGCTGCGAACCGGCGGCGTGACCTGCCGCGCGCGCGACTTGCAACTCGCCGCCAGCGGGATGCAGCTCGATGTCGTGCTCGACCGGCGGCTGGACGGTGGGGAGGGCCGCCTCGGCCTTGAAGGCGGCGCCCTGCGGATGGCGGGAAATCGCCTCGCCGCGCTCACCGGATCGGGCCGCTTCACATATCGGGGCGAGGCACTCAACGCGAATTTCAAGGCCGCCGCGCGCGATGTCGCCACTGCGCAGGCGCGAATCGGAGAGCTGGGATTCGATGGCCGGATGCGTTCCAGCCACGGTCTCGCCCGCTTCGATCTGGAGGGTGACATTGGCGGCAAGCGGCTGGCGATCGGCGAATCGGTCGATTCGCTGCTCGCCAAGGCAGTCCAGTCCGGGGAGGGCACGCTGGCCGCGCCACTGGCCCGGCAATTCCGCACCGCCCTGGCACGCGAAACCCGCGCCAGCACGCTCTCCGCCAACCTGGTGCTGCGCCGTGGGCAGGATGGCCTGACCCTGGTGGTGCCGCGCGGCAACCTGCACGGCACCAGCGGTGCCTCGCTGCTGACGCTCTCACGCGTGCAGGCGCAGTTCGGCGCCGAGACCGACAGCGGCCGCCGCCCGGTCGTGACCGGCAATTTCGCGAGCGGCGGGCAGGGCCTGCCGCAGATCTCCGGGCGCATGGAAAGCGATGCGCGCGGACGCCTCGCGCTGCAGGTGGCCATGCCCGAATATGCCGCCGGCGATTCGCGCCTGGCCATGCCGCACCTCGCGCTCACCCAATCGCCCGACGGCGCCATGCGCTTTGCCGGCGAGGCGCGGCTCTCCGGCGCCCTGCCGGGCGGCGCCGCGAAAGGTCTCGTCCTGCCCATCGACGGGCGCTGGGGCGCCGACGGCGCGCTGGCGGTCTGGAACGCCTGCACGAAAATCGGTTTCGACAGCCTCGCCTTTGCGAACCTGACGCTGGAGCGGCGCAGCCTGCAAGTCTGCCCCGCGCCCGGCGGCGCGATCCTGCGCAACCGGGGCAGCGGGCTCGACATTGCGCTAGGCGTCCCAAATCTCGACGTGTCGGGCCGGCTCGGCCAGACGCCGATCCGGATCGCCAGCGGGCCGCTGGGCTATGCGCAGCTGGCGGGTCGGCCCGGCGCGCTGACCGCCAAGGGCATCGATGTCGCTCTCGGTCCTGCAGATGCGCCGTCGCGTTTCAAGCTCGCCCGCCTCGATGCGCAAGTGGGCAAGGATATCGGCGGCACTTTCGACGAAGCGGACATCGGGCTCGCGGCCGTTCCGCTCGATCTGCGGCAGACCGCGGGCAACTGGCGCTATGCCGGGGGTATCCTCGCGATCGACCAGGCACGCTTCACTCTGGTGGACCGCCAGGCGGTGCCGCGCTTCCAGCCGCTGATCGCCCGTGACGGCAGCCTGCGGCTGGAAAAGAATGTCATCACCGCGCAGGCCGTCATGCGTGAGCCCAGCAGCGACCACGAGGTGGTTCGCGCCGACATTGTCCACGACCTCGGCAAGACCAGCGGCCATGCCGATCTGAGCGTGGCTGGCATCACTTTCGACAAGGACCTTCAGGCCGAAGCGCTCTCTCCGCTGCTGCTCGGCATCGTTTCGGACTTGCGCGGTTCGCTCCATGGCACGGGTCGGATTGACTGGAACGAGCGCGGCGTTACCAGCACCGGCCGGTTCTCCTCGGACGGCCTGGACTTCGCCGCCGCCTTCGGCCCGGTGAAGGGCCTCAGCGGCGACGTGGTTTTCAGCGACCTGCTCGGTTTCGTCACCGCGCCGGACCAGCAGCTCAGGATCGCCTCGGTCAACCCGGGCATCGAAGTCAATGACGGTGTCGTCGGCTTCCAGATGGAGCCGGGCTATCTGCTGCGGATCAACGGCGCCAAGTGGCCTTTCATGTCGGGCACGCTCACGCTCGATCCGGCGACGATGCGAATCGGTGCCTCCGAGACGCGGCACTACAAGCTCAACGTCCGCGGCCTCGACGCCGCGACGTTCGTGCAGCATCTCGAACTGACGAATATCAACGCCAGCGGCGTCTTCGACGGCGAAGTGCCGATCGTCTTCGACGAGCAGGGTGGCCGCATCGTCGACGGCTACCTGGCCTCGCGCGATCCGGGCGGCAATGTCAGTTATCTCGGCGCGCTGACCTACAAGGACCTGTCGGCCATGGGCAACTTCGCCTTCGGCGCGCTCAAGTCGGTCGACTACAAGCACATGGAGATCGGCCTGAACGGCTCGATCTCGGGTGACATCCTGACGCGCATCGCTTTCGACGGGCTCAGCCAGGGCTCGTCTGCAGACAAGAATTTCCTCACGCGGCAGGTGGCGAAGCTGCCGATCCGGTTCATCGTCAAGATCAAGGCGCCGTTCTTCAGCCTCTTCGGCTCGATGCGCTCGCTTTACGATCCGACCTACCTGACCGATCCACGCACCCTGGGAATCCCCAACCAGCTTCCGGTGCAGGGCCAGCTCTCGAACGACCCGAACTCGATTCGTCCCGCGCCAGCCACCATTCAGCCTCCAGTCAGCGAGAATAATCCATGAAGGCCCTGGAATTGACCGGAAGCACTCCGGCTGCGACAAGCCCGGCGATGATGAGTCCGGTACGATATTTCGCGCAGCAGCTTGCTTCCCGGTCCGGCCGGCGCGCCGCATGCGCCGTGATGATGATGATGGGCCTGGGATCGGCCCTTGCCGGCTGCGTCAACGTGACGGCGCCCGACAAGCCGATCGTGATAGAGCTCAACATCAACATCAGGCAGGAAGTGATCTATCGTCTCTCCCAGGATGCGGAGAACACGATCAAGGAAAACGAAGGCGTATTCTGATGAGCAAGACCGTTTTCAGCAGACCCGTCGGCCTGATCGGCGCAATGGCCCTGGCTCTTGGCGGCGGCAGCATGGCGCTGGCGCAGGAAGGCCGCGATCCCGCATATGCGGCAGCGCGCTCTGCGGGCCAGGTCGGTGAGCAGAAGGACGGCTATCTGGGCGTCATCGGCGGCCAGTCCGCCGCGGTCCAGGCGATGGTACGCGACCTGAACAACAAGCGCCGCGCCATCTACACGGAAAAGGCGGCGGGCAAGAGCACCATCGAGGAATATGCCTTCGCCACCGCGTGCCGTCTGATCTCGCAGACCCAGCCTGGCGAGAAGTACCAGGCGCCCGACGGATCGTGGAAAACCCGCGGCGCCGGAGCGCCCGAGCGCGACGCCCGCTGCCCGTGATCGGCGGCGCCTGCGCGGCCTCCGAATGGCGCCGGGCGAAAGCGAGCATGGCCGAAGGCCCAAAAGCAGAACCCGACAGGGCGGTTGGACATCCAGCCGCCCTTTTTCGTGTGTCTCTTTCACGACGGCGCTGCGACGCTGAACCGACAAGTCGCCGCGCCGCTTGACCGGGGCGGGACGCGGCTGTGGTTTTTGCGAGGAATTTCTTCGGTATCGTCCTTGCGGTATTGCCGGCCCAGCCCCATTTTCCAGCCCTGTTCGGCACTTGGGCATACGGGTATCCGTGTGAACAACTGTTGCCGTGCGCGTCCCGCCATGGTTGACTCGGGAATAGCCCCACCCTAAGGGGTCGGCGCCCTCGGCGGGCAGCCGTTGAACGCGTCATCCTTTCCTGGAGGAGGAACCTGACATGAACGACGAGCCGTCCGCACGGGAACCTGTTGGCGAAGATGCGCGCCTCGATACGCTGGACGATCGGCTGAAAGCCCTTCGTGAGCGCGAGGTGAAGCGTCAAAAGCCGGTCGCGGGTGCGGAAACGGACGATGCCTATCGTGCCGGAAACCGCGTCCTGGCCGACTTGCTCGGCGGGGTTGCCGGTGGTCTGTTCCTTGGTTGGGTGATCGATCACTTCGCCGGAACATCGCCCTGGGGTCTGATGGTGATGATGTTCGCAGGAATATTCGTCGCCTTCAGGAATATTATCAGGAATTCGAACCGGCGCCCGGATTGACCCAAGGGGGGTGAGTAAGGGCGCTGTCGTTCATTGGCGACAGGGATATTCGCGTGGCAGCCGAAGCGAAGGTCGATCCGATGCACCAGTTCAGCATCCAGCCGTTGTTCGGCTCGGAAGGCTGGAGCATCGCCGGTTACAACATCGCCTTCACCAACAGCACGCTGTGGATGGCGATCGCCGCCGTGACGCTGGCGTTCTTCGTCGCTGGCGGCATGAAGCGCCAGCTCGTTCCCGGCCGCTGGCAGATGGCAGTCGAAAGCTTCACCGGCTTCATCGACGGCATGCTGGCTGCCAACGTCGGCCCCGGCGGCAAGAAGTACGTTCCGTACATCTTCTCGCTCTTCATGTTCATTCTTTTCGCGAACTTCCTCGGCCTGCTGCCGCTGGGCGTGATCGGCCTCCATGCCTTTACGTTCACCAGCCACTTCTCGGCCACGGGCGTTCTCGCGGTGCTTTCCTTCGCAATCGTCCTGATCGTCGGTTTCGCGAAGCACAAGCTGCACTTCTTCTCGCTGTTCGTGCCGCACGGCACTCCGGTCATCATGATCCCGCTGATCTTCTGCGTGGAACTGATCTCCTTCCTGGTGCGCCCGTTCAGCCTCGGCCTGCGTCTCTTTGTTGCGATGATGGCCGGCCACGTCCTTCTTGAGGTTCTTTCGAGCTTCGTCATCAGCTCGGGCAATGCCGGTATCGGCCTCTTCGCCATCGCCGGGCTGCCCAGCTTCATCCTGATGGTCGGCATCTGCGCTCTCGAGCTGCTCGTCGCCGGCATCCAGGCCTACGTTTTCGCTCTTCTCACTTGCGTCTATCTGAACGACGCAGAGAACCTTCACTGATTTTCAGTCTCACTCGAGTTTTCCAAAGGGAGTTTTTGAAATGGACGCAGAAGCTGCAAAGCTGCTTGGTGCCGGTCTCGCTGCTATCGGTTGCGGCCTCGCCTCGATCGGCGTGGGTAGCGTTTTCGCCAAGTTCCTCGAAGGCGCACTGCGCAATCCGGGCGCCGCGGACGCCCAGCAGGGCCGCCTCTTCATCGGCTTCGCCGGCGCCGAACTTCTCGGCCTGCTGTCGTTCGTCGTTGCCGCGCTGCTGATCTTCGCCTGATCGCGCGCACTGATCCCCTCCGGCTGCCCGAACCCTTTGGTACGGCGGCCGGAGAGGACGCAAGAATTCTACCGGCCACTTCGAGACAGGGCTGACCCATGCCTCAGATCGCACAGCTAGCCGCGACCTATTCCAGCCAGATCTTCTGGATGCTGATCTTCTTCGGCTTCACGTTCTTCGTCGTCGGACGGGGAATGGTTCCCAAGGTCATGGATACGGTTGCGCAGCGCGACAAGCAGATTGCCGACGACCTCGCCGCCGCCGAACGCGCTCGCGCTCAGGCCGATGCGGAGGAGGAAGCCTGGCGCAAGCGTGAGAACGCCAACCGCGCCGAGGCGCAGACCCTTATCGCGGAAGCCCGCGCCAAGGCCGCTGCCGTCACGACGGAGCGTCTCGCGACCGCACAGGTTGCAATCGACGCCACGCTCGCCGAAGCCGAAACCCGCATTTCCCAGGCTCGCCGTTCGGCTGCCGCGGAGATCGAGGACGTCGCCGCCGACGCCACGCGCGAGATCGTCAGCCGCATCGCCGGCCTGACTCTCGACGATGGCGCGGTTCGTTCCGCCGTGAAGGAGAACCTGGTCCATGGCTGACAACACGCAGCTGTCCACCACGGACACCGTCGTTGCCGAAGGCACCTCGCACGAGGCTGCCGAGATGGCCGGAACCCAGGGTGCCGAGACCCACGAGGGCGTCGAGCATCATGCCGAACCGCTGCTGCTGGGCGTCGCCCCGCCGGTCGCGGTCGTCAGCGCCTCGATGCTGGTGCTCCTGGCGATCATGGTCTGGAAGGGCCTGCCCAAGATGATTTCGGGCGGTCTCGACGGCAAGATCGCCGAGATCAAGGCGCAGCTCGAAGAGGCCAAGACCCTTCGCGCCGAGGCGGAAGCCCTGCGCAAGGAATATGCCGACAAGATCGCCGGTGCCGAAAAGGACGCCGCGGCTCTGCTCGAGCATGCCCGTCATGAGGCGGAAACGATCGTCGCCAAGGCCCAGGCCGACACGACGGACGTGATCGCCCGCCGCGAAAAGATGGCGCAGGACAAGATCGGCGCCGTCGAACGCGCGGCCGTTACCGAACTGCGCCAGCAGGCTGCTGCTGCTGCGGCGGCTGCCGCCAGCGGGCTGATCCGCGCCAACCACTCGGTCGATGCCGACAAGGCGCTGGTCGACCAGGCGATCGCCGGTATCTGATACCGCCGGTTCGCTATCGAACAAAAAAGCCTCCGCGCGCTGCGCGGGGGCTTTTTTGTGTCCCGATTGCGGTCACGTTAGGGGCGGCATGGCGCCGATCGGCAGTTGACGCCCCGCGCATTTGGGATCAGAGCGACGACCGCGCAGCCAATGTTGCTGCGGTGTTTCAGGAAGCGAGGACATGTCAAGCGACAGTTCCAGTAGGACCGCACGCCCGGAGGTCGTCCGCTAGTTCTCGCTGGCCGTCGTCCGCCCGGGTCGTGCGGACGAAAGGTGTGATGATGGTGAACGACCTCCTCGCCGGCGTGACTGCCGGTGCCCGTCCCGCCAAGCGCGGGCTCTATATTGCCGATATCGTCGAGATGCTTCAGGCGCTGCCGCCCGAGGCGGCCGCCGCCAAGCTTGGCCGCATGGCCGACGTGCGCGCCGTGGCGACGCTCGACCGCCCCGAATTCACCGGCGCTGCCGAAGCTCTGGCCTTGCTGCCGCTGCCGCGTGCGGTTCATCTGGTGGCGCAAATGGCCGAGGACCGCGCGGCGGACGTCCTGGCCGAGATGGATGAGGGCGTGGCCGCGCAGATCCTGGCGGCACTGGCCCCGGAAGTGCGCTCGTCGCTGCGCAGCCTCCTGGCATGGCCCGAGGACAGCGCAGGCGGCATGATGACGACGGAGTTCGTCGCGGCGCGGGCTTCGGCCAGCGTGGCCGATGTGCTCGATCTCATCCGCACGGTCGAACGCAGCCGAGAGACCGTCTACTCGGTGTTCCTCATGGACGAGGCCGGCCGCCTCGAAGCCACGATCTCGCTGCGCCGCCTGATCGCCGCGGCGCCCGATTCGCCCGCGATCGACCTTGCCCGCGACCGCGAGCCGGTCACCGTCACGCCCGACACCGACCGCGAGGTCGTGGCCGATCTGATCCGCCGTCATGACCTGCTGGCGCTGCCGGTGGTCGACGATGCCGGACGACCTCTGGGCATCGTCACCGTGGACGACGTGCTTGACGCACTCGTCGCCGAACATACCGAGGATGTGCAGAAATTCGGCGGCGTCGAGGCGCTGGACCGGGCCTATCTGGAGACCGGGTTCTTCGAGATGATCCGCAAGCGGGCAGGGTGGCTCAGTGTGCTGTTCCTTTCGGAAATGCTCACGGCCAGCGCGATGCAGCATTTCGAGGACGAACTGGCGCGCGCGGTCGTGCTCACGCTGTTCATTCCGCTCATCATGAGTTCGGGCGGTAACAGCGGCAGCCAGGCGACGTCGCTCATCATCCGGGCGCTCGCCATGGGGCAGGTCCGCCTGCGCGACTGGTGGCGCGTCGCCTTGCGCGAACTCCCTGCAGGGCTAGTGCTGGGTGCGATCCTCGGTGCGGTCGGCTTCGCCCGGATCGCGGCCTGGCAGGCGCTCGGGTTCTATGATTATGGCAGCCACTGGATGCTGATCGCCACGACCGTTTCGGCGGGGTTGGTGGGGATCGTCACTTTCGGCTCCTTGGCCGGATCCATGCTGCCGTTCCTGTTGCAAAGGCTCGGTTTCGATCCGGCCAGCGCCTCCGCACCGTTCGTCGCGACCCTGGTCGATGTCACGGGGCTGGTGATCTATTTCACCATCGCTCTTGCGATTCTCTCCGGGACGCTGCTCTAGGGCGCAAAGCCAAACGAAAGGACCGGCCGCCATGCCATTCACCGCGAAGATCCTGCTGCTCGGTTCGGGCGAACTGGGGCGCGAATTCGTGATCTCGGCCAAGCGGCTCGGCTGCGAGGTCGTGGCCTGCGATGCTTACGAGGGCGCGCCGGCGATGCAGGTGGCCGATGCTTTCGAAGTCTTCTCGATGCTTGACGGGGAGCGGCTGCGCGCCGCCATCGAGAAGCACCGGCCGGACTTCATCGTGCCCGAAGTCGAGGCCATCCGCACCGAAGTGCTGGCGGAAGTGGAGGCGGAAGGCTTCTGCGTGGTGCCATCGGCGCGGGCAACGCAGATGACCATGAACCGCGACCGCATCCGCGAAGTGGCCGCGACCGAACTCGGATTGCGCACCTCGCGCTATCGCTATGCCGAGAACCTGGGCGAAGTCTTGTCCGGCGCCGAGCACACGGGGCTGCCTTGCGTGATCAAGCCGGTCATGTCCTCTTCGGGCAAGGGCCAGAGCACCGTGCGCGATGCGGCCGATCTGGAGAAGGCCTGGGACTATGCCGTCGCCAACATGCGCGGCGACCGGGCCCGGGTGATCGTCGAGGAGTTCGTCGATTTCGATTACGAGATCACCCTGCTGACCGTGCGCAGCCGCGAGGGCGTGTCGTTCTGCCCGCCGATCGGCCACCGGCAGGAACGCGGCGACTACCAGGAATCCTGGCAGCCGACGCCCATGGCGCCCGCGGCGATCGCCGCGGCACAGGACATGGCGCGCAAGGTCGTGGACGATCTTGGCGGCTACGGCATCTTCGGCGTGGAGTTCTTCGTGAAAGGCGAAGACGTGATCTTCTCCGAACTCTCGCCGCGCCCGCACGACACCGGCATGGTCACGCTGATCTCGCAGAACCTTTCGGAGTTCGATCTGCACGCGCGGGCCATCCTGGGCCTTCCAGTCCCCGAAGTCACCCTTCGCGGCCCGAGCGCCTCGGCCGTGATCCTGGCCGACCGCGAGGCCGAGGTTTTCGCCTACGAGGGAATGGCGGATGTCCTGGGGACGCCGGGCGGCGAGGTGGACCTGCGGGTCTTCGCCAAGCCCACGACGCGGCCCTATCGCCGCATGGGTGTTGCCCTGGCGCTGGCAAGCGACACCGATGAAGCGCGGCGGATCGCTGCGGAAGCCGCCGCGAAACTGCGGATCGTCTACGAATAGCACTATGCGGGGCAGGGGAAATCCCTGCCTCCGCGAAACAGCCGCTAGAAGGTGTTCTTGGCCTCGCGCAGCGCGGCAAAGGTCGCCACGGCATCCCCGGCCTCGCCCTCCGGCGCCCACCGCGCCTGGATAGCGGGGGCGTCTGCGCGCAGGAACGGGTTCGTCAGCAGCTCGCGGCCTAGCTTGGTGGGGACCGTGGGCAGGCCCGCCGCGCGCGCGCGCGCGATGTCTTCGGCATAAGCGGCCAACTCGGCATTGTCCGGATCGGCATGGAGCGCGAAGCGGGCATTCGCCGCGGTATATTCGTGGGCACAGTAGAGCATCGTGTCGACCGGCAGCGCCTTGATGCGCTGGAGGCTCGCCCAGAACTGCGCGGGCTGACCTTCGAACATGCGCCCGCAGCCCAGCGCAAAGACGGAATCGCCGACGAAAGCGATCTGCGCCTCGGGTAGGTAGTAGGCGCAATGGCCCATGGTATGGCCGCCTACGTCGATGACATGGGCCTTCCAGTTGCCCAGCGTGACGACTTCTCCCTGAGACACGGTCCGGTCGACGCCTTCGATCTTCCCGGCATCGTCCAGCGGAGCGGTGATCGTGCAATTGGTGCAGGCCTTGATCGCCGCATTGCCGCCGGCGTGGTCGGGATGCCAGTGCGTGTTCCAGATCTGCGTGATCTGCCAGCCCTTGTGCCCGGCCTGGCGGAGGTACTCATCGGCATCGGGCGTATCGATGCAGGCGGTTTCCCCGCTGACGGGATCGTGCAGCAGATAGCCGTAATTGTCGCTGAGGCAGGGGAACTGGTGAACTTCGAGCATCGGGCGTCTCCTTGCCGGGCGATGTAAGCCTTCGAAGCGGTGCGCGAAAGAGCCTGGAAGCAAAGGGCGCGCGCGATGGCGACCGCCGGAAAAGCAAAAGCCCGCCCGGATTGCTCCGGACGGGCCTTTGATGGTTCACCTTGCGGTGAAGCCCGGAAGCGTTCTTACGAACGGTTCTTGAGGGCTTCGCCGAGGATGTCGCCGAGCGAAGCGCCCGAGTCCGACGAACCGTACTGTTCCACGGCTTCCTTCTCTTCGGCCAGCTGGCGGGCCTTGACCGAGAAGTTCGGCTTCTTCGAACGATCGAAACCGGTGACCATGGCGTCGAGCTTCTGGCCGACCTGGAAGCGGTCGGGGCGCTGCTCGTCGCGGTCGCGGCCGAGGTCCGAACGCTTGATGAAGCCGGTGGCGCCATCGTCGCCAGCCTGGACTTCCAGGCCGCCGTCGCGAACTTCGAGAACGGTGACGGTGACGACTTCGCTACGACGCAGCGAGCTGCCGCCGGTTGCGGCAACGCCGCCAGCGGCCGGAGCGCCACGCTCAAGCTGCTTCATGCCGAGGCTGATGCGTTCCTTCTCGACGTCGACGTCGAGAACAACGGCCGAAACCTGCTCGCCCTTGCGGTGCAGAGCCAGCGCGTCTTCGCCCGAGATGCCCCAGGCGATGTCCGACATGTGGACCATGCCGTCGACGTCGCCGTCGAGACCGATGAACAGGCCGAATTCAGTGGCGTTCTTGACTTCGCCTTCAACCTGCGAACCGACGGGGTGCTTCTCAGCGAAGGCTTCCCAGGGGTTCTGCTGAGCCTGCTTGAGGCCGAGCGAGATGCGGCGCTTGTCCGAATCGACTTCGAGAACGACCACTTCGACTTCCTGCGAGGTCGAGACGATCTTGCCGGGGTGGACGTTCTTCTTGGTCCAGGACATTTCCGAAACGTGGACAAGGCCCTCGATGCCGGCTTCCAGTTCCACGAAGGCACCGTATTCGGTGATGTTCGTGACGGTGCCGGTGAGCTTGGCGCCCACGGGGTACTTGACGGCTGCGCCTTCCCACGGATCGCTTTCCAGCTGCTTCATGCCGAGGCTGATGCGCTGGGTGTCCTGGTTGATGCGGATGATCTGCACCTTCACGGTGTCGCCGATGGCGATCACTTCGCTCGGGTGGTTGACGCGCTTGTAGCTCATGTCGGTGACATGGAGCAAGCCGTCGATGCCGCCGAGGTCAACGAACGCACCGTAGTCGGTGATGTTCTTGACGACGCCTTCGATGACCTGGCCTTCGCTCAGCTTGTCGATCAGCTCGCTGCGCTGTTCGGCGCGCGTTTCTTCGAGGACGGCACGGCGCGACACGACGATATTGCCGCGGCGACGGTCCATCTTCAGGATCTGGAAGGGCTGCGGCACGTCCATCAGCGGGGTGACGTCGCGCACGGGGCGGATGTCGACCTGCGAGCCGGGGAGGAAGGCAACGGCGCCGTCGAGGTCGACGGTGAAGCCGCCCTTGACGCGGCCGAAGATCACGCCTTCGACGCGCTTGCCTTCACCGAATTCGTTTTCGAGCTTGTCCCACGCGGCTTCGCGGCGGGCGCGGTCGCGCGACAGCATCGCTTCGCCGTCGGCGTTCTCGACGCGGTCGACGTAGACTTCGACTTCGTCACCGACCTTCAGGCCATGCTCGCCTTCACCGCGCGCGAATTCGCGCAGCGGCACGCGGCCTTCGCTCTTGAGGCCAACGTCGATGACGGCCTTGTCGTTTTCGATGGCGGTGATGGTGCCCTTGACCACGCGGCCTTCAAAGCCGTCGTCGGCGACGCCGCCGAGCTGGTCGTCGAGCATTTTCGCGAAATCGTCGCGAGTCGGATTGGCAGAACTAGCCATTAAAGGTCTTTCCTGTTCACGTATTTCCGGCCAGGCGGTTGAATCCGCCGGTCTTTCCTCCGCGCGTCCGCACCATGCGGGCGGCGGGCCAAAAGGGCCGTACTGCCACGGGGGCCGGATGCCTGCCGCAGCGTCCTTTCAGCGCAAGGGCTTTCCAGACCGGCGGCCCCTACGCGCCGGGGCGCCAAAATGCAAGGAAAATGCCGGCCCGCCCGGTTCGCCGACGGATCGCGGCGGTCCGTCGGAACCGGGCAGGGCGGCCGTCTTGTGGCCGCCTCGGAAAAGCGCCATTGTCCCGCCCTGTCCTGACCTTCGGCCTGAGATATGGGGGAGCGCGGGACACTTCGTTCGAGGAGCCTTCATGGCCGAGCACGCTACGTCACCGATCCCAGACAGACTCGATGCAACGATGGCCCCCAGCAAGGCGCTGGTCCCGAAGCCGAACTGGATCCTGCGTTTCGGGAAATGGATGCAGCCCAGGACGAACCGCTGGATTGCCCGCAGTTCGCGCGCACCGGACGTGCCGGTTCACGATCCGGCGAATTTCCGCTGGACCGGCCTGCTGGAAGACAACTGGGAGGCCATCCGCGAGGAAGCTGCGGCCGTGCTCCAGGACCTGGAGGAAGTTCCACCACTGGCGACGATTTCACCCGACCATCGGCGCATCGCTCCGGCCGGGCGCTGGCGGTCCTACTTCCTGGTCGGCTATCGCTACCGGGACGAGCCCAATTGCCGGGCCTGTCCGCGTACGGCCGAGTTGATTTCGCGCATACCCGGCCTGAATTCGGCATTCTTTTCCGTGCTCGTTCCAGGGACGCACCTGCCGGCCCACACCGGCGTCTCGAAGGCGTTCCTGACGTGCCACCTCGGCATCCAGGTGCCGCGCGAATCCGGGGAGTGCCGGATGCGCGTGGTCGACGATTGGCTGGAGTGGCAGGAAGGCAAGTGTCTGGTTTTCGATGATGTCTTCAACCACGAAGTGAGGAATGACAGCGAAGAAACGCGCATCGTCCTGCTCGTGCAGTTCAAGCGCCCGGTCGGTCCCGTAGGGTGGATCGTGGGCAACCTGTTCCTGGAAGGCGTGCGGCGTTCGCGCTTCGTGCAGGACGCCCGGGCCGGGGTCGAGCGCTGGCGCAACCGCGCGCGGGATTGAAGGCCCGCCTTCCAGAGGCCCTCGATGTCAAAGAGCTGGCGATCGGCGCGCGCGCGCTTCGACCGCGGCGATGGCCGCGGCGATTGCTGCGTCGCGGCCGAGGTCGGACGTATCGAGCAGCACGGCGTCATCTGCCGCCACCAGCGGGGCGTCCTTGCGGCCGCGGTCGCGGGCGTCGCGGGCGGACAAGTCGGCGGCGATCTCATCCAGCGAGACATCGCGGCCCTGCGCCTCCATTTCGAGATGGCGGCGCTGGGCGCGGGCTTCCACCGAAGCGGTCACGAAGAGCTTGGCCTCCGCCTCGGGCGCGATCACCGTGCCGATGTCTCGCCCGTCGAGCACGGCACCGCCGGCCTGCGTGGCGAAGCTGCGCTGGCGTTCGAACAGGGCCTGCCGCACCGCGGGGTGGATCGAGACGCGGCTTGCAAGGCCGCCGCTCGCTTCCGAACGGAGTTCCGGGTCGTTCAGGAATGCGTCCGGAAAGGCACATGCGGCAAGGGCGGCCACCGGATCGTCGGGATTGCCGCCGTCGAGGAAGCACTGGCGGCCGACGGCGCGGTAAAGCAGTCCGGTATCGAGGTGGGGCAGGCCGTAATGCTCTGCGAGGGCCTTGGCGATAGTGCCTTTGCCCGATGCGGTGGGTCCGTCGACGGCGATGATCATCGCGGGCTCTTGGCGGCTTGGCGCGGCCAAGGCAAGGGGCTGGTCGAGCCGGCGCTGTAGGTTTGGGCGAAGGTCAAGGCAGGCGGGCTTCGTCGGATGGCCGGTCCGCGCTGCGCCGTGATCGCAGGGCCTTCAGCAGGCCCCAGCCGGCGATGATCGCCCAAAGCCCCTCCATCGCGATGGAGGGGAGGTTGACGTTGACCATCAACGAAATGAGCAGGAGCACGGCCCCGACGAAGTTCAGTCCGTGCTGAAGGTAGCGGTTCGGATTGTTCTCGTACGTCACATAGGCATAGGCGATCACGCAGCACACGGTGCCCACGAAGCCGAGGATGTTGCTGAGCCACTGCGGCAGGTCGAGGATCATGCACACTCCTGTCAGGCGGGGCGCCCGCGTGGAAGGACGCGGCGCCGCCAGCCTGCAAGAATGCCCTTATCCGGCCAGCGTGGCCAGCAGGTCCTCGAAATTGGGGAAGCTGGTGGCGATCGGGCGCGTGTCGTCCACTTCCACGCCGCCGCTGCTGACGAGGCCGGCAATCGCCATCGACATGGCAATGCGGTGGTCGAGGTGGGTGACGACTTGCGCGTCGCTGTCCGTGGCGGGCAGGGGCTTGCCGCCGGTGCCGGTGATGACGAGGCCGTCCTCGCGCTCCTCGATCTGCGCGCCGGCCAGCGTCAGGGCGACGGCCATGGCGGTGAGGCGATCCGATTCCTTGACGCGCAGTTCGTCGAGACCGCTGGTGACGGTGACGCCCTCGGCAAGCGACGCCGCCACGAAGAGCACGGGGAATTCATCGATCATGGCAGGCGCGATGGCGGGATCGACTTCGATGCCCTTGAGCTGCGAATGCTTGACCAGAAGGTCCGCCACCGGCTCTCCGCCGACTTCGCGCTCGTTCAGGAACGCGATGCTGCCGCCCATCTGGCGCAGCACTTCGACAAGGCCCGCGCGCGTCGGGTTGAGGCCGACGTTCTCGATCACGACTTCGCTGCCCGGCGTGACCAGCGCGGCGACGATGAAGAAAGCGGCGGAGGAGGGGTCACCCGGTACGTCGATGACTTGCGGCTTCAGTTCCGCCTCGCCCTTGATGGTGATGACGCGGGTGCCGTCGGCTTCCACGGTCACATCGAGGTCGGCGCCGAAGCCCTTGAGCATGCGCTCGGAGTGGTCGCGCGTCGGCACCGGCTCGATCACGGTGGTGGTGCCGGGGGTGTTGAGGCCGGCGAGCAGGATCGCGCTCTTCACTTGTGCAGAGGCGACGGGCAGGCGGTAAGTGATCGGCACGGCCGGCGATGCGCCGCGCACGATCAGCGGGAGGCGGCCTCCTTCGCTGGCTTCGAAACTTGCGCCCATTTCGGAGAGCGGATCGATCACGCGGCCCATCGGGCGCTTGGAGAGCGAGCCGTCGCCCGTGAAGCTGACAGTGATGGGGTGGCTGGCGACCAGGCCCATGAGCAGGCGGGTCGAGGTGCCGGAGTTGCCCATGTCGAGCGGGCCTTCGGGCTGGAGCAGGGCGCCCACGCCCACGCCGCTCACCCGCCATTCGCCGTCTCCCACGCGTTCCACCGTGGCGCCCATGGCGCGCATGGCGGCGGCGGTGGCCAGCACGTCCTCGCCTTCCAGCAGGCCGGTCACGCGCGTTTCGCCCACGGCCAGTGCGCCCAGCATGATCGAGCGGTGGCTGATCGACTTGTCACCCGGCACGCGGATCTTGCCCTTGAGCGGTCCTGCGGGCAGGAAACGGCGGGGGCGCATGGGGGTGGTGTCGTCGTGGCTCACGGGCGTGCTTCTCTCGATACTGGAGGGGCGCAAAATCGCCGGGCTTTTGACAGCGGGTGCGGCCTATGGCAAGGCGCGCGCCCTGATGGTGCCGGGACGCTTGATTTTGCGCGCCGGCCCTCCCATCAAGATACGAAATTCACGCCCGTTCCTTTCGAGCGGGCAATATGAGGACATTTCATGGCAAAGCCTGAGTGGGGCGCCAAGCACGGCTGCCCGAAATGCGGCACCCGCTTCTACGACCTGGGCAAGGACGACCCGGTCACCTGCATCGAGTGCGGCCATTCGTGGCACCCGGAGCCGGTGCTGAAGTCCAAGCAGCCGATTCCCTATGAGGAAATCCAGAAGAAGGAAGTGGTCGAGACCGAAGATTCGGATCTGGCCGAAGAAGATCTGGATATCGACGACGACGGCGATTCGCCGGACAACGACGTCGACCTCGGCGGTGACGACGATCTCGGCATCGGTGCCGGCGACGACGACGGCGACCGCGACGAGTAATCCTCGGATCGAGTTCAAGGAAAAGGGCGCGGCGCTTCGGCGGTCGCGCCCTTTCTCGTTTTGGTCCGCCAGATTCGATTCCATCCTTCGTCATTGCGAGCATGGCGAAGCAATCCAGGGGCACCCTACACCGCTCTGGATTGCTTCATCGGCTTCACCTCCTCTCAATGACGAAGGGCAAAGGCCGGGAAGCGAAGGACACTGCAGAGGGGCGGGGGTGCGCTTTCGGGCCGCTTTCCGGAAAATGACAGGCCCGTGAAAAATTCCTCTTGCCAGTCCGGTGAACCCAATCTAGAGGGCGGCCTCCCAAGCGGAGGCGCAAGTCGCCGTGACGGAAACGGATCGGACCTCCCAGGATCGATCCGATGAAATGATTGGGGCCTTAGCTCAGCTGGGAGAGCGCCTGCATGGCATGCAGGAGGTCAGCGGTTCGATCCCGCTAGGCTCCACCATTTCAACATTGCAGTTTCGCGGGAACGCGACACGCTGGCTGACGAGGTTTCGTCCGCCGGCGTTTTTCGCATAACGTCCCGTCACGCCGGTCAGCGAGGTTTCGCCCACCGGCGTTTTTGGCGTTCTGGCGGTTCGACCCGTCGATGAGGAATTTTGGCATGTTCGCCGCGAGTGACGTTAGGAGCGAGAATGTTTGACTCCCTTTCGGATCGTCTTGGTGGCGTTTTCGACAAGCTGCGCGGTCGCGGCGCGCTCAAGGAGCAGGACGTTCGCGATGCCATGCGCGAAGTGCGCATCGCGCTGCTCGAAGCCGATGTCGCGCTTCCCGTCGTGCGCCGCTTCATCGACCAGGTTACCGAGAAGGCCGTGGGCCACTCGGTGCTGCGCTCGGTCACGCCCGGCCAGCAGGTCGTCAAGATCGTCAACGATGCCCTGATCGAGATGCTTGGCGGCGAAGAGACCGCTGAACTCGACCTCAATGCCGCGCCCCCGGTCGTCATCATGATGGTCGGCCTCCAGGGCTCGGGCAAGACCACCAGCACGGCCAAGATCGCCCGCCTCCTTCGTGAGAAGCAGGGCAAGAAGGTCCTGATGGCCTCGCTGGACGTCAACCGTCCGGCCGCGCAGGAACAGCTTCGCGTCCTGGGCGAGCAGGTCGGCGTCGCCACGCTGCCGATCATCCCGGGCCAGCAGCCGACCGAGATCGCCACCCGCGCGATGCAGTCGGCCAGGCTCCAGGCCGTCGACGTGCTGATGCTCGACACGGCGGGTCGCCTCCACGTCGACCAGCAGCTCATGGACGAGATGAAGGCGGTTGCCGCCATCGCGACTCCGCGTGAGACGCTGCTCGTGGTCGACTCGCTGACGGGTCAGGACGCGGTCAACGTCGCGCAGTCGTTCTCCGGCGAAGTCGATCTCACCGGCGTCGTGCTCACCCGTATGGACGGTGATGCGCGCGGCGGTGCGGCGCTGTCGATGCGCGCCGTCACCGGCAAGCCGATCAAGTTCGCAGGCACCGGCGAGAAGATGGAGGCCCTCGAGGTCTTCCACCCCAGCCGCGTCGCCAACCGCATTCTCGGCATGGGCGACATCGTCTCCATCGTCGAGAAGGCCGCCGAAGCGGTCAAGGTCGAGGACGCCGAAGCGCTGGCCAAGCGCATGGAGCAGGGCAAGTTCGACATGAACGACCTGCGCATGCAGCTGGGCCAGATGCAGAAGATGGGCGGCCTTGGCGCGCTGGCCGGCATGATGCCGGGCATGAAGAAGGCCAAGGCGGCGATGCAGGCTTCGGGCATGGATGATCGCGTGTTGCTGCGCATGGATGCGATCATCGGCTCGATGACGCAGAAGGAGCGCGTCAATCCCGCGCTGCTCAACGCCAAGCGCAAGATTCGCGTCGCCAATGGCTCGGGCACCCAGGTGCAGGACGTCAACAAGCTCCTGAAAATGCACCAGGAGATGTCCAAGGCCATGAAGCAGATCAAGAAGATGGGCGGCCTCAAGGGCCTTGCCGCGATGTTCGGAAAAGGCGGCCTCGATGCTGCCATGCCCGGGCTTGGCGGCGGCATGGGTGGGGGCGCCGGCGGCATGCCGGGCCTCGGTGGTCCCGATCTCAGCAAGTTTCTGAAAAAGTAATTCTCGAAGATTTGAAGGAAAGGTAGAGCAATGTCCGTTTCGATCCGTCTGTCGCGCGGTGGCGCGAAGAAGCGTCCTTATTACAAGATCGTCGTCTCCAACTCGCGCGCTCCGCGCGACGGCAAGTATCTTGAGCAGGTCGGCACCTACAACCCGGTCCTCCCCAAGGAAGACGAGAACCGCGTGCGCCTGGTCGAAGACCGCGTGCGTTACTGGCTCGGCGTTGGCGCCCAGCCGACCGACCGCGTTGCCCGTCTGCTCGACAAGGCCGGCATCAAGGAACGCGCCGCAACCGTGAACGCCCAGAAGGGCGAGCCCGGCCAGAAGGCCAAGGACCGCGCCGAGGAAAAGGCCGAGAAGCTGCGTGAAGCTGAAGAAGCTGCCGCTGCTGCTGCAGCCGCTCCGGCCGCTGAAGAAGCGCCTGCCGAAGCAGCTGCCGAGGAATCGACCGAAGCCTAAGCTTCAGGTTGAATCCAGATGGCTGGTCAAGACCGCCCCGTCACGCTTGCTGCCGTAACCGGCGCGCACGGCGTGACGGGCGAGGTTCGCCTCAAGCTGTTCGGTGAAGGCGTGGCGGCGCTCAAGCGCTACCGCGCCTTCACCGATTCCACGCTCACGCTCACCAAAGTGCGCGATGACGGCAAGGGCGGCGCGATCGCCCGCTTCGAAGAAGTGCTCGATCGTAACGCGGCGGAAAAGCTGCGCGGTACCGCGCTCACCGTTCCGCGCTCGCAGATGCCGGAACTGGCGGAAGGCGAGTATTACCACGCCGACCTGCTGGGCCTGCGCGCCGTTTCCGACGCGGGTGACGAACTGGGCACTTGCATAGCGGTCGAAAACTTCGGCGCCGGCGACGTGATCGAGATCGAGCGTCCGGCAGGCGAGGACGGCAAGCGGCGCCGCTTCATGGTGCCGATGAGCCCGGCCGCCGTGCCCGAATGGGATCACGAACGGGTGGTGGTCAACGCCGCCTTTGCGGAAGAATAAGGAAAGGCCGCCTCCGGGCGGCCTTTCTGCGTCAGGGGCCTTGGTTCCTCAGGCGAGGGTTCCTCAGGCGAGCGCGGGGTCGGTGCAGGGCTGTGCGGCTTGCCGCGGGGCCTGATTGCCATCAGTCGGGGCGATCAGCGGCGTTACGGCCGCCAGACTGGAGCCGGCCAATACGCCTGCTAGAATGGCGATGGTCGTCAGCCTCGCCTTCCGTGCCAGCGCAGTTTCCAGCCGCGCCTTGCGCCCGATCCAGCCGGGCAGGCGCTTGGCCTTGGCGGCGAGCGTTACGAGGCCGCGATCCGCATCTTCGGAAAACCGGGCATGGCCGGCGTTCCATTGGCGCATGAAATGTTCGTCCTGCATTGTCCGGTTCCTCCTTCGGATATCCGGAATCTGCGCGTCGCAGCGCCTCTTTGCCAACAAACCCTCTGGTAGCAGCCATAAGGCTGCCTTATCGTCGGGCCATGGACCGCCTGCCGCCCCTGACCGCCGTTCGCGCATTCGAAGCCGCGGGCCGGCACGAGAATTTCTCCCGTGCCGCCGAGGAACTGGGCATGAGTCAGGCGGCCATTTCCTATCAGATCAAGCAGTTGGAAGACCGGGTCGGCAAGCCGCTGTTCGTGCGGGAGAAGGGCCGGGCGCGGCTATCGGATGTCGGGCGCAGGCTGTTGCCCGCGCTGTCCGGTGCGTTTGCCGCGATGACGGATGCTTTCGCCGCCGTTCGCAGCGAAGAAGAGGACGTGCTGGCGATCAATGCCTCGGTATCGCTTGGCGCAAGCTGGCTCAGCACGCGCATCGGCCGCTTTCAGCTCCGCCATCCCGACATTGCCGTCCGCATGTCGCTTTCGAACGAAGTGATCGATTTCGCGACTTCGAACTACGATGCCGCGATCCGGGGCGGCGCGGGACGTTGGGAGGGGCTGCGCAGCGAATTCCTGTTCCGGCAGCACTATTCGCCGATCTGTGCACCGAATTTCCTGGAGCGCCACAAGATCACGCGGCCGGAAGACTTGCTGGCGGTGGAGCGCTTCGCCCCCAACGATCCTTGGTGGGCGGCCTGGTTCGCGGCCGCCGGCGTGGGAACGCCGCCGCCGCCGTCCCGGCGAGGCTTCATGTTCGACAACCAGCTCCAGGAAGGCAGCGCGGCCCGCGAAGGCTTCGGCATAGCCCTGATGACACCACTGATCTGGCGCGAGGACCTGGCGGCGGGGCGTCTGGTCCAGCCGTTCGCGACGATGTTCCTGCCCGGCACCGGCCATTGGCTGGTCCACCCGGAACAGCGCGTGGGCGTCCGCAAGCTGGAACGCTTTCGGGAATGGCTGCGCGACGAAGTGATGCGCGACCGGGATTTCCTGCCGCCAGAAGTATGGGAACCCTTCTGAGCGGCACAAAATCCCGCCCGGCCTCTTGTCGCCGCCGCCGAATTGGGCTTTGCGCGACAGCATGACTTTCAACGCCACCGTTCTCACCCTCTATCCGGAGATGTTTCCTGGCTCGCTCGGCGTCAGCCTGGCGGGCAGGGCGCTTGCCGAGGGCAAATGGGCCATGAACCCCGTGCATGTCCGCGATTTCGCGGCCGACAAGCATCGCACCGTGGACGACACCCCCGCAGGCGGCGGTGCGGGAATGGTGCTCAAGGTGGATGTGCTGGCGGCGGCCATCGACCATGCCCGCAGCATCAATCCGGCCGCGCCGGTCATCGCCATGACACCGCGCGGCAAGCCGATCTCGCAGGCCCGTGTGCGCGAATTGGCGGAGGGCTCCGGCGTCACCATCCTGTGCGGCCGGTTCGAAGGTTTCGACGAGCGCATTTTCGAGGGCCGCGACGTCGAGGAGATGTCGGTCGGCGATGCGGTGCTTTCCGGCGGCGAACCCGCGGCGATCCTGCTTCTCGACGCTTGCATTCGCCTGCTTCCCGGCGTAATGGGCGCGGCTTCCAGCGGGACCGAGGAATCGTTTGAGGACGGTCTTCTCGAATACCCGCAATATACCCGACCCACCGAGTGGGAAGGGCGCACGATCCCTGAAGTGCTGCGATCGGGGGATCATGCGAAGATCGCCGCCTGGCGGAAACAACAGGCGGAGGAAGATACACGGTCACGCAGGCCGGACCTTTGGGAACGTCGCAGTGACGTTCGGGGCCAGTCTGCCTCTGGTGCGCGGCGCAAAAACGAGGACTTAGGTTCATGAACCTGATTCAGCAGATCGAGGCCGAGGAAATTGCCAAGGCCGCCAAGGAAATCCCGACCTTCCGTCCGGGCGACACCGTCCGCGTCGGCGTGAAGGTTGTCGAAGGTACCCGTACCCGCGTCCAGGCTTACGAGGGCGTGTGCATCGCGCGCTCGAACCGTGGCATGGGTTCGAACTTCACCGTTCGCAAGATGAGCTTCGGCGAAGGCGTCGAGCGCGTATTCCCGCTCTACTCGCCGAACATCGACTCGATCACCGTGGTTCGCCGCGGCGTCGTGCGTCGTGCCAAGCTGTACTACCTGCGCGGTCGTACCGGCAAGCGCGCTCGCATCGCCGAGCGTCGCATCAACGACGTCCAGGGCTAAGCTCCGGCATCGTGTCCGCCTCTTGCAGGCTGGACAACTTGAAAGGCGGTTCGGTTTCGAACCGCCTTTTTTGTGTCTCCGCCTGGATGACAATTACGGTTATCGACTTGATTCCGCGAAGCGAATCAGTCCACGCCGGCAAAATGAACCCGCGCGGCCCTTCTGYTGTTCGACGCAACGCCTTTCGGAAAGAGGGCAGGCGTCGCACGGTCGATCATGCTGCGTTGCACAATTCAGGAATCGTCATCTGAATGGCGGAAAAACGCGATAAAGTGCCAGTTTTGGCTTTGTTTAGCCTTTGACACCGCGCGCAAAAACCGCTCAATTCCGTCGCGTTTAGAGGCGAGTCCGAATATCCCGACACATCCGATTCAACAGAAAGGTTAGGGGGTACCCATAATGAACAAGAACGATCTTATCAGCGCCGTAGCAGACTCGAGCGGTCTTACCCGTACCGATGCCACCAAGGCCGTCGAAAGCGTGTTCGACGCCATCTCCGGCGCGCTGAAGTCCGGCGACGAAGTTCGCCTCGTTGGCTTCGGCACTTTCTCGGTTGCCAAGCGCAAGGCCTCGACCGGCCGCAACCCGCGCACCGGCGAACCGATGGAAATCAAGGCTTCGGCTCAGCCGAAGTTCAAGGCCGGCAAGGGCCTCAAGGACGCTGTCAACTAAGCATCCTTATAGCCTGCTACGCCTCGCGGGCTGAAAAGATTACGCCGCGCCAACTTTGGGTTGGCGCGGCGTTTTTCGTTGTAGCGGTCTGTTTCCCGGAGGATGCCGCCGGGACCCAGGCCAGGCAGGACCTGCGCCGAGGCGCCGGCCCTCTCCGGTTCAGGGCATCAGTTTGACCAGAGCCGTCGGTGCGGCGGGCGTCCGGGGGTCTATCTTCCACACGAGCGCCTTGCCATTGGCAGCCGCCTGAGGGCCTTCGTCGGTGTTGTTGGCCAGGATCTCGCCATCGGTCGTCACGGTGAAGGTGCCGTCGGCCTCGGTGGTGCCGGGCATGGCGTCGCCCTCCTTTTCATTGGCCAGGCCGCTCATCATGGCGCCCATGCCCGTCGCGCCGCCCTGGGGGCCGAACGAGGGGGCATCCACGCGCACCGAGCCGTCCCGGCGCAGCGAGAGCTGGACGAACCGATTGCTCATCGCAAAGCCCTCGATGGTCGGGAATGCGAAATCATGGTCGAGCCGGCCGGTCATCGCGAAATCGACATCGAACTTGCCGTCTCCCATGTAGACGGCCTTGTTCCAACCGACCTGGCGGCGGAGCTTCTCGGCCACTTGCTCCCCGGCTTTCGGGTCGCTGGGATCCAGCCCGCCCAGCAGCATTTGCGCGGCCTGGGCATCGCTCTTCTTCTTGTCCTCGTTGGACTTCTCCCAATCGGTCTTCTGCTGGGCGAGTTCCTCCTCGGTGCAGGGGTGCTCGTTGTAGTCTTCGTCGTGGCACGCTTCCGGCGCGAAGACCTTGGGCTTGGATGCCTGGAGAGGCACCATCACGATTTCGCCGGCATAGCGGAAGGTGAACGTGCGGTTCTTGCGCAAATCCAGCGTCGAGGTGAATTTGCCGGGTGCGAAGATGCACGCTGCCGCCAGCAGGGCGAGGGCGGTGACGCCCAGCCCTGCCAGCAAGCGGCGCCCCAGGGGGCGCCGTTCGACTTGGTTCATGATGAGTGCCTCTCTTGCGTTCGGATCGTCAGCCGCGGGTCGCCGCGGCGTAAAGCGCGATGGCAGCGGCGTTGCTGACATTCAGGCTTTCCATCGCATCGCTGATCGGCAGCTTGGCGACGGAATCGCAATGCTGGGCGATGTTGTGGCGCATGCCGTCACCTTCGGCGCCGAGCACGAGCGCGACCGGTCCGGCAGGAAGCGCTTCGCCGAGAGTCGACTGCGCGGCGCCGTCGAGGCCGATGCGCCAGTAGCCGGCTTCCGCGATTTCCTCGAGCGCGCGGGCCAGGTTGACCACGCGGACCCAGGGAAGGACTTCCAGTGCACCGGAAGCGCTCTTGGCCAGGGTACCCGATTCGGGCGGTGCGTGACGGTCCTGCGTGACGATGGCGCAGGCATTGAAGGCCGCCGCCGAACGCATGATCGCGCCGACGTTGTGCGGGTCGGTTACCTGGTCGAGCACGACGACCGGGCGCGAGGGATCGCCATCCAGCACATCGTCGATGAAGATATCATCGAGCGGTGCGCATTCGAGCACGAGGCCCTGGTGCGGAGCGTCGCGTGCGACGAGGCGGGCGAGATCGGCGGGCTGGGCCCATTCGACGGGGAAGTCGGCCGGCAATTCGCCGTCGAGCGATTCCACGCCCTCGCGAGTCGCCCAGAGCTTGCGATGGCTGCGATTCGGATTCTTGAGCGCGGCCTCCACGGCGTGGCGACCCCAGAGCCGAACCATGCCGGTGCTCGCTCTGCCGCTGCCACGGCCGTTCTTCATCCGGCCTGCGCGGCCGCGCAGCGCCTTCCCGGAGCGTCCGCCTTCGCGGTCGCCTTCTTGCCGGTCGCTACGATTGGTCATGAAAACTGTCCTTTTTGGAAAAACTATGCCGCTCCTGCCATTACCCCCATTGACAGGCAAGGCCGCGTTCTACATAGGCGCGCTCCTCGGCAGCGAGGCTCTGGTTTCGGAGCTTCAACACAACGGGTTTTTCGAAAGAAGAACCCCCGCCAGCAACTGGTGTGGACAGGTGGCCGAGTGGTTAAAGGCAGCAGACTGTAAATCTGCCCGTGCAAGCGTACGCTGGTTCGAATCCAGCCCTGTCCACCACCGGTTTCCCTAACAGGACATTCCCTTCGGGGCTCCCCTCCAGTTACAGCATCGCGCGAGATAACCGTGCCGTGCCGCGTATCGCGGCGGACAGGGTACTATGTGGCGTATCGCGCTGGAAACTATCCCCGGCCGTCGGCGTGGATGGGAACATGCCCTTCTTCCCGGCATTGCGGGAGGGGTGGACACTGACTAGAGGATGGTGATGCCCGGAGAAATTCTCGATAATCAGGGACGCGGCGAAGCGTCCTGGAGCTGGCCTTCCATCCACCCGGAAGGCCGCAAGTTCGGCGCCATCGCCGGTGTCGTGGCCCTGATCGGCTGGATCGTGTTCGGCCCGCTGGTCGGTTGGCCGCTGGCGCTGCTCACGGTCTGCGTGCTGGCCTTCTTCCGCGATCCCGTGCGCGTGACGCCGCAGGACGACCGTTATATCGTCGCACCGGCCGATGGCCTGGTGACGCTTATCGGCAAAGTCTCTCCGCCGCGCGAACTGACGGTCGAGGATGGCAGCGGCTCGCAGCCTATGTCGACGGAACCGGTTACCCGCATCTCGATCTTCATGAGCGTCTTCGACGTCCACATCAATCGCAGCCCCATCGGCGGCACGGTGCGCCGGGTGATCTACATCCCCGGCAAGTTCCTCAATGCCGACCTCGACAAGGCCAGTGAAGAGAACGAGCGCCAGCACATCCTGGTCGAGCGCGGCGATGGACTGCGCGTCTGCTTTACGCAGATCGCCGGTCTGGTCGCGCGCCGTATCGTTCCGTTCGTGAAGCCGGGCGACATGATCGCCTCCGGCCAGCGGATCGGCCTGATCCGCTTCGGCAGCCGCGTCGACGTCTATCTCCCCGCAGGAACGGAGCCCAAGGTGCTCATGGGCCAGCGGATCGTCGCCGGTGAAACCGTGCTGGCGGAACTCGGTTCGGCGCCGGTGATCGAGGGTATCTCGCAGTGACCGGCGAGCCCGACGGAATCCAGGGCGGCGAGTTCGAGGGCGATGGCCTTCGCGTGCGCCGCCGCCTTGCCGGCGGGCTGCCGATGCGCGTTTTCGTTCCCAATGCGATCACGGCCGCCGCGCTTTGCTCCGGCCTTACCGGAATCCGTTTTGCGATCGGCGGCGATTATGAGCGCGCCGTGCAGGCCATCATCCTTGCGGGCCTGCTCGACGGTATCGACGGCCGCGCGGCGCGCCTGCTCAAGGCGCAGACGCGTTTCGGCGCCGAGCTGGACAGTCTGGCCGATTCGATTTCGTTCGGTGTCGCGCCGGCGCTGATCGTCTATCTCTGGACGCTTCACCAGCTGCCCAGCCTGGGATGGATTGCCGCCCTGGCCTTCGCCATCTGCTGCGTCCTGCGTCTGGCGCGCTTCAACTCCCGCCTCGACGAGATCGATCAGCCGCATAAGGACGCCGGTTTCCTGACCGGTGTTCCGGCGCCGATCGGCGCGGGGCTGGCGTTCCTGCCGATGTATTTGTGGATCGCGAGCGGGGTGCCGGAATTCGCCAATCCCATCGCGGTCAGCGTCTGGATGGTGGTGATCGCCTTCCTGATGATCTCCAGCCTGCCGACGCTCAGCTGGTCCCGCATGAGTCCGCCGCCAAGCCTTCGCGTCGGACTGATCGCGCTGGTCGGCCTGACCGTGGCGGCGCTGCTGACCGAGCCCTGGTTCACGCTGGCCGTGATTACCATTGCCTATCTGGCGCTGATTCCCATCGGCATCGTCACTTACATGAAGATCAGGCGGCGAGGTCCGTCGCCGGCAGTTCCATCCCCGGCCATTCCAGTCCCGGGCGTTCCGCCGCAGTCCACTGCGACTGACGGCGAGGACGGACCGAACGGTCCTTTCTGAGCGTGGCGAGCGCGGGCAGGGGCACGCGTTCGATCGCTTTCCAGACCAGAAGAGTGCTGTCCGGGCAACCACGCAGCTGCGCCGGCAAGGACCGCGCCGCATCCGCGTGGCGCAGCCAGCTCGTGGCGATGACATGGGCCGAAACAATCGCGGCCACAGCGAAGATACAGGCAGCAAAAGCAGTCATGACCGTTCCTTTCGAACCATCATCCATGGTCTCCCTGGTCTGCCGAAGAGCAGCGCCTGTGGACACCTTGTGGAAAATCCAGAATCGTTCTATTAATGTTCCTGTGATCTCGTTGTTCTCAATTTGTTCTCCAGCTGTCAAGCAGGAATCGTCCAGGCCTTCGCTGAGCGTAAAGCGCGCGCTGCGGGGGGCGGCATGAGCGGAGAAGCCGTCGATCGTCTGGCCGAGTTGGAGGGCTTGCGCGACTGGTGCGAGAGCAATCAGTTCGATCTGGAGGAAATTGATTCGAGCGAACTCGTCCTGACCGATCGGGAGGCGGGAAGCGTCTGGTCGGTATTCGGCGTTGACGACTGGATCCAGATCAAGGGTCTGGTTCTGGACGAAGTCGAACCGGGGTCGGCCTTATGCCTGACCCTCGCGCGCTTGCATGACCGGTTGCTGGGCTGCCGATTCTCAGTCGACGCGCAGCAGGGCCTCATCATCATCGTCGATCTCATGCCCTCCTGCCGAACCGCTGCGGCAATCGGCGAGGCGGTCATGCAGATGCAGGCAATCATCGATCATACGAGCGAACTGCTGGAGGATGTCATCGAGCGCGAGATGGAGGCCGATGACCGGACCATCGACCAGGCGTTCGGACTGGAAGGCTCGCGGCGCCTGCACTGATTGGCCGATGTCAGGTCAGGCTGCCCGATGATGGGTCAGGCGGAGCGGAATATGCGGCGCGGCCTTTGGCGCGAGCAGGCGGCGGCGGACTGCAGGGGGGCGGCGCGGGGCACGATCTCCCGGCAATACGGCACCCCGTCTCCAGCGCACGGCGTCTCCGGCTTCAAGGTCGATCTGGCGTTTCAGGTTGCGCAGTGCGGGCAGGGCAGCGCGGTAGCTCTTCCAGATCGTCATGAGCGCCAGGGCGGCGCCGATTCCGAACAGGATGGATGAAACGACGGTCATCGATTGCGTCCTTGAATTCGCGACCCCCTCAGGCGCTGTCCTTGAAAGATCCCTTCTGCTGTGCCGATCGCTGGCGCCGGTTGGAACTGAGCCAGAAGCGCCGGCAGCTTGGGGATTACCCTGTGGAAAAGCAGTGGAAGCCCTGTAGTTTCCGGCCTTGGCCGCCAAGTCTCGCGCTCTGCGACGAAATGCCTTGTCGGGACGCCGGATTGGGGCTGGTGTTTTCCGGCAAACGGCGCTAAGGGCGGCCCCGCTCGGCGAAAGGTGTCGAATTCGCGTCACCCGCGACTCGGGCAATCCACATGGAAAGCGCACATACCGGTGCTAGGCGGCCAGGGATCGATATCCCCGCTTGGTTCCTGCTTTCCAGAGGTTCAACCGGAAGGAATTACATTATGGCGGCTCCCGTCGTCACCATGCAGCAGCTCATCGAAGCCGGCGCGCACTTCGGCCACCAGACCCACCGCTGGAACCCGCGCATGAAGCCGTACATCTTCGGCGCGCGCAACGGCATCCACATCATCGACCTTTCGCAGACCGTGCCCCTGATGGCCCGCGCTCTCGAGTTCGTTTCGGCCACTGTCCAGGCCGGCGGCAAGGTGCTCTTCGTTGGCACCAAGCGCCAGGCTCAGGAGCCGATCGCCCAGGCCGCCCGCGCTTGCGGTCAGCACTTCGTCAACCACCGCTGGCTGGGCGGCATGCTCACCAACTGGAAGACCATCTCGGGTTCGATCAAGCGCTTCAAGGCTCTTGAAGAGCAGCTCGCCGGCGACACCACCGGTCTGACCAAGAAGGAAGTCCTTCAGCTCACCCGCGAGCGCGACAAGCTTGAGCTGTCGCTCGGCGGTATCCGCGACATGGGCGGCATCCCGGACGTGATGTTCGTGATCGACGCCAACAAGGAAGAGCTGGCCATCAAGGAAGCCAACGTCCTTGGCATTCCGGTCGTTGCCGTGCTCGACACCAACGTGAACCCGCAGGGCATCTCGTTCCCGATCCCGGGTAACGACGACGCCAGCCGCGCCGTTCGTCTGTACTGCGAAGCCGTTGCTCAGGCCGCCACCAAGGGTGGTCGTGACGCGCTCGTGAACAGCGGTGCCGATCTCGGCGCCATGGACGTGCCGGTTGCCGAAGAGACCGTCGAGGCCTGATAGGTCCGGCGACGACTTTTTCGTCATGGAATTGTCGCGCGCCGGGTCCAATGGGCCTGGCGCGCGTTAATTTTATGGGCCGCTATGCGACCCGGGCATTTCATGGGCCGCAACGCGACCTGGGCATTTTCGGGTCGCATCGCGATCCGAGGATTTTAAAGGCCGTGCTACACGGTCCCACCAAGCAAGAGGATTTGAGCGATGGCTTACACCGCCGCTGACGTGAAGAACCTGCGCGAGCGCACTGGCGCCGGCATGATGGACTGCAAGAAGGCCCTGGACGAAACCGGTGGCGATCTCGAAGCCGCCGTCGACGCGCTGCGCGCTCGCGGTCTGGCCGCTGCAGCCAAGAAGTCCAGCCGTACGGCTGCCGAAGGTCTGGTCGGCGTTGCCGTCACCGGCACCAAGGGCGTTGCCGTCGAAGTGAACTCGGAAACGGACTTCGTTGCGAAGAACGACCAGTTCCAGGACTTCGTCCGCAACACCACCGAAGTCGCCCTCGGCGTTGCCGGTGACGACGTGGAAGCGCTCAAGGCCGCTGCCTACCCGACCGGCGGCACCGTTGGCGACGCGCTGACCAACAACGTTGCGACCATCGGCGAGAACCAGCAGGTTCGCCGTCTGAAGACCGTCGAAGTCGCTCAGGGCCTCGTCATCCCTTACATGCACAACGCTGCCGCGCCGAACCTCGGCAAAATCGGCGTTCTCGTCGCGCTCGAATCGGAAGCTTCCGCTGACGTTCTCGAAGCCCTCGGCAAGCAGATCGCGATGCACATCGCCGCTGCCTTCCCGCTGGCCCTCAACGCCGACGACCTCGACGCCGAGCTGATCGAGCGCGAGCGCAAGATCGCCCAGGAAAAGGCCGCCGAATCGGGCAAGCCCGAAGCCGTGCAGGCCAAGATGGTCGAAGGCGCGATCGCCAAGTACGCCAAGGAAAACGCTCTGCTCTCGCAGGTCTTTGTCATGGACAACAAGACCCCGATCCAGCAGGTCGTCGACCAGGCCGGCAAGGAAGCCGGTGCCAAGATCGTGCTGAAGGACTACGTCCGCTTCCAGCTCGGCGAAGGCATCGAGAAGGAAGTCACCGACTTCGCAGCCGAAGTGGCTGCTGCTGTCGCCGGATGATCCTTCGCGGATACCGAAACAAGAAAAGGGCCGGGGAGCTTAGGCTTCCCGGCCCTTTTTCTTTGCGCGGCGCAGGGTCAGTAGGCGGCGGTGAACCTCGCCCGGCTGTGCCGGTGTGCTTCCAGTTCGTCGACCATGGCGATGGCGTAGTCGGCAAAGCTGATCTTGCTCTCGCCGGCTTCGTCCGTGAGGAGCAGGTCGCCCCCCGTGCGGTAAGTTCCCGTGCGCGGGCCTTCGAAGATCAGCGCGGCGGGGGAGAAGAAGGTCCAGTCCACGTCGTCGACCTGCCTGAGCGCGTCGAGGAAAGCGATGCCGCCGGTTGCAAAGGGCTTCCACTCTTCCGGGAAATCCGGCGAATCGATGAGCCGCTTGCCGGGCGCGACTTCGAGACTGGCGGCACCGCCGGTGACGAGGAGGCGGTGGACGCCCGCCTTGCGGAGCGCGCCAAGCAGTGTGTCGGCCGAGACATCGAAGTGGAGCGCGCTGATCACCGCATCGCTTCCGGCGATGAGCGGGGTGAGCGCCTCGGGGTCTGAGGCGTCACCGGCCGTGGCGGTCACGCCTTCTACCGACGGAATCTTCGCAGGATTGCGCGCGATGGCGAGAACCTGATGGCCGCGCGCGGCGGCCTCCCTGGCGATTTCCGATCCGGCGCGGCCGCTGGCGCCGAGGACTGCAATCTTCATTTCCGGATACTCCACTGGTTTCCAATAGTGACCAAGTGTGTCATGGAGCGTGGCCATGCAAGAAGGCACTTTCAGCGCACCGGGTTACCCCGAGGGAACCGGTGACCGTCTCCCGGACGTCTACGCGGCGAACTGTCCGACCCGGCAATTGCTGGATCGCATTGCCGACAAATGGAGCGTGCTGATCCTGACCACCCTGGGTTCCCGGGAGATGCGTTTCAACGCTCTGAAACGGCGGATCGACGGGATTTCCCAGAAGATGCTGAGCCAGACCCTCCGCTCGCTGGACCGTGACGGACTGGTTGTGCGTGCGGTCGTGCCGACGGTGCCGGTGACGGTCAGCTATGCCATCACGCCGCTGGGACGTGAATTGCTCGCCGCGCTTCAGGCCATGATCGACTGGGCCGAACGGCGCATGGCCGACGTAAGGCTGGCGCAGCTTGCTTACGACGTTCGCGAAGAGGAACTGGCGGGCCTGGCTCTGTAAGAAGGCTGGATCGCATGCGATCTGCAGTGCAGGGTTGAAATGATATAACGTTACTGTACTGCGCGAGGCATGAGCCGAGCCGATCTCCTATCCCTGCCGCAGAACGAAGCCGTGCGTCCCGTTTCGGGTCCGCGGATCATGGCCATCGATGCCCTGAGGGGGCTGGTCATGCTGTTGATGCTCGTCGATCATACCCGCGAGTTCTTCTATCTCGATCGGCAGGTCACCGATCCCATGAACCTCGATGTCACCGATCCCGCGCTGTTCCTTACGCGACTTGCGGCGCATCTCTGCGCGCCGGTTTTCGTCGTACTGACCGGCGTATCGGCCTGGCTCCATGCGCGCGGCGATGCGGCGCGGGCCGGGGCTTTCCTGGCCAAGCGCGGGTTGTTCCTCATCGTGCTGGAAGTGACCCTGGTGAACTTCGCCTGGACTTTCGACCCGGCGCCCGAGACCTATTTTCTCCAGGTCATCTGGGCGATCGGCCTGTCGATGCTGGCCTTGGCCGCGCTCGTCCATCTGCCGCGCGCCTGTGTCGCGGGCCTGGGCGGGGCGCTCATATTGGGACACAACCTCCTCGACAGCATCACGCTGGCGCCGGACGCGCCCGGGCATGCCCTCTGGGCGATTCTCCACCAGCGCGACCTGATCGCGCTGCCCTGGGGCGCGGCGGCGCGCACCTCCTATCCGGTTCTGCCCTGGATCGGGGCGATGGCGATCGGCTATGCCGCCGGGCCGTGGTTCGGCCGCGAGGCGAACCCGAAGATGCGGGGCAGGGCGCTGCTCCTGTTCTCGGCCGGAAGTCTGGCCCTCTTCGCCCTGCTACGCGCAGCGACGGGATACGGTGACACCCAGGCCTGGACCGTCAGCGGCAACATGCCGCGCGATGCCATGGCCTTCGTGAACCTCACCAAGTATCCGGCCTCCGCCTGTTTCCTGGTGCTGACCCTTGGCATAGGTGCCTCGCTGCTCAACCTGTTCGAACGCGCGGAGCACCGCGGCGCCGGTGCGGCGATCCGGTGGCTGGCCGTGCTGGGCGGGGCGCCGCTGTTCTTCTACATCGTCCATCTCTATCTGCTCCACGCCGCCAACCGCGCGGCCGGTGCGGTGATGGGCGCGCAGGGCCTGACGAGCGTGCCTTCGGTGGGCTGGATCTGGGCGCTGGCAGCGCTCACCGCGGTCCCCTGCTGGTTCGCCACGCGCTGGTTCGCCGGGGTCAAGCGCGCCAGTCCCGCCTGGTGGATGCGCTACCTATGAAGGGGTAGGAGGGGCCGCCGCGCAGACCGGGCGCGGTCATCCACAAGCTCGCCCCTTGGCAATCGGCCCGCGCGCTCCTAAAGCCGGGCGGTCCTGCCCAGAGGAGATTGTGCGGCCATGAGTTCTTCCCCTTACAAGCGCGTCCTGCTGAAACTGTCGGGCGAGGTCTTGATGGGAAGCCAGCAGTTCGGAATCGATCCCGAATTCGTCGCCGAACTTGCCAAGGAAGTGAAGGCGGCCAAGGAAACCGGCCTGGAGGTCTGCCTCGTCATCGGCGGCGGCAACATCTTCCGCGGCATGGCCGGCGCCGCGCGCGGCATGGACCGTGCGCAGGCCGATTACATGGGCATGCTGGCCACCGTCATGAACGCCCTGGCGATGCAGAATGCGCTCGAGCAGCTCGGCGTCGAGACCCGCGTGCAGTCCGCCGTGCAGATGGACCAGGTCTGCGAGCCGGTGATCCGCCGCCGTGCCGAGCGTCACTTGGAAAAGGGCCGCGTGGTGATCTTCGCCGCCGGCGTTGGCGCACCTTATTTCACCACCGATTCGGGCGCTGCCCTGCGCGCCGCCGAAATGCGCTGCGACGCTCTCCTGAAGGGCACCAGCGTCGACGGCGTCTATGACAGCGACCCCAAGACCAATCCGGATGCCAAGCGCTACGATTCGGTCGATTACGACACTGTCCTCGCCGACAACCTGAAGGTGATGGACGCCTCCGCCGTGGCCCTGTGCCGCGACAATTCCATTCCGATCGTCGTGTTCTCGATCCGCGAGAAGGGCAATCTCGCCACCGTTCTTGCCGGTGGCGGCACCAAGACGATCGTCCAGAAGGGAGCCTGAACAATGGCCAAGTACGACAAGGCGGATCTCGAACGCCGCATGACCGGCGCGATCGAAGCGCTGAAGCACGACCTTTCGGGCCTGCGCACCGGCCGCGCCAACACCGCGCTGCTGGAGCCGATCATGGTCACCGTCTACGGTGCCAACACGCCGATCACGCAAGTCGCCACGATCTCGGCGCCCGAACCGCGCATGCTTTCGGTGCAGGTCTGGGACAAGACGAACATCGGTCCCGTCGAAAAGGCGATCCGTTCGGCCGGTCTCGGCCTCAACCCGATCAATGATGGCAACACCCTGCGCCTGCCGATTCCCGACCTGACCGAGGAACGCCGCAAGGAACTGGCCAAGCTCGCCGGCTCTTACGCCGAAAAGGCCCGCGTCGCCGTGCGCAACGTGCGCCGCGATGGTATCGAGAACCTGAAGGCGGACGAGAAGAAGAAGGAAATCTCGGAAGACGAGCGCAAGCGCGGCGAAACCGAAGTCCAGAAGCTGACCGACGACATGATCAAGTTGCTCGACGAGGAGTTCGGCCGCAAGGAGAAGGAAATCCTCGGCAAGTGAGGCTTAGCCTCGCCGCGAGGGAGACCTGATGGCCAAGGAAGAACCTGCGAAAGTCGTGGCGCGCCACGTTGCCATCATCATGGATGGCAACGGGCGCTGGGCGAAGAAGCGCCACTTGCCGCGTGCGCTGGGTCACCAGCGCGGCGTCGAATCGGTTCGCCGCGTGGTGCGCGGCGCCCGGGAGATGGGGCTGGAAGCGCTGACGCTCTACGCCTTCTCCACGGAGAACTGGCGGCGGCCGGAGGAAGAAGTCTCCGACCTCATGAGCCTGATGAAGCGCTTCATCCTCTCCGATCTGGACGAGTTTGCAGCGGCCGGTGTCCGGCTGAAGATCATCGGGGATTACAAGGCCTTCAAGCCCGATGTGGTCGAATTGGTCGAAGGTGCCGTCGCGCGGACGGCCGGCAACACCGGCACCACGCTGGCCGTGGCGCTCAATTACGGTTCGCAGGACGAGATCGCCCGCGCCGCCAGCAAGGCAGCCGCGAAGGGCCCGATCACGCCCGACACCATCGCTGCCGAACTCGATACGGCGGACATGCCCCCGCTCGATCTGCTGATCCGCACTTCGGGCGAAGTTCGGCTGTCGAATTTCCTGCTCTGGCAGGCGGCCTATGCGGAAATGATGTTCACCGAAGTGCTCTGGCCGGACTTCACCGCCGAGCACTTGCGCCAGGCCCTGGAAGATTTCACCTCCCGCGAGCGACGCTATGGCGGACGCTGACCCCGGCAGGAAGAAGTCCGACCTGGGCGTGCGGACGGCCTCGGCCGTGGTCATGCTGTTCGTGGCCGGCGGCGCGCTGTGGCTGGGCGGGGTGGTCTGGACCGCCTTCGTCTGTGCCGTGGCGCTTGGCGTGCTCTGGGAATGGGTCAAGCTGGCCCGCGGCGGCACGCAACATCCCGGCGAGCGCGCGGCCTTCAACTTCGGCGGCATGCTCTATGTGGGCATCGGCGCCGCGATGTTGCTGTTCCTGCGCAACCCGGCTTTCAGCCTTGCGCCGCTGCTGACGATCCTGCTGGCCGTGATCGGCGTCGATGTCGGCGCCTATTTCACGGGACGCTCGCTGGGCGGCCCGAAGATCGCACCTTCCATCAGTCCGTCCAAGACCTGGTCCGGCCTGCTCGGCGGCGTCCTTGGCGCCACGCTGGTCCTGTTCGGCGCCGCGCGATTCTGGCAGGAGGGGCTGATCTCGGTCCATCCGCAGGGCAATGCGGCGGACGGCCCCGCCTGCTTCGGCATGCAGCCCTGCTGGTACCTGACGGCCAATGCGGTGCCGCTTTTCGCGACCTGCCTGATGACCGGCATCCTGCTGGCCGTCTGCGCGCAAGCGGGCGATTTCTTCGAAAGCTGGATGAAGCGCCGGGCCGGGGTCAAGGACTCGGGCCACTTCATTCCGGGCCATGGCGGTTTCTTCGACCGTCTCGATGGCTTGCTGGCCGTGCTTTTCGTGCTAGGGCTGATGATCCTTTTCCAGCCGCGATGACCATGATGCGCACCATTTCCGTTCTCGGAGCCACCGGCTCCATCGGCGCCTCGACGCTGGACCTCGTTCGCCGCCATCCGGCGGACTGGCGCGTCGTGGCTCTGACCGCCAACGGCAACGTGCCGGAACTGGCCAGGCTTTCGATCGAGCTGTCCGCACAAGTCGCGGTTGTCGCCGATGAGACGTGCCTGCCCGCCTTGCGGGAGGCTCTGGCCGGAACCGGGATCGAAGCCGCCGGCGGCCCGGCCGCGCTGGTGGAAGCGGCCTCGCGCGGCGCCGACGTCACCGTGGCCGCTATCGTCGGCTGTGCCGGCCTCGCGCCCACCATGGCCGCGATCGAGCAGGGCGGGGTGATCGCGCTCGCCAACAAGGAGGCGCTCGTCTCGGCGGGCGAAGTGATGACCGCAGCGGTGGAGCGTCACGGCGCAACCCTGCTGCCCATCGATTCCGAGCACAATGCGATCTTCCAGTGCCTGCAGGGCAACAGCCTCGATCACGTCCGCTGGATCACGCTGACGGCCAGTGGCGGTCCGTTCCGCGACTGGTCGCTCGACCGGCTGACGCTGGCGACCCCGGCACAGGCGGTAAAGCATCCGAATTGGGACATGGGCGCGAAGATCAGCGTCGATTCGGCGACGATGTTCAACAAGGGCCTCGAACTGATCGAGGCGCACTACCTCTTCCCGGTCGGGCTGGACCGGCTGCGTATCATCGTCCACCCGCAGTCCGTCGTTCATTCGATGGTGGAGTATCGGGACGGGTCGACCCTGGCGCAGCTCGGGCCTTCCGACATGCGCGTGCCAATCGCTTCCGCGCTCGCCTGGCCGGAACGGATGGACACGCCCTGCGCACCGCTGGACCTGGCCGAAATCGGTGAACTGACGTTCCGCCGCCCCGACGAAGTGCGGTTTCCAGCCACGCGTCTGGCCAGGGAAGCGGCCGAGGCGGGCGGCGCCATTCCGGCCGTGCTCAACGCTGCAAACGAAGTGGCCGTGGCCGCTTTCCTTGGCGGTCAGATTCCGTTCACGCGCATCGCCGCACAAGTCGAGGACGTGCTCGGGGCCTATGCGCCGCCCGCGCCCTCCAGCCTGTCGGATGTTCTGGCGGTTGACGGCGAGGCAAGAGCAAGGGCAAGCATGCTGGCCGGGACGGCGTGACGGCACGCGGTCCGAAAAGGATTCCCTGAATTGACCGGATCGCCCAACCTGCTGACGACGATCTTTGCATTCCTGTTGGTGCTGGGGCCGCTCGTGCTGATCCATGAGCTTGGCCACTATCTGGTGGGACGGCTGTTCGGCGTAAAGGCGGATGCCTTCTCGATCGGTTTCGGCAAGGAGATCGCGGGCTGGACCGACCGGCGCGGCACCCGCTGGAAGCTCTCGGCCCTGCCGCTGGGCGGCTACGTCCAGTTCGCCGGCGACATGAACCCGGCCTCGGCGCCCCGCGCTGGGGAGGACGGCCTCACGGCCGAGGAACGTGCCAGGACCTTCCATGTGAAGCCGCTGTGGCAGCGTGCGCTTATTGTCTTTGCGGGCCCGCTGACCAATTTCGTCCTCTGCGTGCTGATCCTGGCCGGCTTCGTCTATGCCCACGGCCGTCTGATCGCGGATCCCGAGGTCGTCGGCTTCTCGGAAACTTCCGCGGCCAAGGTGGCGGGCGTGCAGATCGGCGATCGCATCGTCGCCATCGACGGTAACCGCATCGGTAGCGTCACCGACATTCCCGAACACACCGTCTATTTCCCGGGCAAGAACGTGGAACTGGTCGTGGACCGGGAAGGGCGCTCGGTCGTTCTGCCGGTGACCCTGGCCGGCGACGAAGTGAGTGACGATTTCGGCAACAAGGCCCGGATCGGCGACCTCGGCCTCGATTTCGCCGTCCCGGTCGTAAGCGGCTTCATGGGCGATTCCCCGGCCGAGCAGGCAGGCATGAAAGTGGGTGACCGGATCGTTGCCGTCGGCGAGACTCCGATCAGCAGCTTCCGCGAAGTGCCGCCGCTGATCATGCCCATGCCGGGTGCCAGGACGACCATAACCGTCATGCGCGAGGGCCAGGCGCATGTCCTGCCCATGACGATCGGCAGCGCCATCCAGAAGGACGCGCAAGGTCGCCAGGAAACCGTCGGGCGTATCGGTGTCCAGTCCGGTTTCGGCCGGCTTGAGCCTGTTGGGCCGGTCGCCGCACTGGGTATCGGCGTCGATCGCAGCTTCGCGCTGATGGGCACGATAGTCACCGGGATCCGGCAGATCGTGACCGGAGACCGGTCCGTCCGAGAACTGGGCGGCCCGATCAAGATCGCCAAGTATTCCGGCGAGCAATTCTCGCTGGGATGGGAGCCTTTCGTGGGCTTCGTGGCGATGATCTCGATTAACTTGGCATTCATCAATCTCCTGCCAATTCCTGGCCTCGACGGCGGGCACCTGGCTTTCTATGCGGCCGAACTGGTCCGTCGCAAGCCGCTGGGACTGCGCAGTCAGGAATGGGCGATCCGCACCGGGGTGGCACTCGTGCTTGCCCTGATGGTGTTCGTCACGGTCAACGATCTGGCATCGCTCCCGATTTTCGGGGGATAGCCTGGAGAATTCATCAGCCATCACATTTCCGCCGGGATTGGCTGCTTGATTGGACGTCGTCCATCGGGCAGATGGGCGCGATTACCCGTCGTCATGACGGGCAGCCTGGCGGGTCGGTCGAAGTCCTCGCGAAAGCGAATACAGGAATTTGCGTAGAATGATCGGATTGGAAATGGGTCGCAGCACTGAAGCTCGCCGTGCGCCGCAGCTTGCCGTAGTGCTCCTGGGGACCACGATCCTCGCGGGCGCCCCCGGCATTGCCCTTGCGCAGAATGCACCTGCCCCCGCCGCTCCCGTCTCGGCTCCCGCTCAGGCCCCCGCCGAAGTTGGCGAAACGATCCAGACGATTCAGGTTACCGGCGCCGAACGCCTCGAAGCGCAGACCGTGCTTTCGTACATCCAGCTGCGCGTCGGCCAGCAATATACCAAGTCCGCCGGCGACGCCGCGCTCAAGGATCTCTACGGAACCGAGCTGTTTTCGGACGTGCAGGTCAACAACGACAAGGGCGTCGTGACCATCACGGTCAAGGAAAACCCGGTCATCAACCGCATCATCCTTGAAGGCAACAAGCGCATCAAGGACGACAAGATCCTGCCCGAGATCAAGGTCTCCCCGCGCCAGATCTTCACCCGTTCCAAGATCCGCGCCGACGTGGCCCGCATCATCGAACTCTACAAGCGCCAGGGCCGTTACGCTGCGACTGTCGAGCCGAAGATGGTCATGCTTGACCAGAACCGCGTCGACATCGTCTTCGAGATCACCGAGGGCGACAAGTCCAAGGTGCGCCAGATCAACATCCTGGGCAACGAGCAGTTCTCCGACGGTGAACTGCGCAGCCAGATGGTGACCAAGCAGGCCCGCTTCACGCGACTGTTCAGCTCGGGCACCAGCTACGATCCCGATCGCATGGCCTTCGACCAGCAGAAGCTGCGCCAGTTCTACCTGACGCAGGGTTATGCCGATTTCCGCGTCGTCTCGGCCGTGGCCGAACTGACGCCGGACAAGAAGGACTTCATCATCACGTACGTGGTGGAGGAAGGTAAGCGTTACAAGTTCGGCGACGTGAAGGTCGAGAGCCAACTGCGCGATTTCGATGGCGACAAGCTGGCCAAGAACCTCGCGCTCCACAAGGGCGACTGGTACAACGCCAAGCTGGTCGAAGACACGATCGAGGGCCTGAACGACACCGCCGGTGCCTTTGGCTATGCCTTCGCCGACGTGCGCCCGCAGTACGATCGCGACAAGGAAAACCTCACCATGGGGCTGACCTTCGTGATCCAGGAGGCGCCGCGCGTCTATGTCGAGAAGATCGACATCAACGGCAATACCCTGACTCAGGACAAGGTGATCCGCCGCGAATTCCGCCTTGCGGAAGGCGACGCCTTCAACTCGCTGCAGGTCAAGCGTTCGACCAACCGCATCAAGTCGCTCGGCTACTTCCAGGAGAAGTTCGAAGTCGAGCAGAAGCCTGGTACGGCCGAGGATCGCATTATCCTCGAAGCCAACGTCGAGGAAAAGCCGACTGGCGAACTCCAGCTCTCGGCCGGTTTCTCCAGCCTTGAGCGCTTCATCTTCCAGGCTTCGATCCGCCAGCGCAACTTCCGCGGCCGCGGTCAGACGGTGGGCCTGTCGGGCAGCTATTCGTCCTACTCGAAGTCGGTCGAAGCCAGCTTCGTAGAGCCGTACCTGTTCGACAAGAACGTGTCGCTGGGCGTCGATATCTATCGCCGCGATTACAACAGCTTCAATTACACGAACTCGGACCGCAACACGACCTACCAGCAGTCGACCACGGGCTTCCAGGTTCGTGCCGGTGTGCCGCTGACCGAATACCTGACCGCCATCGGCCGCTACACGCTCAACTACGATGATGTGTCGCTGGACAAGGGTACGTACTACTCGGTCGATTCCAACGGTAACTACGCATGCGACCCGCTGCGTGCCGGCCGTTATCTCTGCGATGCGATCGGCAAGCGTCTCAGCTCGATCCTCGGCATGTCGGTGGTTTACGACAACCTCGACAACCGCCAGCGTCCGACCCGCGGTGAAACCATCTCGGCCAACGTCGACGTGGCGGGCCTCGGCGGCGACGTGAAGTACTATCGCCTGCGTGCCAATGCGGCGAAGTACTGGCCGCTCGGCAAGGGCTTCATCTTCTCGATCCAGAGCGAAGGCGGCCTGATCAAGGGCTGGGGCGGAGACGATGTCCGCCTGACCGACCGTTTCTATCTGGGTGAGCCCCAGATCCGCGGCTTCGGCATTCGCGGCGTCGGACCGCGCGTCGTGCGCCAGTATCTTACCGCGGACAGCGACGGGAACTACACCGTCAAGGGCGAGGATTCGGACGACGCTCTCGGCGGCAAGTATTACTACATGAACCGCGCCGAACTCGAGATTCCTCTGGGTTCGGGTGCGCGTGAAATGGGTCTGCGCCCGTCCATCTTCGTGGATGCCGGCGCGGTCTGGGCCATCAAGTCGCCAGTTCTGAACCAGTGCCCGAGCGGCTGCTTCATCGGTTCGCGCGACTCCAGCGGTAACCAGCTCTACACCGAGACGGCAACCGACGGCACGACCTCGACGACCACGAGCGCGACCAACTCGGTCACCGGTGCAGCGAATGCCGCCATCGGTACCACCAGCTACTTCACCGAAACCTTCGAGGGTAATACCTGGAAGCCGCGCGTTGCCATCGGTTTCGGCGTGAACTGGAACTCGCCCTTCGGGCCGTTCCGTATCGATATCTCCAAGGCGCTGCTCAAGTATGACGGCGACAATACCAAGACCTTCACTTTCAACGTGGGAACTCAATTCTGATGAACATGCTTCTCAAGTCCGCCGCTCTGGCCTCGGGCCTGGCGTTTGTCGCTCTGGCCCAGCCCGCGCTCGCGCAGGCTGTGCCCGCGTCGAAGGTGGCCGTGGTCGATCTCGACCGCGTTGCGCGTGAGTGCAACGCCTGCAAGACTGCCAACCAGTCGCTGCAGCAGCAGATCCAGGCTTTCGAGGCACGCCGCAACCAGCTGCAGACCTCGCTCCAGCCTGAAGCCCAGGGCCTCGAAACCGCCGTCAAGGCGCTGAACGGCAAGCAGCCCGACGCCGCGCTGCAGACCCGCATCCAGGCCTACCAGCAGAAGGAACAGCAGGCCGGCCAGGAACTGCAGGGCCAGCAGCAGCAGATCCAGCGCAACCAGGCCTATGTCGGCCAGCAGATCCAGGCGCAGCTGCAGAACCTCTACAAGCCCGCCATGCAGAAGCGCGGCGCCAACATGCTGGTCGAAATGGGCCAGACGCTGGCCTACGATCCCGGCCTGGACGTGACCACCGACGTGCTGACCGCGCTTAACGGCGCGCTCACCTCGATCAACACCACGGCTCCGGCGCAGCAGCAGCAGCAGCCTGCTCCCGCGGCCTCGGGCCGCTAAGGGCAGCGGCGGGTAAGGCGATGAGCGAGCCGACCGAGTTCGTCTACGACACCGCGAAGATCCTCGCGGCTCTGCCGCATCGCTACCCGATGCTGCTGGTCGACCGCGTGGTCTCGTTCGACGAGAACGAGATCCATGCGGTCAAGGCCGTGAGCTTCAACGAGGACTTCTTCCAGGGCCACTTCCCCGGCCGTCCGATCATGCCCGGCGTGCTTCAGATCGAAGCGCTGGCGCAGGCGGCCGGCATCCTCGCGATTGAAGCACTCGGGCTCGCCGGAACCGGCAAGCTGGTCTACTTCATGGCGATCGAGGAAGCGAAGTTCCGCAATCCCGTGACGCCGGGCAACCTGCTCGACCTGCGGGCCGGCTTCGTGCAGAAGCGCTCGCGCGTCTGCAAGTTCTGGGGCAAGGCCTCGATCGGCGAGAAGGTGACCTGCGAAGTGAACTTCACCGCCATGATCGCCGACGCCTGACGGGAAGGGGAGGGCCAGCCTTCCCTTGACCCTTGCATTTTCGGGGGCGTCCGTGTAAGGGCGCCGCTTTCCGAAGCAGGCCGGTCGGAACCGGCCATATGCGAAGAGAGATACGACATGAAGGCCGATACGCATCCCGACTACCACATGATCACCGTCCAGATGACCGACGGCAGCACTTTCCAGACCCGCTCGACCTGGGGCTCGGAAGGCGACACGCTGGTCCTCGACATCGATCCCACGTCGCACCCGGCCTGGACCGGCGGCAAGGCCCAGCTGCAGGACGGCGGCCGTGTTGCCCAGTTCAACAAGCGTTTCGGCGGTCTTTCGCTCAAGAAAAACTGAGCGCAGACAGCTTCGAACACAAAGAAGGCGGTCCTTTCGGGCCGCCTTTTTTGTTGTCCGGTTCAGGTTTATCCGATTCGCTTGGCAGCGTGTCGGAGGCGTCCTGGTCAGGTCTCGAAGCCGAAGTCCATGAGATCGAGCCAGTCCAGCCGCTCGGCGGGGACGGGGCGGAGGAACTCCATCCCGGCGGCATCCCCGCGCACCCAGCGCACGATTGCCTGCAGCGCGGGCGCGCCGGTTTCCAGTCGGATCGAAACGAATGCGCCTGGGCGCAGCCAGTCCGCGTCGCCCCGAACGCTGCAACCATGGGACGAGACGTCGGCGAGTTGGACCGATGCGGGGCCGCCGCGGGCCGATTCCAGCGTGGCATCGTAGCAAGTGACGTGCCGGTGTTCGCGGCGCCGGTCGTCGCGGGCCCGCGCGGGGCTGGGCATGAGCCTTGCGAGCGATGCGTTCACTGTGCGATGTCCTTGGCGTACCGTTGAAAATTCGGAGCCAATTTCCGTCAATACCGTTAACGGACAGTCACCGTGGGGCGATCGGAACCAAAATCTCCGGCCGGTCCTGATGGAATGAGGCAGATGCCGGTTTGCCGGCTTGCAGATGGAGAAGCGCAATGAACCGTAACTTCCGTATCCTGACCGCCTGTGGCGCCGCACTCGTGGCCAGCGCCGCTCTCGCCGGACAGGTGCAGGCTCAGGACACCGCAGCGGCCGCGCCGATGGTTCACGCCGATGTCATCGGCCTGGACGGCAAGCCGATGGGGACCGTCATGCTTCAGGACACGGCGGGCGGCGTGCTCGTCACCACCGATCTCAAGGGGATTCCTGCCGGCGACCATGGCTTCCACTTCCACGAGAAGGGCGTGTGCGAACCGGCGCAAAAGTTCACCACGGCCGGTGGTCACTTCACGGGCGGCGACCACAAGCACGGCCTGATGGTCATGGGCGGGCCGCACGGCGGTGACATGCCGAACCAGCACGTCGGCGCGGACGGCGTGCTGAAGGCGCAGGTTCTGAATACCGGCGTGACGCTGGCCGCAGGCGCCAAGTCACTGGCCGATGCGGATGGTTCGGCGCTGGTCATCCACGCCGATCCCGACGACTATACCAGCCAGCCTGCCGGCAACGCCGGTGGCCGCATTGCCTGCGCGGTGATCAGCGCTCCGAAGTGATCCCGGTGAGCGGGGCGCGCTTCCTGGGCTGCTCCCCGCTCAGCCCCAGGGCTTTTCCCGGTACCACTGGGTGATGACGTACTTGTAGCCCTTGCGCACTTTCATCGCGTGATGGAGCGTGGCGGCATTGAGCGTACCGTCGGCGCGGCGGTTGTTCCAGGCGATCAGCTTCCCGCGCTCGGGCTGGATGAGCTTGTCGATCACCTTGAACCGCGTGGCGCCGCCGGCCTCAACATCGTTGAGGTAGACCATGAAAGTCCAGGTCCGCTGGCCCGCGACCGAACAGTATTTGTCGTAGTCGCTGTTGTTAGGCTCGAAGTAGTCGGTGTGTGCCTTGAATTCCTGGCCCACCTCGTAGCGCTGGCCCTGGAGCGGCTCCGCGTGGGCGATGTCGATGCCCGACAACTGCGCCAGCTTGTCCGCCAGAGCCGCCACGGCGGGATCCTCGGGTGAAAGATCGCAAGTCGAACTGGTGCGGAAGGCATCGTCACCGTTGTAGTTGGCGATCGTCGAGGGCCGATGCTGCGCCTCGATCATGGCAAGCAGAGCGTCGCATTCCTCCCCGGAAAGAAACGCGCGCAGGACGAAGAGGTCCAGCCGCGATGAGGGGAAGCGCTGCACGCCATGGCGCGAGAGCAGGATGTCAGCAGATGATTCGCCGGGAGACTTCATGCTGCACCCTTAGCGGGCCGCTCCGGGCGAGAAAATTGCATGAGTTTCGGCCTGATCCAATTTTTTGCTTTGCAAGAGGGCAAACCTTGTGCAAAGGGCGCCCTCCGCAACGGTCGCTGCAAAGCGAAACGGAGCGGACTTCGGAAGACGCGTCGTTTCAAACCGCGTTTGCCGTGTGGCGATTGTAGCTCAGTTGGTTAGAGCGCCGGTTTGTGGTACCGGAGGTCGTGGGTTCGAACCCCATCAATCGCCCCATTTCTCCTTCTTCTATCGCCATATGGATCAAATGCCGGGTGAAATTCCCGATGCTTTGACGTAGGCCACTTGCTCCTTTCCCTGCGGACGATAGAACGCCTTCGACCATGCACGGCCTTGCCAATCCCGCCCGGTTCCTGCGCATCGCCCGATGGCTGATGCCGCTTTGCATGGGCATCGGATTCGCCGTGGCTTTCGGCGCTCTGGGGTGGGGGCTGTTCTTCGGCCCGGCAGAGCGTCTGCAAGGCGAAACCGTTCGCATCGTCTATCTCCATGTCCCGGCCGCCTGGCTCGGCATGGCGGGATGGATGGGAATCGCGGCCGCCAGCTTTACCGAACTCGTCTGGCGCCACCCGCTCGCGGGCATAGCCGCGCGTGCCTGCGCAGTGCCCGGGGCGGTGTTTACCGCGGTCTGCCTGATTACCGGATCGCTATGGGGACGGCCGGCCTGGGGCACCTGGTGGGTCTGGGATGGCCGGTTGACCAGCATGCTGGTGCTGCTTTTCCTCTACTTCGGCTGGATGGCGCTTTCGCAGGCGAGCGAGGCTGCCGACGGCAGCCAGAACCGCGCACCCGCCATCTTCGGCCTGGTGGGCGCCGTGAACATTCCGATCATTCACTACTCGGTCATCTGGTGGAACAGCCAGCACCAGGCACCCAGCATCAGCCTGGGCAAGTCGGCGATGGCCGGCGATTTCCTCTGGCCGCTGCTTCTGGCAATGCTGGGTTTCACACTGCTTTTCGCAGGCTGCGTCCTGGCGCGGATGCGCGCGATCCTGGCAAACCAGCAAGCCGAAGCGCGCTTGCGGCGCAAGGCCCTGAGCGAGGCCTGGTGACAGTCATGCCGGATAAGAGGAACTGATGCGCGAGGCGATGGACCCCTGGATCTTCGTGGCCGCGGCCTATGTGGTCGGGATCGGTGCGACCGTGACGATGGCGGCATGGTCGCTGCTGTCGATGCGTCGTGCGGAGAAGCGCCGCGACGATGCGAGGAAGCGCTGAGCATGGCGCAGACGGCCCATGTCCGCCCCGGCGGGATCAAGGCGAAGCACCAGAGGCTGGTCCTCCTGGCCGTGGCGCTGGTCGTTCTCGTGAGCGCTGCCTTGCTGGCGGCCTGGGCCTTGCGCAACCAGGCCAGCTATTTCTACGTACCGGCCGAGATCGTGGCCAAACCGCCCGAGCCCGGCCGCGCCGTGCGGCTGGGCGGGATGGTCGCGCAAGGCTCTCTGAAAACCGAGGCTGACGGCGTGACGATCGCCTTTGCCGTGGAAGACGGGAAAGCACGCGTTCCGGTGCGCTTCAAAGGGATCGTCCCCTCGCTCTTCGTGGAAGGCTCCGGCGTCGTGGCCGAAGGGCATCTGGATCCCGGCGGCACGTTCCAGGCGGACAATCTCCTGGCCAAGCATGATGAGAACTATGTGCCGCGCGAAATGAAGGACATGAGCAGGGAACAGGCCGAGCAAGTGATGCGCGAGACGAAATGAGCGACGCGCGATGATAGCCGAACTCGGACTTGCCGCCCTCTGGATGGCCGCGGCGCTGGCCGGCCTGCAATTGTTGGCAGGCATATTGGCATTGACCGGGCGCGGCTCCTCGCTGGGCGGGATCGTGCGGCCGGTGGCGGCGGTGCAGGGCGTCCTGGCGCTGATCGCCTTCCTCTGCCTGATCGCCGTCTTCGCGACGACGGATCTTTCCGTGAAGCTGGTGGCGATGAACTCGCACTCGCTGAAGCCGCTGATCTTCAAGGTGGCGGGAACCTGGGGCAATCACGAAGGCTCGATGCTGCTCTGGGTCACGGTGATGAGCTTGGCCGGTGGCTTCGTCGCGCTCGTGGAACGGCGGCTGCCGGAGCCGACCATGCTGGCGACCCTGGCCGGACAGGCCTTCGTCAGCCTGGGCTTCTATGCCTTCCTGCTGATCGCCTCCAACCCGTTCGACCGCCTTTCCCCGGTCCCGGAGGAAGGCAATGGGCTTAATCCCCTGCTGCAGGATCTTGGGCTCGCGTTCCATCCGCCCACGCTCTACCTCGGTTATGTCGGTCTTTCGGTGGCCTTCAGCTTCGCCATCGGCGCGCTGGTCACGCGGCAGGTCGGCCCGGCGTTCGCCCGTGCCATGCGGCCCTGGGTGCTGGGCGCCTGGATTTTCCTGACGCTGGGCATCACGGCCGGCTCCTACTGGGCCTATTACGAGCTGGGCTGGGGCGGCTGGTGGTTCTGGGACCCGGTGGAAAATGCTTCCCTGATGCCCTGGCTGGCGGCGACGGCGCTGCTCCATTCGGTAAGCGTGCTGGCATCCCGCGATGCGCTGAGGGCCTGGACGGTGATGCTGGGCGTGGTGGCCTTCTCGATGTCGATGATCGGCACGTTCCTCGTGCGCTCCGGCATTCTCACCAGCGTGCACGCTTTCGCTGTGGACCCGCAGCGCGGTTCTTTCATTCTCGCTCTGCTGGCGATCAATATCGGCGGCGCCCTGACGCTCTTCGCGCTGCGGGCCGGGACCGTCACCGAAGGCGAGCGTTTCGCTCTCGTCAGCCGTGAGGGCGCGCTGGTGTTCAACAACGTCATGCTCTCGGCAATCCTGGGCATCGTCCTGTTCGGTACGCTCTACCCGCTGGTGGCTGAGACGATGGGCGCGAAAGTCTCCGTCGGACCGCCCTATTTCAACCCGATGGGCGCGCTTTTCGCGGTGCCGATGCTGGTGATCCTGGCCGTCGGCCCCATGCTGCGCTGGCGGCGCGATTCGTTCGCCCGGGTCGGCCGGTCGCTGGTCATTCCGGTGATGCTGGTGGCGGCGGGCATCATCGCCATGGTGGTGGTCGGCGGCGTCGGTCTCCTGCCCACGCTCGGCTTTGCGCTGGCGCTGGGGCTTGGCTGGGCGAGCGTGCTGCCGCTCAAGGGCCGCAACTTGCGCCGCACGCCCTTGCCGATCTGGGGCATGGTTCTCGCGCACTTCGGGATTGCCGTTTCGCTGTTCGGGATGAGCTGCGAGAGCGCATTTTCGGTCGAGAAGCTGGTTGCGGTGAAAGCCGGCGACGCGACGGCCGTGGGACCGTGGCAGATCAAGCTGGACGCGGTGGAGCCCATGGCAGGTCCGAACTGGACCGCTCTCGAAGCCCGACTGCTGGTGCGTTATGGCGACTACGGGAAGGTTACGCAGCTCGACCCGCAGTCGCGCAGCTTCTGGGCGCCGCCGCAGCAGACCAGCGAATCGGCGCTGCTCACCCGCTGGAACGGCCAGCTTTACGCGGTGCTTGGCGGCGAGGCGGATGACGGCCGCTGGCAGCTGCGCCTGTGGTGGAAGCCTTTCGTGCCGCTGATCTGGCTGGGCGGGGTGCTCATCGCCCTGGGCGGGGTGCTGGCTCTATTGGGCCGCGTCGCCAGCGACTTGCGCCGCATTTTCGCGCGCGAGAAGATCGCCTATCGCCGGGGCCGCATGGCCGATCTGCAGCGCGCGCAGGAGGGCGAGGAGCCATGAGCCCGCCTGTGCGAACCAAGGCGCCTGCCTGGGCGATCTGGTTGCCGCTGGGGCTGTTCCTGGCTTTCGCGGCGCTGGTCACGATCGGCCTCTTCCGGCCGGCGGACCGGACGGTCGCCAGCACCCTGATCGGCAAGCCGATGCCGGCGTTCGCGCTGCCGCCCGCCCTGCCTGACCGACCGGGCCTGGGCAGCGCCGACATCGCCACCGGCAAGCCGCATCTCGTCAATATCTTCGCCTCGTGGTGCATTCCCTGCCGGGTCGAGGCACCGCAATTGCGCGCTCTGGCCGGAGCGGGGGTGCCGATAGTGGGGATTTCGGTGCGCGACAGCACCGAGGCGCTGACCGGTTTTCTCAAGGAAAACGGCGATCCCTATCAACGGATCGGCGCGGACGACGATGGCAAGGTGCAATTGGCGCTGGGCTCGTCCGGCGTGCCCGAAACCTATGTGATCGATGGGCGGGGCGTCATCCGCTACCAGCACATCGGTGAGATACGCCCCGAGCATGTCGCGATGATCCTGGCAAAGCTGCAAGAGGCGTCGCAGTGACGCGGCGCCCGGCATCCTTGTCCCTGGCGACTTTGTCCCTGGCGATGGCGCTCTGGCTGACCGTGCCCGCGGCCGCGCAGGAAGAGCAATCCACGGCGCCATTCGCTTATCGCCAGCTGGATGATCCCGCCAAGGAACAGCAGGCGCAGGCGCTGATGGAAACGCTGCGCTGCCTGCAATGCCAGGGCCAGTCGATTGCTGATTCGGATGCGCCCATCGCCGGGTCCATGCGTTCGCTGGTGCGCGAGCGAATCGCTGCCGGCGAGCAGCCCGAGGCGATTCGCGGCTGGCTGATCGAGCGCTATGGCGACTACGTCAGTTATGCGCCGCAGCTTACCTCGCTGACCTGGCCGCTGTTCGCCTTGCCGGTCGTGCTGATCGGGCTGGCCGCGCTGCTCCTGCGCAAGCGTTTTCGCCGGGGAGAGGCGCGATGACCTGGGTTTTCGTCGCCTTGCTGGCCATCCTGTCCTTCCTGGCCATCGTCTTCCTGTTCAAGGCGCCGAAGGGCGGCCGAGAGGCGGTGGCGGCGGCACTGATGCTGGGGGCGGCAGGCTATGCCGCTCAGGGGCGGCCCGGCGAAGCCGGAGCGCCCAAGGAAGCCACGGACGCGCAGAATCCGGAAGCTGGTCAATTCTTCGTGGAGGCCCGTGCCCGCTTGCGCGACCAGGGCATCCCCACCAGCAACCATTGGGTCATCATTTCCGACGGGCTGGCCCGCAATGGCCATTATGCCGACGCCGCGCAGCTCCTGCGCGGGGCTATCGAGGACGATCCCAAGGATTCCGAAGCCTGGCTGGCGCTGGGCAACGTCCTTGTCGCCCATTCGGAAGGCGTGCTGACGCCGCCCGCGCTTTATGCCTACCGGCGGGCCGTCAAGGCCGATCCGAAGGCGCCCGGGCCGCCTTATTTCCTGGGGCTGGCCATGGCTCAGTCCGGTCAATTGACACAGGCGCGCGCATTATGGGCCGATCTGCTGAAGACGGCGCCCAAGGATGCGGACTGGCGGGTGTCAGTGGCGCAGCAGCTTCAGCGGCTCGATGTCTTCATCGCCAGCCAATCGCCGTCGGCCGTACAGGCGGAGGAGCAGACCCGGCGGGCACCGGATGCCAAAGGTCAAGATGCTCAGGCTCAAGAACCTCAGGCCCAGGAATCCGGGCCTGAGCCCATGAAAGAGCGGACGCCGCCATCGCGGAATCCCCAGCCCATGCCGCCGCGTCGATGAACCTTCAACTAACGGTCGTTGCTAGGCTCCGATCATGCTGCTAACGGCGGGCGCTTGTTGCGGGGGTGAAATGCCGACGCGGCAAAGCCATTACGGGGCGCTGGAATGAGTGATGCAAGTTCGGACACGGCTGTCGTTCCGACGGTGATCGATCCGGCGACGGGGCATAAAGCCCCCGCCGCGGGTGGACATGGTTCCGGCAACATAACCAAGCTCGCGCTCGGTGCCGTGGGCGTCGTCTTCGGCGACATCGGCACCAGCCCGCTTTACGCCTTCCGGGAAACCTTCGTCGGCCCGCACCCGCTGGCGATCGACGAACTGCACGTTCTCGGCGTGGTCAGCCTGATCTTCTGGTCGATGACGCTGGTCGTGTCGGTCCAGTACGTGGGCATCCTGATGCGGGCGGACAACAAGGGGCAGGGCGGCAGCCTGGCGCTCGTGGCGCTGATCTCGGGCGCGATCCGCAAGTCGCGCTACGGTTCGCTGGTGGTCCTGCTGGGCGTCTTCGCGACCTCGCTGTTCTACGGCGACTCGATGATTACACCCGCCGTTTCGGTGTTGTCCGCGGTCGAGGGCCTCACTGTCGTCGAATCGCGACTGGCGCCGCTGGTGCTCCCAATCGCGCTGGTGCTGCTGATCGCACTGTTCGTGATCCAGAAGAGCGGAACCGCCAAAGTCGGCGCGCTCTTCGCGCCGGTGATGATCGTCTATTTCGCCGTGCTCGCCATTCTCGGCATCTACCATCTCGTGCAGATGCCGTCAGTGCTGGTGGCGCTGAACCCGTGGTACGCCATCCAGTTCTTCATGACCGACAAGGTCCTGGGCTTCCTGGCGCTGGGCTCGGTCGTGCTGGCCGTGACCGGCGCGGAAGCGCTCTATTCCGACATGGGCCATTTCGGCCGCGGCCCGCTGCGCCTGTCGTGGTTCGGGGTGGTCATGCCGTGCCTGCTGATCAACTACTTCGGCCAGGCGGCGATGATCCTCGGGCTCGACGATTCGGCCGCGGCAGAGGCGATGAAGAACCCATTCTTCAACCTCGCGCCCGAAAACCTGCGTCTGCCGCTGGTGATCCTGGCCACTTGCGCCACCTTCATCGCCAGCCAGGCGGTGATTTCGGGCGCCTTCTCGATCACTCACCAGGCGATGCAGCTCGGCTTCATCCCGCGTCTCTCCACTCGCCACACCAGTGAGCACGAGGTGGGCCAGATCTACATTCCCTTCGTCAACTGGGCGTTGATGACCGGCGTGATCGTGCTGGTCCTGGTGTTCCAGAACTCGTCGAACCTCGCCTCGGCCTATGGCATCGCGGTGACCGGCGCGATGCTGATCGACACCTGCCTCATGGCGGTGCTGCTGATCGTGCTCTGGCGCTGGAAGCTGTGGATGGCGATCCCGGTGATCGTCACCTTCTTCGTCGTGGACGGCGCCTATTTCGCGGCGAATGCCACCAAGGTGCCGGACGGCGGCTGGTTCCCGCTGCTGATCGGCGGCATCGCCTTCACCCTGCTGACGACCTGGAACAAGGGCCGCCGCCTCATGCGCGTTCGCATGACCGAGGCCGCCCTGCCGCTCAACGTCTTCGCCAAGAGCGCGCATGGCTCGGCGGCGCGGGTGCCGGGCACGGCGATCTTCATGGCTTCGAGCAATGCCGGGGTGCCTTCGGCCCTGCTGCACAACATCAAGCACAACAAGGTGCTGCACGAGCGCGTGGTGGTGCTGACGGTCGAAGTTCAGGACGTGCCTTATGTCGAGCCGGCCGAACGCTATTCGGTGACCGACCTGGGGCAGGGCTTCTATCGCATGACGCTGCGTTACGGCTTCATGGAAGAGACCGACATTCCGGCCGCGCTCGCGCATTCCGAGATGTGCGGCGGCCCGTTCGAGATGATGAAGACCAGCTTCTTCCTCTCGCGCCAGACCCTGGTTCCCTCGGCCAAGCCCGGCATGGCGATCTGGCGCGAAAAGCTGTTCGCCTGGATGATGCGCAATGCGGCCAGCGCGATGGAGTTCTTCCGCTTGCCGACCAACCGCGTGGTCGAACTGGGCAGCCAGCTGGAAATCTGAGCCATGCGGGCAGGGGCGGCATCCTTGCGGCCCTGTTGACGGTATTTGTCATCAGTTTCAAACATAACGGTCTGATAGGACGCAACTTTACTTCTCCAACAAGGGGGTGAGATGCGTTCCTGTTACCTCTCGGCCGGTGCGGCCCTGATCCTTCCGGCGCTGGCGCTGTCCTCCGGCGCGAAAGCGGCGACTTGCGACGAGACGTTCGCCAAGGCCGGCTCCATTCTCAGCGGCATGCGCTTCACCGCCACGGTGACCGTTCCCGACCTGACACCGGCCAGCGCCATCGGCCAAATGCGGGGAATCGTCGCGGCCAAGGGCTACGACGTGATCGTCGCCGAGCCGGAAGACGGATCCATGCTGATCGAGCAGCCGCAGACCGGCAAGGCGCGCGCTTTCCCGATCACGATCACTGCCACCAATGCCGGCGGGCAGGGCACCGTGCAGATGGAAGCGAAGCTGCGCGGGGGGCAGACGGTGCCGGCAGAGGCGGCCAAGACCGAGATGTGCGAGATGCTCGGCGGCCTCAAGGGCGGCAAGGCCGGTCTGGCGGCGGCCAGCAGCGGCATGAAGGCCGTCAGCACCGCGCCGCCGCTCGAAATGGACGCGCTCTCGCTGTCGCAGCAGATCTCGAAGGATACCGAACGCAATGCCGCGGCCATTCCGCTGCGCTATGAAAACAAGAGCTTCATCATCAAGGGCATGGTGGGCGAGATCGCCAAGGATCGGGGCGACTATATCGTCACCTACAAGATCCCCCAGCCTTACGAGCAGGCCATCCGCCTGCCGGGCCAGGCGGCATTCAAGACCGATATCGCCTGTGTCATGGCCAAAGGGCAGGCCGCGTTCACCCTGCAGCTGAAGCCCGGCAAGACCATTCGCATGAGCGGGGTCTACGACAATTTCAGCCCCACTGACCACATCCTCCTGTTGAAGGACTGCCGCTCGGTCGGCTGACGGGGCGGGCGGCGGCCTTGCCGCTGCCCGCCCGCTCCGCTCAGTCGTGCGGCGGGTTCTCGATCACTTCTTCCTTCGCAGCCTCGCCCATGCCGTGCTTGAGCACCATGGGCAGCTGCGAGAACGTGAAGACGAACGACAGCACGGTGAAGCCCCAGAGCTTGGCCTGGAGCCAGGTGTCGAAGCTGACGGTGAAGACCAGCGCGGTGTTGACCACGGCCAGGAGCAGGAAGAACCAGGCCCAGTTGCGCGAAAGCTTCATCCAGCCTTCCTCGTTCAATCCCTCGAACGCGGATTGCAGGAGGTATTTCAGCATGGGCTTGCCGCGCATGAGGCCGAAGAACAGCACGCCCGCGAACATCAGGTAGACGGCGGTGGGCTTGATCTGGATCCAGAAGGCATCGTGGAACACCACGGTGAGCGCGCCGAAGCCGACGATCAGCACAGTCGTCAGCCAGAGCATTGGCGAGATGTGGCCGAGGCGCCATTTCGAAATGCCCAGCGCAATCACGGTGGCGACCATGAAGGCCACGGTGCCCTTGATCACGGCGGAAACCGTGCCGATGGTGTCTCCCTCGCCGGTCGGCGAGAAATGGCGATAGGCCAGGAAGAAGACGAGCAGCGGGCCGAAATCGACGACGAGATTGACCCAGGAACTCTTGGGTTTCTCGGCAGGCGTGGTCTGGCTGTTCATCAGGCGATCCCGGCGATGACCCGCGCGAGCAGATCCGGGTTGAAGGGGCGCAAGTCGTCGATCTTCTCGCCGACGCCGATGGCGTGGATGGGCAGGCCGTACTGCTCGGCTGCCGCGACGAGGACGCCGCCGCGGGCCGTGCCGTCCAGCTTGGTCATGATGAGGCCGGAGACGCCCGCCACTTCCTTGAAGATCTCGATCTGCGAAAGCGCATTCTGGCCGTTGGTGGCGTCGAGCACGAGCACCACATCGTGCGGCGCCTCGGGGTTGAGGCGGCCCAGCACGCGGCGGATCTTGGACAGTTCGTCCATCAGTTCGCGCTTGTTCTGCAGGCGGCCGGCGGTGTCGACGATGAGGGCGTCGATGCCCTGGTCGGTCGCGGCCTTCACCGCATCGAAGACGATGGAGGCCGGGTCGCCGCCCTCGGGGCCCTTGATGAGCGGAACGCCCAGACGGTCGGCCCAGACGCCGAGCTGGCCGATCGCGGCGGCGCGGAACGTGTCGCCCGCCGCCAGCATGACCGAGTAGTCCTGCTCCTGGAACAAGTGCGCCAGCTTGGCGATCGTGGTGGTCTTGCCCGAGCCGTTGACGCCGATCACCAGGATCACCTGCGGGCGCGGGAAGGCCACGACGTCCAGCGGCTTGGCGACCGGGCGCAGAATTTCCGCGATCTCGCGGGCGACCACTTCCATGATTGCGCGTTCGTCCGCGTCCCGCTCGAAGCGTTCCTCGGCCAGGCGGGCGCGGATACGGGCGGCGGYGCGGGGGCCGAGGTCCGACATGATCAGCGCGTCTTCGAGAGCGTCGAGCTGGGCATCGTCCAGCTTAGACTTGCCGACGATGCCGGACAGGTTCTCGCTCAGGCGTTCCGAGGTCTTGCGGAAGCCGCCGAACAGGCGGTCGGACCAGTCGCGGTCAGCCTGCTGGCCATCGGTACTCATGATTCCAGTATTCCTTCGACTACCCTTGCGGGCGTAACGCGGATCAGCGTGCCGGGCTGCACATGGTCGGGCAGGCGCCCAGGGAGACGTACCGGCGCGAAGTTTTCCGCATGGCCTTTCGCGCCTCTTTCGGCAAGCACGGATAGCGGCTGGCCGATGAGCCCCGTGAGCCAGTTCGCCCTGGTTCCGGCGATCTTCTCGCGCAGTTCGCCTGCGCGGGACCGGATCGTGGCGGCCTCCACTTGCGGCATGCGCGCCGCCGGGGTGCCGGGCCGCTGCGAATAGGGGAAGACGTGGCCGTGGACGACCTGCAGTTCCTCGATGATCGAGAGATTGGCGGCATGGGCTTCCTCGTCCTCGGTCGGGAAGCCGGCGATGAGATCGGCGCCGATGGCGATTTCGGGCCGGCGCGCGCGCAGGCCGGAGACCAGTTCCAGCGCATCGGCGCGGCTGTGGCGGCGCTTCATGCGCTTCAGGATCAGGTCGTGGCCGTGCTGGAGCGAGAGATGGACATGCGGCATGACCCGCGGCTCGCTGGCCAGCAGCGCGAACAGCGTCTCGTCCACTTCGGCGCCGTCGATCGAGGACAGGCGCAGGCGGGGCAGGCCGGGGAAGCGGGCGAGGATCGCTTCGCAGAGCGTGCCGAGGCGGGGCGATCCGGGAAGATCGCCGCCCCAGGAGGTGAGGTCCACGCCGGTCAGCACGATCTCGTTGACGCCGGCGTCGATGTGGACGGCCAGGTCGTGGAGGACTTCGGCCACGGTGCGTGAGCGGCTGGGCCCACGGCCTTGCGGGATCACGCAGAAAGTGCAGGCATGGTCGCAGCCGTTCTGGACCTGCACGAAACCGCGCGTATAGGCGCGCCGCGCGGTCAGGCCGGGGGAAGGCGCTATGGGCGCTGGCGGGACGTTCCAAGCGCGCGGATCGAGCTTGGCGGTGTTGGCGACGATGCCGTCGACTTCGGGCATGGCGGCCAGCATCGCGCGTTCCACTTCAGCCGCGCAGCCGGTGACGATCAGGCGCGCGTCCGGGTGGGCCTTGCGGGCGCGGCGGATCGCCTGACGCGTCTGGCGCACGGCTTCCGCCGTCACGGCGCAGGAATTGACGACCACCAGGCCTTCGGGCTGATCCTCGGCCCCGCGCAGCAAGCCGCGCAGCGTTTCGCTCTCGGAAATGTTGAGGCGGCAGCCGAGCGAATGGACTTCGACAGTCAATCTGGGATCCCGTAGTCCGCCGTTTCGAACGAGCCGCGGAACGATTCGGTGGCCGGGCCGGTCATGACGATTTCGTCGTCCGCTCGCCATTCGATGGCCAGCGGGCCGCCGGGAAGGGTGACGGTGACCTTGCGGTCGACCAGGCCGCGCCGCATGGCGCCGATGGCGGTGGCGCAGGCGCCCGTGCCGCAAGCGCGTGTCAGTCCGGCGCCGCGCTCCCAGACGCGCAGGGTGATGGCGTCGCGCGCCGTCACGGCTGCGACGTTCACGTTGATGCGCTCGGGAAACAGCGGATCGTTCTCGATCAGGGGGCCGAGCCGGGCCATGTCGATGCCATAGGGATCGTCGACGAAGAAGATGACGTGCGGATTGCCGACATTGACGGCGATGGGATTGACGAGTTCCTCCCAGGCCACCGGCAGGCTGCGCGTGTCCATCGGATAGCCAAGCGGGATCGCGTTCCAGTCGAAGCGGGGCTTGCCCATCTCGACGCTGATGCCGCTGCCCCTGGGCGTGGTGGAGACGATGCCGCCCAGCGTTTCCACGGTGGCCGGCCGACCGTGCAGCAGGCCCACCGCGCGGGTGGCATTGCCGCAGGCTTCCACTTCGCTGCCGTCGCCATTGAAGATGCGCATGCGGAAGTCGCCGCGATCGGAAGGCGTGAGGACAATGAGCTGGTCACAGCCGATGCCGGTATGGCGATCGGCGAGCGCGGCGGCGAGCGCAGCGTTCACGACCGGCAGCGCGGCGGTGCGTCCATCGAGCACGACGAAGTCGTTGCCCAGTCCATGCATCTTGGTGAAGTCGATCCGCATGGCGGGCGATTTATGCGCTGCGGGGCGCGAGGTCCAGAAAAAGCCGCGAGGCGCTCGCTTCAGGCCAGACGGGCCTGCGGATCCGGCGCGGCGCCGGAGGCCCGCTGCTCGTCTATGCGCGCGGCTTCGATGCGGCGGCGCAAGGCGGCAAGATCGCTGACGGCTTCGGCATCGGCCACGATCTCCATGCCTTCCAGCCACTCGGCCAGATGCTCGGCGGGACGCGGCTTGCCGTAGAGATAGCCCTGGCCCTTGATGCGATCGTATTGCTGGAGGTGGGACAGGACTTCGCTGGTCTCGATCCCCTCGGCCGTGACCGGCAGGTCGAGACCCTTGCCGAGCAGGGCGATGGCGTGGACGATGGCCATGCTGTCCTTGTTCTCGGCCAGGCCCGATATGAAGCTGCGATCGATCTTGATGCGGTCGAACGGCAGGCTGCGCAGCATTGCCAGCGAATTGAACCCCGTGCCGAAATCGTCGAGGCTCACCTTGATCCCCTGGTTCTTCAGGCTGGCAATCAGCGTGCGGACCTGGGTGAGGTTCTGGTGAAGGCACGATTCGGTGATCTCTATCTCCAGCCGATGGGGCGGGAAACTGGCCTCCACCAAAAGCTTCAGCAGCTTCTGGGCGAACCAGGGGTCGCGCATCTGCAGGGGCGAGATATTGACCGAAAGCGTCAGCCGCGCGTCCCAGCCCCGCGCATCGTCCAGGGCGCGGGCGATGAGCTGTTCGGAGAGTTCGGCAATTGCGCCGATGTCCTCGGCCACGGGAATGAAGATGTCCGGCGCGACGATCCCGAACAGCGGCGAGTTCCAGCGCGCCAGCATCTCGAAGCCGGTCAGCTCGCCGGTCTGGAGATCGATCTGCTGCTCGTAGAAGGGCACGAATTCGCCATTGGCGATGCCCTGGCGAATGCCGAACTCCAGATCGCTGCGGAAGCGCATCTCTTCGGCCATGGCCGTTTCGAACCAGTAGAAGCTGTTCCGACCCTGGCGCTTGGCGTGATACATGGCGATATCCGCCATCTCGAGCAGAGCCTGCGCATCGGGCCCCGGCGCCCGCTCGCCGGAAGGGGCGGAGCGGGGAGCATCCGAACGGGGAATATCCGAACGGGCCAGGCCGATCGAGGCCGTCACGTCGATCGGGGTGGAATTGACCGAGACGCTCTGGCCGATGGCCTCGACCAGCGAGGCGGCGATGCGGTCGATTCGCTCGACCCGGCTCCGGTCGAATTCCACGGCAACCGCGAATTCGTCTCCGCCGATGCGGCTGATCAGGGCGCGATCCGGCAGGCACCCGGAAATGCGGCGCGCGCATTCCTGGAGCAGGCGGTCGCCGGTGTTGTGGCCGTTGTAGTCGTTGACCTGCTTGAAATTGTCGAGGTCGATCATCGCCAGCATCACTGCCCGGTCGCGCAGCGCGGCCTCGCGGATCAGGGCGTCCACCGCGCGGTGGAAGCTGCGGCGATTGAGGAAGCCGGTGAGGGGATCGGTTTCCGCCAGGTGGCGGGCGTGCCGCTCGGCGCGCTTGCGCTGCTGGATTTCCTCGCAGAGCTGGCGATAGCGGCTCCATCCGAAGATGATGATGGCGACGTTGAGGAGGAAGGCGTTGACCAGGAACCGGTCGGGCGCTGGGCCTTGTCCGGTCAGCGACTTCACGACCGAAGGACCGATCGCCGCGCCGGTGGCGAGGAACAACAGGATCGCGGCCGTGACGATACCGAGCGCGACGATGTCCACCGGGCGATCGGCCTCGTTATCCGGGCCTTCGTTCGCCGCTTCGGTCGCCTCGCCAACCACGGCGTATCGTGTGGCCTCCGTTTCCGTCACTCCAGTTACCCCCTGCTTGAACCCCGGTGAGTTCCTTAGCGCAGTGGACTGAAATATTGGTTAAATCGCAGAGACAGCGGTGCTCCCGGGATCTTCCGGGAGCACCGATCGATCACATCTTGAGGCCGATTTCGCGCAGGCGCTCCTGCAGGTAGTCGTCCGCCGTGATGCTCAGCGGATAGCGGTCGGGGTTCTCTTGCGTGATGCACTGGTCGAGCGTCTTGAACGGGAAGTCGCTGCGCAAGTGCAGGAAGAACGGCATCGAATAGCGGCTGTGCGCGGCGCGGTCGCCCTCGGGATTGCGCACGCGGTGCGTGGTCGAGGGGAGGACGTGGTTGGTCAGGCGCTGGAGCATGTCGCCGATGTTGATGACGACCGCGCCTTCGGGCGGGGCGACCGACAGCCACTCGCCGTTCTTGCCCAGCAGTTCCAGGCCGGCTTCCTGCGCGCCGAGAAGAAGGGTGATGAGGTTGATGTCCTCATGCGCGCCCGCGCGGATGGCGCCGCCTGCGCCTTGCGCCACGGGGGGATAGTGCAGCAGGCGCAGCACCGAGTTGCCGTCCTCGATAGCAGGATCGAACCAGCGGGCGTCGAGGCCGAGGTAGACGGCGATCGCCGAGAGGATTTCCGCGCCGGCCTTGTCGAACTGGGCATAGAGTTCGGTGAAGGTCTCCTGGAAGCCTTCGACTTCGCCGGGCCAGATATTGGGCGGCATCGAGGCGGCGAGGGGCGAGCCGGCCGGCAGGTCGCGGCCGATGTGCCAGAACTCCTTGAGGTCCTTTTCGGTGGCACCCTTGGCCACTTCGGTGCGGAACGGCGTATAGCCGCGCGCGCCGCCCTGGCCGGGGATGAAGTGGCTGCGCTTCACGTCGTCTGGCAGGGCGAAGAAAGCGGCGGTCATCTCCCAGGCGCGGTCGATCAGGGCCTGGTCGATGCCGTGGTCGCGGACCATGGCGAAACCGAAAGTGCGGAAGCTCTCGCCGATGCGCTGCGAGAATTCGGCGCGGTCGTCTGCGAGGCTGAGGACGGGAATCTGGGCAAGGTTCATCATGGTCTTCCAACAGGATCGGCGGCCCGTGGTAAGCGGGCGGTGACCGGCGCCTCCAGCGGAAGGCCGAATCACCGATGTTGTTTCCGTCGATTGAATCGCTATGCCGCCCCCATAGAAGCTTCCGTCCCAAATCGAAAATCGAAAGGCGATTCATGGCAAAGCGCTACTGGCTGATGAAGTCCGAACCGGATGCCTACGGCTGGGACGATCTGGTCGCGGAAGGTGAGGGCACCTGGGACGGCGTGCGCAACCACCGCGCCGCGGGCAACTTGCGCGCCATGGAAGTGGGGGACGAGGCTTTCTTCTATCATTCGAACATCGGCAAGGAGATCGTGGGCATCGTCACGATCAGCCAGTCCGGCCTCACCGATCCGTCCGATCCGGAGGGCAAATGGGCGGCGGTGAAAGTGAAGCCGGTGCGCAAGGTGGCGCGTCCGGTCACGCTCAAGCAGATCAAGGCCGATCCCAGGCTGGCCGACATGGAAATGATCCGGCTGTCGCGCCTTTCGGTGGCGGAAGTGACGCCGGAAGACTGGAAGTACATCCTGACCCTGGCCGGCGGATAAAGACAGGCGAAAAGATTCGTCGCCGCTGCGGAACGCTTCGGCGCAGCGGCCTGCAACTTCCAGCGCCCTGGTCCGGTTTCTTGTTCGTGTAGACGGCGGATTTCTGCCGAAACCGAAAAGGAGTACCGATCATGGGCGAACTGAAGGACACCATCAAGGGTCTGGGCAACGAGATTGCCGGCAACGCCAAGCAGGCCGCGGGCAAGGCTCGCAACGACCCGGCCCAGCAGGCTGAAGGCAAGGCCCAGGAAACCAAGGGCGAGCTTCAGCAGGGCGTTGGCAAGGTCAAGGGCGCCCTCGGCGACCGGATCTGACCACGCGCCTCGGCTCCATGCCGAAGCGTTCGAAAAGGGTCGCCCGAGGGCGGCCCTTTTTCGTTTGGGCCTTGATCGCTGCGATGGCAGAAAACCAAGGAATCTTCGCCTGTTAAAGGTCGTTCATGGCCTGCCTGGCAGCAGTACCGTCCCGGATCGGGATGTCTCTTTCGGGCGAGTGGTCAAAGGTAAACAATGTCTTAAGGTGCGTCCCATGTGGAGCATGTCAAGACGCGCACTCGTCCTCACTCATGAGCGGGCCGGCCATCCCTTCCGGCGCTCTCTGCCTCGTCATGTCTTCCGGGGCATGCGGCCCCCTGCCGTGGAGGCCGCGGAAAATGCCGAGGCCCGGACCGCTTGGGAAATGACCGGCGGAGACTGGCGCAGTTTCCTCTCGGCCTATTGCGTGAGCCTGGCCGCCGTGGTCGCCTTCATCGCCTGAAGGGCCTGGCCCAGATCGGGCTGTAGATCAGGGACGTCTGGCGGTGCGCTCGGCCCGGTACAGCAGGTATCCCAGCCAGGCCGAAGCGACGCAGCACAGCGCCACGACCATAAGCTGGGTGACCACGGGCAGGCCCAGCAGCGACATCAGCCCGGTGGCGATGGCACCGACCACCATGGCGCCCGAATTCACGATATTGTTGGCCGCGATGGTGCGGGCGGTCTGCGACTTGTCGACGAAAGTCGTCAGGAAGGCGTAGAGCGGCACCACGAACATGCCCCCGCTCACGGCGATGCCGAGCAGGGTGAGCAGCAGCGGCACGGCCAGCGGCTGGACCACGAACGTGCCGACGTTCATCAGCACTTCCGGCCCTTCGTGTGGCGGCCAGATCGCGCAGACTTCCTGGAACGCCAGCAGGAACAGGCCCATGCCGATCACCGATAGCGGCGACCAGCGCGCGGAAACGGTACCCTTGAGCAGGGCATTGATCGCTACCGAACCGATGGCGACGCCCACCGAGAAGATCACCAGGAACAGGCTGGCCACTTCCTTGCTGGCATGGAGCATGTTCTTGGCAAGGGGCGGGAACTGGATGAACAGCACGGTGCCGATCGCCCAGAAGAAGCTGATGGAGCAGATCGCCAGGTAGACCCGGCGGTCCTTCATCGTCGTGCGCACAAGGTGGATGGAGGAGCGGATGACGTGGTAGTCGATCGGCTCCGGTTTGCCCTGCGGCGGTGCGGGCGGCACCTGGCGGCCCGCGAAATAGCCCAGGCCGGCGATGATCACCACGGTGATGGCAGCGGTATCCACGCTGATCCAGCCCGCCACGATCGTGCCGGCCAGCACGGCGATATAAGTCCCGGCTTCCACCAGCCCGGTGCCTGACAGCACTTCGTCATCGCGCAAGTGCTGGGGGAGGATCGCGTACTTGATCGGGCCGAAGAACGTCGAATGGATGCCCATGGCGAACAGCGCCAGCAGCATCAGCGGGATGGCCACCGTGTGCAGCGCGATACCCTGCCAGGCGAGCGCAAGCCCGGTCCCGCCGACCACCATGATGATGATCTCGCAGAACTTGACGATGCGGATGATTCGCGACTTGTCCCGCATGTCGGCCATCTGGCCGGCGAGGGCGGAGAGCAGGAAGAAGGGGATCACGAAGATGCCGGAAGCGAGCGCGCTGAACCGGGCCTCGGCGGTTTCCGAATTGTAGACGCCGTAGACGACGAAAAGCACCATCGCGTTCTTGAACAGGTTGTCGTTGAACGCGCCAAGCAACTGGGTGACGAAGAGGGGCAGGAATCGTCTTGCCCGGATGAGTTGGGAGGTCGTGGTCATGTCGGAAAAATTCGGCGGCCTCGCTTCATCGTTGCGGCGACACTTAATGCGGTAGGGCGAGGGCACAACCCCTGTAGGCGCCGACCCGGCCTTTTTTGCCGGGGTGCGGCCGCCTGCGGGCCCTGTGGAAATGCCCCGGCAACAAACACCGCCACGCCGATCGAGGCAAGGCCGAGGTGGTCGGGCGGAAATGACGCGGCACCCGATCACAAGCCAATTCTCAAACGCGAGAATCGACGCTATGGGCTAGAGAACATGCTGACCTTGCCGAATATCCTCACGCTCTCGCGGATCGTCACGCTCCCCCTGCTGGGCTTCCTGCTGTGGTGGCCCCGATGGGAATTCGGCTATGGCCTTGCCTTCGGCATCTACTGCCTGATGGGCATAACCGACTATTTCGACGGTTATCTCGCCCGGTCAAGCGGCACGGTGTCGAAACTGGGCGTGTTCCTCGATCCGATCGCGGACAAGATCATGGTAGCCACCGTGATCCTGGTGCTGACGGCGCAGGGGATTCTCACCGGGCCCTACGTCGGCGACATGCATGTGATCGCCGGTCTCATCATCCTGGTGCGTGAGATTGCCGTATCCGGCCTGCGTGAGTTCCTGGGCGGGCTTCAGGTTTCCGTGCCCGTAAGCCGCCTTGCCAAGTGGAAGACCACGTTCCAGCTGGTTTCGCTCGGCGCCCTGATCCTGGGCGCGGCGATGCCATGGTGGAACGTCGACCTGGGCGCGGTGGAGGTCAATATCCCGCATACCGTCGGGCTCACCACGCTCTGGGCTGCGGCCGCGTTGACGCTCATCACCGGCTGGGACTATCTGCGCGTCGGCCTGAAGCACATGGACTGAAGGCCCGCGCCGGCCTCGTTTTCGGCGGCGCTCTATTGCAAAATTGGCTATCGGGCTTGAACTCGTTGCGTTTGGCACAAGCGCGCTGACCCGGCAGGGCGCTCCGGTTCGGGGGGACTCTTCATGAAGGATAATCCCATCTCCGCGTCGCCTCGTTCCAACCCCGCCTCATTTCGCAAGCTGCCGTCCGGTGAGGAACAGGGCGGAGCACCGGGCGGCGGATCTGGCCGCGAGCGCGCGTTCGGCCCCTCCATGGTCTTTGCCCTGGCCGTTTCCGCCGGGCTGACCGTGGCCAATATCTATTATGGCCAGCCCATGCTCGGGCTGATGGAGCGCGATTTTTCCGGCGCTGCGATCACCTACGTCCCCACCGCGACTCAGCTCGGCTACGCGGGTGGATTGCTGCTGCTGGTGCCTCTGGGCGACCTGCTGGAGCGAAAGCGGCTCATCGTGCTGCAGTGCCTGGCGCTCTCGGTCGCGCTGGCGCTGGTCGCGCTCGCGCCCACGGGTGGCACGGTGCTGGCGGCCTCGCTGGTCGTCGGCCTGCTTGCCTCGGTGGCGCAGCAGATCGTTCCGCTCGCCGCCAATCTCGCGCCTGAAGAAAAGCGTGGTGCCGTGGTCGGCTCGGTCATGGCCGGGTTGCTCTGCGGCATTTTGCTGAGCCGAACCCTGGCCGGCTTCGTCGGCGCGGCTTTCGGCTGGCGCGCGATGTTCTGGCTGGCGGTGCCTCTGGCGCTGCTGACCGCGGGGCTGATGGCCTGGCAGCTTCCGCGCAGCCGTCCGCAATCGGGCGGGCTCGGCTACCTGGGGCTGATAGCCTCGCTGCGCGATCTCTGGCGCGAATTTCCCGCCCTGCGCCTGGCGACATTCACCCAGTGCACCCAGTTCGGCGTGTTCAGCGTGTTCTGGACGATCCTGGCGCTGCACTTGCAGGAGCCGCGTTTCGGCCTCGGTTCGGAAGTGGCGGGGCTGTTCGGCGTGCTCGGGGCGGCCGGCGTCCTGGCCGCGCCCGTCGCGGGACGGATCGCCGACCGACGCGGCCCTCATCCGGTGATCGTCGCTGCCAGCGCCCTCACGCTGGTGTCCTGGCTCGTGTTCGGTTTATGGACCTCGATCATCGGCCTGGTGGTCGGCGTGCTGCTTCTCGACTTCGCGATCCAGGCGAGCCAGATCTCCAACCAGAGCATCATCTACGCCCTGCGCCCCGAGGCGCGCTCGCGGATCAACACCGTCTACATGGCCTCGATGTTCTTCGCCGGCTCGGCCAGTTCCGGCGCGGCGACCGTGGCGTGGCACAATTGGGGCTGGACCGGCGTCGTCGTGCTCGGCACCGGAATCGCGGCGCTGGGGCTGGGCCTTCAGACTTTGCGGCGCAAGGCCTGATTTCCCGGATCGCGCGCCCGGGACCGGGCGCGCGGCTTATCCGGCGCGCAACTCATCCGCGAGCAAACGGAATTCCTCGGCCCGGGGCGAGTTCTTGCGCCAGACCAGCGCGATCTCCCGGTTGGCGTTGGGGGAGAGCAGCGGGCGGGCCACGACGTTGGTGCCGTTCAGAATGCCGGCATCGATCGCCATTTCCGGCAGCATCGTCAGCCCCAGGCCGTTGTCGACCATCTGCACCAGCGTATGGAGCGAGGTGCCGATCATCGTTGCCGAAGCGCGCAGTTCCGGGCGGTTGCAGGCCGCAAGTGCATGGTCCTTGAGGCAGTGGCCGTCTTCCAGCAGCAGCAGGCGGTGCTCGTCGATCACCTCGGGGCCGACTTCGGCCGGCGGATTGCGCGGATCGTCGTTGGGGAAGGCGACGAAGAAGGCGTCGAGTTCGATGGTCTCCTTCTCGACCTCGCCGGTGGCATAGGGCAGCGCCAGGAGCACGCAGTCGGCGCGGCCGTGGTGCAGCGATTCGATGGCGGCCTGGCTGGGCTCCTCGCGCAGGAACAGCTTGAGGTTCGGGCGCTCGCGGCGCAGGCGCGGGAGCATGCGGGGCAGCAGGAACGGCGCGATCGTGGGGATCACGCTCATGCGCACTTCGCCGGAGAGCGGCTTGCCGCTGGACTGGACGAGGTCGGAGAGTTCTTCGGTCTCACGCAGGATGCGGTGCGCCTTGGCCACCACGGCATTGCCGAGCGGCGTGAAGCGCACCGCGCGCTTGGTGCGCTCCACCAGAGTGACCCCCAGCAGCGCTTCGAGATCGCGCAGGCCCGCGGACAGAGTCGATTGCGAGACGAAGCAGGCATCGGCGGCACGGCCGAAATGCCCGTGTTCGTGCAGGGCGACGAGGTACTGGAGCTGCTTGAGCGTGGGCTGGTATACGGTCACGCGCCGGCTATCGCATGAACGCGGCAGGTTCGCCAAGCGTTTGCTTTTGTTGAATGCGCTTCCGGAAGAAGGCGGAAAGGCGCATCGTCCCGGATCGGGTCCGGGACGATGGACTTCTGCCGTGCCTTATTCTTCCGTTGCGGCGGCGTCCGAAGGCTCATCGGAGGCCTCGTCCGTCGGTTCGTCCTCGACGCGGGTCATCTTGAGCTTGCCGTTCTCGACGGCGAACGCGAGCTTGCCTTCTACGAGGTCCAGCGCATCGCGGCCGAACACGCCGTAGCGCCAGCCTTCGAGAATCGGCAGTTTCTTGCGCACGCCGGCGGCCAGCAGTTCGAGATCCTCGCTGCGGGCCAGCAGGCGGGCGGCAACGTCGATCTCGCGGGCGCGGATCTTGAGCAGCAGCTTGAGCAGGTCAGCGACGAGCGCACCTTCCTTGCCGAGCGGCGCGCCCTTGGGTGTGCGCGGGGGCAATTCGTCATCGGGCAGCGGCTCGGCCTTGGCGATGGTGTTCATCAGGCGCTTGCCGATGTCGTTGTCTTTCCAGCCCTGCGAAAGGCCGCGCACTTTGGCGAGGTCGGACTGCTGCTTGGGCGGGTGGCTGGCGATGTCGGCCAGCGTTTCGTCACGGGCGATACGGCCGCGCGGGATGTTCTTGCCCTGCGCTTCGTGCTCGCGCCACTCGGCAATGGCCTTGAGGCGGCCGAGCATCGTCGGGTTGCGGCCGGCGGCCTTGATCCGCTTCCACGCCTGGGCGGGATCGTTGCGGTAGTGCTCCGGATCGGCGAGCTTTTCCATTTCCTGGTCGAGCCATTCGCCGCGCCCGGTCTTCATCAGGCGCTTGAGGATCTTGGGGAAGATCTTGGAGAGGTGGGTAACGTCGCCGATCGCATATTCGATCTGCCGCTCGGTCAGCGGGCGGCGCGACCAGTCGGTGAAGCGGGCGCCCTTGTCGATGGTGAGGCCCATCCACGATTCGACCAGGTTCGAATAGCCGATCTGCTCGGACTGGCTGATCGCCATCATCGCGATCTGCGTATCGAAGATCGGATGGGGCGTGCGGCCGGTAGCGTTGTAGATGATTTCCACGTCCTGCCCGCCGGCGTGGAAGACCTTCAGGACCTCCTCGTTGTCGGTCAGCAGGTCGAGCAGGGGCGTCATGTCGAGCCCAACTGCCATAGGATCGATCGCGGCCGCTTCCTCGGTATTGGCGATCTGCACGAGGCAGAGTTCCGGCCAATAGGTGTTCTCGCGCATGAACTCGGTGTCGACCGCCACGAAATCGGATTTCGCAAGGCGTTCGCACAGCGCGGCGAGGTCTTCGGTCTTCGTTATCAGAGGGTGGATTTTCATTTCGACCGTGGCGGTAACGCGAACAGGGCGGGGGATCAATGTTTCCAGCCCGTCAAATTCTCCGACAAATGACGAAATTGCCTATTTCTTGCGCCACAGGCCTCCGAAAACCCTGTTCAGGAGGCTCGGACTCGCCTCTGCGTCGAGTTCGGCGATGCTTTCCTGGGTCACCAGCCGGCGGCGAAGCTGCGTGCCGGTGACGTGCAGGCCCGGCGGCGGCAGGTGCCAGGCTTCGGGCCAGGCTTCGGAATTGTCGCCGGGAATCGCCGCGGCCTGTTCGGCGGGGCGCTGGGCGTCTTTCGCCGGCTCGGACGGCGCGGCGGGAGGCGCGTTGCGGGGCGGTCCTTCGGCGGCGGCGAGCGCCGCTGCCTCGAAGCCCGGATAGCCGCCGTCGCTGCCGACGAGGAGGGCCATGGGCCGCGGCAGGCCCTCGGCCATGGCCGCGTCACGGATGGCCTGATGAGTCAGCACCGCGAGATGGCAGGCCCCGACGATGCAGGCACGCTGCTCCTCGATGGTGGCCATGCCGCTTTCGCAGAGTTTGCCTATCGCGGCGATCACGGCATGAAGGTCCTCCAGGCCGGTGACATTCAGCGTATCGCCATTGTCTTCCGCAGCGCCCTGCCACGCCGGGCTGTCGGCCCCGCAGGCCGCTGCCAGGTCGATTCGCCCGGCGCGAGAGAAGGGCCAGGCGCGGTCGGTATAGAAAGCGGTTTCGTAGAAGGGCCGCCCGGTTTCGGTCGGTCCCTGGCAGATGTCGATGCCGATCGCGGTGATCGGGTCTCCGGGCCGGTCGAGTTCGCCGATCCGCTCGATCAGGCGCGCCCAGCCGCTGACGGAAACGTCCTGCGCAGCGATGAACCGGAAACGCGCGGGCAGGGGGAGGCCTTCGCCGCAGAGAAAGACGAGTTCGTCCTTGAGGCGGCGCGCGGCTTCGTCGGCCCGGCCCTCGCGGAGCATGGCCTCGATCGCGGTGCGGAACTGATTCTCCGGAATACCGTCGATCGTGACGGTGCCCGAAGCCTGCGCATTGTCCATGTGATCCATCGGCAAGACCCGTTTTGCCGATGGGTATGGACCCGCAATGGTTTATTTCAGGTTAGCGCCCGCGCGCCTGGTCGAGAGATAGGAACGGGAATCCACGAGGATTCCACAAGCCACCTGGCGCTGGACGCGCATGACGGTCCGATCTCTTCTGGAAATCGCCGCGCCACTCGACTAGGGGCCTCGGCTTGCAACTCAATTCCGATCAGAAGAAGCGCGAGCCCGCCATGACTCATCCCTATCGCTCCCACACCTGCGGCGCCCTGACCGCTGCCGAGGTCGGCCAGACCGTTCGCCTCTCGGGCTGGGTGCATCGCAAGCGCGATCACGGCGGCGTTCTCTTCGTCGACCTGCGCGACCACTACGGCATGACCCAGGTGGTGGCCGATACCGACAGCGCGGCGCTGGAACTGCTCGATTCGCTGCGCGTCGAATCGGTCGTGACGATCGAGGGCGTGGTGAAGGCCCGCACCGAATCCACGGTGAACGCCAACCTCGCGACCGGCGCGATCGAGGTCTACGCCCGTTCCGCCACGGTGATCAGCCGCGCCGAGGAGCTGCCGATGCCGGTGGCCGGCGAGCAGGAATATCCCGAGGATATCCGCCTGCGCTATCGCTTCCTCGATCTGCGCCGCGACACGCTGCACGCCAACATCGTCAAGCGCACCAAGGTCATCTCGGACATGCGCCGCAAGATGGAAGGCATCGGCTTCACCGAATATTCGACGCCGATCCTCACCGCTTCCAGCCCCGAAGGCGCGCGCGACTTCCTGGTGCCGAGCCGCATCCATCCCGGCAAGTTCTACGCGCTGCCGCAGGCGCCGCAGCAGTACAAGCAGCTGCTGATGGTCGCCGGTTTCGACCGCTACTTCCAGATCGCACCCTGCTTCCGCGACGAGGATCCGCGCGCAGACCGCCTGCCGGGCGAATTCTACCAGCTCGATCTCGAAATGAGCTTCGTGACCCAGGAAGAAGTCTGGGAAACCATGGAGCCGGTGCTCCAGAGCGTCTTCGCCGACTTCGCAGAGGGCAAGCCGGTGACGCCCGCGGGTGAATTCCGCCGCATTCCGCATGCCCAGTCGATGCTGGACTACGGTTCGGACAAGCCCGACCTGCGCAACCCGCTGATCATCAAGGACGTGACCGAGCACTTCGTCGAATCGGGCTTCGGCATCTTCGCCGGCATCGTCGCGAACGGCGGCGTGATCCGCGCGATCCCGGCTCCGGGCGCCGGCGCCGGCAGCCGCAAGTTCTTCGACGAGATGAACGTCTGGGCACGCGGCGAGGGCTATTCGGGCCTTGGCTACATCAACATCAAGGACGGCGTCCCCGGAGGCCCGATCGCCAAGAACCACGGCGAGGAAAAGACCGCCGCGCTGATCGCAGCGCTGGGTCTCGGCCCGAACGATGGCGTGTTCTTCGCCGCCGGCAAGGAAGAGCAGGCTGCCAAGCTGGCCGGTCTCGCCCGCATCCGTACCGGCGAGCAGCTCGACCTGATCGACAAGGACCGCTTCGAGCTGTGCTGGATCGTCGACTTCCCGTTCTTCGAATGGGACGAGGACAACAAGAAGGTCGATTTCGCGCACAACCCGTTCTCGATGCCGCAAGGCGGCATGGAAGCGCTGGACGGCCAGGATCCGCTGACGATCAAGGCGTTCCAGTACGACCTCGTCTGCAACGGCTACGAAATCGCATCGGGTTCGATCCGCAACCAGTCGCCCGAACTGATGGTCAAGGCCTTCGAAATGGTGGGCCTGACCAAGCAGGACGTGGAAGATCGCTTCGGCGGCCTCTACCGCGCCTTCCAGTACGGCGCGCCGCCGCACGGCGGCATGGCGGCCGGCGTGGACCGCATCGTGATGCTGCTCTGCGGGGCGCAGAACTTGCGTGAAATCACGCTGTTCCCGATGAACCAGCGCGCCGAAGACCTGCTGATGGGCGCGCCGAGCCCGGCCGAATCCAGGCAGCTGCGCGAACTGCACATGCGTGTCGTGGAACCGCAGAAGAGCTGAGTTCGTTCGAATTTTTGCATGGCGGCGGGGCTTGCTCCGCCGCCTCAACCGTCACGATGCAGCCCCGTTTTCGGGAAACAATCTGGAAACAGGGACGCGTCGTGGATAAATCGGGCCATGACGCTTGTACGTCGTGATCCTAACTTGCGTGCGAGGCTTGCCAGCGCGGCCCCCAGTCATTAGGGCGGCAGGCGAGATTTCACACCTCGCGAATTTTTGAAGGGGTTTATTCAATGAGCGATACCGCCGATCGGGTTAAGAAGATCGTCGTCGAACACCTGGGCGTCGAAGCCGACAAGGTGACGGAAGAAGCAAGCTTCATCGACGATCTGGGCGCTGACTCGCTCGACATCGTCGAGCTGGTCATGGCGTTCGAAGAAGAATTCGGCGTCGAAATCCCCGACGATGCTGCCGAGAAGATCAGCACCGTCTCGGATGCCATCAAGTACATCGAAGAGAACAAGGGCTGAGCCCGGCTTTTCGGCTACTCTCGCGCAGGCCGGCCAGGTGCCGGCGCGCGGGCGGCTGTGATCCCGGTTCATAACCGGATTGAACTCGACAGGCTCGACCTCTAAGGGGGCGGGCCTGTTGCCGTTTCTGCAGGCTGGTTTGCACCGGCCGCATTTTCGGCCAAATTGCTTTTTCGGAGAGCATGAATGCGTCGTGTTGTCGTCACTGGACTTGGTCTTGTCACCCCGCTCGGGGCCGACGTGGAGACCGCCTGGGCCAACATCCTTGCGAGCAAGAGCGGGGCAGGGCCGATCACCCGCTTCGATGCCTCGGACCAGAAGTGCCAGATCGCCTGCGAGGTGAAGCCGGCCGACCACGAATATGGTTTCGACGCCAACAAGCGCGTCGACCACAAGGTCCAGCGCCAGGTCGATCCTTTCATCGTCTACGGCATCGACGCCGCGGGCCAGGCGCTGGAAGACGCCGGCCTCACCGACATGAGCGAGGAAGACAAGCTCATGGCCGGCTGCTCGATCGGTTCGGGCATCGGCGGGTTGCCGGGCATCGAAAGCGAATCGCTGGTGCTGGCCGAAAAGGGCCCGGGCCGTGTATCGCCGCACTTCGTGCACGGCCGCCTCATCAACCTGATCTCGGGCCAGGTCTCGATCAAGTACGGCCTCAAGGGCCCGAACCACGCGGTCGTCACCGCCTGCTCCACCGGCGCGCACTCGATCGGCGACGCCGCGCGCATGATCAAGGACGGCGATGCCGACATCATGCTGGCGGGCGGCGCCGAATCCACCGTTTGCCCGATCGGCATTGCCGGTTTCGCACAGGCCCGTGCGCTCAACAGCAGCTACAACGACCGCCCCGAACAGGCGAGCCGCCCTTACGACAAGGATCGTGACGGCTTCGTCATGGGCGAGGGCGCGGGCGTCCTCGTGCTGGAAGAGTACGAGCATGCCAAGGCGCGCGGCGCCAAGATCTACTGCGAAGTGATCGGCTACGGGCTTTCGGGCGATGCCTTCCACGTCACCGCGCCGGAGCCCACTGGCGACGGTGCCTATCGCTCGATGGCGATGGCGCTGAAGAAGGCGGGCATGACCCCGGCCGACATCGACTACATCAACGCCCACGGCACTTCGACGATGGCCGACACCATCGAACTCGGCGCCGTGCGCCGCCTGTTCGGCGATGACATCGGCGGCGTTTCGATGAGCTCGACTAAGTCGGCCATCGGCCACTTGCTCGGCGGTGCCGGTGCGGTGGAATCGATCTTCTGCATCCTGGCGCTGCGCGACCAGATCGTGCCGCCCACGCTCAATCTCGACAATCCGGACGAGGGCTGCGAAGGCGTCGACCTGGTGCCGCACGTCGCCAAGAAGCGCGAAGTGCGCGCCGTGCTGAACAATTCGTTCGGCTTCGGCGGCACCAATGCCAGCCTGGTGATGCGCAAGATCGACTGATCGAGAAGGACTGAAGGCGATGATGTCGCGGCGCAACTGGATACTCGTCGCGGCCATCGGCCTGGTGGCGGCGATCGCCCTGTGGTCCTTCGTGGGAGGCTGGTACGGATCCGGACCGCTCAAGAAGGACCAGCATTTCCTCGTTCCGGCCGGGGCCAGCCTCTCGGCCGTGGCGGAACGGATGGAAAAGCAGGGCGTGATCCGCAGCGCGCGCGGCTTCACGCTGCGTGCCCGCGTCTTCGGCGGCGGCAGCGGCATCAAGGCGGGCGAGTTCGCCATTCCCGCCCATGCCAGTGCTTCGCGCGTGCTGGCGATCATTTCCAGCGACGACATGGTCCGCCGCTTCGTGATGGTGCCCGAGGGCATGCCCTCGATCATGGTCTACGAGCGCCTGAACGCGCAGGAGCACCTCAGCGGCGACGTTTCGACGCCGAACGAGGGGTCCGTCCTGTCCGACAGTTATGCCTACGAAAATGGCGAACCGCGCGCGGCCCTGCTGCGGCGCATGCAAGGGGCCATGACGAAGACCCTGGCAGAGCTTTGGGCCAAACGCGCGTCCGGTCTGGTCGTCAAAACGCCGGAACAGGCGCTGATCCTGGCCTCCATCGTTGAGAAGGAAACCGGCAAGCCGTCTGAACGCGGCATGGTGGCGGGGCTCTACTCCAACCGCCTGCGCATCGGCATGCCGCTTCAGGCCGACCCGACGATCATCTATCCGATCACCAAGGGCAAGCCGCTAGGCCGCCGCATCCGCCAGTCGGAAATCCGCGCGGTCAACGACTACAACACCTACACGATGGCCGGTCTGCCCAAGCATCCCATCACCAATCCCGGCCGCGAATCGATCGCCGCCGTGCTCAATCCGGCGAAGACCGACGCCCTCTACATGGTGGCGGACGGTACCGGCGGGCACGTTTTCGCTGCGACCCTTTCGGAGCACAACGAGAACGTGAAGAAGTGGTTCGCGATCCGCCGGGCGCGCGGCGAGATCTGACGGCGCGGGCGCTACTTCAGCGTCCCGTCCGCGCGCTTGCGGCGGGCGTAGACCGTCGAAGCGAGGGCGACCGCCACGATCAGCAGTGGAAACACGGCGGAGGACGGTCCCTTCGCACCGAGCAGGTGGAAGCCGAGGAAGGTCCAGCCGAACTGGATCACCACGGCGACAAGCGACAGCGCGAAGAGCGCCCAGGCCCAGCCGCGCCGCATCAGCAGGACGATCGCGCCGATGGTGCCGCTCGACACGGCAACGGCGTAAGCTGCCCAGACCCAGCCGGGCATTGCGCGAAAGGCCTGCGCCTGCACCGGATCGCGCAGCGCAATCTCGTCGAGATTGGCGGTCGCCTGCATGAGATAGGCGGCATCGCCCAGAAGATTCCACAAGAGTATGAGAACGGCGATGACCCGGAACTTTCTCATGCCCGCTTCCTTTCGCGCAGGACGGTGAATGGGCGATTTTGCCTTGGCGCCAAGGCCCTGACAACCGTTACGGCGGGGGAGGGCGCGGCAATGAAGGAGCAGACTGCATGAACCGCGAGGGTGAGGTCCTGCCGCCGGAGCGCAAGCCGAATGCGCCGCTGCTCGTCACGGCGGAACTGCCTGCCGATGTTCTGGACTGGGCGGACGGCCTGCGCCGCGCGCACTATCCTGCCGAACGGAACCGCCTTCGCGCCCACGTCACTCTGTTCCATGCGCTTCCGCCGCGCGTGGAGCCCGAATTGTTGCAGGTCCTCGGGACGCTCGCCCGCGCAAGCAGGCCGCAAGCGCAGATCGCCGGCGTGATGAAGCTGGGCGGCGGCACGGCGATCGCCATCGAATCGCCTGAGATGGTCGAATTGCATGCCCAGATCGCCGAGCGCATGTACGGGCTGCTCACCGATCAGGACAGTCGGCCGCTGCGGCTTCACATCACGATCCAGAACAAGGTGGAACCAGCCGCCGCCCGCGCGCTCCAGGCCGATCTGGAGCCGCGCTTGCGCCCGGTAACCTTCCGTTTCCGAGGCTTCGGCGTCCATGCCTGGGAGGACGGATTGTGGCGCCCGATCCGCTCGATAGCTTTTCGCGGCTAAAAGCATTTTTGGGTGTTGACCGATGGAAACCTTACCCCTAGAGGACGCGGCCTGCCCAGCAGCAATGCGAGGCACCGGATCTGGCCCCCACGTGGCGGCCCTGGTTTGGCGGAGTAGCTCAGCTGGTTAGAGCAGCGGAATCATAATCCGCGTGTCGGGGGTTCGAGTCCCTCCTCCGCTACCAATCCCGCTTTTGAGCGGTAGTCCAGCTTTGTCCGCAGACATCCGGAAACGCCTTTTTTCAAAATAAAATCAGCTACTTACAGCGGCCGCATAGGTGCGCTGACGTCCGTTCGCGTCCATGCGGGACCGCTCACGTCGATTTGAATTGGGGGTGGAATTGGGGGTATTTTTGCCCGGCACCCCCAACAGGCGATACCCCCAGATGGCTCTCAAGGAACTTGAAGTTAAATACGCAGCGATCCGGAGCCGCGCATACAAGCTGACGGACGGCGGCGGATTGCATCTTTATGTGCAACCGAACGGCTCGAAGTTGTGGCGGATGAAGTACCGATTCGCAGCGAAGGAAAAGCTCCTGAGCTTCGGAAAATACCCCGACGTTCCGCTCGCCGCGGCGCGGACCAAGCGCGACGAGGCGAGGGTCTGCCTTGCCGAGGGCCGAGATCCAGGGGTGGTACTGGCCGAGGAGCAGGAGGTTGCGGAGCGCACCTTTGAGAAGGCGGCCCGTGCGTGGCACGCCAATCGTTCGGACAGTTTAAATGCCGCTCACGCCAGACGGGTACTGAGCCGGATGGAAAGCGATGTCTTTCCTGTGATCGGCCACCGTCCCCTCACTGAGGTAGCCGTGGCAGAGATTTTGGCCATGATCAGAAAGATCGAGGCGAGGGGGGCTCTCGATATCAGCCGGCGCGCCAACCAGTGCGTGAGCCAGGTCTATCGATTCGCGATCGCAAACGGCTGGGCGCGCGAGAATCCGACCGTCCACCTCTTAGGTGCCCTCAAGCCTCGGCCGCGAGTGAAGCACATGGCGCGGGTGTCGCTCCATGAAGTGCCTGACCTCGTTCGTTCCATCGCCGGCTACGACGGCGAAGATGGAAGCAGAAGGCGTGATCGAACCCGCGACGCCATGATGTTCACCCTGCTGACCTGGGCCCGCACTGGTGAAGTTCGCTTTGCGGTCTGGAGCGAGATCGAGGATCTGGATGGCAGGCAGCCGGTGTGGAGAGTGCCCGCCGAGCGGATGAAGAAAAGGCGCGAGCATTTGGTGCCGCTGTCATCTCAGGCCGTCCTGATCCTCAGGCGGCGAAAGGAGCTGGCGAAGGCGACACCCGGCGGGTTCATCTTCCCTGGAGACCGAGCCGGGATCGCAATGTCCGAGAACACGATGCTCTACGGGTGCTATCGAATGGGATATCGCAGCAAGCAAACCATCCACGGTTTCCGGGCCTTGGGCTCGACCTGGGCGAACGAATCCCAGAACTATCGATCGGACTGGATCGAGTTGGCTCTGGCGCACGCGGAGGATGACACCGTTCGAGCCGCCTACAACAGCGCCCAGCATCTTACTCAAAGAAGTCGGATGCTTCAGGACTGGGGTAACTACGTCGATGCCTGCGGTTGCCCGGAGAAAGATGGTTCGGTCTCTTCCGGCGTGGACCGGAATGACATTTCCGACGTCCATGAGCGACGGCCACGTAGCCAAGAGCGGCGAGGCGATTTGCGGCTCGTCCAGCAGGACGTGGAAAACCGGGACAACATCATCAAGTTCCCGGCACGTGCACGTTCCGGCGAGAATTGAGCTTCATATGAAAACGCTCATACTCGAACGAGAACTGTGAATCGTTCGGCTTGAGGAACAAATTCGTTGTTTGCGGGGCATACTTAGGAGCAGCAAGTTTCGACCCATTTCGGACGCTCAGCCTCTCATTTGCGGTCCTCAGAAGCGGAGCGGAAGCTTTTCGTTTCGAACTGATACGTGATCTGATAGTTCGCCCGGGCGCCCGCTCGACGATAGAAGGTCGCTGTCGACGGGCTAGAACAATCTCGTTAGTGCTGCGGAGAATGAATATTTTGAGGACCCGCAGTTTGCCCGAGGAGATCGTGTCCCAGGACGTGGTGTAGCTGAAGGCTGAGGTGGTCACCGTGATTTTCGGGTAGGTTTGGGTTGTGAAGCTCAAACCTGACGGAAGGAATCACGATGACCGATCCGATGATGCACTTGCGTTCGCTGGTAGAGAA
>NZ_JBFRCW010000016.1:0-100427 GCF_052113265.1 Novosphingobium sp. YAF33
CTTTCGCCTGCGACTTCGCGGGCGGCACGGTGATGCGCGTGGAATCGGTGCAGAACGCCAACGACATGGCGACGTGCGTGGCCAAGGCGATCTGCGGCGATGCCAAGCCCTACAAGGCGTTCCCGTGGTTCTGGTCCAACCAGTACGACTTGCGGCTGCAGACGGCGGGGATCAACCTGGGCTTCGACCAGACGGTGATCCGCGGCAATCCCGAGGATCGCAGCTTCTCGGTGATCTACCTCAAGGAAGGCAAGGTCCTGGCGCTCGACTGCGTGAACGCGGTGAAGGACTACGTCCAGGGCCGCAAGCTGGTGGAAGCGGGCGCCAAACCCGATCTCGCGGCGCTGGCCGACAAGGAAAAGCCGCTTAAGGAACTGCTGTAACCGCCGGACCATCCTCCTCGCCGGGCGGCGGGGAGGTGCCGAGGCGCATGACGGCCCATTGCGCGGCTTCGGCGATGGCGGGGTCCGGGTCGTCCAGCAGGGGCCGCACTTGCGCCATCAGCGCGGTGCTCCCGCTGTTTCCGGCCGCATAGAGACAATTGCGCACGAAGCGGTCGCGGCCGATGCGCTTGATCGGGGAGCCGGAGAACAGCTGGCGGAACCCTGCATCGTCCAGTGTCAGCAGGTCGGCCAGTTCGGGCGCGGTCAGTTCCGCGCGCGGCAGGAAGGCTTTCAGGCGGCTGGCGGTCTCTGCGAACTTGTTCCACGGGCAGACGGCCAGGCAATCGTCGCAGCCATAGATGCGATTGCCCAGCCCCACACGGAATTCTTCCGGGATCGGGCCTTTGTGCTCGATGGTGAGGTAGCTGACGCAGCGCCGGGCATCGAGGCGGTAGGGCGCCGGAAAGGCCTGGGTCGGGCAGACGTCCTGGCAGGCCCGGCACGAACCGCAGCGATCGCGACCCTCGGCGGACAGCGGCAGGTCCAGCGTGGTGTAGATCTCGCCCAGGAAGAGCCAGGATCCATGCTCGCGGCTGACGAGATTGGTGTGCTTGCCCTGCCAGCCCAGCCCGGCGGCGGCGGCCAGCGGCTTTTCCATGACCGGCGCGGTATCGGTGAAGACTTTCACGCCCGCCGGACCCAGCCCGCGCCGGTCGGCTTCCGAAACCAGCCAGCGCGCCAGGTTCTTGAGCGCCTTCTTGACCCAGTCGTGATAGTCCGCGCCTTGCGCATAGACCGAGATGCGGCCGATTTCCGGCACTTCGGCCAGCTGCAGCGGATCGCTTGCGGGGGCGTAGCTCATGCCCAGCGCGATCACGCGCCGCGCCTCGGGCCAGAGCCCTTGCGGCGAGCGGCGGTGATGGGCGCGCTCCGCCATCCATCCCATCGAACCTTCCATGCCCTCCGCCAGCCAGGACTCCAGCCGCGCCGCCCGGTCCGCATCCTCTTCGGCCGAGGCTATGCCGAAGGCGCAGAATCCCAGCTCGCGGGCTTGCGCCTCGAGATCGCGGGTCAGGACATTCAGCGCATCGTTAACCAAGCTTGCGGACTCTTCGGTTCATAGGCAGGCCTTGGAAACGGCCAGCGGGTGCCTTGAATGAACGTCGCAGTAGGAGATTGGTCCTTGGCCAGCAACTCGGAAGCACTTTCCCCGGCGTCTTCCCCCATGCCCTCCCTCGCCATCGAGGCACAGGGGCTGGTGAAGCGTTTCGACGGGTTCGCTGCCGTCGACGGTGTCGATCTCCGGGTGCCGATGGGGGCCGTCTACGGCATTCTGGGGCCCAATGGCGCCGGCAAGACCACGACCCTGCGCATGCTGCTGGGCATCATCGATCCCGATGCCGGCATCCGCAGGATACTGGGCTCCGAGCGCCCGCACGACGTTGCCCACGCCATTGGCTACCTGCCCGAGGAACGCGGCCTCTATCCCGCGATGAAAGCCACCGAGGCCATCGCTTTCCTTGGCGCCTTGCGCGGGCTGCCGCTGCGGGAAGGGCGGCGGCGCGCGCACGAACTGCTCGAACGCCACGGCCTCGGCCATGCCGCGGACCGGCAGATTCGCCAGCTCTCCAAGGGCATGGCGCAGCAAGTGCAGATCCTGGGCACGCTGGTTCACCAGCCGCGCCTGGTGATCCTGGACGAGCCGTTTTCGGGTCTCGACGCGCTGAACCAGGGCAAGCTGGAGCGCATGATCCGCCAACTGGCCGAAGGCGGGACGACGGTGATCTTCTCCACCCACGTCATCGCCCATGCCGAGCGGCTCTGCGACGACGTGGCGATCATCGCCGGCGGCAAGGTGCCCTTCGCCGGCCCGGTGGACGTGGCCCGCGATCGCATCCCCCAGCAAGTCCGCCTCGAAACGCGCGCGCAGGACGGCTTGTGGAGAGCGGCGCTGCCGGCCGATGCCCGGCGCGAGGGGGCGGTGTGGCACTTCTCGCTGCCGGAAGGCGGTGTGGAGCCCTTGCTGCGCGCCCTGATCGAAGGCGATGCGGGCATTCTCTCGCTGTCGATCGAGCGGGCGGGTCTGCACGACGCTTTCGTCGCCATTGCCGGAGAGGCCGCCGCGCGCGACCTTGCGGCCAGCCCCGGACTGGAGGACGGGCGATGAGGCAGGGTTCCGGCCGTCTTTCCGTTCTCGCTGCCGCCTGGGTCGTTGCCCGGCGCGACTTCACGGCGATCCTGTTCAGCCGCAGCTTCTTCTTCTTCCTGTTGGGGCCGCTGTTCCCCGCCATCATCGCAGTGCTGGCGGGCAGCCTTGGATCGCGCGTGGATGCCAGCCAGGAACGCCCGGTGCTGGGCGTGGTCATGCAGGCGGCGGACGCAGCGGCGTTCGAACGCGCCCGCGCCCAGCTTGCGCCCGCGCTCGGTGACGACCTGCCCAGGCTGGTGGTGCTCCGCAGGCTGGCCCCAGGCGAACGCTACGATGCCCGACAGGCATTGTCCTCGCACAAGGCCAGCGCCGCCGCGATACTGACGGGGACGCCGGCCGCGCCGGTCCTGACCGGTCCGGAGGGCCTGATCCAGGCCTGGGGCGGGCCGGTGGCGATGCTCTCCGCCCAGGTTCATTCGGGAGCGGCGCTGAGCTATCCGGCCGTGGCGCTGCAGCCGGTCGTGCGCAGCAGTGCGGCCGAACGCARGGGGCGCTTCGCCACGGCGCAAGGGGCGCAGACCCTGCTGTTCCTGCTGACGATGATGCTGGCAGGCATGGTCCTGTCCAACCTCGTGGAGGAAAAGGGCAACAAGATCATTGAAGTGCTGGCGGCCGCCGTGCCGATGGACGCGGTGTTCCTGGGCAAGCTCTTTGCCATGCTCGGCGTCTCGCTGGTAGGTATCGCAACCTGGGCGGCGGCGGGCGGCCTGCTCTGGCTCGGGGGAGGGATATCGCCGGAAAGACTGCCCGATCCGGCCGTCGGCTGGCCGCTGCTGATCGGCCTGGGCGTGATCTACTTCGCTATGGCCTATCTGCTGCTCGGCTCGGTCTTCCTGGCTATCGGCTCCATGGCGACGACCGTGCGCGAAGTGCAGACCCTGTCCATGCCGGTGACCATGGCGCAGCTCATGGTATTCTTCTTCGCCAGTTTCGCGATGACCCAGCCGGGCAGCGCGGTGGAGATCGCCGCGGTGCTCGTGCCCTTCAGCTCGCCTTTCGCGATGCTCGCGCGCGCGGCACGGGATCCCGCGCTGCTGCCGCATATCCTGGCCATCGGCTGGCAGGTGCTCTGGGTGGCACTGCTGGTGCGCGGCGGCGCGCGGCTGTTCCGGTCGCGGGTAATGAAGTCCGGGCCGGGCGGCCGGGCGAAGCCTCGCCGGATCCGGCTGCGCGGCTTCGGCCGCTGACGGCCGGTTTCGAAAGCAATCCTGGTACGGACGGCGGGACTCGAACCCGCACGATCAAGGATCAAGGGATTTTAAGTCCCCTGCGTCTACCATTCCGCCACGTCCGCACGATGATCGGTGCGCGCGATCTGGCAGATCGCGCGCGGCGGGGCAACCGCGATGAACGCGTTATGCCGTCCGGTTCACCACTTTACTCGACGTTGAGACGGGCCCGCATTTCCTTGCCGGGCTTGAAATAGGGCACGCGCTTTTCAGGCACGTCCACGCTTTCGCCGGTGCGCGGGTTGCGGCCGGTGCGGCCTTCGCGGTGGCGGGTGGAGAAAGCACCGAAACCGCGCAGTTCCACGCGGCCGCCGTCAGCCAGGCGCTGGGCGATCTCGTCGAAGAACGTGTCCACGGCGCGCTCGACATCCTCTGCGCGCAGCTCGGGGTTCTCCTTGGCCATAGCAAGCAGCAGTTCGGATCTGATCATCGCGTGCTTCCCTTTCAAAATGCCCTTCGGAAAATTCCCGAGGTCACTGCGAATCATAATATTTCGCGTGACTTGGTTCCGTCATCTCAAGAAAATGCCATTCCGGTGGTTTTCGCGCAATGGCTCACCGGAGGTAGGGAAAACCCGTCGGTTCCCGCCTGCCAGGCCGCCCTTTTGCGTGTCCTCACCCCATTTACATGCCCGATTTGGCCGCTAACGTTCCCGCTTTCAAGCTTGCGAGACAAGCTTTTCGGGCGACAGGACAAAAGAAGGGCGCATGAAAGAAATAGCAACCTGGAACGAGGGAGACTGGATTGCCGCGATCGGCGCCATTCTCCTGTTTGCCGTGCTGGCCATCGGCGGCGTCATCGCCACGCGCAAGAGCGACGAATTCGTCGGCCATCCTCGCGGTCTGTTCGTGCTGTTCTATGCCGAAATGTGGGAGCGTTTCTCCTACTACGGCATGCGCGCCCTGCTGATCCTGTACCTGACCAAGTTCTGGCTGTTCAATGACGGCAGCGCCAACCTGATCTACGGCGCCTATACCAGCCTGGTCTATATCACCCCGGTGCTCGGCGGCTATCTGGCGGACCGTTACCTCGGCCAGCGCAAGGCCGTGCTGTTCGGCGGCATCGTCCTGGCCGTGGGTCACCTGTTCATGGCCTATGAAGGCATGCACGGCGTCGCCGATCCGGCGGTGAAGCAGGCGGACCCGGCCATCAACGTGTTCTGGCTGGCGCTGGCGCTGATCATCGTCGGCTCCGGCTTCCTCAAGGCGAACATCTCGGTGATCGTCGGCCAGCTCTACAAGATGACCGATTCCCGCCGCGATTCGGCCTATACGATCTTCTACATGGGCGTGAACACGGGCGCCGCGCTGGGTACGATCCTGGTCGGCTACCTGGGCGAGACGATTGGCTGGTCCTGGGGCTTCGGCCTCGCCGGCATCGGCATGCTGCTTGGCCTGCTGATCTTCGTGGCCGGCCGTCCCGCCTTGAAGGGCCGGGGCGAACCGCCCAGGCCGCTGGCGAAGAAGGGCGAACTGACGCTTTACGCCATCGGCCTCGGTTCGGTCGCGGTGATCTGGACCCTGATCCAATATGTCAGCGTGATCCAGTCGCTGCTGGTGGTCTCCGGCATCGCCATGCTGGGCTACACGCTGTACGAGGCGTTCAAGCTGCCCAAGGAACCGCGAGAGCGCATCTTCGCGATCCTGTTCCTGATCGCGCTCAACCCGATTTTCTGGGGCCTGTTCGAGCAGGCCGGCGGTTCGCTGAGCCTCTATACCGACAAGTTCGTGGACCGCGGCGGCGTGCCGACCAGCCTGTTCCAGTCGATCAACCCGATCTACATCGTGCTGTTCGGCCCGATCTTCGCGGCGCTCTGGCAGTTTCTCGGCCGCAAGGGCCTGGAGCCTTCGGCTCCGGCCAAGTTCGGCCTGGCGCTGATCCAGGTCGGCCTCGGCTTCCTGGTCTTCGTCTGGGGTGCGAACAGCGGCGATCCGGCGGCGATGACTTCGGTGCTCTTCGTGTTCCTGATCTATGCGCTGCACACCACTGGCGAGCTGTGTCTTTCGCCCGTGGGCCTGTCCGCGATGACCCGCCTCTCGCCGCTGCACCTCGGCAGCTTCATCATGGGCGCGTGGTTCTACATGACCGCCGTGGGCAACTTCGTGGCCGGCAAGATCGGCGAGGCCACCGGCGGCGAAAGCGGCGTGATGAACAAGGAAGTCACGCTGGGGATCTATTCCACGATCGGCTGGACCACGATCGGCGTTGCCGTGGTGGTCCTGGCGCTCTCGCCGCTGGTGCGGCGCTGGATGCACATCGACACGCTGGAGGATCGCGCGATCGACCGCGATCTCGCGGGCCAGAGCGAAATGGGGCTGGAGGCTCAGGAAGCCGGGTTTCACCCGGTAACCAAGCCGCACTGACCATCGACCGGCCCGGGAAACCCAGCGTTTCCCGGGCCGGATCTTATTTGAACAGGGGAAATCGACATGAGGGTATCGCCGGCATTGCGGCGCTGGTCGTCCACGCTCGTTCTGGGCGCGGCACTGGCGCTGGGCGCTACGGGCGCCGATGCGAAGAAGCAGGACAAGAAGGCGGCGCCGATCGTCGCCGATCCTTATCCCTCCACCTACAAGTCCTATCCGGGCACGCCCACCGCGCTGGTGGGCGCCACTGTCTATGACGGCCGCGGCGGCCGGATCGACAACGGCATCGTGCTGTTCAGGGACGGGAAGCTCCAGGCCGTCGGCGGCGCCGACATGCCGATCCCGGAAGGCTATGCCCGCATCGACGGTACCGGCAAGTTCGTGACTCCCGGCGTGATCGACATCCACTCGCACCTCGGCGTCTATCCTTCGCCCGGCGTCGAAGCGCTGGCGGACGGGAACGAGATGACCAGCCCCACCACGCCCGATGTCTGGGCCGAGCACTCGGTCTGGCCGCAGGATCCCGGCTTCACCCGCGCGCTTGCCAACGGGGGCGTCACCAGCCTTCAGATCCTGCCCGGTTCGGGCAACCTGATCGGCGGCCGCGCGGTGACGCTGAAGAACGTGCCCAGCATCACCGTGCAGGGCATGAAGTTTCCCGGCGCGCCCTATTCGCTGAAGATGGCCTGCGGCGAGAATCCCAAGCGCGTCTATGGCGAGAAGGGCCAGAAGCCCTCGACCCGGATGGGCAACTTCTCGGTCGACCGCCAGGCCTGGATCGACGCGCGCCAGTACATGGACGGCGACCATGCCGAACGCGACCTTGGCAACGACACGCTGGAAGGCGTGCTCAAGGGCGAGATCCTGGTCCAGAACCACTGCTACCGCGCGGACGAGATGGCGCAGGTGATCGATATGTCCAAGGAGATGGGCTACAAGGTCACCGCCTTCCACCACGCGGTGGAAGCTTACAAGATCGCCGATCTCCTGCGGGAGAACGACATCTGCGTGGCCGTCTGGGCCGACTGGTACGGCTTCAAGATGGAAGCCTACGACGGCATCCCCGAAAACGCCGCGCTGCTCGCCAATGCGGGGACTTGCGTGGTGATCCACTCGGACGACGAGAACGGCATCCAGCGCCTCAACCAGGAAGCCGCCAAGGCCCAGGCCGACGGTCGCCGCATCGGCATCGACATTCCCGATGCCAAGGTCATCGGCTGGTTCACCTATAATGCCGCCAAGACCATGGGCATCGGCGAGAGGACCGGAAGCCTGGAAGCGGGCAAGATGGCCGACGTGGTGCTGTGGAACGGCAATCCGCTCTCGGTCTATTCGCGGCCCGAGAAAGTGTGGATCGACGGCGCCCTGATGTTCGACGCCCTCGATGCCCGGCGGCGCCCGGTCAGCGATTTCGAACTGGGGCAGCCCGGCGAAGGAGACGTGAAATGAGCCGCCGCGCCGCCATTCTTGCTGCCCTGACGGCAGCCGCCCTTCCCGCCCTCCTTCCCGGCCTGGCCGCGGCGCAGGATTTCGCCATCACCAATGCCACCGTCGGCACGGGTGATGGCAGCGCTCCGATCGAGCACGGCACCGTCGTCGTGCGGGCCGGCAAGGTGGTCGCCGCGGGCGCCGGCGTTGCCGTTCCCGCCGGGATGCAGAGCGTCGACGGTACCGGCAAGTGGGTGACGCCGGGCCTGTTCTCGGCCGTCACCGATCTTGGGCTCTGGGACGTGGAAGGCGTGCCCAACAGCAACGATACCGAGGCCGACAAGTCGCCGTTCAACGCCGCGCTCGACGTGACTCCCGCGATCAATCCCGCCAGCGAGCACATCGCCGTGAGCCGCGAAGGCGGCGTCACCCGCGCCAGCGTCGCGCCAGTCAACGGCGATTCGATCTTCGCCGGGCAGGGGGCGCTGATCGATCTTCGCGCCGGCTCCGATGCGGTGAACCTGCCGCGCGCCTTCCAGTTCGTGCAATTGGGCGAGGCGGGGGCCAAGCTCGCCGGCGGCAGCCGCGTCGCGGCCCATGTCGCCCTGCGCAGTGCCTTGCGGGAGGCACGCGAACTGGCGGCCGCACCCACGGCCGCGCGCAGCAGCGATGCCCTGCTGACCCGCGCGGACGCGGCGGCGCTGGCCCCGGTGATCGACGGCCGCCAACCGCTCTACGTCGGGGTCGAACGGGCCGCCGACATCCGCAGCGTGCTGGCGCTCAAGAGCGAGTTTCCCAAGCTGAATCTCGTCCTGGTGGGGGCGACCGAAGGCTGGCTTGTGGCGAGCCAGATCGCGGCGGCCAAAGTGCCGGTGATCGCGATGCCGCTGCGGGACCTTCCCGCCAGCTTCGAAAGCCTTGCGGCGACCCAGTCGAACGTCGGGCGCATGAAGAAGGCCGGCGTCAAAGTCGGCATCGGCATGTTCGCGGGCAGCAACCAGCCCCGCTATGCGCCGCAGCAGGCCGGCAACCTCGTGGCCCTGAACAAGCTGCCGGGCGCGGCGGGACTGACATGGGGCGAGGCCCTGGCCGCGATCACCTCGGTTCCGGCCGAGATCAGCGGCATGGGCGGCAAGGAAGGCGTGCTGGCGCCGGGCGCCGTGGGCGACGTCGTCATCTGGGACGGCGATCCGCTCGAACTGTCCTCGGCCCCGGTCGAAGTCTATATCGACGGGATCAAGCAGCCGCTCGACAACCACCAGAGCCGCCTGAAGCAGCGCTACAAGAGCCTGGACCGGACTTATCTGCCCAAGGCTTACGACTGGTAAGGCAAACGAGGGCCTGGGGATGATCCCCGGGCCCTCGAAAATACTCGGTAGCAGGTGATGGTCCGAAGCGATCCAGAGGCGCGCAAGGCCGCCCGCGATGGCTTCACCCGGATATCGCTAGCCCGTTGATGACGGAAAAGGGCGCGGCGTCACCAGGGACGTGCCCGGCAACCCAGGCACGCCTCGATCTTACGCGTTTTACGCGCGGGCTTCGTTCACGCCGGCGCTGTTGTGGCGCAGCGCCTTCAGCACAGTGTCGACGATCTGCGGCGCATTGAGGCCGGCTTCGTCGTACTGCGTCTCGGGCTTGTCGTGGTCCTGGAACACGTCCGGGAGGCGCATGGTGCGGATCTTGAGGCCCGCGTCGGTAAGGCCCTCGTCGCTGGCCATGGTGAGCACATGGGCGCCGAGACCGCCGATGGCGCCTTCCTCCACGGTGACGACCACATCGTGGCTGAGCATCAGCTTGCGAATCAGCTCGGTGTCCAGCGGCTTGGCGAACCGCAAGTCTGCCACGGTGGTGGAAAGACCCTTGGCGTCCAGCAGGTCTGCGGCCTTGAGCGCTTCGCCCAGGCGGGTGCCCAGCGAGAGCAAGGCGACCTTGCTGCCTTCGCGGACCACGCGGCCCTTGCCGATTTCGAGAAGCTGCGGCGTTTCCGGTAGAGCCAGACCCACGCCATTGCCGCGCGGATAGCGGAAGGCGATCGGGCCCTTGTCATACTGCGCGGCGGTGTGGACCATGTGGACCAGCTCCACCTCGTCGGCCGCGGCCATGACCACCATGTTCGGCAGGGTGGCCAAGTAAGTAACGTCGAACGAACCGGCGTGAGTCGCACCGTCGGCACCGACCAGGCCGGCGCGATCGATGGCCAAGCGCACGGGCAGGTTCTGGATCGCCACGTCATGGACCACCTGGTCGAACGCGCGCTGGAGGAAGGTGGAATAGATCGCGCAGAACGGGCGCATGCCCTGCGCGGCCAGGCCGGCCGCGAAAGTCACCGCATGCTGCTCGGCAATGCCGACGTCGAAGCTGCGGTTCGGGAATTGCTGCGCGAACTTGTCGAGCCCCGTGCCCGAGGGCATGGCGGCGGTGATGGCGCAGATGCGGTCGTCCTGTTCCGCCTCGGCGACCAGCGCCTTGGCGAAGACGCCGGTGTAGCTCGGCGGGCCGGCGGGGGCCTTGGCCTGCTCTCCGGTGACGACGTTGAACTTCTGCACGCCGTGATACTTGTCGGCCGCTTCCTCGGCGGGCGCGTAGCCCTTGCCCTTTTGCGTCACGACATGGACCAGGATCGGGCCCTCGGCGGCATCGCGCACGTTTTCCAGGACCGGAACCAGCGCATCGAGGTCATGGCCGTCGATCGGGCCAACGTAATAGAAGCCCAGTTCCTCGAACAGGGTGCCGCCCATGGCCATGCCGCGGGCGAATTCGTCGGTCTTGCGGGCGGCGGCGTGGAGCGGGCGCGGCAGGCGGCGCGCGAACTTGCGGGCCAGGTCGCGCAGGCCGAGGAACCGGCCCGAGGAAACGAGCCGCGCGAGATAGGACGACAGCCCGCCAACCGGCGGCGCGATCGACATGTCGTTGTCGTTGAGGACGACGATCAGGCGGTTTCCGGCGTCCGCGGCGTTGTTCATCGCCTCGTAGGCCATGCCGGCGCTCATCGCGCCGTCGCCGATCACGGCAATGCCGCGGCCGGGCGTGCCCTTGATCTTGTTGGCGACGGCAAAGCCGAGCGCGGCCGAGATCGAGGTGGAGCTATGGGCCGTGCCGAAGGGGTCGTATTCGCTTTCCGAACGCTTCGTGAAGCCGGAAAGTCCGCCGCCCTGGCGCAGGGTGCGGATGCGGTCGCGGCGGCCGGTGAGGATCTTGTGGGGATAGGCCTGGTGGCCCACGTCCCAGATCAGCCGGTCCACCGGCGTATCGAACACGTAGTGGATCGCCACCGTCAGTTCGACCACGCCCAGGCCCGAGCCCAGATGGCCGCCCGTCTGCCCGACGGCAGAGATCATCTCGGTGCGAAGTTCGTCGGCCAGTTGACGCAGGTCCGAAGGCTTGAGCTTGCGGAGATCGTCAGGCGTATCGACGGTGTCGAGGAGTGGCGTTGCCGGGTTGGCTGTCATGTTCTGCTTCTACACGCTACATGTTCTGGTGTCGAATTAAGCAGTGGGCAATATGCCGGAGCCGTCCGAAAGGACAGGAAAAACGTGGCACCTGTTGCTTTGCTGCGACTCTCCGAGCCATCGCCGGCAACTTCCGGCGCCGCTCGACCCCCGCCAGACATGCGAATCCTGCGGAAGCCGGCCAGCGTCAGCGGCCGGTTCGCAGGCCCTGCCGACCTAGCTGCAGGTGGCGCAGGTTCCGCGCAGTTCGACCACCGGGCGCACCCCGGCGAAACCGGCTTGTCTGGCGGCGGCGATGAGGGCGCCGGTCAGCTTGTCGTCGTCGATATGGACGGCTTGGCCGCAGACATCGCAGATCAGGAAGATGCAGTCGTGCTGGCAGCCGGGATGGCTGTTGGCGAGGTAGGCGTTGGCGCTCTCGACCCGGCGGGCGAGATTGGTACGCACGAAGAGGTCGAGAATGCGATAGACGCTGTTGGGCGCCACGCGCTTGCCGCGCAGGGCCGAGACGCTTTCGGCCAGGTCATAGGCTGAAGCCGGACGTTCGCGTTCCGCCAGAGCGCCGAAGACGTCGGCGCGCATCTCGGTCCACTGTTCGCCGGCATCGAGAAGGGCGGCGCGGGCAGCCTCTACAAGGCCTTCGCCGGAATGTTCGTGATGATGATGCGCATTAGCCATGCCGCCCATATGGGCATTGGCAGGGCTGCGTGCAATTGAAAGCTGGAGGGGCGCCTGGGGCGGCGCCCGATCAGGCCGCGGGGTCCGATAGGCCCCGGATCGGCCTGCCTGGGTCAGTTCACTTGCGCAGCCGCTTCGGCGGGGGGCACGAGGCCGTTGCCGATCGAGTGAGTTCCGATGCCCATCACGCCCAGCACCAGCAGCGTACCACCGGCGAAGCCGAGGGCGAAGAAGCGGTAGAAGTCGGCCTTGAAGAGTCCCATGACGAAAATCAGCTCATATTGATGATGTACGATTGCGTGCCGCTCACTTGGAGCGAATCGCCTTGACGTCCAGTGAATGGCGACGAGCCGCGCCCCATTCTGCGATGAACCGTTGATCGCACGGGGTGGACGGGGGGAACCGTCACAATCTCGTCAAGGGATCGTGCGCGCGATCACTGCCGAGGCGACGGAGACCACAACCAGTCCGGCCACGGGCAGCGCGGCGCAACCGAACGGCAGTGCCAGCGCGCCGATGACCTGGTGGGGCTTGCGGATGCGGCCGAGGCGCACGAGCACGGCCGCCGTGGCCAGCCCGATCAGGAAGGCGAGGGTGACCAGCGGTCCAAGCCACATCACCCACATATTCGCCTCCTGGATCGAATCTGGCCCTGAAATATCGAACCTCAGTGCTTGAAGTGGCGCATGCCGGTGAAGACCATGGCCAGGCCCGCCTCGTCGGCAGCGGCGATGACTTCCTCGTCACGAATCGAGCCGCCCGGCTGGATCACAGCCGTAGCGCCCGCTTCGGCAGCGGCCAGCAGGCCGTCGGCGAAGGGGAAGAACGCGTCCGAAGCGACGGCAGAGCCGACCGTGCGGGCCTGGGCCCAGCCGAACTTCTCGGCGGCCTCGGCCGCCTTCATCGCGGCGATGCGCGAGGAATCGCGGCGGTTCATCTGGCCCGCGCCGATGCCGGCAGTGACGCCGTCCTTGGCATAGACGATCGCGTTCGACTTGACGTGGCGGGCCACGGTCCAGGCGAACAGGCAGTCCTTCAGTTCCTGCTCGGTCGGCGCACGCTTGGTCACGACCTTCAGGTCATCGAGGCCGATGGCGCCGGCATCGCGGCCCTGCACCAGCAGGCCGCCGGTGATCGGCTTGACGGTCAGGCCGGGGCGGCGCGGATCGGGCAGGCCGCCGGTCAGCAGCAGGCGCAGGTTCTTCTTCTTGGCGAAGAAGGCGCGGGCTTCCTCGTCCGCGTCGGGGGCGACGACGACTTCGGTGAAGATCTGGCAGATCGCTTCGGCCGTCGGGCCGTCGAGCGTGGTGTTCACCGCAACGATGCCGCCGAAGGCCGAAACGTCGTCACAAGCCAGCGCGCCCTGCCAGGCTTCGAGCAGGCTGGAGCCCTGCGCGACGCCGCAAGGGTTGGCGTGCTTGACGATGATCACGGCCGGGTCCTGGCCCTTGAACTCGGCGGCGAGTTCGAAGGCGGCATCGGCGTCGTTGTAGTTGTTGTAGGACAGTTCCTTGCCCTGCACCTGCTCGCCCTGGGCCAGACCCTTGGTGAAGGGGCCTACGGGCGTGTAGAGCGCGGCCTTCTGGTGCGGGTTCTCGCCGTAGCGCAGCGTGGTGGCGAGGCGGCCGTTGACGCTCAGCATCTCGGGGAACTCAAGGCCCTGGTCAGTGAAGGCGAACCACTGCGAGATCATCGAATCGTAAGCGGCGGTCTGCGCGAAGGCGCGCGCGGCCAGCAGCTTGCGGAAGGCGAGGGTAGTGCCGCCGTCGGTGGTCTCCAGTTCGGAGATCAGGCCCGCATAGTCCTTGGGATCGGTGACGATGGCGACGAAGGCGTGGTTCTTCGCGGCCGAGCGCACCATCGAAGGCCCGCCGATGTCGATGTTCTCGATCACTTCGTCACGGTCGGCGCCCTTGGCCACGGTCGCTTCGAAAGGATAGAGATTGACGACTACGAGGTCGATCGCGCCGATTTCGTGATCGGCCATGGCCTTGGCATGTTCCGGATTGTCGCGCACGGCCAGCAGGCCGCCGTGAACCTTGGGGTGCAGCGTCTTGACGCGGCCGTCCATCATCTCGGGGAAATCGGTGATTTCCGAGATGTCCTTCACCGCGAGGCCGGCATCGCGCAGCGCCTTGGCGGTGCCGCCGGTCGAAACCAGTTCCACGCCGCGGGCGGACAGTGCCTTGCCGAGATCGGCGAGGCCGGTCTTGTCGGAAACCGACAGCAATGCGCGGCGGATCTGGACGGTATCGGTCATGCGGATGGCCTCGTTCTGGAACTAGCGGAGAGGGATTTTCCGCGCCCTCTAGGTCGGCAGCGCCCGGGTCGCAAGAGGGGCCGCTAGCTCAGGGTGCCACAAGCCGTGGGGCCGGTCGCGGCATTTCACCCCATTTTCTTGATTAACCAACCGAAATTCCCGCCTCCGCGCGAGACGAGACCCTGGATCACCAGTTGCTGCGTCGCCTGGGGACGGCCCTGGCCGTCGACCCAGAGCGAATCTTCCAGGATCACTTCGCCGGCACTGCTGCGGAACTGCCAGAGACTGCCGTCGGGCAGGGCCATGCCGGCGCCCTGGCCGTCTTCGGTGAGGGCGACTTCGACTTCCGGGCCGAGGTGGAAGCGAATGGCGAAGCCCACCTTGCCGCGCTGGGCCTTGCGGCCCGCGGGGATCAGCACGTCCTCGCCGCGCAGTTCGCTGCCGTCGTCGCGCAGGATCAGGATGCGGCGGTGCGTGAGGGCGTAGCGCGCCTCGTAGCCGTTGTGGCTCGCCTCGATGCGGGTGGCGTTGCCGCCGTTCTCCTGCGTCAGCGTCTTGCGATCGATATCGACCTCGCTGACGCCGCCGCCGATGGCTCCGTTGATGAGGACGGCGGTGGAATTGGCATCGTCCAGCGTCAGCGTCGAATGGGCGGCGGTCGCGCGCAGGCCCTGTTCGAGGCGCACCGGCACCAGCCCGCCGCCGCTCGCCGCGCCGCCGCAGTTGACGATCAGGCGGTGGCCCGCGTGGGACATCTCGAAGGCCAGCGTGGAAGCGCAGCCGTAGCGGGCATGGGCGGGCAGCGGCGGCGGCGCAGTGTCGAACTGGAGGATCGACTTGTGCGCCAGCACGCGCTGATAGCCCCATTGGCGCACGTCGCGCAGCGGGCGGGTGCGCACGCCGGTCGCCTTGACGAGAGCGTTGACGTCCTCTCCGTCGATCGCCCAGCCGCCCTGCCACGAACCCAGCGAACCGTCGCCGTGAGTCAGCGCCAGGAGCGGCGGGATGAGCAGTTCGATCACCCGCTCGACCGCCTTGGGCGCGTCGCGGCGGGTGGCGTGATAGCAGTTGCGCAGCCGCACCAGGAGGGCGATCGCTTCCATCTGCGCCAGCGGGCTGCGCGAGAGCACGCCGCCGTCGTCGCCGATCAGTTCGCCCAGGGCCTTGATCAGCCCCGCCTCGCCGTAGAGGCGGCGCGGGCGACCTTCGGGCAGCAGCAGGCCGGCAGCGACGATGGCGCTCCACCCGGCGACTTCGGCGATCCCGTCTTCCGCCCGGCCGACATGACGGTCCAGCCAGCGCGCGGTCTCGGAAATGTGTGCCAAAGTGCGGTTGCGCAGGGTCTTCTCGCCGGAGAGGATCAGCGGGGCATGGGCCAGCCAGTTCATCAGCCGCGCGCCGGTGTTGCCCACGTCCCAGGCCGGACCCTTGCCCGGCTTGGCCGGCGGCTTGGGATTGGCCTGGAGCCACGCGGTAAGAATGCGCTCGGCAACCGCGGTACCCTGCTCGCGCGGGGCGCAGGCCTCCAGGTCGGTGAGCCAGGAGAAGCTGTGGACCACGCGCTCCAGCGGCGGCGTCACGCGCGACGGGCCGGCAAAATCGACTTGGGCCACCGGCGTGCGGGCGCCGTGGATCAGGAAATGTCCCGCGCGCAGGGCGGTTCCGGCGGCGGCATTGCCCGGTAGCGTGTTGCTGACCGTGGCGAGCAGCCGGGTGCGGGCCTTCTTGCCCATCGGCGCCGAGAGCATGGTGCCGGGAATGCCCAGGCGATAGGCGAAGCGGATCAGCCGCTCGCCCGGCCCGACCGAAGGCGGCGAGAAGTCGGCCAGGGCCAGCGCCCGGCCGCCCTCGATCTGCGCGACTTCCACCTGGACTTCCGCGCGGGGCGGCAGGAGGTCGGAATCGTGGAAGTCGTCGCCAGTGAAGGCGGTGATATCGGTGATGTCGGTTTCGGAACGTGTCACGGCCGGCGATCCGGTAACGCTTTGATTCAAGACACCCTCCTCGTTACCGCCCTGAGGCCCGCCCCCCGACTTGCCTGTGAGCCCGCCTGCAAGCATGTCGCCCGACTCATCGGCTGCCTCACTTCCCGGGGAAATGGCCCGGAGCCCGTCCGGGTTCCCGTTTCGGGGACGCGGAGGGGTGTCTAGCTTCACCGCCTCAATCGAGCCCCTTCAGGGTGCGGATGTTGGCGGCATATTGCGAAGGGCCGCCGCGGAACGTGGCCGAACCGGCGACGAGCACGTCGGCACCCGCCGAAACGCAGAGAGGTGCGGTCTTGGCATCGACGCCGCCGTCCACTTCGAGGCGGATGTCGCGGCCCGACTTCTCGATCATCTTGCGCACGGCCTCGATCTTGCGAAGCTGGCTGGAGATGAAGCTCTGGCCGCCGAAACCGGGGTTGACGCTCATGATCAGGACGAGGTCGATATCGTCGATCAGGTAGTCCAGCATCTTGGCCGGGGTGGCCGGGTTCAGCGAGATACCCGCCTTCTTGCCCAGGCCGCGGATCGTCTGCACCGTGCGGTGGACGTGAGGGCCGGCTTCGGGATGCACGGTGATGTAGTCCGCACCGGCTTCGGCGAAGGCTTCGAGATAGCTGTCCACCGGCGAAATCATCAGGTGCACGTCGAAGACCTTGGCGGAATGCGGGCGCAACGCCTTCACCACGGCCGGGCCGATGGTGATGTTGGGTACAAAATGGCCGTCCATGACGTCGACGTGGATCCAGTCGGCGCCGGCTTCGTCGATCGCGCGAACCTCTTCGCCCAGGCGGGCAAAGTCGGCGGAAAGGATGGAGGGCGAGATCAGCGGCGTGGTCATGGTTAAGAACGGTACTCCTCGATGCGAAGGATAGGCCACCATATCTGGGGGGTACAAGCGCGCCCGGCCCGTTTTCCACACGCCATATGGAGGAAGTTCCCTAAATCGACCGAGCGGACCCGGCTCCGCTCCGTGCAGCCGCTCCTGCGCGGTGCTTGTGGATCGCCAGTTCAGAGTGCATTCACGGCCTCGATGGCAGTGCGGCGCCAGACATTTCACGGGCTTGCTTCCCTGCAACCCTCGTGAACGAGTGACGGAACCGGAGATGAGATTGAAGTTCCCCAAGGCCCCCATCGCAGCTGCCGCCGGCCTGGCCGCGCTGGCCCTGTCGGCGCCGGCCGCGGCCCAGTATCGCGACGAAATCCGCAATGACATGAGCCAGTGCCGTTCCGGCGGCGGCCCCGCGATCATGGTTACGGTGGACGGCATCAAGTCGTCCCAGGGACGCCTGCGCGTCCAGTCCTACCGCGCCACGTCCGGCGAGTGGCTGGCGAAGGGCAAGTGGCTGAAGCGGATCGAAGTGGCCGCCAGGGGCGGGACCATGACGTTCTGCGTCCCCGTCTCGGCGCCGGGCACTTACGGCATCGCCGTGCGCCACGACGTGAACGGCAATGGCTCGACGGACATCAGCACTGACGGCGGCGCGATGTCGAACAACCCCTCGATCAATATCTTCAACCTCGGCAAGCCCAGCTACACCAAGGTCGGCGTCCCGGTGGGCAATGACGTGAAGTCGATCCGCATCCAGATGCGCTACATGTAACAGCCCGGATGGAATGCCCTCTCGGGGGCATTCCGGCGCGTGCGCGTTCTCAGGATCCGGCGGCGGCTTCGCGGCGCTCGGCCAGGATGGCGCGTGCGTCCAGGAGGTCGGAGGGCTTGTCGACGTCGACCGCCGCCAATCCGTCGCGCGCGGCGACGAGGCGGGCCTTGAGGCCGATCCGGGTTCCCAGTCGTGCAAGCGCGGCCGCCAGGGTCAGGCGGCCGAGCACATAGCTTGCCAACATGCCGAGGCCGAGCCTGGCGGCGATGCGCCATGGGCGCTTGCGGTCCGCCTCCACCAGCTTCCAGGTCTCGATCGCGGCTTCGGCGCGGGCCGTCTTCAGCAGGAACAGGTTGCAGCCCGACCAGTGGCCGTCGGCAAAGCGCAGATAAGTGCGGCGCGATCCCGGCATGGCCGCTTCGATCGCCTGCCGCCGCGCCAGCAGCACGGAAACGTCGGCTTCCTCCGGGGTGTCGAGCAGGAAGTCCCGCACCCATTCGCCGCGCAGYAGCGCATGGTCGGAGGTCGTGACGAGCATCGGCGCGCCGAGCCGCGCGAAGCCCGCGGCCACGCTGGCGCTGGGACCGGCGGCGGCGGGGATAGTCTCGCAGCCCAGCAGTTCCGCGAGCGCGATCACGGCGGGATCGTTGGCGACCACCGCCAGGCGCGCGATGCCGGCATCGCGCAAGGCCTGGACGACATGGGCCAGCATCGGCCGGCCTTCCAGCTCTACCAAGGCCTTGTGGCTCAGGCCTTCGGCCACTGCGACTGGATCGGGTGCGCCGGGGCGGGAACCTGCAAGAATCAGCGCGGCAGGCAAGGGAGAGGGGGTCATGCCGGTTTGCGCTCCATGGCCTTGCGGGTGCGCCAGACGTGCCAGAGCACACCGGGCGCGGAAAGCACCGGATGCCGCTCGCGCCAGGGCGTGATGGTGACCGGCACGCCGGTGTGGCGCTCGATCTTCCAGGCGGCATAGCGCGCGGCGCCTTCGAACGTGGTCGAGGCTTTCAGCAGGCGCAGGACGTTGTAGGGCTTGCCCAGCCGCTGGCGGCGCTTCCACCAGTCCAGCATCCGGGTGCGGTCGCGCTCGGAAAGTTCGGGGCGGAAGGCGCCGTTCGGCAGACGCTCGAAGGCGATGTCGTCGGCGGCAAGGGCCAGCGGCAGCAAGCCGTCGAAATGTTCGCGGTTGACGGAAAGGATCGAATCCTCGCGCCCGGCCTTCTCCACCCGGAACTCGGCGGCGTAAGTCGCGCGGAACAGGGCGCGCCAGTAGTCCTCCGCAGTGCCCGTCGCCGGCCCGAGCGCCACGGCCAGCCTGGCGGCGGTGCGGGCCGCGCCCGATACGGCGGCGGTGACGCGGCTGAGCGCGGCCTCGTCACGCTGCCAGGCGATGCCGCTCGGCTGGACGAAGCGGGCCCAGATGGTGGTGTCCAGCCGCTCGCCGGCCGCAGCGGCGCTGAACGTATCCAGCGCCATGGTCGCCACTTTCGCGCGCAAGGGCACGCCTTCGAAGGTCCATTCGTGATAGCTGACGCGCGGCCAGATCTTCTCGGCCTGGGGGCCTTCGGTGAGGACGTAGAAGTCCAGCACGCCTTCCAGCGATCCGGTGCGCAAGTTCGAGCCGTAGAACAGCACGGCCACGGCATTGCCGGCAGCCAGCGCAAGGCGTTCCGCGAAAGCACGGACTTCGGGCACCACGGCGCGCTGCAGCGCCTGGCCAATGCGCCCTTCCAGGTCTTGGGTCATGAAAGCATGCTCGGGCACCGGCGTGGTAAAAGCAAGCATGCCGGTGCCACAAACCTGGCCAAAAAGTGAGAGGAGAGGAGCCGGATCCGGCGGATCAGGGGACCACGAAAGTCAGCTGCGGCCCTTCCTCGAGCAGGTAGTCGCCCGCAGGGAAAACCTCGCCATCGAGAATGAACGAGCCACCGATTTCCAGGTCTACCGCGCTGGCGCAGACGCGGTGGGTGCCGCGGCGTTCCAGGAACTTGCCGGAAAGGCCAAAGAGGATCGCCGGCAGCAGGGCCATGACCCAGCGCACCGGCCAGTCGATGACGCCCAGCTTCATCCCCGGGGCGACATCGCGGCCGAAGGGACGCGCGCCGAGCGGGAACTTCTCGAAAGTGGTGGCGACGACCATGAAGCGTTCGTCCGCACGGCCCGGCCCGTCATAGGGCAGGTCGCGGCCGGTGTGGCGATCGACCAGGCGCGTCGGGGTGCAGGCGCGCCACGGATTGCCGTCGCGGCCGAACAGGGACTGGATGATGCTCCAGAGGATGCTGAGGCCCACGGCAAAGCTGTTGAAGGCGCCGCGGCGGTGGGCTTCCTGGCCGGCCTCGGTCGCCAGCGTGAATACGCCTGTGCCCAGGATGAAGCCCTGCATGCAGCCGCTGCTGCCGTCATTGGCGGAAATGCGCAAGGGACGGCGCGTGAGGGTATTGCCCTTGTGCGCAGCCGCCAGCGCCTCTGCCAGCGACCAGTGGGTCGGCAGGCCGAGGTCCACGCCCAGCGCGTTCGTCTTGCCCTTGGGCAGGATGATGAACGTGGGCCATTCGTCACCGAAGATGTCCGCGCCGCACGTCAGCACATCGCGAACGGTGCCATCGCCGCCGTCGACCACGAGATAGTCCACACCGCGACGGGCAAAGCCGTCAAGCACGCTGTAGAGTTCCGAGCGGGTGCGCGGGGTCTCGGTCAGTATGTTGGAGCAATCCTCCATCTCTGCCGCCCGGCCCTTGTTCCGGTGGCTACGAGGATTGCGAATGATGCCAACGAGAGGAACGGCGCGCCCACGACGCGCCACACGCGCAGGACCAGTGGCCTTGCGCTTGCCGTGCTCACCGAAGGTCGGCAGCGTTTCGAATTCGTAAATGGTTCCGTACACGGGCCCTATGTAGGGATGCCGCAGACGAAAATCATCAGGAAACATTCACTGACACATTAAGGTTACAGTTGTATGGCGTTTTTACGCCACTTGCAAGACCGGCAAAATCTGCCGCGTTTTCCGCAAGTCCCGCCGTTGCGTCACGCGGTTCCACGGATTACGGCCGAAAACATGGTCACTCAGGACAATCCCCCCCACGCCGCAACCATCGGCGCGAACCCCGTCCAGCTCTGGGGTTTGACGATGGCCGAGCGCGTTGCACGCATCGCCCGGGCGAACGGCGCCTCCTTCGGCAAGGACGCCTCGTCCGGCCCTTCCATCCTGTCCAATGCCGCCTTTGCGTGGGATCCGGCCTGGTTCAAATACGTCACAGCGCGGCCCGGCATGGTCCTGACGCTGGGCGGCATCCCCGCCCTGGCGCATGCGGCCGACGCCGGCCAGGCCGCGCGAATCACCGCCGCGATGGCCGGCGGCACGCCGCTCGCCGATACGGCGGGCCTCGATATCGTGACCTACGAAAGCGGGCCCACCATCGAGAACAAGACGCTCCGCAAGCGTGAAACGCCGTTCCTCATGGCGCTCACGCCCGAGACCGTCCGCACCATCGAGCGTGCCAGCTACTTCGGCGCCTACAAGGGCGTGACCGATGTGCTGACCAAGTACCTCTGGCCCGAATGGGCGCTGGTGCTGACGCGGATCTGCGCCAAACTGCACATCACCCCGAACATGGTGACGGCGGTGGGCGCGGCCTTCTGCGTGCTGGCCACGGTGCTCTTCGCTTACGGGCACTACTGGCTGGGCATGGCGCTGGGACTGGTGTTCATGGTGCTCGATACCGTGGACGGCAAGCTGGCGCGCTGCACGATCACGTCCTCGGAATGGGGCAATGTGGCCGACCACGGCATGGATCTCGTCCATCCGCCGTTCTGGTGGTGGTTCTGGGCGACGGGCCTGGCGACCTGGGGCCTGGCCTACGATGATGCGACGTTCTGGTGGGTGCAGGGCGCGATCCAGGGCGGCTACGTGGTGCAGCGCCTGATCGAGGGCGTGTTCATGCGTCAGAACGGCCTCATGCACATCCACGTATGGCGCAAGTTCGACAGCCAGTTCCGCCTGATTACCGCGCGCCGCAACCCGAACATGGTCATCCTGTTCGTGGCGATGCTGTTCGCGCGTCCCGACATCGGCCTGATCGCGGTGGCCTGGTGGACGGCGATTTCCTGCCTCATCCACGCCGTGCGGCTGGTCCAGGCATGGATCGTGCGGGCGCGAGGCGGTACGATCACCTCCTGGCTCTCGGACGCCTGAAGAAGGAACCGCCATGAACGCGATGCAGGGCAATGTCGCAGCCAATGCGACGATGGAAAAGTTCGGCTACCCGCATACCCTCGTCGCGGAATTCGCGCATTGGGTGGTGCTGGCCCGTCCGGCACAGCCGACGCTGGGATCGTTGGTGCTGGCGGCGAAATCCGATGCCACCGCCTTCGGGGATCTTCCCGGAGAGGCGCATGCCGAACTCAAGGTCGCCACGGCCGCGATCGAAGCGGCCCTGGGGAAGGCGGTCGGCTATGCCCGGCTCAACTATCTCATGCTGATGATGGTGGATCCCCATGTCCACTTCCACGTCATCCCCCGCTACGAGGGCGCGCGCGAGTGGCAGGGCCGCGAGTTCGTGGACTGCGGCTGGCCGAAAGTGCCCGATCTTGGCCATGCCGTGGCGCTGGAGGGGGATGACCTTTCAGCGCTCGTGGCCTGGCTGAAGGGGCACTTCGGCTGATCGCTGGCCCAACATCGTCCCGGACATGACCCGGGACGATCAAGACGCTCGGCTCACCAGGTATCGGTGAGCTTCGTGGCGATTTCGATGTCGTTGAGGAAATCGACTTCGGCCCAGTCGAGGCCCTCGATGGAGACGGTGCCGACCTTGCCGGTGGGCGCGATCGAATCGATCACCTTGAGATACCAGTGCTGGACGCCTTCGGGCGTGCGCATGGCCTGGCGCACGGTCTCGCGGAACAGGTCCGCCCCTTCGCCGCGGAAGGCGAGGAAGCCGATCGATTCGGAGTTGGACTGCCGGGCCGTCAGCGTCTTGCCGATATGCACGAGCCGGCCGTCCGCCTCGCGCTCCACTTTCATGTCGTCGCTGTCGTAGCCCTCGGCTTTCACGTCGACGGTGACGGTGATCGGCCAGGGCTTGCCGTTCGGATCGGTAGCGCCCTGCTGGACCTTGTTCACGATTTCCTCCGAAACGAGGGTATCGCCGTTCAGGATCAGGAAGTCGCCGCGCATGGCCTCGCGCGCGATCCAGCAGGAGCCGAGGTTGTCGGCCACCTTGAAGAACGGATTGAAACGAACCGTCACTTCCACGCGCGGATCGTCGATGCGGTTCAGATGCTCTTCCAGCATGTCGGTCATGAAGCCGGTGACGACGTCGATCCGCTTCACCCCGCCGCGCGCGAGCATTTCGATCTGCCATTCGATCAGCGACTTGCCGGTGAAGTCGATCATGCACTTGGGCCGCTCGGCGGTGAGGGGGAGCAGGCGCGAGCCCTGGCCGGCGCTGAGGAGGATGGCGTGTTCGATCATGGATTTTCGCGCTTCGTCAAAGGGGGGAGATGCCCCGCATCTAGGGATTGCCGGCCAAAAGGAAAAGATGCGGCGGGAAAGGCTTGAGCCGGGGTCGCGGGTATTAATTCATTCAGCATGGGGACATCCCTGATCGGCACAGCTTGCAAGTCCCTTCCCCCTCGTTCACATGCAGCCGCGATGTCCGCCAAATTTCACCGCCGTGAGAGCAAATCTCCGCTAGGGCGGATACTCCAGAACACTGCCTGGCTGCTGGGCGGCAAAGGTTTCGGCGCCGTTTGCGGCATTGCCTACCTCGCCATCCAGACCCGCTCGCTGGGCCTCAAGGATTTCGGCCACTTTTCGCTGATCTTCGGAACGGCGCAGGCGCTGATCGCGCTGGCCAGCTTCCAGACCTGGCGCGTGGTCGTGCGCTACGGCAGCGAGCACGTCCATGAAAAGGACTGGGGCAAGCTGGGCCGCCTGGGCATGCTCTGCGGCCTGCTGGATGCCGTGGGCGCGATCATCGGCTGCGGGCTGGCGGCAGTCCTGATCTACGGCTTCGCCCATATGCTGGAGCTGAACCCGCACTTCATCGACGTGGCCTTCTGGTTCTGCGTGGGGTCGCTCTGGGCGCTGGTCTCCGCGCCCACCGGCATCGTCCGCGCGCTCAACCGCTTCGACATGGCCGTCTATGTAGAGGCGATCGTGCCCAGCGGCCGGTTGGCGGCGTCGCTCGTCATCTGGATGACCGGCCCCAGCGTCGGCCGGTTCCTGTTCGCCTGGGCGGCGATCGATATTCTCGAAGCGCTGCTCTACTGGATCATGGCGCGCCGGCTCTGTCCGGAGGCCGTGAACCTTTCGAACTTGCGCAACTGGCGCAAGGCGATCGACGAGAATCCCGGCGTCACGCGCTTCTTTATGCAGACTTACGTTGCGTCCACGCTGGATGCGGCGATGAAGAACGGCCCGCTGCTGATCGTCGGCGCCTGGGTCGGCACCAAGGCGGCGGGTCTCTATCGCCTCGCCTCGCAGCTGTCGCAGGCGCTGAGCAAGCTGTCCTCGCTGCTGACGCGCTCGGTCTATGCCGAAGTGGCGCGTGCGCGCGTCTCCTCGGCCGCGGCGGAGTTCCGCAAGCTGGCGCTCCAGACCAGCAAGATCGCCGGCCTGGCCGGGATCGTGGTGGTCACGGTGGCGGTGCTGCTGGGCAAGCAGATGCTGGAAGTGATCGGCGGCGACGATTTCGAGCAGGGCGCCGCGATCCTCGTGCCCCTGACGCTTGCGGCCAGTTTCGACCTTGCCAGTGTCGCCTTCGAACCGGTGCTCCATGCCACCGGCCGGGCGCGGCATTCGCTGGTGGCCCGCCTGATCGCGCTGATCGGCCTGGCCGTGGGGCTGGTGTTCCTGCTTCCCGTGGGCCCCAGCGGTGCGGCCTGGGCGGTCGCGGTGGGCGGCGCGGTGTCCTACATCGTCATGGGCCTTATGGCCTGGCGCACGCTCCAGCAGATCGACCGGAACGAGATCAGCATCATGCCCGATCCCGAGGGCGATCTGCCTGTGGCCGATTCGGCCGTGACCTGACGCTCGACAGGCGCGGCTGGAGGGGTATCATGCCCCGATGCTCTCTACCGCGAACACTCTGGCCAAGGAGGCTGCGGGCCTCGCCGATCGCATCGTCGCGCTGCGCCGCGCCATTCACGCCGAACCCGAGATCGGGCTTCACAACCCCAGGACGCGCGACAAGATCCGCGCGGCGCTGGCCCATCTCCCGCTCGAATGGCGCGAGGGGCCCTCGACCACGGGCCTCGTCGCCACGCTGAAGGGCGGCGCGGGAAGCGGCGGCTGTGTGCTTCTGCGCGGCGATACCGATGCCTTGCCCATGCCCGAGGAAACCGGGCTGGACTTCGCCTCGACCGTGCCCGGCGTCATGCATGCCTGCGGGCACGATACCCATGTCGCCATGCTGGCGGGGGCGGCGGAAATCCTGGCCGCCCGCGCGGAAAGCCTGCCCGGCGAAGTGCGCTTCATGTTCCAGCCGGGGGAGGAAGGCCATCACGGCGCCCGCTTCATGCTGGAAGATGGGCTGCTGGGCGGCGAGGGGCAGGACCGGGCTCTGCCCGATGCCGCCTTCGCGCTCCACATCATGCCCAATGCCCCGCATGGCGTCATCGGCGGGCGCGCCGGACCGCTGATGGCGGCGGCCGACGAATTGCGCATCACCGTTACCGGGCGCGGCGGCCATGCCTCGATGCCGCATGACACGGCGGACCCCGTGCCCGTCGCCTGCGAAGTGGTCTCGGCGATCCAGACTATGGTGGCGCGGCGTTTCAGCGTGTTCGATCCGGTGGTGGTGACGATCGCCCGCATCGAGGCGGGCAGCGCCCACAACGTCATTCCCGACAGCGCGCGGCTGACCGGGACGATGCGCACGCTCTCGCGTGAAAATCGCGCGCGGCTGAAGGACGAATTGCCGCGGCTGGTCGCGGGAATCGCCGGGGCGCATGGGCTGACCGGCGAAACGACGATCCTTGAAGGCTTCCCGGTGACGATCTGCGATCCGCGCGCGGTGGCCCTGGGAGAGGGCGTGGCCCGGGACCTGTTCGGCAGCGAGGCGTTCCGGCGCCTGCCCGATCCGATCATGGGCGCGGAGGACTTCGCCTATGTGCTTGAAAAGGTGCCGGGCGCGATGTTCTTCCTGGGCGTTGCCCCGGAAGGCGCGGACTGGAAGCACTGCTGCGGCATCCATTCCACCCGCATGATGGTGGACGAAAGCGCCCTCCCGCGCGGTTCTGCCTTCCTGGCCGGCCTCGCGCAGGACTGGCTCGCGCGCGGCTTCAGCTAAGGCAGACGACGCCTCTCGGCCGAAGCAGACGACGCCTTCGCCGAGGCATGCGCTCGGAGAATCAGGCCTTCACGTCTTCCCATTCGGGATGCCGCCGGAAGGCCGCGACCACGTAGCTGCACAAAGGGGCGATCTTGAAGTGGTTCTCCCGCGCGTCGGCGACCATCGCCTCGACCAGCCGTGCCGCCACGCCGCGATTGCCGATTTCCGAAGGAACGAAGGTGTGGTCGGCATAGTGGACGCCGTCGCGAGTCTGCCAGGTCAGCTGGCCGGTGGCGTCGCTGTCCGCAAGGTGCGCCTGGTATTCGCCGCCGGTTGCGGTCTCGTGCTTGGTGATGGTGACGCCTACCATGGACATGTCTCCTGAAAAGGTCCGCTTGACGGCGCGTGCGTCCGCTTACAGGGCATATGGTCATGAAATTCCTCTCCGACAACGCCGCAAGGGTCCACCCGAAGGTCTGGAAAGCCATGATGGCGGCAGACGCTCCCGATTCGCCTTACGACGGCGACGGGCTGAGCCTGGAGCTGGACGCGCGCTTTTCCGCGCTGTTCGGGCGTGACTGCGCGGCGCTCTGGGTGGCGACGGGAACGGCGGCGAACTGCCTGGCGCTCTCCGCCATGGTCGAGCCGCACGGCGCGGTGATCTGCCACCGCGAGGCCCATATCGAGATGGACGAGGGCGGCGCGCCCGGCTTCTATCTCCACGGCGCCAAGCTGCTGCTGGCCGGCGGAGAGGGCGCCAAGATCGCGCCCGATGCCATCGCCGAAGTGATCGACCCGATTCGCGACGGCGTGCACCAGGTGCAGCCCCATGCGATCTCGATCACCCAGGCCAGCGAATATGGCCGCGTCTACCGGCCGGACGAACTGACGGCCCTTGCCGATTTCGCACGCGATCGGGGGCTGGGCCTGCATATGGACGGCGCCCGCTTCGCCAATGCCGCGGCGTTTCTCGGCGGCAGCGCGGAGACGACGGCGGGCGGCGTGGATGCGCTCAGCTTCGGCATGGTGAAGAACGGCGCCATGAGCGCGGAGGCCATCGTGTTCTTCGATCGCTCCATGGCCGAGAAAGTGCGCTTCCGCCGCAAGCGGGCAGGGCACCTGCAATCGAAGGGCCGCTATCTGGCGGCGCAGATCCTCGCCATGCTGGAAAGCGACCTCTGGCTGGACAATGCCCGCGCGGCCAATGCGGCTGCCGCCGAGATCGCCGTCGCCGCCGGGGACCGCCTGCTGCATCCGGTGGAAGCCAACGAGATATTCCTGACGTCCACCGCGGCGGAGCGGCTGGCGCTGCGCGAACAGGGCTTCGCGTTCTACGACTGGGGCGATCACGCCGCCCGCCTCGTCACTGCCTGGGATTCGCGCGAAGACCATGTCGCGGCCCTCGCCCAAGCGATTGCCGGGCTGTGAGCGGCGCGGCCGAGCCTGTACCGGGCTTCATGAAGCCTGCCGTGGCGCTGCCGTTCCTGCTGGTCGCGCTGATCTGGGGGTCGACCTGGTTCGTCATCACCGGGCAGATCGGGGAAGTGCCCGCCAGCTGGTCGGTCGCCTGGCGCTTCGTGCTGGCGACGCCGGCGATGTTCCTGGTGGCGGTGGTGATGAAGAAGAGCCTGAGGCTCGGCACCGCGGGCCAGTTGCTGGCTCTGGCCGTGGGCGTGGCGCAGTTCTGCGGGAACTACAACTTCGTCTACCGCGCCGAGATGCACCTCACTTCGGGTATCGTCGCGGTCATGATCGGGCTGCTGCTGGTGCCCAATGCGATCCTGGCGCGCCTCCTTTTGGGCCAGCCGATCACCTGGCGCTTTGCCATCGGCAGCGCGATCGCCATCGCCGGCCTGGCGCTGCTGTTGCTTCACGAAGCGCACGAGGCCCCGCTGGGCGGCAAGGTCCTGCTCGGCACCATCTTCGCGCTGATCGCGATGATGTGCGCTTCGGTTTCGAACGTGATCCAGGCCAACGACACCGGCAAGGCGCTGCCGATGGTGAGCCTGCTGTCCTGGGCCATGCTCTACGGCACGCTGGCCGATGTCGCGATCGCCTGGGTTCTGGCCGGTCCGCCGGTGATCCCCGCCGATCCGAAATACTGGATGGGCACGGCCTATCTGGCCATTCTCGGTTCGGTGGTGACGTTCCCGCTCTACTACACGCTGATCCGCCAGCTGGGAGCGGGCAAGGCGGCCTACAACGGGGTGATGGTGATCATCATCGCCATGCTGATCTCGACCGCGTTCGAGGGTTATCGCTGGTCGCTGCTGGCGATTGCCGGGGCGGCGCTGGCGACGGTCGGGCTGGTCGTGGCGCTGAGGGCACGCAGCCCTTCGCGGTAAGTGGGGAAGCGAAGGCGCCAGCCAAGCACGCGTTTCGCCTTGCCGTTGGCTATGCGGCGGTTCTCGGCATAGAAGCCCCGCGCCATGGCCGAGAGCCGCGCTTCCTCCACCGATTGCATCGGCGGCAGCGGCTGGCGGAGCAGGCGGCAGGCTTCCTCCACCAGGCTATTCTGGCTGCACGGCAGGTCGTCGGCCAGATTGTAGGCCCCGGCCGGTCCTTCCAGGCCGGCGATCACGCCGGAAGCGATGTCTGCCACATGGACGCGGCTGAACACTTGCGGGGGCAGGGCGATCCGGTGCGCGCGGCCTTCGAGAACCCGGTCCAGTGCCGAGCGGCCCGGACCATATATGCCGGGCAATCGATAGACCCGCGCGCCGAGCTTCAGCCATTCGCCGTCCGCTTCGGCCCTGGCGGTGCGCCGCCCCGTGCCGACCGGCGCGCTCTCGTCCGCCCAGGCGCCGCCGGTGTCGCCGTAGACCCCGGTCGAGGAAAGATAGGAGAGCGCCAGCCCCTTCAAGGCATCTCCGTAGCGCTCCAGCACGGGATCGAGCGGCTCGCCCCGGCCTTCCTTGCCGGGCGGAACGGAGGACAGCACATGATCGGCATCGGCCAGGGCCAGGCGCACATTGCCCTCGTCTTCGAAGGAGAGCGTACCCTCGCTGCCGGTGGAGATCACTTCCCAGCCGCGGGCCGAGGCCCGATCCGCGATCACCCGCGCGGTATAGCCCAGCCCGAAGATGAACAGTCGCTTCGGTATCGCGGCGGGCATCGGCGGGGCACTCCTCTTGATTCGCGTGTGAATTCGTCGCGCCATGACTGGCATTCGATGCACAAGGCTCTAGTTTAGCGGCATGGACATTGCCAGCACCCCCGCCACGCCCGACGCCAATCCGCAGATCGCCGATGCTGCCCCCGCGCCCCAGGCGCCGCCGGTCATCCACCGGGAGGACTATCTGGCCCCGGCCTGGCTGGTGCCGCAGATCGCGCTCGATTTCCGCCTCGGCATCGACGAGACGCATGTGCTCTCCACGCTTTCGGTCCGCCGCAATCCGCAAGGCAACGGCACCGCGACCCTGCGCCTGAACGGCGACCAGCTCACCCCGCTGGCGATCCGCGTGGATGGCGAATCCGTGAACGACTGGCGCATGGACGGTGCCGACCTGCTGGTGGAACTCAGCGGCGAGGCGCACGAGCTGGAGATCGAGACCGCGGTCAATCCCGCGGCCAACAGCCAGCTCATGGGTCTCTATGCCTCGAACGGCATGCTCTGCACCCAGTGCGAAGCCGAAGGTTTCCGCCGCATCACCTTCTTCCCCGACCGGCCGGACGTGCTCTCGACTTATTCGGTGCGCATGAGCGGCGACAAGGCGCGCTTCCCGATCCTGCTCTCCAACGGCAACTGCACCGCCACGGGCGAGGGCGAGAACGGCACGCACTGGGCGGAGTGGCACGATCCCTGGCCGAAGCCGAGCTACCTCTTCGCGCTCGTCGCAGGCGATCTCGTTGCCAACCATGCCGATTTCACCACCCGCTCGGGCCGCAAGGTAGACCTCAACATCTGGGTGCGCCCGGGTGACGAGCAGCGCACCGGGCACGCGATGGATTCGCTGATCCACTCGATGCAGTGGGACGAGCAGGCCTTCGGGCGCGAGTACGATCTCGACTTGTTCAATGTCGTCGCCGTGTCGGACTTCAACATGGGCGCGATGGAGAACAAGGGCCTCAACGTCTTCAACACCCGCTACGTCCTTGCCGAGCCGGAAACCGCCACCGACGCCGATTACGACGGCATCGAGAGCGTGATCGGCCACGAGTATTTCCATAACTGGTCGGGCAACCGCGTGACCTGCCGCGACTGGTTCCAGCTCTCGCTCAAGGAAGGCTTCACCGTCCTGCGCGACCAGCTGTTCAGCGCCGACATGGGCAGTGAGGCCGTAAAGCGCATCGAGGATGTGCGCGTCCTGCGCTCGGCCCAGTTCCCTGAGGATTCCGGGCCGCTCGCCCATCCGATCCGGCCTGATTCCTATCAGGAAATCAGCAACTTCTATACGGCCACCGTCTACAACAAGGGCGCCGAGGTGATCCGCATGATGCGGACCATGGCCGGGCCGGAGACGTTCCGCCAGGGCACCGACCTCTATTTCGACCGCCACGACGGCGAGGCGGCGACCTGCGAGGACTTCGTCAAGGCCATCGAGGACGGCACCGGGCTCGATCTCGCGCAGTTCCGCCTCTGGTACTCGCAGGCCGGCACTCCGCAAGTGGCCGTCGAACTGGCGCACGAGGGCGAGACCGCCACGCTCACGCTGACCCAGATCGTGCCCGCCACGCCCGGCCAGCCCGAGAAGCAGCCCGTGCCGATCCCCTTGCGCGTCGCCCTGTTCGATCGCGACAGCGGCCGTCATTCGGGCGAGCAGCTCGTCGTGCTGGACAAGGGCAGCGACAGCTTTGCCTTCGAAGGCTTCGCGCGCCCGCCGGTCGTTTCGATCAACCGCGGCTTCTCGGCGCCCGTCGCCATCGACATGGAGCGTTCGAACGAGGATCTCGTCTTCCTGGCCGCGCACGACGACGATCCATTCGCCCGTTACGAGGCGATGCAGAGCCTGGTCGTGCAGCATCTGGTAGCGGCCGTGGGCGGCGGGCTTGCGGATGCCGCCCGCGCCGAAGGCCGCCGGGCGATCGGCGAGGCTTTCGCTGCGGTGCTGGCCGACGCGGCGCTGGATGACCTGATGCGCGGCGAACTCATGGTCCTGCCGGGCGTCGCTTACCTGGCCGAGCAAGTGCTCGTGGCCGATCCTGCCGCGATTCATGAGGAGCGCGAGGCGCTCAAGGCCTGGCTGGGCGGCGAACTGGCGGAACTTCTGGGAACGCTGCACGACCGCGTCTCCGCGCTGCCCTACAGCCGCGATGCCGCCGCCCGCGGCGCGCGCAAGACCAAGGCCCAGGCGCTGGTGCTGATCGCCGCAGGCGATGCCGCCGAGGGCGCGCGCCGCGCCATCGCGCAGTACCGCGCGGCCGACAACATGACCGACCGCCAGTCGGCCCTGACCGTGCTCTGCAACCTCGACGGCCCCGAGCGCGAGGAGGCCCTGGCCGATTTCCTGCGCCGCTATCAGGGCAATGCCCTCGTCATCGACAAGTGGTTCGCGCTGCAGGCAGGCTCGTTCCATCCGCAGGTCCTGGAGCATATCGAGGCGCTGGCGCGGCACCCGGAGTTCACGCTGAACAACCCCAATCGCGCCCGCGCGCTCTACATGACGGCGGCGGTGAACCCGAAAGCCTTCCACGACGCCAGCGGCGCGGGCTATCGGATGATCGGAAATCTGATCCGCCAGCTCGACCCAATCAATCCGCAGACCACCGCGCGCTTCGTGCCGCAGCTCGGGCGCTGGCGCCGGATCGAACCCGGCCGCGCGGCGATGATGCGCGCGGAACTGGAGAAGATCGCCGCCGAACCCAACCTCTCGCGCGATGTGCGCGAACAGGTGAGCAAGAGCCTTGGCTGAATCGGCGGGCGATTCCGTGGCTGAGGCTGTCGAAGTCAACCGGGCGGGCGTGCTGGAAGGGCTGCCGCACGGTTTCCTCGGCCGTCGCGGCGGGGTGAGCAGCGGGGAGGTCGAGGGCCTCAATGTCGGCCTCGGTTCAGGGGACGAACCGGCGGCGGTGGCGGAAAACCGCCGCCGCGCCGCCGATGCCGTGCTGCCCGGCGCACCGCTGGCCTCGGTCTACCAGGTGCATTCGCCCGATTGCGTGATGCTGGGAGAGGCGCTCTGGTCCGAAGCCGAGCGGCCCCATGCCGATGGCCTCGTCACCGATCGCCCCGGCGTGCTGATCGGCGTGGTCACGGCGGACTGCGCGCCGGTGCTGCTTGCAGACCGGGAGGCCGGCGTCGTCGGCGCGGCCCATGCCGGCTGGAAAGGCGCCATCGGCGGCGTCACCGACAGCACCATCGCTCGGATGATATCGCTGGGCGCGGCGCGTTCGCGCATCGTCGCGGCAGTCGGCCCCTGCATCTCGCAGGCTTCCTACGAAGTGGACGAAGGCTTTCGCAGCCGCTTCCTGGCCGGGGAAGACGGCAATGCGCGCTTCTTCTCGTCCGGGCGGGAAGGGCACTGGCAGTTCGACCTGGAGCACTATGTCGCCGCGCGGCTGGAAGCGGCCGGAATCGGCGCGGTGGAGCGCCTGGCCCTCGATACTTATTCAGCGCCGGAGCGTTTCTATTCCTACCGCCGGGCCACCCACCGGGCCGAGGCCAGCTACGGACGCCAGATTTCGGTGATCGGACTGGCCTGAGCTTGCCCCGTTCACGGCGCGCCAGAGGGCGCCGCCGAACAGTTATACCTTGAATTTGTTGATGACGATCCATCCCTGCCCAACCAAAAAGGCGGTTGGCAGGGCTGGCTTCCCTGTATATCAGGGCCGCAAAGTCGGTATTCGTTTCGGGTCGCTCCCGAGGCATCTAACCGTCAACGGGGGGCCGTTTACGGGGATACCAGACAAAAAATAGAATTGGTCAGGAATCTGGGCTTGCTACCGGAATCCCGGGAGTAGGTTGTCAATAACAAGGCAAGGGCAATCATGGCAGAAGCAGATGGCGTGCGGCGGCGCGATTTCATCAATATCGCCGCGGTAAGCGCGGCGGGTGTCGCCGGCGTGGGCATCGTCGTCCCGCTGGTCAGCCAGATGTCCGCATCCGCGGACGTTCTCGCGGCGTCTTCGACCGAGATCGACATCTCGTCGATCCAGCCCGGTCAGGCCATCAAGGCAATCTTCCGCAAGCAGCCGGTCTTCGTGCGGAACCTGACGCCGCATGAAATCACGGAAGCCAACAAGGTGGACGTTTCCTCGCTGCGCGACCCGCAGACGCTTGAGGAACGCACCAAGGAAGGCAAGGAAAACTGGCTCATCACCATGGGCGTGTGCACCCACCTCGGCTGCGTCCCGCTCGGCGCCGGCGAAGGGGAGCCGCGCGGTGAATTCGGCGGCTACTTCTGCCCCTGCCACGGTTCTTCCTACGACACTGCCGCCCGTATCCGTAAGGGCCCCGCGCCCAAGAACCTCGAAGTTCCGGACTACGCGTTCACCACCGACACGGTCGTAAAGATCGGTTGAGGCCAAGAGAGAGGATCAAGAACATGAGCTTTCCCTGGGCCAAGGAATACAAACCGAGCCATCCCTTCATGCAGTGGATGGACGACAGGCTGCCCCTGCCGCGCCTCGTCTACAACTCGGTCGGCGGCGGCTATCCGGTGCCGCGCAACCTGAACTATTTCTGGAACTTCGGTTTCCTCGCCGCGCTCTGCCTCGTCCTGCAGATCGTCACCGGCATCGTCATGGCCATGCACTACGCGGCCAATACGCAGGTCGCCTTCGACACCGTCGAACAGACCGTGCGTGACGTGAACTGGGGCTGGATGATGCGCTATGCGCATGCCAACGGCGCCTCGGCGTTCTTCGTCGTCGTCTACGTCCACATCTTCCGCGGCTTCTTCTACGGTTCGTACAAGGCCCCGCGCGAGATGGTGTGGCTGCTCGGCGTCGTAATCTTCCTGCTGATGATGGCCACGGCCTTCATGGGCTACGTGCTTCCCTGGGGCCAGATGAGCTTCTGGGGCGCCAAGGTCATCACCGGCCTGTTCGGCGCGATTCCCTTCGTGGGCGAACCGCTCCAGCAGTGGCTGCTCGGCGGCTTCGCCCCGGACAATGCCGCGCTCAACCGCTTCTTCTCGCTGCACTACCTGCTGCCCTTCGTCATCGTGGGCGTGGTGATCCTGCACATCTGGGCGCTGCATATCCCGGGCTCCTCGAACCCGACCGGCGTCGAAGTGAAGACCGAGAGCGACACGGTGCCGTTCTATCCCTACTACGTAGCCAAGGACGGTTGGGCGATCGGCGTCTTCGCGATCCTGTTCTGCACCGCGCTGTTCTTCTTCCCGAACGCGCTGGGCCACCCGGACAACTACATTCCGGCCAACCCGATGAGCACGCCCGCGCACATCGTTCCCGAATGGTACTTCTGGCCGTTCTACGCGATCCTGCGTGCCTTCACCCAGGACTTCTTCTTCATCCCGGCCAAGCTCATGGGCGTGCTGGCCATGTTCGGCGCGATCCTCGTCTGGTTCTTCCTGCCCTGGCTCGACCGTTCGCCGGTCCGCTCGGGCTCGTATCGCCCGCTCTATCGCAAGTTCTTCTTCTTCGGCCTGATCCCGGCCATGGCGGTGCTGTTCTATTGCGGCGGCGCGCCTGCGGCCGAACCCTACGTGATGTTCAGCCAGATCGCAGCGCTCTACTACTTCGCGCACTTCCTGATCGTCATCCCGATCGTCTCGGCCATCGAGAAGCCCGACCCGCTGCCCTTCTCCATTACGGAATCGGTGCTGGGCCATGACGAAGGCGCGCAACTGCGCCCCGCCCATGGCGCCACCGAAGCCGTTCACGGCGAAGCGTGATCAACAGCTAGAGCGAAAGACGATAGACATGGCACGCATTCTCTCGATCCTCGTCGGGCTGTTCTTCACGGTAGCCCTGGCGTGGTCCTTCGGCAAAGGGGCCTACCAGCAGATCACCGAACCGCCGGCCGCCACCGCGGAGCACGAATTCCACCTCCTCCCCAAGGAAGTGAGCTTCGCCAGCGACGGTGCTTTCGGCAAGTTCGACCGCCAGCAGCTCCAGCGGGGCTTCCAGGTCTACAAGGAAGTCTGCTCGGTCTGCCACGCGATCCGCCACGTCGCCTTCCGCGACCTGGCTGCGCTCGGCTATAACGACGCCGAAGTGAAGGCCATCGCCAAGGGCTTTCAGGTTCCGGTCTACAATAACGCGACCGGCGAAGTGAACACCCGCGAAGGCATGACGACCGACTACTTCCCGCCGGTGATGTATGGCGGCCAGGGCACCCCGCCCGACCTGTCGCTGATCACCAAGGCTCGCCACGAAGGCCYGGCCTACGTCTATTCGTTGCTGACCGGCTATCAGAACCAGCCGGCCGAGCTTCTGAAGAAGTTCCCGGATTCGAAGACGCCGGATGGCCTGCACTACAATCCCTACTTCGCGAACCTCAACCTCGCGATGCCGCCGCCGCTCACCGCCGATGGCCAGGTGACCTACAGCGACGGCACCAAGGCCACCAAGGACCAGATGGCCAAGGACGTCTCGGCGTTCCTGATCTGGACGGCCGAACCCAAGCTCGAAAAGCGCAAGCAGACCGGCTGGCCGGTGCTCGGCTTCCTGCTCTTCGCGACGATCCTGGGCTATATGTCCTACCGGAACATCTGGGCCGGCAAGAAGCACTGAGGCTTCCGCCAGAACCCTGAGGAAAGAGGCCCCCGCCAGCGATGGCGGGGGCCTCTTTCGTTTGTCCGCCAAGCCACCTAAGGAGTGGGGTCATGACCCTCGACGAGATCAAGGCGCTGGTGCGCACCGTGCCGGACTTCCCCAAGCCCGGCATCCTGTTCCGCGATGTGACGACGCTGGTCGGCGATGGCCCCGGTTTCGCCGCGGCCGTGGAACTCATGGCGGAGACCGTGAAGGCTTCCGGCGCCGAGGTCATCGCCGGTGTCGAGGCCCGCGGGTTCATCTTCGGCGCCGCCATCGCGGCGCGGTTGGGCCTGGGCTTCGTCTCGATCCGCAAGCCGGGCAAACTGCCGGTCCCCGTCATCGCCATCGACTATGCGTTGGAATACGGCACCGACACGCTGGAAGTCGATCCCGAGGCCGTGGGAGAGGGCCACCGCGTGATCCTGATCGACGATTTGCTGGCCACGGGCGGCACCGCGCTGGCCGCCGTCGAACTGCTCCGCCGCGCGGGAGCGACGGTCGACCACGCCCTCTTCGCCATCGACCTGCCCGACCTTGGCGGTGCGGAACGCCTGCGTACCGCCGGCATCACGCCTCACGCGCTCCTGAATTATCCCGGCCACTAAGGCCGAAGCCCGTTTTCCTTCGCAACAAGTTGCAAGGAAGACGTTGACGAGGCCGGTCCTATCGTGGCAAGCGGCTGCCACGACGCTGGACACAGTCCCTCGATCCGGACTGGCCCTGAGATGGGCGGGTATAGCTTAGTGGTAAAGCTCCAGCCTTCCAAGCTGGCTATGCGGGTTCGATTCCCGCTACCCGCTCCATTGCGTTTCTCACAAGTGCTCAAAAGGGCCCGTGAATGGCTGTTTTCCGCCATTCTTGGGTGTTATAATGTCCGGGCAGTTCCGGATATGTTCACCAACATCTCAGTCAGAGTTGGCGCCATGAATGGTCCTGCGGTTCTGTTGAGCTGTTGGAGGTACCATCGCGATGACGCGCGAATCACAAAGATCTGGTCTCTCGGCGACGGCGGTCGATCGCGCCCGCCCGCGGGAAAAACCTTATAAACTGTCTGACCGTGACGGGCTCTACCTGCTCGTTAAGCCTTCTGGCGCCCGCTACTGGCGAATGAATTTCAAATTGCATCAACTCCAACGCACTGCCTCGTTCGGACGCTATCCGGAAGTCAGCCTTGCTGAGGCCCGCCAGCGGGCGCTTGAAGCGCGGCGGCAGCTTAAGCAGGGCATCGATCCGGTCTATCAGGCCAAGCTAAACAAAATGGCTGCCTCGATCGCAGCGGGCCATACGTTCCGGTCCGTGGCAGAGGAGTGGCTGGAGAAGATGCGGCTGGAAGAAAAATCGGCCAAATCGATCAGGAAATGCGAGTGGCAGCTGAGCCTCGTCATGCCGGACATCGGCAATCGTCCGATCTCACAGATCACTTCGCACGAGGTTTTGCTGTCACTCAAGAAAATCGAAAGCACGAGAAAGTTCTACACTGCGACCAGCCTGCGAGCGCTATGCGGCCAGATCTTCCGCTATGCGGTTGCAACGGCCCGAGCGGAACGGGACGTCTGTGTCGACCTGCGCGGCGCCCTCGTAACCCCCAAGGTCGTGCACCGGCCGGCCATCACGGCACCCAAACAGGTTGGAGCGCTCATGCGGGCAATCCACGACTATGACGGCGCGAAGTACACCAGCATTGCGCTGCGCCTGCTTGCCCACACGTTCGTCCGCCCAGGCGAACTACGGCATGCCGAGTGGAAGGAGCTCGATCTCGACCGCTCGGTCTGGATTATCCCGCCGCACAAAATGAAAATGCGCCGCCCGCATACGATCCCGCTTTCCCGTCAAGCGCTCGCAATCATCGGCGAGATCGAGCACGGGGAGAATTTCAGCATGTATCTATTCCCGGGAATGCGCTCCACCAAGCGGCCCCTCTCGGACAACACGATCAATGCGGCGTTGCGGCGGATGGGTTATGAAAAGGATGAGATGACCGCACATGGCTTCCGCGCGATGGCGGCCACTCTGCTGAACGAAATGGGCACTTGGAACCCGGACGCAATTGAGCGCCAGCTTGCCCACGCGGAGCCGAATTCCGTTCGCAGGGCCTACACGCGAGGCCATCACTGGGATGAGCGGGTTCGAATGATGCAGCATTGGTCGGATTACCTTGATCAGCTGCGGGGAGGCGCTGAGGTCATTCGCCCTGACTTCGGTCGGAGAGGGCCGAAGCTGACGCTCGTGTAGCCAGGTGCAGTCCGCGGGACGCCGCATCGGGCGCAGCGCAGCGTTTGGGCGAAGGTTTGCAGCATTTTGTGTTAGGCCAAGTAGCAGCGACCAAGGTTTCGGCTTGAAAATCAAGGCGCGCTCAGGCCTCAAACGCTTTCAAACCTTGGATGCCGCCATGGGTGACGCTACGAAGGGCCAAATGATTGCGTAAGGCACGTGTCGTGGGTCGATTGGAGTATACCGATCACGGGCTTTTTGCTCCGAGCAAAATCGCGGCGGAATTTCGCACGACCAGCGGCGAAGTAGCTCGTTCCGCAGGCCTCGGCCGTGACGCCGTTCAGCGCAAGGAGCGGCTGCGTTCCGACAAAACCCAGCGCCGGCTGCGGGAAATGATCGAAGTCATCAACAAGGCGACCCCTCGCTTCGGGTCGAACCTTATCGCCTACGCTTGGTATCGATCTGAACCGCTGCCGGGCTTTTCGGGCCAGACCTCGATGCAGCTTGTCCAGGCAGGTAGGGTCAACGAAGTGCTCGAATATATAGATGCGGTGGATACGGGCGTTTACGCCTAGCCGACTCAATGAACTACCAAGGCAAGCTTTATAGGGCGTTGAACCCGATCTACGCGCGTGAGCCGTTTTCCGGCCGTGACGCCGAGATCAACGGCGACCGCTTCAAACCCAATGGAACAGCGGCTCTCTATCTCGCAACGTCGTTTCGGACAGCGATCAAGGAGGCAAATCAGGTTGGGGATCTGCAGCCGACGACAATCGTTTCCTACAAAGCCAACATCGAGGGATAGGTCGATAAGGGTGGCTCGGCATGAAAGGATCGGTCGACGACTAGGGCAATGCGAAAGAGCGCATTGGATTTTGTGCTTTGCGATTTTGCCTATAGAATGCGTAGAAGTCATCGTCATCGTCGGGCGCGTGCGGTAGGCCATTCTGGAAACGTCCGTTTGCCTGCACCCTTCGCCATCGAAGGCACGCAACCGCATCTCCGAACCTAGAATAGCAGATTGCCAGATTGTCGATCAGAACCGGTTGCGCTGAAATCGCTAACACCGGGGGCGCCGCGACTTTTGCCTTATGTCGCCAGGGAACGGCCCTTCGACTGAGCAGGCCGGACTGACCTGGTGGAGACTACCGACAGCGCTTTCTAGGAGGCATAAGTTCTAGAGAAAAGTCCAAGACGGTCTGATGAGATGGGCCAACTCGCGCGACATTCTTCAGCGCCAAAAAGACCGAGAACGGTGGGGGCACTATTCTCGGTCTTCTTTCGACGGATCACAATTCGTCTAGCGCTGCCACCCCCTAGTTTTCGGACCTTGGGATGATATGCGCAGCTCAGCGAGGATTGGGGCCTCGCAGCGCAATCGGCGGGTGCTAGCTATCAAATTTTTTCTGAGCAAGGGTAATAGCGACGAGCTGAGCAGTTGTGTACCTCTGGCGACAGGCTTAAGAGCTGCGGCACGAGCAATTGGTTGGAGAGGCCGTTGCGATTGCCGCCACGACGGCCTCTCCGCATCATTCAAGGATTACGGCCCTAATTGATGCTAGCAGCTCCTGCTTGTTTAGAGGCTGAGCTGCCCGTGATCGTATACCGTCGGGTTTTCCTTACGCAATCGATTAACGAGCGATGCTGAGTTCGACGGCATTCCAGTTTTTCAAAAAAAAGGCCCCGCCGGAGCGAGGCCTCAAGGTTCGGTATGGTGCCAAGTCTTGCGAGGGACTAGCATGCGATTCCTACCAGCGATCTGATCTGGCCGAAAGATCAGACTTGCGCTTGGTGTTCGATAGCATAGCAATTTTGGTAACTGTGCGGACCGGTGAGCAACGGTGCCTCCTGCTTACACACCTGCGCTCCGTCTTTCAGAGTTCGCGTTCCGCCAGTAGCAAGCTGCCGTTTAAGGGGTGGTTGTGGATCGACCCTGAGATTTTTTGAAGTGCACGACGCAGAAGGACGGTACGCATCCGCTGAGCGGCGCCTTGCCGGTGGAGTGATGGATCGGTCTTAAGGTCGCAGTTATTTGCGAACTTAGGAGCGGTGTTTGTGGGACGGATCACGGTTTTCGGCGGGCCTGAACGCCGCCGTCGCTGGAGTACCGAGGAACAGCAGCGCATTCTGGAAGAGGCCTTTGCCCCCGGCGCGTGTGTGTCACAGGTTGCTCGGCGGCACGACGTTTCCACTGCGTTGGTCTATACCTGGCGGCGCAAGCTGAGTGCGGCGCTCGTCGCGTCGCAGGAGGACCATGGCTTCATCGAAGCTGTCGTGCTGGAAGACAAGAGCTCCGTGCCCACGCCCGTGCAGCCGGCGATCATGGTCGAGCTTTCCCACGGCGCCCGGGTGAGCATCTACAATTCGGCGTCGCCGACCATGGCAGGGGCCGTCATCAAGGCCTTGGCCCGGTGATCCCGATCCCGAGCGGCGTGAGGGTGTGGCTTGCGCTGGGGCATACGGATATGCGCCGGGGAATGCGGTCGCTGGCCCTGCAGGTCCAGCAATCGCTGAACAAGGACGTTCATGCCGGCGATTGACCTGCCCCCCGAAAGGTCCCTCATTCTGATGTAGAGTCTGTCCACGAGGAAGGAGCAGAAGCATGAGAAAGAGCCGTTTCACCGAGGCGCAGATTATCGGGATGATCAAGGAGCAGGAAGCTGGGCTTCCGACGGTCGAGGTTTGCCGCAAGCACGGGCTAAGCACGGCGACCTTCTACAAGTTGAAGGCGAAGTACGGTGGCATGGAAATTTCCGATGCCCATCGGTTGCGTCAATTGGAGGACGAGAACGGCAAGCTGAAGCGGCTCCTGGCCGACAGCATGCTGGACAACGCGATCCTGAAAGACCTGCTGGGAAAAGGCTGACGACGCCGGGCCAGCGGCGCGACGTGGCGCTCGGTGTGATGCGGGATTACCAGGTCTCGCAGCGCCGGGCCTGCGTGCTGATTGGCGTCGATCCCAAGACGGTCAGGCGCGAACGCCCGCCGGACCACGGAGCCATCCGCGAAGCCATGCGGGAAATCGCAGGGCAGCGCCGTCGGTTCGGCTATCGCCGGATCGGCGTCATGCTGGAGCGCAGGGGCATGAGCATGAACCACAAGAAGCTCTACCGGCTATATCGGGAGGAAGGCTTGTCTGTGCGCCGACGATGCGGCCGCAAGCGGGCCCGGGGCAGTCGGACGCCGGTGCCGGGGGCACTTCGCCCAGGCGGCCGCTGGTCGATGGACTTTGTCTCCGATACGTTCGGGGCATCGCGAAAGTACAGGATTCTGGCGATCAATGATGATTGTTGCCGGGAGAACCTGTGCCTGGCGGCGGACACCAGCATCTCCGGCGCTCGGGTGGCGCGCGAACTGGATGCGCTGGTTCGCCTGCACGGGAAACCGGCTTGCATTGTCAGTGATAACGTCCTGGGTAGGGAAGCAACGGCGAGATTTGGCTAGCAGGTCTCTATGCGCCGACAATGATCGGCACGGCATGCATTCTGAGCCAGATGGCTTCCACCGTCAACGGGATCGCTCTCTGCCATAGCAAACACAGGATCCAGCGGCGCCGAAGCAGCCGTGGTCCTCACCGTCCTTAGAATGAGATACGCACCCAGGTGGAAGGCCCAAACATTATCTACAGGGTCGCTTTCGCGCCCTCACGGCACTTGCAGAGAGGGGTCCTTCCACCTGGCATCCGGCCGTTCGATGAACGGCCGGTACTCTGTCCCCGTCTTGACGACGGCGTGAGCCACGCGCGCCATCTTGGCGGTGAGCGCCGTCATCGCCTTGCGGCGGCGATCGGCATCGTCCGCGTGCCCGGCAGTGTATCGTCCGAGCTTGTCGCGGAAGCTGTTGTCGCGCTGACGCGCGGCGACCTGAGCTGCCATCCAGAATGTACGACGCAATCGCGCATTGCCGTACTTGGATAGCTTCGTGCGACCGCGAAACGTGCCGGACTGGCAGGTTGCAAGATCGAGGCCGCAGAACTTGAGGAACTGGCGATGATGGTTGAAGCGGCGAAGGTCGCCTGCCTCAGCCAGGATCGTCAGGGCGTTGATCGGACCGATGCCAGGAATATTGCGCAGCAGCCGGTAATCCACATGCTCGGCAAGCCGGGCATGGGCGAGCCGTTCGATCTCGTCGCGCTGGCGTATGAGGCTGCGACCTTGCGCGATGACCATGCGAAACATGGTGATCGCGATCGAGTCCTCGGGCACCGGCAACGCCGCAGAACTGCAGGCGGTCTCATACACATCGTTGATCAAACGGGATTTGGAGACCTTGCGCCCGATCAGCGGCCATACCGCGGCAGAGAATTCTTCCCGATCAAGCGAGGTGATGCTGGCCGGGGTCGGGAACCGTTCGATCATCGCCAGGAACCAATCCGACCGACTATTGCCGGCGAAGCGCGCGATCTCGGGAAAATACAGGGGGAGGTAATGGGTCAAGATGCGATGCCAGGTTTGCGTCTTCATCCTGGAGATGACCTCGTCGGTCTTGGACAGCTCTTGGAGGTCGTTGATCCCAGCAGCGAGCGGATCGACGTAGCGCTGTGTGGCGCCGATCCGCAGCATGTGGAGGATCACCTGCGCGTCCTTGGAATCGTTTTTGTCCCAGCCATTATGGAGCGCTTCGCGGGTTCGAGCGAGCGCGACTGATGAGATGAGGCGCAGTTCGAACCCCGCGGTCAGCAGCCTGTGCGCCAGCGTGCGATGGTAATTTCCAGTCGCTTCAAATCCAACGACGATAGGACGACCGATGGCGGTGAGCTGTTCGGCAAAGCCGTCGTAGTCCTCCTTGGTCGCCATCACGGTCATACGTCGGCGCCGCCCGCCTTCCGGTCGCTCGATGAGAACCTCCTGCCGGTTCTTCGACATATCGATGGCTACCAGCACGGCGCCGGCAGGCGTAGGGATGAGCTTGGTCATGGTCGGTTGGCCTCCAAAGTGTTGTCTCGACAACTTCACTTTAGACACATGCTGGCCGGCCATGGCTTGCCCTGATGAAGCCGGCGGCCGCTTCGCGACCTTGTCTTCATCAGGGCCATAGCGGCTCCCGATCCGGCGTTTCCCAATGTGCTATGGCACTGAATTTACGAGCCGGGCGATGCTGCAATGGGCCAGCAAGAACAAGGTCGAGTGGCATTACATCGATCCCGGAAAGCCTCAGCAGAACGGCTTCATCGAAAGCTTCAACGGCTCATTGCGCGATGAGCTGCTCAACGAGGAACTGTTCGACAGCCTAGCTGACGCTCGCCGGAAACTCGCCGTCTGGCGCTACGACTACAACCATGTTCGGCCCCACTCATCGTTGGGAAATCGAACGCCTGCACAAGCGCGTCGGACGTTCGTGCAGGACGATAGCATCACGCCCGACGCGCTTGTGCAGGCGAGCGTGCCGCAATATTCAACCGCAAGACTCTCGTTATGAGCGAGGGACCGCCGGGGGGCAGGTCACCCACGTTATCCGATATTCCTGGCGTACCGACCCGAATGGCGGCATCGCCGTCGCCACGAGCCTGCCGCTATCGGACTGAGTCATCTGTCGACCTGAGTTCGGATGAGTGTCTTGCAAAAAGGGGCAGGGGAGCGCAGGCGCTCCCCTGCCCGGTTAGTGTTTAGCACATGGAATGCCGCCCTGCATTTGGCAGGAGACCAAAGTCATTGACGAGTCGGATTCGCTATCAATCACAGGGTTGAGACTGACGCTGTTGACCACTGGACGCAGGTTCGGTGTGAATATGTAAGGCAGAAGGTTGCCTGCAGTGCTTTCCGGTGATCGCGGGGTGACGGTGAGGTCGGCGCCGGTGAAGGTGAGGGCATAATTGCCGCCAGMCGCGAGSGTGCCCTGGGTGATGCCATAGGCGCCGATATTGCTGGTGGCACTTGCCGCGGTGGCCAGCGCACCGCTCAGGGTGTCGCCGTTGACGAGGCCATCGCCGCCCAGKGAGTAGGTCAGCGCCGGATTGGCATTGCCATAGAGGCGCGAGAGCGCATCGGCAGTGACGKTGAGGYCGCGCGGGGTGACGGTGAGGTCGGCGCCGGTGAAGGTGAGGGCATARTTGCCGCCAGACGCGAGGGTGCCCTGGGTGATGCCATAGGCGCCGATATTGCTGGTGGCGGTTGCCGCGGTGGCCAGCGCGCCGCTCAAAGTGTCGCCGTTGACGAGGCCRTCGCCGCCCACGGAATAGGTCAGCGCCGGATTGGCATTGCCATAGAGGCGCGAGAGCGCATCGGCRGWGACGGTGAGGCCGCGCGGGGTGACGGTGAGGTCGGCGCCGGTGAAGGTGAGGGCATAGTTGCCGCCRGCCGCGAGGGAGCCCTGGGTGATGCCATAGGCGCCGATATTGCTGGTGGCACTTGCCGCGGTGGCCAGCGCACCGCTCAGGGTGTCGCCGTTGACGAGGCCATCGCCGCCCACGGARTAGGTCAGCGCCGGATTGGCATTGCCATAGAGGCGCGAGAGCGCATCGGCAGTGACGKTGAGGCCGCGCGGGGTGACCGTCAACGTACCGGTGCCAAAGCTCACGTTATAGCCGTTAGCGCCGGACAGTCCGGACATCGTGATGTCATAGGCGCCAGCGTTCGCGGAGGCGGCCGCTCCGGTCGAGGCGAAGGTGGGCATGCCCGTCCAGTTGAGGCCGGAACTATCGCCTTGGTAGGCGCCACTGACGCCCTGGCGATAACCGGTGACCATGAACGCGAAATTCGGGGCGATGGTATCGCCATAGGTCTTGGACGTATTGAGCGGCGTCATCACCAGCGTGCCGGCACTTTCGCCGAAAACGTAGCGATTGCCGTTCGCCGATATGCCTGCTCCGGCTTCAGTAGCCCAGACTGCAGTGTTCTGACTGTCTAGACCGCCATAATCGTTGTCCAGCGCATCGGGAAGATAGACCAGCCAGCGACCTGCGGCATCGAGCGCCGAAGCTCCCGCCAGATTGATGAAGTTGCCGCCTGCGCTGAGACTGATATTGCGCGCCGTCAGGCTGGCGCCGGCGAGAATGGACAGGTCCCCGCCCGTGTTCACCGAGAGGTCGGCGGCGCTGGAATTACTGCCGAAGCTCGTGTCGAACGTGAAGTTGCCCCGTGCATTGATCGTGGTCGAAATGTCCGGATCGATCGAGGTGAGCGCGCCCAGGGTCGCCTGGACCATCGTGCCCAGATCGGAGAGCCGGGTCTGGCTGGTGGTCAGGTTCATGAGGCCGGACTGGACGGAAAGGCCGAGGAGATTACCCCGCGAATCGACTGAGACTGCGTCCCGATAATCAACGCCGCTCACCGTGGAAGCCCCACCCAGCGTCAGGGTCTGGCCGACGCTGCCGCCGTCTGCAAGGGTGCCTACCGGCAGGATGGTGTAGTAATAACCGTTCGCCGCAGTCGCCAGCGTGCCGCCCGCCAGCAGCGAGCCGCCGCTAAAGAGGTTGACGATGGCATTGGCCGCACCCACGCCGCCGCCGGTGTAAGCTGTGCCAGAAATCACCTGAACGCCGTCGGGGAAAAAGCTGGCGAGATAGGGATAGAGGCCATTCGTGCCGCCGGCAAAAGCAGAACCGAGACTCCCGGCGCTGCCCGACTGGAGCTGCGCCGTGGTGAGCCCGGTACCGCCGCCGGAGCTGTTGGGTCGACCGGTGGTTGCGACGTCCCAGAAGCTCGACTGGACAGTCCCGCCACCATTACTACCGACAAGGCCGCCCTGGCTCGAGCTGGTGCCGCTGACCGGTCCAGTGGCGTAAGCGTGGGTGAGAGCCCCCCGGTTGTTGCCTACGACACCGCCGACAGCAGAACTGCCGCTTACCTTCGAGGTCGCGTAAGCATTGCTGATGGCACCGTTCTGCGCCCAGCCTACCAGACCGCCGATGTTTTGCCCGCCGCTGACGGAACCCGATGCATATACATTGGTGATGAGGCCGGCACCATTGTAGCCCACCAGGCCCCCGGCGTTGTTGGCCAAGCTGTTGATTGTGCCGCTCACCGAGGCATTGACGATCACGCCGGCGTTGTAGCCAGCCAGGCCGCCTGCATAGCCGCCGCCCGAAATCGATGCGCCGGTCAATCCTATGTCGCGGAGGGTTCCGGTGTTTAGCAGATTTCCGATCAACGCAGTGTAATCGGCCGTGCGCGTAATCCGGAGATCCGAGATGGTATGGCCCAGACCTTCCAGCGTGCCGCCGAAGGTGGGAATGACTGCCGTGGTATAGGCGTTGGAGGCGTTCAGGTTCGTGGCCAGCGCGAAACGGCCCGTGGCATTGTTCAAACCGGCGAGGTCACTCATCGAGTAGAGAAGCGTATAGGCATCCCCGTTGATCGACAGGCTCTGTCCGCTGTTCGGTGCGGCGGTGTAGCTGATGCCGGCGCCATTTCCGAAGGTCAGGTTCAGAAGGTTGAACCCGCTGACCGTGCTGGTAGCGGTGTTCAAGGTCACTTGGCCGGCACCGCTTGCGACGATCGACTTGTTGATGGCGATGGCACTTGCCGCATTCAGCGTCACGGCGGCGTTGGTCGCCCAGCTGATGGGAGCAGCCACGGTTATTTTACCGCCGGCTTGAACGTTCAGTCCGCCATCCACGGTCAGGGTCTGGTCGAGCGTGAAATCGCCCGTTGCGGTCACCTGCCGGTTCAGCCCCGAAAGCGAAGCGTCCAGCGCGGCATGAGCGCTTGCTCCGAAGGTTGCATCAAGGTCCGACCAGCGCGTCCGGGCGGTGTCGATGAGGAAGGTACCCGCAATCGGGGCTTGGCCGGAGAGGTTGCCGTAGCCGTCAAGCGCCAGCCTGTCGCTGTACCGGAGGCTGCCGGGCGCACTTTGGCCGCTGAGCGTTACTGTCTGGCCGATGCCGGTGGCGCTTGTGAGCGTGCCGGCCTGGACGATGGTGTAGTAGTAGCCGTTGGCACCGGTCGAAATCGTGCCGCCGCCGATCAGACCGCCATTGGCATAGACGCCGACCTGCGCACTTGCTGCTGCGGCACTGTTCGCGTCATAGGCGGTCCCGGAAATCGCTTGCGCGCCATCAGCGAAGAAGCTCGCAAGATAGGGATAGAGCCCGTTCGTTCCGCCGGCGAAGGCCGACCCGAGCGCTATTGCCGCACCTGATTGGAACTGGGCAGTCGTGAGGCCGATGCCGCCGGCACTGCCTGACTGTCCAGATGTCTGCAAATCCCAATAGGCGTTTGTTACGCTGGCGTTGTTGTTGATGCCTATCAGGCCGCCAGCCGTACCGAAAGAGCCATTCGTTATAGTCAACGAACCGGTGGCGTAAGCGTTGCTAACTGTCCCCCCGTTGACATAACCGATCAAGCCCCCCACGGCGCCGTCGAAGCTGCCCGACACCGATCCGGTGGCGTAAGCGTCGGTCACGGTGCCATCAACGCTGTAGCCGATTAACCCACCGGCCATAGCGTTGAAGCCATTTGCGACTGTCACCGATCCAGTAGCATAAATGTTGCTTACATTTCCTTGGTAATTATAGCCAATCAGGCCGCCGGCGAACCCAAAGGACCCGTCCGTGACTGAACCGGTGCTGTAAGCGTTGTTCACAGTGCCCCGGTTGAAGCCGATCAAGCCCCCGACACCACTGCTAAAACTGTATTGATTGGTTACCGACCCGCCAAGCAGGCCGATATTGCGAACGACGCCGCCCGAATCGAGGGTTCCGATCAGGCCGCCAGTAGCGTTGGAGCTGTTGCCGACAACCGTCAGGTTCGAGATATGATGGCCTAATCCCTCGAGCGTGCCGCTAAAATACGGGATGACGGCGCTGCTATACGTTCCTGTCGATGCAAGATCGTTTGCAAGCGCATACCTACCGTTGGCATAGACCACACCAGTTAGGTCGCTCATCGAATAAAGCAGGCCATAGGCTTGGCCGTTGATAGCCAGGCGCTGCCCGCTGTTAGCTGTTCCGGTGTAGCTGAGGCTCGCTCCGTTACCGAAACTGAGATCGAGAATGCTGGCGCTTCCAACCGCCGTGGTGCCGGCATTCAGAGCCACTCCGCCGGCGCCGCTCACGGTAATCGGCGCATTGATGGCAATGGCGTTCGCGGCATCGAGGGTGAGCGTACTGCCCGACGACCAGGTGAGCGGTGCCGCCACGGTGATGTTGCCTGCCTGCGTGCCCCCCGTTCCGGTAGAGACGGTCACGTTGGCGAGGGTCAGTGCGTTTTGCAGGGTTGATGCGTTGATGACGCTGTCATCGGCGTTGGCGGTGAAACCGCCGCTGTCCGCGCCGTTTGAAATGAGAATGTTGTAGGGATCGAGCAGCAGCGTGCCAAAACGGCTGCCGCGCAGATCCGCGATGCCGGTGTAGTTCAGCAATCCTGCCGAGGAAACCTCCGCATTGCCGCCGATGCCGGAGCCTAAGCCGCGGGCGGAAAGCCTGCCGGCGAAGTCGGTGTGCCGGTCGGACCATAGAACGATTTCGCCGCCGTTTCCGGCACCGGTCGCGTCGGCCTTGACGCTGCTGGCGCCATCGGCGCTCAGCGTCTGGGCGCGCGCCAGCTTGCCTTGGCCCTTCGCCTCGCCGCCGATAAGGACGCTGCCGCCACCATGCGTGCCCGACACGTTGATGCTGGCGCCGGTGAGAGCGATCGCATCGCCGGTCAGCACCACGGTGCCACCCTTGCTCTCGAAGCCCTTGGCCTCGACCACGCCAGAAAGGTTGACCGTCGAGCGCGCGGCATCGACGGCCTGGGCGGCGCTGATGACCACCGCTCCGCCGTCGGCCACGATCCGGCCCGGCATGGTGATGCCGCTGTCGCTCGCGGGCAGGGCGACCTGGAGGAAGCCGTCGCCTTCCAGATCGAGCGTCGCACGGGTGCCCGCGCCCAGTGCCACTTTGCCCAGCGGCGCCAGAATCAGGCCGTTGTTGTCCACCTTGCCGCCGATCAGCGCGGCAAAGCCGCCCTTGACGATCGAGATGGTCCCCTGGTTCGTGACCGATCCGCCCCGACCGAAGACGTTGATCTCGCCGCGCATGAACTCCGCGTCGCCGAGGTCGAGCGTCGAGGCGACGAAGCCTGCCGCCTTTACAGATCCGGTTGGGGTGATGAGAATGCCGTTGGGATTTACCAGGAAGACCTGGCCATTGGCATTGATCTGGCCGGCGATCGTGGAACTGGTGCCCCCGGTCACGCGGTTGAGCAGGGCGGAACCGGCATTGGGCTGGAGAATGTCGACCCGTCCGCCGACGCCAACCGAAAAGTCGTGCCAGTTGATCACGGCGCGGTCGCTGCCCTGGGTGATGGTCATGGCGCCACCGGAAGGGGCGCTGATGGCAGCGTTGCCGGCGGCGACCTGTCCGCCGCTCGGAAGTTGCTGTGCTTTGGCCGTGACCGGCAGCAGGGCGGTGGAAGCGAGGAGGGCGAGCGCGAAATTGCGGTTCATGGTTCTGGTCCTCAGAACTGGGTCAGGATGCTGAAGGAGACGCGGTCGGTTTCGCGGCGGATTCCCTCGATTTTGGCGCGGCCATATTCCAATGTGGCGGAAACGCCGGCGCTGCCGCCGGATGTCTGGCCGTTCACGCGCAGGCCGAGGCCATAGGCGGTGGCGCCAGTATTGCTGCGTTCGACCACGGTGGGGCGCTGCAGATGGACCTCGCCATGCGCCGCAAAGATGTAGGGGGCCAGGCGCGCGAACAAGCCGCGCGTGTCGAGGTCGAGCGGAGCGAGAATCTCTCCGCGCACCACATAACCGCTATCTCCCTGAAGCGTGCCCGAATAGAGCGGGGAGAGGCAGTCGGCGCTGGCGATGCCGATTTGCTCGGCATTGGCCATCACCTGCCCGAACGCCGTTTGCGCGCGGCCGTTCGCTGACAGCGCAAGATGCGGCGCAACAGGTTGATCGATCCCGGCATCGATGGTCAGCTTCTGGAAGTCTGCATCGGTCCCGGCGCGGGAAAGCGGCTGGACCGGAGTGGCTTCTGCCGCCGAGCGGGCGCCCAGCGCGTCGATGCCGGACGAAAACTCCACTCGCAGGCGGGCCATGCCGTTGCTGGGCAAGGCCGCGCGGCCGTCGATTGAGCTCCTCAGCACGCGGAGGCGGTCGAGCGAGATCGGCAATGTCAGCGGATCGATGATCTGCACTCGTTCATTCTGGACGTCGAAGGTCACTTCGCCGACGAGGTTGAGAGCGCGGCTGCGGATGATAGGATAGTTCAGACGCGTTGAAAGCCGTTTAAAGTGCGTGCCGAATCCGGGCGCGGTGTCTGCATGGCGTGGTGCCGTTCGCGCATCCGTGCCCTCGACATTGAGACGCAGTCCATCATGGCCGATCGGCACGATGGCGCCGGCAGCCAGCATCCGGTTGCGCGGTGTCGGATCGAGAAAGCTGTTGTCACGGGTGACGTTGGGAATGCCTGCGGCGCGCAGATAGACCGTCTCGCCCGCGCCGAGTACCCCGTTGAAGGTCACTCCGATCGCGAAATTCTTGCCGCCAAGGGCGCTCGGCAGGCTGTTGTCTACCGACAGCAAAGCGTTGATCGGTCTATAGGTTCCTTCCACCACCAATACGGTACCGCCCGGCGTTTCGCCGGCGGCGAGCGTGGAGCGCAGGGTAACACCCGGCACGTCACCCGCGAGAAGCAGGCGGCGTTCGAGATCGGCCTGGGTCATGTCCGTGCTGCCTTCGAGAGCAGCCAGCGTTGCCGCGATGCGTCGCTGCACAGGGCGGGGCAGGCCGGTTACATCGACACGCTCGATAAAGCCTTGAACAGCTATCAGCTTGAGAGTGGCGCCTTTGTTAAGGCTTTGGGCTGGGACGGTAATGCGCGTCAGCACATGGCCCTGGCGCGCAAAATCCGCCTCCAGGGCGCGCGCAGCGATAAAGACTTCGGAAAGCTTGACCGGATGTCCGACAAGAGCCTCGCGCAGATTGGCCAAGGCCTTGGTGTCGAGATCGGCACCTTCGACGCTGACATCGCCTAGGCTCAGCTCGATTTCCTCGGCGCCTGCTGGCGCTTGCGCTCCAGGCCCTTGCGGAATGACGATCGGAGCATCAACCCTTGGCGGTGGCGGCGCGAAGGTCGGAGGAGTGATCTGAGAAGCGGTCTGGGAGTAAGCCAGCGAAGGAATTTCCAGTGCGATCATCATGATCGTCCCGCCAGCCGCAAGGCGCTTCATCATCGGTGTTCTGTCCTGTCATCACGTAGGAAGTCATTCCGATGCCAGGAAGGCGCCGGGCGAGACGAGATGGCGTCTCTCAGTCACGACCGCCGTATTTCACATCAAGTGCCAAACGGGGCGTTAACTTCTCTATAGATAGGAAAACGTTGATAAGGCGTAACATCGCGGTTTTTTGCCGTCGTGATCAAATGATCACGAAACGACCAAGGTATGGTATCCGTCGAATTACTCTATTCGGCGAGAGAGGGCTGCCCTGGCAGTGGCGTCTGAATGGGCTTCCCTCGGCGGCTGCTCGCGGGCTTCGGTGTGCATCACGAAGATATGCTGGGAATAGGGCATTATTGGGCAGCGTGCTGCGAAACTTGCAAAGATTTAATCCTCTCGCAGGCGCCGTAATGATACCTTGTCAATGCGGTGACCAACATTCCATTATGTCGATGCGAATTGTCGGCCGAATGGATTATTCGGGCTGCCGGGATGTATGTCCAGGCCGCATGCGGCTAAAGATCTCGGCACTTGCTCAAGCAATGAATCTTCAGCCCGGGTCCCGTTCTTTCGGAACTTGCATTGTGAGTGCACCTGCGTAGTGTCGGGCGTGCGCTTATTGTCAGCGTAGAGGCGTGCCAACTTCCTCTTGAAACTATCGCTCGGCGCGAAAGCATCCGGGCCGCTGGCGTGAATGTCCAGGCCTTCGTGGCTAAAGGCGCCGGTACTCGATTTCAAAACGTTGGCTTCGTCCGGTTTTTGTCGGGCGTACTCCGTGTGGAGAAAGCCCATGAAGATGGGCATCGAGAGCGCCCGCAACTTGCGGAGTGTATCAGCTGTGTACGTTGCTGAATGGGTATCGTCATGCGGCTGAACCGGGCATCGGAGAACTGTCCGGAAACGCGCGTCATCTGCGAGGGCGAGCCCCTGCCGCCGGAGGACCGGCTCATCAGGCGCGATTCCGACTGGCTCGAGGGTCTTTATCACACGCATCGTGACCGGCTCTTGCGTTTTGCGGTCCGTCATACTTCGGCCGACCGCGCCGCCGATATCGTCCAGCAGCTTTTCATGAGGCTTGCCGGACGAGGAAGGGACGATCCGCTCGAAGTCGTCGCCCCGGCTGCGTACCTGAGGCGAGCGACGATCAATCTCATCAGGGACGAGGCGCGCCAGGCGATTCGGCGCTGCGCCGAATTCCACAACGATGGAGTGGATGAACTTGAGGGTTTTGATACCGTTGCGGCCCTTGAAGCGAGGGATACTCTCGCGCGCCTCGAGGCGATCATGGCTCGCCTGAAACCCAGGACCCGGGAGATTTTTCTCGCGCACCGGCTCGACGGCTATAGTTATGGCGAGATAGCGACAAGGACCGGGCTGAGCGTGAAAGCGATCGAGAAGCATATGAGCAAGGCGATCGCTCACGTGTCGCGGCATTTGAAACCGTGATCGTCGCGGCGGGATCAGGGCCGGTGCCGCAATGAGCATCGAGCAGGAAGCGGCTGACTGGTTCGCGGTCATGCGCGGGCCCGACGCGGAAGCCTCGTACGCCGCCTTCGAGGCCTGGCGCATGGATCCGGCGCGCGCGCAGGCCTATGAAGAGAAGCTACGGGCCTGGGACACGACGATGTTCCTCGCCAATACCGCGACAGGCAAACGCCGTGGTCTCGACGGCGTTGGACAGCGGAAATTTGCACCTCAGGGTTGGGCACGGGCCGCAGCGGCATTCCTCGCTGTCGGCGTTGGCGCCATGCTGGCCATCAAGGTCGCGGGCGGTCTCGATGCGCAGACGGGCTCCCACCGGCTCGTGTCGGCGGCGATGGACGAGGCGCCCCGAACCATTCACCTTCCCGACGGGTCGAACGTCACCCTTGATCGCGGGGCGCGCCTGCAGCTGGCCTTCGATGAAGGAGGACGGCGGCTGCGTCTCCTTGCGGGCCGGGCACGCTTTTCTGTTGCTCATGATACGAGCAGGCCGTTCATTGTCGAGGCGGGCGGGGGGAGTGTCGAGGCGCATGGTACCCTCTTCGATGTCGCGCTCCTGCCGGGCGCCGCCGCCGATGTCTCGCTTCTCCAAGGCGCGGTCGAGGTTCGAAGCGTCCTTGCGGGAAGGCGGGGTGTCGATCTCAAGGCCGGGGAAAGCATTTCGTTTGCCGGTGGGACCCTCGGCAAACCTCGTGCCATCATCGCCGCAACGCTTCAGTGGCCGCGCGACATGATCATGTTCGACGGTATGGACCTCGTCGCCGCCGCCGCGGCATTCAACCTTACCAGTCCTACCCCTGTCGTCATCGAAGGCGGCGCGGCGGCCGGGATGAGGATAACCGGTTCCTTCCGGCGCTCCGATCCGGAGGCCTTCGCCCGGCAGGCAGCGCTAACCTTCGGCCTGGTGGTAAAGGCGCGGGAAGAGGGCACTCTGGCTCTGGTTCGTCCGGGGTCAGAAGAAAGTCAAAAAAGGCGGTAGGGTAGATTCCGCCGCATGCCGTTCCCGTCATGAAGGATCCAGCGAACAGCGGTTCTTCGGGATGGGAGGTCACCAAGTGCGTTACCGTTTTCTGGCGTGCTGCAGCCTGACTGCAGCCGCAATGGCATGCTGCGCCCCTGTCGCGGCGCAGCCCCAGGCAAGTGCCGGAGTACTTGAGCGGCAATCGGTTCACGTTCCGGCGCAGCCCCTGTCGAGCGCGCTTCGCGAACTCGGGCAGATATTCGCTGCCAACATCAGCGCCAATGACGCCGAAATCGCCGGTCGCAGTGCGCGGAGCCTTGATGGTGACTACAGCCTGGAAGAGGCGCTTCGCGTGCTTCTGGTCGGGACTGGACTGAAGGCGAGGGCGAGCGGATCCGGCTTCGTGGTGGGGCCGCGGAAGCCGAACGGCGGGGCCGGGGACGGGATCGTAGTCACGGGAACGCGCATTCGCGGCGCGGCCATTGCCTCGACAACCCTCACGTACGAGCGCGAGGCGATGCGCAACGCAGGGCAGTTGTCCGTTGCAGACGTCCTGCGCGCGATCCCGCAGAACTTCGGCGGCGGCCAGAATGCCGGCGTGGGCTATAATGTTCCGGGTGGGCGGGGCGTCGATCTCGACGGCGGGACGTCGATCAACCTCAGAGGGCTTGGCAGCGATGCCACGCTGACGCTGCTCGACGGCCGGCGGATGAGCTATGCCGGGGTTACCCAGGGGGTCGACGTCTCCGCCATTCCCTTCGGTGCCATCGAGCGCATCGACGTGGTTCCCGACGGGGCCTCGGCGCTGTTCGGTTCGGATGCGGTGGCAGGCGTAGCCAACATCGTCCTTCGTCGCCGTTTCGACGGTCTCGAAGCGAGTGCACGGCTTGCCGGTTCGACGGACGGCGGCAACTTCCAGCAGCAGTACGGCGCCACGGCGGGCCAGACCTGGCAGTCGGGAAGCGTGCTTGCCGCGTACGAGTTCGCACGCACTACCCCGATCGAGGCGAGTCAGCGCTCCTATGCCGAAACGCGTACCCCCGGGGTCACGTTGTCACCCTATCTGCGTCACCACAATGCCGCGCTCGTCGTGCGGCAGGATCTAGCCGCCAATCTCACCTTCGATCTCGACCTTCTTTACAACAAGCGCTGGTGGGAACAGACGTTGCCGCTCAATGCGTCCGGCGACCTTGCGATCAGCCGCGTTGATTTCGCACGAGGTTCGGAGGCCTGGGGCGCGGCGCCGTCGCTGAACCTCGCGTTGCCTGCCGACTGGCTGGTGACGCTCGGCGGCAGTTACGGCTGGAATCGCTCCGTGTTCGGCGGTGTGAACACGATCCGCGGAACTCGGAGCGAAGCCAGCTCCGGCGTCTATCGCAACACGACCCGGAATATCGAGCTCTCCGGCACCGGCAGGCTTGTCGAACTTCCCGGCGGCAACGTGAAGGCTGCGCTTGGGGGAGGATATCGTCGGAATGACTTCCGGCGAATGGGCTCGGCGCCCGGTGCCTCTATCGAGGCTTCGCAGGACAGCTACTATGCCTTCGGTGAGCTTGCCGTTCCCGTGTTTAGCGCGGGTCAGCTTCCCGCCTTCGGCGAGCAGCTCGATGTCAGCCTTGCCGCGCGCTATGAGCGTTATTTCGGCGTCGGTTCAGTCGTAACTCCCAAGCTCGGGATGATCTATTCGCCGACTAAGGATCTTTCGGTCAAGGGAAGCTGGGGGCGTTCCTACCGCACGCCGACGCTCTATGAGCAATTTCGACCGGCGACAGTCTTGCTATACGCCGCCCCGGTGCTGGGCGGAAACGGCGGCGGATCTGCCCTGCTGGTCTCCGGTGGCAATCCTGATCTGCGGCCCGAACGCTCGACCAACTGGTCGGCCACGCTCGATCTTCATCCCCGGGCCCTCGAAGGGTTCAAACTTGAAATCAGCTATTTCGAGATCCGTTACCGCGACCGGATCGTCACGCCGATCCCTTATACCGCGCAGTCGCTGTCGAACGCGGTCTATGCCCCTTACGTCACGCACGATCCGGACCCTGCCCAGCAGGCAGACGCGCTGGGCCGAGGGGCAACCTTCACCAACTATTCCGGGGCCGATTACGATCCGGCCACGGTGATCGCCATTGTTGACAATTCCAACATCAATGCCGGACGTCAGACGGTGCGAGGGGTCGATGTGCAGGCCGGCTATCAGTTTGATCTGGGCGGAGGCTTGCTGCGCACCGGCTTCAACGGCAGCTACATCGAAAGCAGGCAGCAGATCGCGGCCGGGCAGGCGGTCACGCAGATGGCAGGCACGATCTTCAACCCGCCGCATTTCCGGGCCCGCGGCGAGGTCGGCTGGAGCGACGAGCAGTTTTCGTTGCTCGCTGCGGTGAACTACATCGGTCCGGTCCGTGATATCCGCTCGGTTTCCTCGCCCCGGATCGGCGCCATGGCGCCAGTCGATCTGACCTTGCGTTACCACCTGGACAGGAACGACACGGGCCTGAGTCCCGCGAACCGGCGAAGTGCCCTGTTAGCCGGGATCGAGGTGATCGCTTCGATCCAGAACGCCTTCAACGACAAGCCCAGCCCCATCGCGGTCCGTGCCTATACCGATACCCCTTACGACAGCACCAACTACTCGCCTTTCGGCCGCGTCCTCAGCCTCACGGTGTCCAAAAAATGGTAAAGCTTTCTTCTAGCCTGCTCGCACTGGCGGGCGCTCTTTCTAGTGCGGGGCAGGCGCGAGCAACCTGCGACGACCTCCTTCCTTCGGCTCAGGCACTGCGGTCGCTGGAGTTGTCGCCGAAGTTGTCAACGGAGGCGCCTTCGGCGCTATCGTCGGGGTCGTCGTCCCGGGCATCAGGCCGGACCATGACCACGATGGATCTCGCCCGGATCCGCGATGTCGGCGACACCGAAGTGATTTCTAACCCCCAGAGCCCCTATGCGCTGTCGCCCGACGGGCACAGCATCGCCTTCGTCATCACCCGGGGCGACCCGAAGGCGAATGCCTATTGCTCGGCGCTGGTCGTCATGCCGCGCAGGGGCGGGGGCGCGCCGCGAATCATTGACCGCGGGGGAGCGATCCCGCGCCTCGCGGGCGTGTTCCGCGATCTCTACATCGTCACCGGCTTTCCCGACACGATCGTTCCCGCCTGGTCGCCGGACGGAACGTCGATCGCTTACCGCAAGGAAGTGGACGGCGTTGTCCAGCTCGTTTCCGCGAAGGCCGACGGAAGCGGCAGCCGCGTGCTCACCCATGAAGGCAGCAATGTCGAGAATTTCAGGTGGCTCCCGGATTCTGGCGGGCTTGCCTACTTCACCAGGCCGGGCCGGGACGCGGCAAGGCAAAGGATCGTCCGTGAAGCCCGAACCGGCTGGCTTTACGACAAGAGTATCCTGCCCATGCAATCCTGGGAGCCGCAGCCGTGGGCAAAGGATCTGGCAAGGACCGCCTTCGTGGTGGAACTCGCAGGTCCGAGGGTTCGCCAGGCGACGCCAGAGGAAGAGCGGATCATAAATCCGCCGCCGGCAGCGGGATCCCCTTACGAGCTTGCCGTTCGGTCTATTAACGGCGCATCGGCATGGACAGCGCCGGTCAATGACCTTCCCTTTGCCAAGCGCCGGGTCTGGGCGCGACTGCCCGGCAGCAGGGATATCGCCTGCAAAGCCGAGGGCTGCGCTGGCAAGATCGGCCGCCTGTTCTGGGAACGGGACGGCAAGTCCGTCGTCTTCCTCGCCCGCGAAGGATGGAACAGCGAGGAATTCGTCCTCTACCGCTGGGTGCCTTCCAGCAATCGCCTCACCACCATCCTGCGTACCAGCGATGCCCTGACCGGCTGCATCTTTGCAGGTGACGAACTCATATGCGGCCGCGAGAACGCCGCCACGCCCCGACGCATCATGGGGGTCGATCTTGCGTCGGGGCGCAGCCGCCTCATTTTCGACCCGAACCCGGAGTTTGCGAACCTGAACCTCGGGAAGGTCACGCGGCTCAAGGTTACCAGCGATCGCGGCTTTCCCGCGTGGGCAGACCTCGTGCTGCCACCGGATTACGACGGCAAGAGCAAGCTTCCTCTCGTTATCGTGCAGTATCGCAGCACCGGCTTCCTGAGAGGCGGGATCGGCGATGACTATCCGATCTATCCCATGGCCGCGAAGGGCGTCGCCGTCCTGAGCTTCGACCGCCCGCCGTCCGTAGGCAGCCAGGACCCTTCCGTAAGGACATTCGAGCAGGGCCGAGCTACCGACTGGAACGGCTGGGCCGATCGCAAGAACACGCTTTCTGCAATCGAGGCGGGCATCGATGCTGCCGTGGCCACCGGGACGATCGATCCCGAACGCGTCGGCATCAGCGGCCTCAGTGACGGTGCCTCAACCATCGAGTTCGCGCTGATCAATTCCCGCCGTTTCAAGGCGGCGGCCATGAGCACATGCTGCGACGATCTGCTGACCCAGACAGTGCTGGGGGGCTTTGCATGGGGCGAGGAAATTCTGCGGCGGGGCGTCCCGCCTTCGGTCGACAACGACCGGGAATACTGGAAGCCGATCTCGCTTTCGGTCAACGCGCGCAAGATCGATACCCCAATACTCATGCAGTTGGCGGACCGGGAGGCGTCGCTCGGGCTACCGGCCATCGGCGCGCTGACCGAGGCGGGCAAACCGCTCGAAGTCTATGTTTTCCCGGATGAGTATCACAACAAGTGGCAGCCAGCGCACCGGCTTGCAGTCTATGATCGCGCCATCGACTGGTTCAACTTCTGGCTGCGGGATCATGAGGATCCGGCGCCCGGGAAACGGGAACAGTACGCGCGCTGGCAGGAGCTTGCGCGCAAGGCGCCGAACGGAGGGGGTTCGATCAGCCCGTGATCGTGCGGGCCCAGATCTCTGCGTCCATTAACCTGACGATCCGGCTGCATTCTCGTCCCCTGAAGGGAGTCGGATCGTCCAGAGCTGCTTCGACGGTCGCGATATCGATCACGCCTGCCCCGGCCAACAGGCCGCCGAGCAACTGATCGCGGATCATCTCCCGGTTGGCCTCGTAAAGCTGCACGATATAGCTGTCCGGGATGCCCTTGCTGCGCCGCCAGATCACTTCGGGCGGCAACATGTCCGCGAAGGCACGGCGGGCAATGGCCCGGTTGCATCCGCGCTCGATCCATTGGTATGGCGCGAGCGACAGGCAGTGCTCGATGAGCGGCTGGCTCACGAGCGGAGACAGGACATTCAACTTCGCGCCGTGGGGGCCGTCCTCCATGAAACTCTGGGCGCCGATGAGCTGCGCGATTTGAGCAGACCGACCTGGCCGCGGCGGATTGCCGGCCGACAGCCAGGGATGCAGCGGTGAGCGGTGAGCTGCGGCGATGGCTTTCGGTAACAGCATCTGCTCGGCGGCGGGCCAGCGGTAGGGACGCGAACGTTCCCACGCGCGCCGAACAGCTTTTCTCGCTACCCGCCATGCGGACGCATGGGTGAGCGCCGCTACCTCGTTGCACGTGCGCCCGAACGCACGCAGCCCTTGCCGATCAAGCAGACAATCTGCGGCGGGCGAAGCCGACTGCAACGAGCAGAACACATTGTCGCCGCCGCCGCCGTCGACGATCATGTCGCATCCGAGCTCCTCTGCGATGTCTCCGGCGGTACGATAAAGCATCTGTTCGAAGCTGCGGGCGACCGGACGCGGCAGGTGGGTTGTAGCCGGCAAGTCCCACAACAGTGAGCCTTCATCCATCCTCCTTTCCGCAAGGGTGAGCGTGAGGCGCTCGCAGGCGGCCCGGGCATAGACGCGTTCGTCACCGGCCGATGCCGGGGCGACCAGGTTGAGGCATTCGGCGTCCCGGCCGCTGGCAGTCAGCGCAGCAGCGACAATCGACGAATCGAGCCCGCCCGACAGCATGACCAGGCATCGATCCGCGTCATCGGTTTTCGCCTGGACGCAGCGGATCGTTTCCTCGCGAAGCCTTGCTGCGGCTTCCTGCGCGCCCGGTGGCGCTCGCCCCGCAAACACGAAATCCCACGGCGACCAGAGGACATGATGCTCGGCCATGCCGCGAAGGAAATGGACCCGCTCGCCGCCGCGCACTTCGCAGACGTCTTTGATGCAAGTTTCCCGCAGCCGCATGTCGGCGAACACAAGTTGCCGGGCGACCGCGTCGTAGTCGACGGACCATTTACCTTCCGTACCGAGCTGCAGGGTGTCGATATCCGAGGCCAGATGCGCGTGCCCGTTGGCGGCTCGATAAAGACAGGGCAGCGTGCCGAACGGACTGCGCAGTACCGCCGCGCCCTCGGCAAGCGGTATCAGTGCGATGTAGTCACCCCAGTACTTGTCGAGCAGGTGTCTGCCGCCGCTATCCAGGATGTGCTCCGTCTCCGATCCGGGCAGCGACAGCACTCGCTTCGCGCTGGTCCGCGAAAACAGCGAGCCGAGAATGCAGCCCGATTGTCTGATCGGGATTGCCTTTGAAGGCGTCCCGCCTGCGGTGAGCAGTCCGGGGCGGTCCAGAACGACGGAAAGGCCGGCGCGGCAGAGACGGCCGAGGAGGCGGTGTTGCCGCGCCTCACCAAGCCCGATGGCGATGAGATATTTCTGAATCACAGTACCGCGATCGGCGTGTAGTGGGCGGCGATCTCCAGTCGCTCGTTGACCAGAACATCCCGCCACTGAACCCAGGCATGGGCCCGGAACGGCGGCATTCCGACAGCGATCACGATATCGGCGGGAATTCCGGCTGCATGGAGACTGCGCGCCGCCGCAATCGCATAAGGCAGGCACAGGTCATGGGAACCGAACATGCGGGCGCAGGCCTCCTGCGCACTGGCGACCGCAGCAAGAGCATGCCGCGTGGTGACCGGGCCTGTCTCTCCATCCCGTGTCGCCGCGGCCTTGCAGCGCGCGAGGGGCGCTGCGGTTGCTGGTAGGCCTCGCAGGCGCAGGCTCGCGCGCGCACGGAGCAGGCGCCAAGCAAGAGCGGCGACGTCACGTCGGCGCGAGGGGCAGGACATCTGGTCGAATGCGCTGCGATGCGGAGTTTCTGCAGTGCAGGGGGCGAGGCTCAGCGGCGCGTCGCCCGGGTCGATGATCCGGGCCCTTACCAGAATGTCCCGTTCGGTCCGCGAAATCGGATGACCTGCCAAAGCCCGCCTGAAAACATCCTCCGCTTTGCGCGAGAGGCCAAAATAGCGGTCGGCGGGCAGGTCCAGGAAGACGATGCGGTCTCCAAGGATGCAGAAGGATAGGCCTCTGCGCAGCGATGTCGGCATGATGCGTTCCCCGAGCGTGTCCTGGGCAGAAGGATGCGCGGCTCCCGCCGCGCATCCTCATGGGTCAGTCGTCAGTGAGACCCGGCTGCTCGAGAGCCAGCACGAGATCGTTGCCCTGGCCGATCGGACCCTTGGTCTCCGCAGTGGCGGAGCCAAGGTCGATGACAGTGTCTTCGCGTTCCATTTCAGTCTCCTTCTTCAAGCGCCGCGATATTGCGGCTCAAACAAGGTGACTTCAATTTCCGGTTATAAAAAATTTATAGTTTCTCTATAGTTTGATTATATCTATCATAAATTTCAAACTGTATTGTAAACTAGCGAAACTAACGCGCGTGCGTTAGCTATTCTTTTGTGATGATAGGCTCTGATGACGCGGTTGAATGCTTTCCGGTCGTCATGTCTCGTGTCGTTAATTGACTTGAGTTCCTGCGCGGCGTCATCGAACAGCAGGCTTTCCGCTGCGCGGGCGCTCGCCAGCCGGTCATTGATCATGACGAGCTGGGCGAGAAGTTCCGGCCGCTGCGACGAGTCGGCGATAGCGATAAACAGATCGGCGGCGCTGTCGGCATAGGAGGCGCTGGGCCAGTGCATCGGCAGAGCCGGAACCCCGCTTCCCGAAACGGCATGGCCCAGGCGCAGCAGTTCGAAGTTCAGGCGGTAGAGGTCGATGAGGATCGTCTCCGTCATCACCGGCAGATGAAACCCTGTGTTGAGCCGGATTTCAACCAGCCGCTCGCCTGTCAGCCGCAGCAATGCTTCGCGTATCGGGGTGACGCCGGAGACGAGATCGTCTGCAAGTCTCGCCGGATCGAGCCGCTCGCCGGGAGCGATCGTTCCGGAAAGCAGCAGCCGCTTGAGGTCGTCGTAAGCCTGTGAGGAACGGGGACCGGCGTTCATCATCCGCTCCGCTGGCGCGCCGCATATGCGGCTGTAGCGCTCGCCTGTGCCGGAAGCAGCGCGTCAGCCGCGCCTCGGCCCGGCGCGGGGCCGTTACCGAGCAGGACCGATGGACACATTCCCTCGTGGTTACCGAGGTTCGGACGGTGCTGCCGGTAGCCCACCAGCGCGGCAAGCTCGGGGGAAAACCGCCGGGCAACCGCCGGTGGATAGGCAAGCCACTGATTTTCGTATGGTTTGAGCCAACCGAGAGAGTACCCCGCGATCATCCCGCGCCGGATGTCGCCGCTGGTGTTGGCGCCCGCGCCGTGAAGCGCCGAGCCCAGGAAAACCAGCGCATCGCCCGGTTCCATCTCGATCTGCAGCCCTTCGCTGTCCGGCGGATCTTCGCGCGCGGCCGGACCGTGACTACGCGGCCAGATCCAGGTGGCGCCGTTTTCGCGGGTAAAGGGCGTGAATGGCCATATGACGTTGACCAGGCATTCGGCAGCGCCCGGGCCGAGCCTCCACATGTCCTGGTCGCGATGCGGCATCTGCGTCAGCTCGCCAGGATGGATCGCTATCCCTTGCGTCAGGTTGAGCTGGATCGTGTCGCAGGCCGGAGCCAGGATGTGCTCTGCCGCCTGCAGGATCGCCTCGTGCCGTACAAACGCCTCGGCATGAGCCGAACGCAGCAGCAATCGCCCGAACCGCCTGGTGCGGTTGCCGTAGAAATGGCCGGCGCAGAAAGGCGCATTCTCGAAGGCGGGCGCAAGATCGCAGTCGATCGCTTTGACCTTTTCTGCCGGCATTGCCCCGGTCACCCGGCAGAAACCGTTCGAGAGAAGCTCTTTCGCGATCACGGAGGCCTGATGTTCAGTGGAAGACATCGTATGCCTCCCGCCCTGTGCACGGTGCAATGAGGCCGCAGCGCTGCAGCAGGGCCGGTGTGTCCTCGTCGATCTCGATGGCCATCGCGGATAATGTGCGCCTGCCTATTTCTCGCGGCACCCCGAGCGGGCGGCATCGCCAGCCGAACGACAGGACCTGGCGCATCCATGCAATTTCCGCGACGCCGGTGAAACGCTCGATGCCGCTGCGCAGCGCGAATGTAACAAGCGCGTGTATCAGCTCGTCGCGGTCACGCCGGCGCCGCGCCGCCGAAGACCCGCGATCGAGGCAGAAGCGGGTGATCTCCATGGTCGTGGGACCCCGCGGGATTTCCTCGTCACACAGCCCGGCGAACAGCGCCGACAGGATATGTGGTCCCGTGGTCGGCAGCAGACGGGCCGACGCCCGGTGGGCGCCGTCCTCGCCGCTGAGCACGACATAGGTGGCAGGTTCCATGTCGAACTCGTCGAGTTCGAAACGGCCGGCAATCACCGCAAGGTCCCAGTGCAGCAGATCGATGAACACGCGCTTGCGCGCTTCGAACATGCTGCGCAGGACCTTCAGTTCGGCGGCGCCGGGGGCATTGGGCAGGCAGTAGATCATTGCGAACCTCCAAAAAAGGGTTCGCAATCCTGCCTGCCGTCCGGCGCGGCCCGATAGGGACGGTTCCGTCCCTATCGGGCGCAGCGAACCTCATGATAGCTGATCGCTCCGACGCGACATGCGAGGAACACTGCCTGTGGCCTTTTCACCGCACCAAGCCGGGCACAGGCGCCGCTGATATGGCGCCGGACGCTGCCCTCCCTGATCCCGATGATCTGTCCGATTTCCCAATCGGTCTTGCCGGCCGCGACCCAGGCAAGGCATTCGCGCTGCCGCCGGGTCAGGGGCGCGCTTCGCATCTGCTTCATGAATTCTTTGTAGCCTATCAGCCGCCGCGCTGCCTTGAACGCATCGTCCGCGATCAGCCGCGCCAGGATGAGCCCGTCCTCATCGAGCTTGCGGCCCGGGATTGCGGCGAAGGAGCACGATGCCTGGATATCGCCCGGCATATGCGCCGGCACGGTGAAGCCTTCCCCGAGGCCGTGCCGCTTCGCGAGTTCCATGTGCCGCTGGTCGGTACGACTGAAATCTATGTACTGACCGGCTTCGCTCCACAGGAACGCCTCGTGGGTTCGACCCACCGCACGGTGGACAGGATCGCGGCCGCTAAGGTGGTTATCGTCGTAGAACTGCACCCAACTCGGCGGGTAATTGCACAATCGCAGCGTCAGCTTGGCTTCGCCCTGTTCGACGTGATGGCCAAGGGCGTAGTAATCACATCCTATCAACCTCGTGATCTCGGCGAGGGTAAAATCCAGATCATCAAGGTTTGCTGCGTTCTCGATCCGATTCCGGAAACTCCTATATGTTTTTATGAAGCCCATGCTTCGCCTCGGTTCGCCGCGGCGTCTCAAGCCGCCAGTCTGCGCCGAACCGTCCCTTGCCCGTTCTGGCGCATTCGGCTCCGGTCTTCGTTCCGGAAACGAAGCGCGATTGCAGATGACCGCTATCCTATAAGTTGCGGCTCCGACGGCAAGACACATTCTGTCATGAAATCGTCATGAATGGAGCTGCTGAATGCGGCACGTCAAACGTCCACGGCCCAGGCCATGATGCCCGCGACTGGCGCGATCCTCGTTCCTATCGCCTGCTTTCCGGTAACGATCGGGCGGCGCTTGCCTGGGAATGGCTGCGCCGCGATCAAGGTTACATCGACTGGTATGCGTGTGCCAGCGAGCTCACTCGCTCAGGATGGGACGGAGGCGCCGTTCGGGCGTGGGGGCTCCACTTTTGCCGAGGATCCCAAGCTTTCCGCCCCGGGCGCACAGCTTATCTGGTCGGCCGATATCGACCCCGGCACCATCGAGGTCGAGGCACTACCGGCCGGGCGGGATAGCGGCGACGCCATCGATCCCGCGACATTCGCCGAGTGGCTGGCGCTTGTTCGGTCCGAAGACGGCAAGGAGCATGTCGTCATCAGCGACGGGTTCCGCCGGATCAGGCTGGATGTCGCCGCTGGCTCGCTGGCAGCGGGACCGGTCCGCCTCCGCTACCGGCTGGAGGGCATCTCTGCGCTACGGCCACGCGTGCTCCCGCTTCGCAGGCTTCTGGCGCTGTGCGACAATCGGCGGTTCGCCGTCTCGCTTTTCCCGGGGGATCCGAAGATGGGGCGCTTCATCGACATGCTGAGAGTGCATGACGGGCTTATTGCCGGCGCCAGTCTCAGTGACCTGGCGGAGGTGCTCTACGGCACTGCGGTCGGCGATGCCAAAGCGCGCCGTTCCGATTCCCTGCGCTCACGCGTGCGTCGTCTTGTTCGCGAAGCACGCGCCATGGCGGCGGGTGGTTATCGCGATCTCATGCGCGGATAATCTCGTCGATATGCGTTCGCGCTTATGGCCGATGGGCCAGCAAGCTTTTGCTGCCCCCGCGGAGATAACCCGACAGGTAACCGACGGCGCTCCCCGCCGGAGCCGGTTCAAAAATATCAACATTCACTTTTAACAGGATACGGGCTGCGGCATGGGCGCATCGATTTTCAGCAGCCCTGGCAAATGCCGAAGCTGGACGATGAGATATGGACAAGTCCGTTCCGTCGCCCAGCTTCGAGCAGTCATTACACGGTGCTTAGAACCGGAAGCCGCTGGTCAGGGCGACCTGATGACGTGACAGGCCGATGGCGCTTTCCACGTCTTCGTACTGGTAGTTGCCATAGTCGCTGTAGCGATACTCGATACGTGCGAAGGTGGCAGGCGTGACTGCGACTTCCGCACCGGCGCCAACGCGAAAACCGTCGAGATTGTCATGCTCGCTGTATTTCTCGCCATCATAGCGGATGGTGAGGTCAGCGCGGGCATTGGTGTAGCCGCCCTTGGCATAAAGCAGAACGGTGGGCGTGACATTCACGCCGAGGCGGGCACCGACGTAAAGATCGCGGCCGGCCGAAAGCTTCCAGCGGTCATCGGCCAACACTAGATTGTCGTAGCTTTGTTTGGTCGTAGCGCCCGTAATCTCGCTTTCGATGCCTACGACCACAGGACCGGCATCATAGTCGTAGCCCAAGGTCGCACCATACAGAAAGCCGCCCTTGCTCTCGTCCAGATCATAATAGCTCAGGTTTGTGCTGTCATAGCCGACGATCACACCCGCCTTGATACCGGTTGCGGTGTTCTCTTCCTGCGCCAGGGCAGGCGCCGCGATCAGGGAGAGTGCAATTGCTGAGATATGTTTCTTCAATGTAGGTCCTCGATACGTGAATTCAGAGGTGATTAGGTGAGGATCCCTTATCGATGTCCGCTCAGCGTACAAGATTGACGGGCCGGCATATCTATTAAAATGGCTGTTAAGTTATATTAAGTAGGGGTGCTGCATTCCTTTGCATATTGATTTACCGCTGTCGGAATTGTGCCGCTGCATTTTAGAAATTTAATTTTGCGTGGCTTTTATCAATAGCCGAGGTGCTTGTGGTGCCGTCCAAGCTGAACATCCTCATCGATACGTTGCTCACTTATCGGCGCTCAAGGCGTCGCCGGCAGACGCCGAGGCGGCAATTTGAGCCCCTGCAATTGCTAATCCCAACCTGCCGGGCATCGGCGGCTTAGCCACGTCCCCAAACGCAGAATGGCAAGATCGGACATGGCGACTTGCAGTAGGCCCATGTCACCCTGGCTGGATGAAGGCGGACGCCTTCGCGCAGTGGTCCGGCAATGCGGGCTCGATGGAGTGGCGCTGAGCAACAGGCGTAGCCGTTCCGGTCGCTTTACGGCGGGCGAAACCACCGCGGAACGGGGCCTTTTGAACTTCGGAGCCAAATTCGGTTTGGAGGATTTAGACCTTGTCGCCGCGGGCAATCGCGGCAACGACAAAGGAGAGAACGATGAGTATCAAGGGCGAAGCGAAGGAAGCCGCAGGCTACATCAAGGAAGAGCTGAACGAGCACGACAAGTCTCCGGAAGGCCAGCGCAAGGCCCAGGAAGGCCGCGATCTGCGCAACGAAGGCCGCATCGAAGACGGCAAGGCGCCCAAGACGTCCGAACCGGGCACCGGAAAGCCCGAATAAGCCGAACAGGAGCCGGCGCACTTCGGTGCGCCGGCGCTTTCGTAGCCATCCAGAGGCTTTCAATGTTCACGCAGCTCAACCCCACAATCCCGCTCCACGTCGTAGGCAAGGGCGACGGTTACGCGATCGGAATGATCGACTACGGTCAGGAGCATAATCTCATCTGGGTCACCGCGCTTGATAGCTCGGGCGAGATCTGGTGCGCACCCAACGCAACGGTTCGTCTCGGGAAGAACTGGACCATGGGGCGCCAGGAAAATCCGCTCATTACCGAAGACAAGCAGGCCGAACGAAACCGGCAGACGGTTTGCTGAGGCAGCCTTCAATCTTTGCTGCGGAGCTTCCAGCGGGCGGCGCAGCGTCTGTTGCGACGGCTTATCCTCAAGCCATTGAGCGAAACGGCGACTTTGACGCTGAACTGTGCCAGCCAAGACCGCATCTGAGTCGGTCGGGTCGCGGCCATCCTTGTACGTTTCCCGGGTTCGCAGTCTAAGTTCGGCAGACGGCCGAATGTGGAACTGCTTGYGGTCGCGCTCTTCTCTGGCGAGACGGCAACACCCAGCTGTGCTGGATATTGGAAACCTGCAAGTTTGATGGCGTACGCACCCCGGGCCGATCTCAGGGCCGCTTCTCCTGCGAGGCGGCCTTTTCGTATCTACCTGCTAAACCAATCGGGTCGCTGGCGGGTGATGCGCGGGCGAGAATAGTGCGGCCCTTTTCGGCTAGCGCTCTGTTCGATCACTTCCAGTGGGTGCGCACGACCTTTTCCCGGCAAGCGTCTGCCGCATCCGCCGGAACATCGCCCATCCTCGCGAGATTGTTCCCTCGTGCCAAATGCGGGAGCAGAATCATAGCGTTTGAATGCGTAGCCTATCGCGATTCGAAAGGCGGGCTTCACAGCAGTCTGGAAAAGGCGACGCTGGAGGACCTGGCCGCCATGCTTGGCCGGGTTGGCGATGAGGGCGGCATGACCAGCGGCGTGGCGCGCATGATCTTCGACAAGCGTGCGGAGATTGAACGCGTCTTTGCCGAGCATGACGCGCTTGTAGCTTCTGCTTCCGGCTCTCTCACAGGAAGCGCCGGCTCCGGGGCGTCCGGAACCGGCGGCATTCGTGTCGTGAGCACAGATTTGCCCTGATCCTGTGATAGTGCGCATTCGGCGGCGGGGGAGGAGCTGGGCTGTCTTTGGCCAATCGGTTGGAGCGGGGCCTGAGGGCGGGTCTGATCGGGTGGAACCGCCCGGTTAATCGTAAGATGTGATCGCCCGGTAGGGCTGAGAACTTTATCCGACGTAATGGCTCGATTGTCCTGGCCCCGAGTCAGGCGTTCCGGCTCTAGCTATAGTCGGGTGATGAAGGCTGTCGGAAGCAAGACAGCGACAGCACGATTTCGTTATGGATGCGAACCACGGCGCCTCAAGCCTTCGGCCTGACCGCGCTCCATGCCGCGCGCGGGCGGGGTGATCGCCCATGATGCCCGCGCGCAGGCACCGAGCCCCTTGAGGGTCTCGGCCTGTCGGTTTCGATCGCTGGCGCGAAAAGGCGGAAGTGGTGGTCGGCGGGGCATGCCCCGCCTCGATGATGACGCGCGCAGGCTGCGCCCGCGCGCGGCATCATTTGTGAGCCTCTCCCGATCAAGTCGGGGTGTGGGCTCGACAACCGTCTGGGCCCGCCATCGGCCCCTGCAAGCCGCTCCTTCGTCGCGGCTCCTCCACATCCGTTCCGGCCTTTCAGGTGCAGGCGCCGCTTGATGCGGGCCCTGTCGGTCGTCCGGGCCGCCCACCCCCCGCCTTTTCGGGGGAGGCCCATGATGGGTTTTCGGGCGGTGCAGGAGGTGAGACATGCGCAGCAATCGCAAGGTCGCGCAATGCGCGGGGCCACAGGATCAGGTTCATCGCTTTGTCGGTTCAGACCGGTGCAGGGAAGGGGGCAGAGCCGATGCTCTCGGGCCCGAGGGCCGGACGCGAGGTAAGCCGGGGCGGGGAGGCCGGGGCGGTGTGGATAACCCTGCTCATAATCCGGTCCACAACCTTGCGGATAACGGTGGGGATAACGGTGGGGATAATGATGGGGATAATCCTGCGCGTAACTCCGGCGGCATTCCTTCATGTCCCGGACAGGTCGGGAGTTCGGCCTGTGACCTCGCAGAGGTCCGGGCGGGGCGTCAGGAAGGCCAGCGCGGGAATGAAATCCGTGGTGATGGCCGGAGCAGGCGCGGGAAGCAGGAGAAGCGGCTCTCGCTCTACGACGAGGTCACGGCGCGGATCATTGCCGAGCTGGAAGCGGGGCGCATTCCTTGGGTCCAGCCATGGAGCAGTGCGGCTTGCGGCGGGGCGGGGGGAAGTGGGGCTATCCCGTGCCTGCCGCGCAATGCCCTGACTTCGCGCAGTCACTCGGGGATCAATATCCTCCTGCTCTGGGCTTCGGCGCTTGCCTCCCGCTGGGAGCGTCCCGGCTGGCTGACGTTCCGGCAGGCCATCGCGGCGGGCGGCAACGTGCGCAAGGGCGAGCATGGCACACAGGTGGTCTATGCCGACCGGTTCACGCCGGAGACCGAGAAGGAACGGGCGCGGGAGAGCGGCGGCGAAGGGCGGTTGGTTGCTTTCCTCAAGCGCTTCACCGTTTTCAATGTTGCGCAGTGCGAGGGTTTGCCGGACGATATCATGCCGCAGCCGGTCGCCGTGCCCGAGCGCGAGATCGTGCCGGTGGCCGAGGCGCTCATTGCCGCGAGCGGCGTTGATTTCCGGATAGGAGGCGACAAGGCCTTCTATGCTCCCGGCGCCGACTTTGTGCAGGTTCCGCCGCAACAGGCCTTTCACGATCAGGTCAATTACTACCGCACCTGTCTCCATGAGCTGACCCATGCCACCGGCCACAAGTCCCGGCTGGGGCGGGATCTTACGAACGGCTTCGGGTCGAAGGACTATGCCCGCGAGGAACTCGTTGCGGAAATGGGTTCAGCCTTCCTCTGCGCCTCGCTTGGCATCGTTCCGACCGTGCGCCATGCCGATTACATCGGCGCATGGCTGGAAGTCCTTCGCGAGGATGCCCGCGCGATCTTCCGTGCCGCCTCGATGGCCAGCAAGGCCTCGGACTGGCTGCTGGCGCGCCATGCCGCAGCGGATGGCGAGGTTGCGGAGGATATCGTGGCAGGTCCCGGCTCCGTTTCGGAGGACAGGAATGCACGAACGAAGCCGGCTTCGCGAACCGATGCGGGGAGGGCGGTGTCATGACCCTGCTGTCTCCCGGCATCGGCGCGCTGCTCGCCGCGAACTTCGAGCACTGCGCGCGCAACCCCCGCTTCGATCCGTTTCCCCTGGTACGGCTGTTCAATCCCACGGGCCGCGCAGTCTGGCTGGTCAGCGAAATCTATCCCGACGACGATACCCTCTATGGGCTCGCGGACCTCGGTCTGGGCTGCGCTGAACTCGGCATATTCTCGCTGCGCGAGATCGAGGCCATCGACCTGCCGCTCGGCATGAAGATCGCCCGCGACCTCGTCTTCACCACCCGGCACCGCCTGTCGGTCTGGGCCGAGGCATCGCGCCTTGCAGGATCGATCCCCGATGCCGCCGAACTGTTGAGCCGTCTCGTTCGCGAGGACGCGTCGGCCATCCGCCTTCTGCCCCGCTGAGGGGCCGATGACGCGGGCAGGCGTTTTCCTGCCCATCTGAAAGCCGGTCCGTCCGACCATTCCACCTGAAGGACGGACCGGCACTCACATCAGGAGTGCTATCCATGAGACTCGAATTGATTGCCCTTGGCAACCTTGCCGTCAGCAAGTCCAACATGCGCCATGCCCGCAAGGCTCCCGACGTGTCGGACATCCTGCCCACTGTCCGGGCGCGCGGCGTCCTCCAGCCGGTCCTCGTGCGGCCCTGTGCACCGCCGGGAGAACCTCTCGCCGCCGGGGCCGCCGATCCGCAGGCGCATGCCCGCCGGGACGCGCAGCATTACGAGATCGTTGCCGGAAGCAGGCGCTTCCATGCCGCCTGCATCATCGCTGCCGAGCGGCAGGCGGCGTCAGCGCAAAGCGGTGAGCCCGATCCCGAAATCGTCCTGTTGCCCTGCGCGGTGCTCGACGATGCGGACGATGCCAGCGCCATCGAGGCCTCGCTGATCGAGAACATCGCCCGGCTCGATCCCGATGAGGTCTCGCGCTGGGCCTGTTTCACCCGGCTGGTGAAGGAAGGGCGCAGCATTGCCGAGATCGGCGCGACCTTCGGCCTGCCAGACCTCGCCGTGCGCCGCGCGCTTGCGCTCGGCAACCTGCTCCCGCGCATCCGCGAGATGTACCGCCAAGTGGAAATCGATGCCGCGACCATCCGGCATCTGACGCTGGCCTCCAAGAGCCAGCAGAAGAGCTGGCTCATGTTGGTGGACGATCCCGATGCTTATGCCCCGCGCGGGCATCAGCTGAAATCGTGGCTGATGGGGGGAGCCTCGATTTCGACCGGTCATGCGCTGTTCGATGTCGCGGCCAGCGGCCTTGCGACCGTGTCCGATTTGTTCGCGGAGGATGCCTATTTCGCGGAAAGCGAAGCCTTCTGGCCCTTGCAGAACGCCGCCATCGCGGAGCGCCGGGCGGCATTGATCGAGGCAGGCTGGGCCGATGCCGTCGTCGTTGCGCCGGACGAGCATTTCCACGCCTGGGAATACGAGAAGACCGCCAAGCGCAAGGGCGGGCGGGTCTATCTCGATGTGCGCGGGAACGGCGAAGTCGTCGTCCACGAGGGCTATCTCTCGCGCAAGGAAGCGGCCCGTCTCGCCAAGGGCGGGAACGCAGGACCGGAGGGCGAAGGCGAGGGCGTCAGCGGCGGCGGTACTGGCCCGATGCGCGCCGAACTCACCTCGCTCACCCAGACCTATGTCGACCTCCACCGCCATGCCGCCGTGCGGACCGAATTGCTCGGCAGTCCGGCTCTCGCCCTGCGGTTGATCGCTGCGCACGTGATCGCCGGGTCGGCGCTGTGGCGCGTACGGCCCGAGCGGCAAGCGGTGAAGAGCGATGCTGTCCGGCAAAGCCTTGATGAAAGCCGCGCCGAGGCGGTGTTCGACGCGCGGCGGCGCGAGGTTCTCGCCAGGCTGGGTCTGGACGCCGAAGATGCGACAGTCACCGCCAGCGGGTATGGTTACGGCGCACCAGGCCGGAATATCTGCGGCCTGCTCGCGCGTCTCGTACCGCTTCCCGATGCCGAAGTGCTCGATATCCTCGCTCTCGTGATGGGCGAGACCCTGGCCGCCGGTACTCCGGAAATCGAGGCGCTTGGCACCATGCTTGGCCTATCGATGGCCGACTGGTGGGAGGCGGACGATGCCTTCCTCGAGGGCTTGCGCGACCGCGAGGTGCTGCTCGCGATGGTCGCGGAAGTGGCGGGCGAACAGGTCGCCTCCGCGAACGCCCGCGAGACTGGCAAGACGCTCAAGGCGATCATCCGCGCGCATCTCGCAGGCGAAGGCGGCCGGACGAAACAGGAGGGCTGGGTGCCGCGCTGGATGGCCTTCCCGCCGACTGCCTATACCTCGCGTGGCGGCGTCGGCACGGTAGACGCCCATGCCCGGGCCATGGCCCAGATGAGCGAACCGGAAGAAGCAGCCGGGGAAACTGTTGCTGGCGAAAGCTTCAGTCCGGGCGATGATCCGGTGGGCGTGCCCATGCCCAGCCGAGTAGCTTGTGATGACAGCTCGGCTCCGGATCAGCTGAACGCCCGACGGGCCGCATAATCCGGCAAAAGCCCGGCAGGACCTTTAAGGGCCTGCCGGGCTTTGCGATTGCGGGGAGCCGGTTTGTTTGAGCGATTGCGAGCCGGTGGATCGGATCACTTGCAGCAGTCAGATGATGGTCAACTGCCCGGCGCGGAAGGGGGAGATTTTTCGCGCGCCCGCGCAGCTTGCGGCGCACGGGCGCGGATGGTCGGCCCGGGCTCATCTGCCGATTGCGCTGCACGCCCTCAAGTGACACGGACCAGGACATGGATGACGATGCGTTCCCTGGTGCAGTGACGGAGCGGCGTGCGGTGCGCGCCGTTCTGCTTACCCCGGATCAAAAAGTGCTGCTGATCCGGATCCAGCCGCCGGTTGACGCAGCGTTCTGGGTCATGCCGGGCGGCGGCATCGGGCCGGGCGAGGACCCTGTAGATGCCCTGCGGCGCGAACTGCGCGAGGAACTCGGTCTCGTGCGTTGCCAGCCCGGTCCGGTGGTCTGGCTGCGCCACCATACGTTCGACTGGGATGGCAGGCGGCTTTCCCAGCGCGAGGAGTACCGCATCGTGCCGGTCGGGCGGTTCGATGCCCGGATGCTGGATCCCCGCGAGGCGCGGTTCGTGACCGCACTCCGATGGTGGCCGCTGGGCGATCTCGCCCACGCTCCCGAGCGGCTGACGCCGCTCGCCGCCGCGGACATCGTGCGCGATTACCTGGCGAACGGCGCGCCCGATCCGCTGCCGCCCGAGGAAGTGCTGGCCGACTGAACGCCCGGTCTTCGCGGCGGAACCCCGTGCCCGAGGGCGCGGGAGAAGAACCTTCGGTCCACCGGACGGTGCGGGCAAACGCGTCTTCATCGTCCCGTCCGGCGGCGCATGAAGTAGCTGGACGAACCGCAATGCCCGAATCCGGGGCGGCAGGGCTCGAGTTGGCAACCGTCGGGACAAGGCGTCGCTGCGGTGGATCCAGCCTGCCTTAGACGTCTTGCGCGACATGCGGTCCGGGTAGGGCGGCAAGCTTGTCGTCGGACCTGGCGTGACAGGACGATTTCCATCTCGGTGCGGACAGAGAGTGAGCGTCAGTTCCGGCATCGAGGCTGCGGCCGTCGCGGCTGACATATCCAAGCGGACAAGTCCGTCTCCTGAGAAAAGCACATCACTGCGGAGCCATTTCCGGCTGGAGGGGCATCGACCTGGAACGGTCGCGGTCTTCCAAAACCATCGACCCGGTCCTTATTTCCCCGCCTGCCTTGCGGCAGGCTCCTCGCGGCCGCTTCGCTCCAAATAAGGCCTTGTCTTCCGGTCCTTCGCTGACGCTGCGGCCTGGCGGTTCGGATGCCCGCTGCGACCGTTCCCGAAGGTCTGCCCATCGCCCGGAAATGGCTCTGCGGCGAATGCTTCAAGGAGACGAAAGATGCCCGCAATCGGATATGTCACCCGCGACGGCCGCAGCTTCAAGGGCCAGCTGCGCACCCTCTCTATCCGCACCGAGATCGAGATCACCCCCAACGCCGCCAAGTCCGGCGACACCCAGCCCGATTACCGCGTCACCTGCGGCGGCGCCGAAGTCGGGGCAGGCTGGATCCGCCGCAGCGAAGCTTCCGGCAACGACTACGTTTCGCTGAGCCTTGCCGCTCCGGAATTCGGGCCCCGGCGGCTCTACGCCAACCTTGGCCGCGCCGCCGGCCGGGACGATGAAGACAGCTTCGCCATCATCTGGAACCCAGCGGACTGAAGGTCCCGCCCCCCGCGCCTCCGGGCGCGGGGTTTCGCGGCGTTCGGCGGCAAGACAAGCGCTCGCCCCGTCATCTGGAGACAGGGTCGACAGAACGGTTGTTCCTTGCCGAAACTAGTCTAGAATCAGCTGATTATGAAGACCGATCTCGACCATTTGCCGGAGCAGAAACGCGCCGATCTGAAGCGCGTGGTCGAGATCATCTTTGCCGAATTCGAGGACGTTCTGGCGCTCGCCACCCAGGGGTGGAAGCGCCAGGGTCGGATCATGAAAGTGATCCTATACGGCTCCTATGCGCGCGGCGACTGGGTGTCCGATCCGGTCGGCGGCTACTTCTCCGACTACGACATTCTCGTCGTCGTCAACGACAAGCGCCTCGCCGACGAGGCAGAATATTGGGGCAGGGCCAAGGATCACCTCAACCGCGAATACGATATCGCCAAACGGCTGTCCGCCCCGGTCGGTCTGGTCGTCCATTCGATGAAGGACGTGAACTTCCAGCTGTCGCGCGGGCGTCCCTTCTTTGTAGATGTCGTGCGCGAGGGCATCGTGCTCTACGAACTTGCCGCCGAACAGTTCGAAGCCCCCAAGCCGCTCGACACCGGCCTCGCGCATGTCGAGGCCGAGAATTACTATAGGCAGTGGTTTGAAAGCGGAAGCCGGTTCCTCGCTTTTGGTAAAATGGGTGCAGAAATGGGCTGGCATAATCAAGCTGCTTTTCAGCTGCATCAAGCGACCGAGCATTTCTATCACATGGTCATGCTTGTGCTAAAACTGTACTCTCCCAAATCTCACAACATCAATTTTCTGCGCAACCGCGCGGAGGACATTTCACGTGATCTGATCACCGTATGGCCGCGCGATACCAAGTTTGCCCGTCGGTGCTACGAGTTGCTGCAACAGGCCTATGTGAAAGGCCGCTATTCTCCCCATTACGTGATGCGCGATGTCGAGCTCGAGTGGCTTCTGGAGCGGGTCGAAGCGCTTCAGACCGAGGTTAAAGCGGTCGCCGAGCGCCGGCTTGGCGGCAAGTAGGGCGCTGATCACGAGATCACTTGTAGGACTGTGATCAAGCGTAGCCCGGTGGCAAGATGATGTGTCCGCTGAGGCGGTGATGCTCGCCAAACAAGATCCTTTTCGCCGCCGATTCAGCGCTCGGCTGAGCTTTCATGCGCGCGATCCGCTCTACGCAATGCCCGATCGACAGCACCAACAGCTTCACGCCTGCCGCGTGTTCCCGGATGGGGGTCGGAATCGGCTATAGCCATTTCCGACCCTGCCTGACCGCCGGGTTCTGCCTCAGATCGAATGTCCCTCGCGGGCGGCACGGTGCCGCCCCGCAAAAAGAGACAGGGACATCATGGAAAGATCTCACGAGATCGACAGGGCGCAGCGCGCGAAGAGCGGTTCGCCCTTCCTGAATACCGATCAGGCGGCCGCGTACCTCAAGATATCGAACCGCCTTTTGAGGCAGCTGCGCCGCAACGGTGGCGGTCCGATCTTCAGGTTCCACTGCCGGTTCGTCCAGTACCACATCGACGATCTCGATGCCTGGAGCGAGGCCAATTCTGGCACGGCGTTCCGGCGATGAACATGAACCGGACTTCTGTAACCGAGGCGCCCTTGCGCGCCTTCGGCGACGTACTCCGCAAGGCTCGACAGCGCCGCAATCGGAACCGGCGAATTCTAGTGTCAGCAGGCGCAGCCCTCAGCTTGGTCAGTATCACGCTGGCTTTTCCTGCGGACCCACGCCTTGTCTGGAATGCAAGTTCCAGCGCGCCGTTAGGCCTCTATCTCGTGGAGCCCGGAGGGCAATTCAGCCCCGGCGAAACCGTGATCGCGAGACTGCCCGGCTCCTGGCGCGGCTTCGCCGCTGCCCGGCGCTATCTGCCCAAACGGGTTCCGCTCGTGAAGCGTATCGCTGCTGGTCCGGGTCAGGAAATCTGCGCGCTCGGTCCGCGTCTCTTTGTGAACGGCAAACCGCTTGTCCAACGGCTGAAACGGGATGGGAACGGTCGACTCCTGCCATGGTGGGAAGGGTGCCGGCAGCTTCATGGCGATGAGTATTTCCTGCTCATGGCTGAGCACCCCAAATCGTTCGATGGCCGCTATTTCGGGGTGACGAGGGCGTCGGATATCATCGGTCCTGCGAGGCTGATATGGGCCCGCTGAAGCACATGATCGGTGCGGGGGCGGCCCTTGTCGCGCTGCTCGCCGCCGTTCCGCTCCAGGCGGACGAAGTGGAGCGATGGCGGCCTCAGATTTCAGAGGCCTCTTATCGCTTCGGTGTGCCCGCCAGCTGGATCGAGCGGGTGATGCGCGCGGAAAGCCGGGGCAGAACCCGGCTTTCCGGCCGCCCGATCCGGAGTCCGAAAGGTGCGATCGGCCTCATGCAGCTTATGCCGGGGACATGGGCAGAAATGCGCGATCGGCTTGCGCTCGGCAGCGATCCGGACAATCCGCGCGACAACATTCTGGCGGGCACCTTTTACCTGCGCCTCCTGTACGACCGTTTTGGTTATCCAGGCCTTTTCGCGGCCTATAACGCCGGTCCGAGGCGCTATGAACAGTACCTCGCCGGGCGACCACTTCCCCGCGAAACGGTAGCCTATCTTGCGGAAATAACCGGTCCCAGGATTGAACCGTTAGAACGAAAACCCGCTCAGATTTCTGCAGATGGATTGGCCTTCGAGCAGCTTCGGGAAATGCGAGAGGCTGTCGAAGACACCGGAATTGACCCGCTCTTTGCCATCCGGCGGGATGTGCCCTGAGTGCGTAACGCGTGGTGTTGCTGGTGCGGAAGCAAGAAGCGAGAGGGGCTGTGTTGTGTTTGCAGCTCCCGTTTTTCAGGGTCGCGCGGAATTCGGCAGGTCGGGGGGCGGAGTGCAAGATAGAAGCAATGCCTCTCGGCACTGCTTTTCTCGTGTCTGCACATCACCTTAGACGGAGGCATGCGCCTCCCCCATAGCGTGTTCGGAGCATTCCGGTTCGGAGGCGTTGAAATGGCGAAAGACGACGATTTCGAGCCCAGGCTCGGCCGGCAGCGCGGTACCGGCGGGAAGGCGCCTGATCGCTATGCCACGCGTGTCGCACAGGCTGCCGGCGTGCTCGGAAAGGGCCGGGGATCGAGGTCGCGGGGTTTCGATGGAAGCAGGATCGGTCGCGGCGCAGCGACAGGACGGCTGTTGTCGGCACGTGACAGGCTAGGTGGCAATCGGTCGCGGCGCGTCGTGGTCAAGACCCGGCTCGGGGCGCTGCGCGGCAAGGGGCTTGGAGCGGCCCGGGCCCACCTTCATTACATACAGCGGGATGGGGTGACCCGGGAAGGGAAACCCGGAGAGCTTTATGGTCCCGAAAACGAGCGTGTCGACGGGAAGGATTTTCTCGAGCGCAGCAGGGGGGATCGGCATCAATTCCGCTTCATCGTTTCGGCCGAAGACGGTGACCGGTTCGAGGACCTCAAACCGGTCATTCGGCGCCTGATGGAGCAGGTCGGCGATGACCTCGGTACGAAGCTGGACTGGGTTGCCGTCGATCACTTCAATACCGGCCATCCCCATACCCACGTCGTGCTGCGCGGCATCGACGATCAGGCGCGCGATCTTGTGATCGCCAGGGAGTATATTGCCCACGGATTTCGCGAGCGCGCTGCCGAGATCGTTTCGCTTGAACTTGGTCCCCGTAGCGAACACGAAATCCAAACGCGGCTTCGCATGGAAGTCGAGCAGGAACGGCTCACCAGTCTTGATCGCCGACTGATCAGCCGGATGAACGAGGAGCATGTCCTCGCGCCGAGTGCTGCCGACCCAGTGTTTCATTCTCTGGAAGTCGGGCGTCTTCGCACCCTGCAGCGCATGGGGCTGGCGGATGATCGGGGGAGCGGCCGATGGCAGCTTGGCGAGGACATCGAGGCAACTCTCCGAACTATGGCTGAGCGCGGGGACATCATCCGCCAGATGCAGCGCGAAATGTCCCGCGCCCGGCTTGATCGCCCCGAGCAGAGCATTTTCCTGCCGGAGAATGGACCGCTTGTGGGAAGGGTCGTGACCCGTGGCCTATCCGACGAACACCGCGACCGTCATTTTCTGGTGATCGACGGCGTCGACGGCCGAGCGCATTATGTGGATATCGGCGCTGCATCCGCTGTCGATCCGGTACCCGCGAAGGCAACGGTCCGCATCGTTCCTCGTCTGCCTGCAGTAAGGGCGATCGATCAAACGGTGCTGGAAGTGGCGCAGGCGAATGCCGGGCGCTATTCCGCAGATTTGCACAGGCGGCATGATCCCCGCGTCAGTGATGCGTTCGCCGAGACCCATGTGAGGCGTCTCGAGGCCATGCGGCGGGCGCGCGTTGATATCGAGCGCGAGGCTGACGGCACCTGGCGCATTTCACCGGAGCATTTGCAGCAGGTGAAGCGCTTCGAGCACCGGCTCGTTCAGGATCGTCCTGTCGACGTCGAAGTACTCTCGGCTCTACCTGTCGACAAGCTGATCGGCGTCGAAGGTGCCAGCTGGGTCGATCGCGAATTGGCATCGCCATCCGGGCTCAACGTCCGGGACGGCGGATTTGGCGGCGAAGTGCGTGCTGCCGTGACGGCGCGCCGGCAATGGCTGGTCGAACAGCGATTGGCCGACGGGGACGGAGAAAGCTTCGCGCTGAGGCAGAACGCCTTGGCGTCCCTTCAACGACGGGAGCTGCTGCGGATCGCGGCGGGGCTTTCGGATGAGCTGGGCAAGGGATTTGCAGAGACACGCCGCGGGGATTGGATCGAGGGCAGCGTGGCGCGGCGGGTCGGGGGGATCTCCGGCTCATATGCCCTGATCGAGAAGAGCCATGAATTTACGCTTGTCCCCTGGAGACCGGTGCTGGAGAAACAGCTCGGTCAGCAGGCGGTCGGCATCATGCGCGAGAGCGGCATAAGTTGGCAATTCGGGAGGGGCCGGGCAGGGCCGGAGATATCCTAGAGCCTGTTCGGGCAGGCAGAACGGGAAAAGGAAGACCGGCGAACGCGGCTGCAGTACTTAGCCCCTCAGCGCGGGTCGAGCTCCGGCATCCGCTCCAGGATGGCACTGGTCACGCCGTTGGTCCATCCGAAGCCGTCTTGCAGGGGATATTCGCCGCCGCCGCCGGCCCGTCTTTCCTCGACATCGTATTTTTCCAGCATCTTGCCGTTCTCGCGGTAGGTCACATCCACTGTCTGGATCCAGCGTTTGGCAATATCGTGCGCCAGATCCTTCTGGTCGTAGCGTTCGAGGCCGTCGATAGCGACCCACTGGAGCGGAGCCCAGCCGTTCGGCGCATCCCACTGCTGGCCCGTCCGCAGCCTTGTGGTGCGCAGGCCGCCCGGTGCAATCAGCTCGACCCGCGTCGTGTCGGCAACCGCTTTGCCTTGAGCGGAAGATGCCATGCCGACGAACAGCGGGAAGAGAGTTGCGCTGGAGACCACCCACGTGAGCTTGCGGTCCATCAGCGACCAATCGGCGTAGCGTCTCTCTCTGCTGACCCAGAGGTGGCGGTCGACGGACGCCTTTCGCTGGTCTGCCCGCCGGGTGAATTCGATCCGGCAACGCGTATCCGCGACCTGACGGCAGCCATCGGCGATACGGGTTTCCATGACCCAAAGCAGCGCGTTGAGGTCGACCGGGACTATCATGGTCGTCCGAATCGTCGACAGGTCCTGCGGATCGGCCAGAAAAAGTGAACTGAAATCCCACCCGCTTTCCGCACCTGCGCGCAGGTCACGATAGATCGTCTCAGCCGGGCGAGCGGTAGCCTGGGCGGCTGTGTCACGGTCTTCGGCGAAAGACTCTTCCCTCGGCGTATCACGATCGTCCCAGTAGCGGTTCAGCAAACTACCGTCCGGCATCGGCACGACGCGTTCGCAGGGCTGTTTCGTTTCGCGTACGCAGGTCTCGCCGGCCATCCAGTAGGCATGTTCACGGCGCAGCGCGGCAAGGCGGCGCGCACGGATCGCCGGATCCTTTTGTTCGGACAGGTCGAGCATGAGAGCGAAAAAGGGCGGCTGCGAGCGGCTTAGATAATAGGTTCGCGTGCCATTCGGAATGTGGCCGAAGCGCTCAACGATGTCGGTGAAATTCTCGAGCATGCTCTCGAGAAGATCGGCGCGGCCGTCCGCCTTCAGACCGAGCATGGTAAAGTAGGAATCCCAATAGTAGGATTCCCGAAAGCGTCCGCCGGGTACCACATAAGGGTGTGAAACGCGGATCAACGAGGAATTCTCGATCCGTGTGGACGTTGCATCATCGCGCATCAGTTGCGGCCACAGTCCTCTGACATGCACACGAAGCGACGCGTTCGCCTTGTCGTTCACGCCGGGGACGGTGAAATGCCCCAGAACGAAACGCCGCAGCTCGGCTTTGGTCTTCGGCGCCTCGGTAGCGAACAGTCGCATGATCTCCGCCGGCGCCGTCCGGGGCGCCGCGTCGACGAAGGTCTTGCCGTCGCCGAAGATCCGCTGCTCCTGGACCGCGGTGAACAGGTCGCCATATTGATCGGCGGGGGTGGGCGGGCCGCCGTTCGCACACAAGGAAAGGACCAGGAACGCAGCGCAGAGACGGCGAACGGGCGAGGGTATCATGACTGCTCCCTTCGGCATTGCTGGGTTGCAAACCTCTGTCTTATTTATTGATATGTCACGCGGTGGGAAACGCCCGGCGGCCCTTGAGGTGCCTGCCGTGTCGATGCGTTCATCACCTGGGGGACAGGAAAGATCGAAACCCAGGGCGGAATTGCTCGAACGACCTTGGTGACCAGTCGTTGTTCGCGATCATTTTCATCCAGCCCTTCGCAGCCTCGGCGCCGATCGCTGCCCGAATATCTCGCTGGTGGATGCCGTGAATGGGTGGGAATCGATTCGCATCATTCCCGCGCCTTGAAGACGAAAAGCGAACCTGAGTTGCCGCAAAAACGTACCTGGGTGCCTCAGACAGGCTCTGTCCGCAGATTTGAAATTTCGGGATTGTAAGCACAGCTCCTGCGGCCATCGCCGCGAAGGGCGGAGGCTTTCATGACCCCAACCAAACTTCTCGTCAGCCAGATGCTGGTGGTGTTCGGTATTGTCCTGTTCGGCGTTTGGTCCGCGACCCAATGGGCGGCGGCTGAGCTCTCCTACCAGCCTGAACTTGGCCAGCCGTGGTTTCACCTTGGAAGCTGGCGGGTCTACGAACCTTGGGCGCTGTTCATCTGGTGGTTCCAGTTCGATGCCTACGCTCCTGTCGTCTTCGATGAAGCCGGGAGTATGGCCGCCTCGAGCGGGCTGGTCGGTTGCGGCGCCGCGATCTTCGGATCGGTCTGGCGCGCCCGACAGCAGCGCAATGTCACCACTTATGGTTCGGCCCGCTGGGCCGACCGGATCGATCTTCGCAAAGGGGGGCTCCTTGCCGGACACGGTGTATTCCTTGGCCGGGTCGGCGGAGACTATCTGCGGCACGATGGTCCGGAGCACGTCATGGCTTTTGCGCCGACCCGCTCGGGCAAAGGTGTTGGCCTTGTGGTGCCGACGCTGCTCAGTTGGCTTGGCTCGGCCGTAATACACGACATCAAGGGAGAGAACTGGAATTTGACCGCCGGCTGGCGCTCCCGCTTTTCGCACTGCCTGCTGTTCAATCCGACCGACCCGCTCTCCGCCTGCTACAATCCGCTCCTGGAAGTGCGCCGCGGCGAGCATGAGGTGCGCGATGTCCAGAACATTGCCGACATCCTGGTCGATCCCGAAGGAGCCCTGGAGCGCCGCAACCACTGGGAAAAGACCAGCCATGCGCTGCTCGTCGGCGCGATCCTTCACGTGCTCTACGCGGAAGAGGACAAGACGCTGTCCGGTGTCGCAAAGTTCCTGTCCGATCCGGGCCGAGACTTCGAGAAGACGCTGCATGCGATGATGTCGGTCAATCACATCGGCACGCCGGAATGCCCCATGGTCCACCCTGTGGTCGCCTCGGCCGCGCGGGAGGTCCTTAACAAGTCGGTCAATGAGCGCTCCGGCGTGCTCTCGACCGCCATGTCGTTTCTCGGGCTTTACCGTGACCCCACCGTCTCCGCCGTTACGGCGGTTTCCGACTGGCGCATTGCCGATCTGGTCGAGGGCAAGCATCCCGCTTCGCTTTACCTGGTCGTTCCACCTTCGGACATCAGCCGGACCAAGCCGCTGATCCGACTCATTCTCAATCAGATCGGTCGGCGGTTGACCGAGGAGCTTTACGATCACGGCGCCGGAGGAAACGGCGGTTCGCGGCGGCACAAGCTACTCATGATGCTCGATGAGTTTCCGGCGCTTGGGCGGCTCGACTTCTTCGAGACCAGCCTAGCCTTCCTTGCAGGCTATGGAGTGCGGGCCTTTCTCATCGCCCAGAGTCTGAACCAGATCGAGAAGGCCTACGGCGAACACAATTCGATCCTGGATAATTGTCATATCCGCGTGGCCTTCGCGACGAACGATGAGCGGACCGCCAAGCGGCTGTCCGACGCTCTCGGCACTGCGACCGAACAACGCTCGATGCGCAATTACGCAGGCCACCGCCTGGCTCCCTGGCTATCCCATGTCATGGTCAGCCGCCAGGAGACGGCCCGGCCGCTGCTTACGCCCGGTGAAGTCATGCAGCTGCCTGCGAGTGACGAACTGGTGCTTGCCTCCGGCATGCCCCCGGTTCGCGCGGCCAAGCTTCGCTATTTCGAGGAGGCGGTGTTCTCCGAGCGCATGCTGCCGGCGCCGCAGCTTTCGAAGGGCGCCTATCACGACGCGCCTCCCCCGCGGCCCGACGACTGGCAGGACCGGGTCAGGGACAGCGACTTACGCTTGGCATCGATGATCGCCGGACCGGCACCGGAGCTGCCGCGCACGCCCGGCAAGGGAGAGAAGCAGCAGTCCGACGATACCGGCGGTGCCCGAGCGCACGCCCAGCAACTCGAACTGAACATTCCCCTCACCGGGCCGGCGGCGCAGGTCCGTATCGATGAGCTCGGGTTCGAAGCGGAAGCCGAAGATCCGGCTGTGGACAGGCGCGCTATGGAACTCTCGCAGCAAAAGCTCGCACGCGCGGCCTACGCGATGGGCTCGCCCGAGCATCCCGACCAGATCCAGTTGGAGGTTTGACCATGGCGCCGAAGATCCGTCACCAATTCCTTCTGCCGAAGGCCACGAGCGACAGGTTGGTCGAGCTTGCGCGCAAGGGCGGCGTGGCCAAGTCCGATATCCTGGCGCAGGCGCTTGCCTATTGGCTGGACCGCAAGGGGGTGTCCGAACTCGACGAACGTTTCGCGCGCCGGCTCGATCGTCTCGCAAACAGCCTCGACCGGCTGGTTCGCGACAGCCACATCGAACTGGAAACGCTGGCCCTGTTCATCCGCTACGAGCTCGCGATCCATCCCCCGCTCGCGGAAAGCGATCAGGCAGGCCGAGCGGCGGGAGCGCTGCGGTTTGAAGCGTTTCTCAATCAGGTTGCACGGCAGGTCGGCAAGGGCAAGCGCACGCTCGAGGGCGGAGAGGCTCGTTGACCGGCGCGGAAACCAACCTGCGCAAGCGTGCCATGCTGCGCACTGCCATGGGACCCGCGATCGAAGCGGCGCTCGGCGATCCGCGCGTCATCGAAATCATGGTCAATCCGGACGGCGTGCTCCGCATCGATCTGCTGGGCGAAGGCAGAGTGAATACGGAGGTGCGGATTGCGCCGGATCAGGTCGAGCGGATCATTCGCCTCGTCGCCAGTCATGTACGTGGCGAAGTGAATGTCGATCGGCCTATCGTTTCGGCGGAGCTTCCAGCGCATGGCGAAGGGGCCGGCGAGCGTTTCGAGGGTATTCTCCCTCCCGTGGCAACGGCCCCCTGCTTTGCAATCCGAAAGCCGGCGGCTCGGATACATTCGCTCGGCGATTACGTGGCCGACGCGATCATGAGCCGGGAAGTCGCGGAAATCCTCCGACAAGCCGTGCTCCACCGCGCCAATATCCTGGTCGTCGGGGGCACATCGTCGGGCAAGACCACATTTGCCAACGCCCTGCTCAATGAATTGGCCGAGATCGATGAGCGCGTGGTCATCATTGAAGATACCCGCGAACTCCAGTGCCCGGCGGCCGATACCGTCGCCCTGCGCACAAGGGCGGGGCACGTCACCATTGGCGACCTTGTCCGATCGACGCTGCGGCTGCGACCCGACCGCATCATCGTCGGCGAAGTGCGCGGACCCGAGGCCCTCGACATGCTGAAGGCCTGGAACACCGGGCATCCGGGCGGCATCGCAACGGTTCATGCAAACGGTGCTGCTGCGGCGCTCCATCGCATTGAAAGCCTCGTCCAGGAAGCAGTGGTCACCGTGCCTCGCCGGCTCATCGCCGAGGCCATCGATCTCGTCGTGTTCATCTCCGGGCGCGGCCTCGCGCGCCGGGTGACGGCTGTCGCGCAGCTCGATGGGCTGGACGGCACAAGCGGCGAATACCGGCTCACGGAACTGCTGACCCCCAAAACCCCAGAAGGAGAATGACGCCATGAAGTCACTGTCTTTTCGCCAGCTCCGCGCGCCTGCGACATTGATTTCGCTATTGGGGACCGCCGCAGCTCTTTCCCTTGCGTCGCGTGCTTCGGCTTCCGGTTCGGGCATGCCCTGGGAGCAACCGCTGGAACAGGTGCTTGAATCGGTGCAGGGGCCGGTCGCCAAGATCGTCGCCGTCATCATCATCATCTCGACCGGGCTTACCCTGGCGTTCGGCGAAACGGCGGGCGGATTCCGCCGGCTCATCCAGATCGTGTTCGGTCTTTCGATCGCGTTCGCCGCGTCGAGTTTCTTCCTCTCCTTCTTCAGCTTCGGCGGCGGAGCACTGGTCGCATGAGCGGGGCCGGCCAGCACATCGATGGTTTCGAGGTGCCGATTCACGCGAGCCTCAGTGCCCCGATCCTGCTCGGCGGCGCGCCGCGCGGCATTGCTATCGTCAATGGTACGCTTGCGGTGGCTGTGGGTCTTGGACTTCAGCAGTGGCTGGCCGGTCTCGTTATTTGGGCGGCGGGGCACAGCCTCGCCGTTCTGGCCGCGCGGCGCGATCCCGATTTCGCGCCGGTCCTTCTCCGCCACCTCCGCCAGAAGGGATACTACGGATGCTGAATCTTGCCGAGTATCACAGGAAGCCTGCATGCCTTGCCGATCACCTTCCTTGGGCGGCGCTGGTCGCCCCCGGCGTGATGTTGAACAAGGACGGCTCTTTCCTCCGGGTACTTTCCTTCCGGGGGCCGGATCTCGAATCCTCGACGTCCGGCGGCCTGATCTCGATCGCGGCGCGGGCCAATAATGTATTGCGGCGGTTCGGCTCGGGCTGGGCGCTGTTCTTTGAAGCGGAGCGCCGCGAGGCGACGGCCTATCCGGACGATGCTTTTCCCGATCCCGCCAGCTGGCTTGTTGAGCGCGAGCGGCGCGAAGCTTTCCTGGCCGAAGGAATGCATTTCGAAAGTGCCTTCTACCTGACCCTCACCTGGTTGCCGCCCGCCGACAGCCAGGACGCTGCAGGACGCCGTCTCGTCGAGCGCGCGCACGATGCGAAAGGGCGCGACTGGCGAGAAGCGCTGGACGGCTTTGTGACCGAGACCGATCGCGCGCTCGATCTCATGAGCGGTTTCATGCCGGAAGTCCGGGGCCTCACCAGCGACGAGCTACTGACTTATCTGCATGCGAGCATCTCCGATTCCCGCCATCCGGTCCGGGTGCCCGACACGCCGATGTACCTCGACGGTCTCATCGTCGACACGCCGCTGACCGGGGGACTCGAGCCGCAACTCGGGGACCGGCACCTGCGCACGATCTCGGTCCTGGGTTTCCCGAACATGAGCCATCCCGGAATGCTCGACGCGCTCAACAGCCAGGATTTTCCTTATCGCTGGGTCACTCGGTTCATTGCCATGGACAAGGCCGAAGCGGTGAAGGAGCTTACCTCGCTGCGGCGCCAGTGGTTCAACAAGCGCAAGTCCCTGACGGCCATGCTGCGCGAAGTGCTCTACAACAGCCCTTCCCAGCTTCTCGACAGCGATGCCGACAACAAGGTCGCGGATGCCGACCTCGCGCTTCAGGCCCTGGGGGGCGATCATGTATCGTTCGGCTACCTCACCACGACAATCACGGTCAGCGATCCAAGCCGGGACGTGGTCGAAGGCCGCATGCGACAGGTGGAGCGCATTCTCGGCGGCCTCGGTTTCACGACGATCCGCGAACGGGTGAATGCCGTCGAGGCCTGGCTCTCCTCGCTGCCCGGGCATGTCTACGCGAATGTGCGCCAGCCGCTGGTGCATACGCTCAACCTGGCGCACCTCATGCCGCTTTCCGCGATATGGGCAGGCCCTGCGTCCAACGATCACCTTGGCGGTGCGCCGCTGCTGCATGCCAGAACATCCGGATCGACGCCGTTCCGCCTTTCGACCCATGTCGGTGATGTCGGGCATATGTTCGTGGCCGGTCCGACCGGCGCGGGCAAATCCGTGCTCCTGGCTTTGATGATCCTGCAGTTCCGGCGCTATGCGAACGCGCAGATTTTCGTTTTCGACAAAGGCCTCTCTGCGCGGGCCGCGGTGCTCGGCTGCGGCGGTGTCCATCATGCGCTCGGCCTCGGCACGGACGGCGCATCCGCACTCGCGTTTCAGCCGCTGCGCGAAATCGACGATTCGGCGGAGCGCGCCTGGGCCGCAGAGTGGATCGCCGCGGTGCTGGCGCAGGAAAACATGACCGTCACACCGGAGGTGAAGGACCAGGTCTGGTCGGCCCTGACGAGCCTTTCAACGGCGCCCGCCGCCGAGCGGACCATCACCGGGCTGACTTTGCTGCTGCAATCCAATGCCCTGCGTACTGCGCTGTCGCCGTACACGGTTGAAGGGCCTTACGGCCGGATGCTGGACGCGGCCGAGGACACGCTGTGCTTTGCGGATGTCCAGTGCTTCGAGACCGAGGCTCTGATGAGGCATGCCAGTGTGGTTGCGCCGGTCCTCACCTATCTATTCCATCTCCTCGAAAAGCGCTTCGACGGCAGGCCGACACTGCTCGTGCTCGATGAGGCCTGGATCTTCCTCGACCATCCGCTGTTTGCCGCCCGTATCCGCGAATGGCTGAAAGTGCTGCGCAAGCGCAATGTCTCGGTCCTGTTCGCGACGCAGAGCCTTGCCGATATCGCGGGCTCGCCGATTGCGCCTGCAATTCTCGAAAGCTGCCCGCAGCGCATACTTCTTCCCAACGACCGCGCGGAAGAACCGCAGACTCGCGAGATCTATGAGCGCTTCGGCCTCAATGCGCGGCAGATCGAGCTTATCAGCCGCGCCGCGCCGAAGCGGGACTATTACCTGCAATCGGCTCGGGGAAACCGGCTCTTCGAGCTTGGTCTCGGCCCGCTGGCGCTCACCTTGTGCGGCGCATCCGATCCTGCCGTCCAGGCCCGGATCAATGCGCTGCTCGCCGAGAGCGGTTCCAGCGCCTTTCTCTCCTGTTTTCTTGCCGGGACCAGAGCGGCGTGGGCGGCCGACCTGATCGGCCTGTTTCCCAGGCCGCAGGATTAGGACGGGAAAGGCAGATTCCCTTCTCATCTAACGACGAAGTTCCAACTCCAGGAGAACCGCTATGTTGAAGGTGTCCGTTTTCCGCCGCCACCGCTGCGCAATTGCTCAGGCTTTCCTCGCAGTCTCGGCGGTCGGCGCGGGTATCGGAGTGCATCAGGCCCCTGCGCATGCGCTGGTTGTCTACGACCCGACCAACCATGCACAGAACGTCCTGACGGCAGCCCGCGCGCTGCAGCAGGTCAACAATCAGATCCAGTCACTTCAGAATCAGGCCCAGAGTCTCGTTAACCAGGCGCGGAACCTCTCGAGCGTACGCTTTCCGGAGCTTCAGGCGCTCACCGATACCCTGCGCAAGATCGATGCGCTGATGGGGCAGGCGCAGGGTATCGAGTTCAAGGTGATATCCGCGGACCAGCAGTTCACGCAGCTCTATCCCGATGCCTATCGCCAATCGCTGAGGCTCGACGGCAGGGTCGCCGCGTCACGCGCACGGATGGATGCGCAGGTCGCGGCCTACCGCAAGACCGTCACGCTCCAGGCGCAGATCGCCGAAAACGTTGCCGCCGATGCCGCGACGCTCAATATGCTCGTCGAGCGCAGCCAGGGTGCGGAAGGCGCCCTGCAGGTCCAGCAGGCGGCCAACCAGCTGCTCGCCCTTACGGCCAAGCAGCAATTCCAGATCCAGCAGATGATGGCCGCGCAGTACCGCGCCGACGCGGTGCGCGAGAGCAACCGGGCGCAGGAAGCGGCCGAGGCCCAGGCGGCGACGACGAAGTTCCTTGGGTCCGGCAGCGCCTACACGCCGAGCTAGCGGCTTCGAGCCGGTCGGCTCGATCCAGCCAGCGGCGGCGGACCGCCTCTCCCGCCGCCGCGTCGCGGGGCGCGTGCCTATCGTCCTCCGGCGGCGCGCCCCGCGACACCCCTCTTCATTGCGGCAGGAAGGCCAGCAAGCATGGCTAATCTCAACATCATCGACGCCTTTCTGGCGACGTTCATCCGCTACATAGAAAGCGGGTTCGGGCTGCTCGGGGGCGATGTACGCTTCCTGACCGGCACGTTGATCGCGATCGATGTGACCCTGGCCGCGCTGTTCTGGACTTTGGGAGAGGACAATGTTCTCGCCAGGTTCGTGCGCAAAATCCTGTTCGTGGGCGCCTTTGCCTTCATTATCGGCAACTTCTCCGATCTTGCCGACATCCTCTTCCGCTCCTTTTCCCAGGCGGGATTGACGGCAGGCGGCGGAGCGCTCGGACAGGACGATCTGATGAAGCCCGGCAGGCTTGCCGGTATCGGCTTTTCGGCGTCCTGGCCGCTGCTCCTGCAAGCTTCCAAGATGCTGGGCTTCACCAGCTTCTTCAACAATTTCCTGACAATCGCGATCCTGCTTCTCGCCTGGCTGATCGTGATCCTCGCGTTCTTCGTCCTCGCTGTGCAGATGTTTGTCTGTATCCTCGAGTTCAAGCTGGTGAGCCTCGCGGGCTTCATCCTGGTGCCTTTCGCGCTGTGGAACCGGACCAGTTTCCTGGCGGAGCGCATACTCGGCCACGTTGTCGGTTCGGGCATCAAGGTCATGGTGCTGGCGATGATCGTCGGCATCGGCTCCACGTTTTTCGAAGATCTGACACAGGCGCTGAAGGGGCAGGAGCCGGATATCGGCCAGGCCATGAGTCTCGTGCTCGCGAGCCTGTCGCTCCTCGGGCTAGGTATTTTCGCGCCTTCGGTGGCCAGCGGCCTCGCCTCCGGCGCCCCGCAGCTCGGCGCAGGCGCGGTGGCCGGTACCGCCATGGCGGCAGGCGGCACGGTGATGATGGTCGGCGGAGGCGCCGTTGCCGGTGTGCGGATTGGGGGCGCCGCACTTGGCGGCATTCGGGCCGGTACCTCGATGGGAGCAGCAGCTTCATCCGGCGTTTCCAGCGCCGCGACAAATGCCGGCTCGCAGGGCGGACCTGCTTCGGGCCATGGGGAGAATTCGCCGGCAGGTTCCGCAGCGCCTCGTGCGAGTGCGCCCGGCCAGGCGGCGGCCCCCGCGTCCGCGTCCCACGCTGATACCGCCCCGCCGAACACACCGGACACGAACTCTCCGTCGCCGGCTTCCGGCGGCGGAGAGACGGAACCTGCGTGGGCGAAGTCGCTGCGCAGCGAGGAGAAGGCACGCCACCGCAGGCAGCTTGCCGTTCACGTCGTCCAGCAGGGTGATCGCGGCGGTGGGTCCACCACTCCTGACATAAGCGAAAGGAACGATTGACCATGCGCTTCAAACGCAGTGTCCCGCTCTATGGACGCACCCCCGAACCGGAGACCCCGTTTCAGCGTGCCGGGCAGCTATGGGACGAGCGGATCGGATCCGCGCGGGTCCAGGCCCGGGCATGGCGGATCATGGCGTTCGGATGTCTCGGCCTGACATGCGCGGTCACGTCGGGGTTCGTCTGGCTCTCCGCGCAGAGCCGCGTCGTGCCCTACGTGGTCGAAGTCGATCGCCTCGGCGCGGCACGCTCAGTCAGTGAGGCGGAACGTGGCTACAAGCCGACCGACCCGCAGATTGCGTGGGCCCTTTCAAAGTACATTGCCCATGTTCGCGGCGTCTCGCTCGATCCCGTCGTCATGCGCGCAGACTGGCTCGAGGCTTACGATTTCTCGACGGAACGCGGGGGGCGTGCGCTCAGTGAGTATGCTCGGGCTTCCGGCGCACTGACCCGGATCGGCGAGCGCACCGTGTCCGTGCAGGTCACCAGTGTAGTAAGGGCGTCTGAAGCCAGCTTTCAGGTCAAGTGGACCGAACGCGCGTTCGAACGCGGCAACGCCATCGGGACAAGCCGATGGACGGCGATACTGACGCTTGTCGAGCGTCCGCCCCGCGATGCCGAAACCCTGCGGCGCAACCCGCTCGGGATTTACGTCGATGCGATCGACTGGAGCCAGGAACTGGAGCCCGCGGGGCAGGGCGCTTCCGTCGGCCCCGAGCCGGGCCCGGCCAAACTGCCGACACCTGAGATCGGTGAAGGTGCTTCTTCCCACGAAACCGAGGAGGTATTGCCATGAGGTCACGCATCACCGCCGCTGCGGCTCTCGTTGCAGCGATGCACCCTGTCTGCGCCTTAGCCGTGAGCCTGCCGAGGCAGGTAGCCACGGAGCGGCGCGGCTGGGTGGAGCCTGCTACCGGTTCATACATCAATGCGAGGCAGGTGTTCCTGTGGTCGGACGGCGCAGTCTACCGGGTCTACACCCAGCCGGGAATGATCACCGACATTGCGCTGCAGGCCGGTGAAGCGCTGGTTTCCGTCGCGGCAGGCGATACGGCGCGCTGGGTCATCGGCGACACGACCAGCGGTAGCGGCGAGGACCGGCGCACCCATGTCCTGGTCAAACCGTTCAGTGCAGGTCTTGCCACCAACATCGTCATTACTACCGACAAGCGGGTCTATCATGTCAGCGTGGCCAGCGCGGCTAGCGGCGGAATGGCGGCGCTCTCCTGGAATTATCCGCTCGACGAGATGATCGCTCTCAAAAGGTCGGGGGCCGCGGCGAAAGCAGCCGAGCCGGTTGCGGCGGGGCTCGGTATCGAACGACTCTATTTTGGTTACCGGATCACTGGCGATCAGCCGTCCTGGCGGCCTGTACGGGCGTTCGATGACGGCAGGCAGACCTTCATCGAGTTTCCGACATCTATCGGCGTCGACGAGGCTCCGCCGCTGTTCCTGATCGGGGAGGGGGGAGCTGCAGAGCTCGTGAATTACCGCATGCGGGATCGCTTCTATGTGGTCGATCGCGTTTTCAGTGTGGCCGAATTGCGGCTTGGGACCAGAAAGCAGCAGGTGGTTCGCATCACACGCGGTCCGGCGAAAAGGGTGCGCCCATGAGCGGGCCGGAAATCCCCGCACCGAAGGCAGCGGGGCGGCAGCCGTCCGATCGTCAGGGCGCCGGTCGTACCGTTCAGGACCTGACCGGTGAAGGACCGGAGAGGCGCGGCGCTAACGCATCCCGTGGAAACTCCGCGGATACAGCTCCGCCCCGAGGCGCCAAGGTCGATCCGGAAACTCTCATAATCCGGGGCCGAGTGCCCAGAGCGATCCGGTTTCGCAAGGACATCGTCATTGCAGGATCTACGGCCGCTGCGCTGGTGGTCGGCGGCATTGTCTGGGTTGCGTTAGGTGGAACCTTCAGGCGGGGCGGCCTCGAGACGACCGACCTGTCTCAGTCGAACCGGAAGCCGAATGAGACCATAGCAGCGCTTCCGACGAGCTATGGAAAGGTGCCGAAGCTCGGGCCGCCGCTGCCCGGCGATCTGGGGCGGCCGATCCTGCGAGCCCAAGAGAGGGGCAACCTGTCGCCCCCGATCTTGCCGAGCGAGGGGGCGCCCATTCGGGATGTCGATCGAGAACGTCGTGAGGGCGAGATTCGAACTGCCTTTCAGTCGGCGCTCATGGTTCAGAGCGGAAAAGCCCCTGTCGGGATAACGGCCCCGCCAGCGAATAATACCGAAGCGGCCCTTTCGGGGATATCGGACAGCGAGAGCGCGGAAGGCGGTGGACAGGACCGAAAAACGCAGTTTGCCGAGCGTCTCGATACGCTGGGGAATATCAACCCGCACGCTCTCTCGCCGGCGCCCTCGGCAAACATGCTCATGGCCGGGAGCGTCGTCGCGGGCAGCTTGATCACAGGGATAAATTCCGATGTCCCGGGAATGGTCGTGGCGCAAGTGACGCAGCAGGTGTTCGACAGCGCCACAGGTGAAGTCCTGCTTATTCCGCAAGGAGCGCGGCTGATCGGAAACTACGACAGTGTAGTTGCCTATGGGCAAAGCCGGGCCTTGGTCGTGTGGCAGCGTCTCGTCATGCCGGATGGGCGATCGCTTCGGCTGGATAACATGCCCGCAACCGGGCCGTCCGGGCAGGCCGGACTGGTGGACAAGGTTGATTATCATTCCGGCCAACAGCTGAAAGGTGTCGCGATCGCGACCTTGTTAGGGGTGGGCAGCGAACTCTCGATCAGCGGCGAAAGTGATCTCGTTCAGGCGATCCGGGAGTCGGCGCAAACCAGCACGTCCCGGGCAGGGGATCAGATCACGCAGCGAAACCTCGACATCCGGCCGACGATCACGATTCGTCCGGGCGCACCTGTACGTCTCATTGTCCGGCAGGATCTGTTGCTCGCACCCTGGAAGGAATGGGAGGCGCGGCCATGAATTCGATCAAACTTCCGCAGCTCCCGGACAGGACGCCGATGAAGCTTTCGGTTTCCGTCACGCCGGATCTTCATCAGGACCTTCAGGAGTACGCTCTGGCTTACGCGGCCGCCTACGGGCGTGAAGTTGCTGTTGCCGATCTGGTTCCTGCGATCCTGTCGGCGTTTCTGGAGAGTGATCGCGGTTTCAAGCAGCGAAGGAAAGGAACGGATGGCGCATAGCTGGGCCTCATAAACCTATCGTCGGTCTCATTTTAATGGAAACTGGAAAGGACATCCAACATGAACATCATGCCCCGTGATCGCTTTCTGCGCATCAACGAAGTGGTTAGTCGCACCAGTCTCTCGCGTGCGACACTCTACCGCAAGATTGAGGCCGGCACCTTTCCAGGACAGGTCCGTATTTCCGAGCGCCGCTGCGGATGGCGGGAAAGCACCATCACGGAATGGATACGCGATCCAGCCGCCTACTCGGTCGACGACTTTTCGCTTGAAGACTGAACAACACTTCTTTCACAGTTAAAATCCGGGGGGGACTCCCCACCGTTTGGCAAGGGATGAGCCGAACGTAGGGCAGTTTGTCTGATAGGCGCGCAGAATAGCGACGCTACGGAGCATACTCCGTAGCGGAGTCCGTTGATTTTGGGTGCCGGGCTCAGGCCGTGTGCAGCGGGTCAAAAGTAGTTTGGTTTTCCAGCATCGTGCATGCAACAGCGATAAGGCGATCGGCAACTGAACGCAGCGCCCGGCCGTGGCCGTGGCCGCGCGCACGAAGTGCAGCGTATTTCGCTTTGCTGCGTAGATCGTGTTGAACGGCAACGCGGGCCCAATGGTAGACGCTGTTTCGTAACCTGACGTGCACCAAAGCAGTGGTGACCTCTTGTGGTGCATCGGTTATCGGGGTGGCGAATTCGTAGTTTCGGCGGCCACGCGATTTTAGCACTCGATGTGGAGAGTCTGCAGCAGGACCCTACGTTCCTAAGGGCTGACTTTTGACTGCACATGATGTCGTCTGACCGACTCCGTGTTTGGCCACCGCCGGCTGGCCCGACCTTATTGGCGGTATTATAACCTTCCTGACCGTAGGTCCCACTAGCGTTTCCGGGCAGTAATCCGCTCGGTACGGACTGAATAGATATGATGCTCGAGATGGCCAAAGTGGCCCGATCAAAGCCCCATCTTTACGTCTGTCGGACCGTCTTCGTTAGACGTCTCTAGTCACAGAAAACTTCGAATTAAACTTAAAATTTTTGTAAATCTATTTTTTAAACATAAACTATAGTTGAAAAATCAACCGAAAACCCTTGCAAATACACTTTTTCCATGGTGTCAAAGCCGCTTTGCATGGACGAGAAAGTTTAGCTAAGCATCCCTTTTATCCAATTGCGAGTTCCCATGATCAGCAGCCCCACGATCGTTCCTGTCATACTTTCCGGCGGGTCCGGTACTCGGCTTTGGCCTGTTTCCAGACCCGAGCGCCCCAAACAGCTTTTGTCCCTAACTGCAGAAGAGACCATGCTGCAGCTGACCGTAACGCGCACCGATGGATGTGCCGCCGCGGCAATCGGTCGCCCGGTGCTTGTCGCCAATGCGGCGCATGCCGACATCATTGCGGCGCAGATGGAGTCCGCAGGCATAGACGATTACCGCGTCATCCTCGAACCCTTTGGTCGCAATACGGCGCCGGCGATCGCACTCGCGGCCCTCGAAGCCCGGCCTGACGACGCCCTGCTGGTCATGCCGAGTGATCACACCATCGCCGACATCGCCGCCTTCCACGCCGCAATTGCCCGAGCATTGCCGCTGGTGAACGAAGGCTGGCTGGTCACGTTCGGCATTACGCCTGATGCGCCAGAGACCGGATACGGTTACATCCAGATGGGCGAAATCTGTGCCGATGGCGTGCACCAAGTCGCGCGTTTCGTCGAGAAACCGGACGCCGAGCGTGCCGCCGTCATGCTGGAGCAGGGCGATCATGCCTGGAACGCTGGCATCTTCCTGTTCCGCTCCGACGCCTATCTTGCCGCCCTCGGCCGCCACCAGCCCGCCATGCTCGCGGCCGCCACCGCCGCGCTCGAGGGCGCAGTCCGCGTGGACAAGCACGTCGCCCCCGATCCGCAGGCATTCGCCGCCTCGCCTTCGGAATCCATCGATTACGCCATCATGGAACACGAACCGCTCGTTGCTTGCGTGCCGGTGGACATGGGCTGGTCGGACGTTGGCAGTTGGGATGCGCTGCACGCTATCAGCGTCAAGGATGCTGGCGGCAACGCCGTACGTGGCAACGCACTCCCGATCGGCGTGAACAACTGCCTGATCCACACTGACGGCCCGCGCGTCACTCTGGTCGATGTGGACGACCTGATCGTCGTCGTTTCACAAGGCGAAGTGATGATCCTGCGCCGCGGCGACTCCCAGAAGGTCCGCAAGGTAACGGAAGCCATCCGCGACGCTGAAATGTCGCAAGCGGCGGAATAACGATGACGCGCACCGTTTCGATCGCCGCGATCATGGCGGATTCCGGCGTCGCCTTTGGCACTAGTGGGGCGCGGGGGCTCGTCACAGCGATGACAGACGAAGTCTGTTTCGCCTATGTGTGCGGTTTCCTGCAACACATGGGCGACATCGGCCAATTCACTTCGGGCAGCGCGGTGGCAATCGCCGGAGACCTCCGTCCATCGACCCCACGCATATTGACCGCGTGTGCCGCCGCGATCCGGTACATGGGCGGGCAAGTTGCCTATTGCGGTTTCGCGCCGTCCCCCGCCGTCGCAGCCTACGGATTTGCGCAAGGAATGGCGTCGCTGATGGTGACGGGAAGCCACATCCCCGACGATCGCAACGGTATCAAGTTCAACCGGGTGGACGGCGAGGTGCTCAAGCCTGACGAGTTGGCGATGCGTGCACAGACGGTGACGCTGCCCGACCTTTTCAACGCCGAGGGCATGCTCGCCCTGCCCGAGGAATGCGGCCCAGTAATAGACGTGGCAGTGCCCTATGCTGCGCGTTACGTAGATTTCTTCGGTGCAGAAGCATTGCGCGGCTTGAAACTTGGCATCTACGAACATTCCGCGGTCGGCCGCGACGTGCTCGCCTCTATCGTTGGGGAACTGGGAGCCGAAGTCGTGCGCCTCGGTCGTTCCGAAAAGTTCATTCCTGTCGATACTGAAGCGGTTCGGCCGGAAGATCAGAAGCTTGCATTCGACTCGGCGCGCAACCTCGGTCTCGATGCGATCCTTTCGACCGATGGCGACAGCGATCGCCCGCTGCTGGCCGACGAAACCGGCGCATGGATGCGCGGCGACGTGCTAGGCATCCTGTGCGCACGTGCGCTCGGGATCGAGGCCGTGGCCACGCCGGTCAGCAGCAATTCAGCAGTGGAACTGTCTGGCACCTTTGCCGCAGTGCGTCGGACCCGCATCGGTTCGCCCTTCGTGATCGAGGCGATTAACGCACTGCTGCCAGATTTCGTGAGCGTCTGCGGCTATGAGGCAAACGGAGGTTTTCTGCTTGCCACGCCCGTGCAGTCCGAAGGCGCCACACTAGGCGCATTGCCAACCCGCGACGCCGTGCTGCCCATGCTCGCCGTGCTTGTCACCGCGCGTCGCCAAGGTGTGTCGCTCGGCGCACTGCAGGCGCAACTGCCTGCGCGATACACGTTCAGTGAACGCCTGCAGAACTATCCCACCGCCGAGAGCCAAGCTCTGCTGGCCAGGCTTCAGGACGGCACCCGCGAAGATGTGCTGAAGCGCACCTCCGCAATGTTCGGTGAACTGGTGGGCAGAGCCACCGCCTTCGACACCACTGACGGCCTGCGCATCACCTTCGACGGTGGCGACATCATCCACCTGCGGCCCAGCGGCAACGCTCCCGAATTGCGCTGCTACACCGAAAGCAGCATACCGGAGCGGGCGGCCTCGGTGGCCGGTGCGGTGCTGGAGATGATCCGGACTAGATGAGCCTCGCCCGGCGCGTTACAAGCCTGCGCGGATTTAGAGCCCGCCCCGAAAGTTGTTGAGCAATACCAGCCATTTATGATTCACGCCGTCCTGCGAGAGATGGTGTGATCAATGGCATGGACTGGTATTGCCCGGCAGGAGCATAGCCGGAAAGGATTGCGCTACTCCAGCGATATGACGGAGCGGGAGTGGGAATTGGCGGCGCCGTTTATCCCGCCAGCCAAGCGCGGAGGTCGACGTCGCACGACGGACATGCGCGAAGTGATGAATGCCTTGCTTTACATTGCGGCAAGCGGCTGCGCTTGGAGGCTTCTGCCCAAATGCTTTCCACCGGTCTCGACGGTGCAGCGCTACTTCTACGCGTGGCGCAACACCGGTCTGCTCGAAGCCATGAACACGGTGCTGGTAATGAACCTGCGCGAGATCGAAGGGCGCGACGCCTCGCCGAGTGCCGGTGTGATCGACAGCCAATCAATGAAAACCACCGAAAGCGGCGGCCCTTGCGGGTATGACGCGGGCAAGAAGATCAAGGGCCGCAAGCGCCACATCCTGACGGACACTTGCGGCTTTCTCATATTCATCCTCGTCCACACCGCCGATATTCAGGACCGCGATGGTGCCGTCGATGTCCTCAAGTCCGTGCGCAAACGTTTGCCGTGGCTACGCCATGTCTTTGCGGATGGAGGCTATGCCGGCGACAAGCTCCGTGCAGGCCTCCTTGGATCGGGAACCTGGACGATCGAGATCATCAAGCGCTCTGACAAAGCAAAGGGCTTCCAGGTTCTCCCTCGGCGATGGGTCGTCGAACGCACCTTCGCTTGGCTTGGCCGATGCCGCCGCTTCGCAAAGACTGGGAAGCCACCATCGCATCGTCAACGGCATGGGCCACCATCGCCTCCATCCGCATGCTCACCCGCAGAACTGCAAGGTATTGCTACGGTTGAGAAACTTCCGAGTCAGGCACTTAGAGTCCTCTTGTGGTGGGGCACCCCCTCCGATTTTAAGTCGGATACTAGCTTCAGCCAAAGACTTGCTTGTAAGCCCGTAACCTCGGGAGAAACGGACCGTTTGAGAAGGCGTAAGTCTTCGGGTTTTACCCAAAGTTACGGGCTATACGCTACTCACACGACATTGTACCAACGGTACACTGATGACGGCAGGCTGGATATCGATAAAACTCCGGCGGAGAATGCTCGACGAATATCTCCCTCGGCAGTAAAATTCGCTTTTCGCAGGTGCCGCTGCTGTGGATAGCAGCGCTGCTGCCATGTATTTGATGCGGGAGACGGCAAAACTCAACAGCGTTAATCCGCAAGAATGGTTGGCCAATGTGTCCGAGCGCACCGGCAGACGCACCCGATAAACTGCTCTGTCCTACGCGTGGATTGAGTGGCTTTGTCACTTCAACTCACGATGTACGTGATAGATTGCAGGGTGGTGGCATCCGCCGATGCTGTCTTTGGGAGCCTGGTTTTGGCGATGTTTAATACGCCTACGCAGCGGCTGAAGATGCAATCTCAGCACTCTTGGGCGTATCAGTAAAAGTGGGCACAAAATTTCATGGCGAAAGAAACTATCAGAAATGCCCGCTGATGGGGATGCTCGAAGATAAATGACCGCGCTGATCACGATTTTTCCGAACGTCCCGTAAGAAAATGCCTATCCTCAAGGTCGCGTTAATAGACCTGACATCAGACGCTTGCATTTAAACATGGAGCACTTCTAATGGATTTGGTCAGGAGCTACCTGTCATGAGGGTGAAACTTCTTCTCGTTCTTTTTTCATCTTTGTTTTTGATATCGCCAAGAGCTAACGCGCGCTCCGGGGAGCTTGCGACAAAGCAAGCAAATAAGGACGTTTGCTCGCAGTCTGAACCCCTAAATCATTGTAAAGGAGCAGGCTCTGGTGCTTTGTTTCACGCGGCCAACGCTGAGGTGCTATCCACAATCCCGTCACATATGGGGCGCGTAATTCGCGATGGATTTGCAAAGGCGGGAGATGCTCCGCCGTTGATGTATGTCGCCTCAGATCGAGCGTGCTCCCTCAACCGCGGTCTAGGTGACAAAGGCTCGCAGGTTCCAACTTCCGATAACAAGTGCTGGCTGGCAAGTTTTGGGGCTCTCGGGGCAGACATTCGACAGTGGGGCGTTGTGATGGACGGTGTTGCGAGCGCCGACTTGGCGCTATCGCAAGCGCTGGAATGGGCAAGTGCCAATCAAGGCATGTTGCTTGCTCCTGGCGGGCAAATTGCGATTACTGGAACGAAGACAATAGCATTCGATCGAGCGTCTCTGACTTGTGCGGGGGGGGCGGCAGATGGCAACACATCAGATAGCTCCTACGGTACTCAAGGCACCACTTTTCTACTAACATCAAAAACCGTGCAGCCGTTCACCTTGGGAAGAGGTGTGCGTATTAAGAACTGTAATTTTTATTGGCCTAATCAGAAGGGCGATGCTGAAATCCCTATCCCTTATCCCCCGCTTTTTACGGAAGTAACGGGAAGGCAAATGGTCAATGTAGATCTAGATGGTATTCGCATTGTAAACGCATATGATTTTTTAAGTTCATCAGAAAGTGATGACGTCTTTGGCAATATACATATTACAAGTACATACGGATACTGTATTAGATATTGCTTCAATTTATCAAGCAACCTTGAAACGATGACAATAAGTGGGTTTGTTGCAGATGTTAACCTTTTTCAAGGCAGGGCTAACACTAAGGATAGATTTTTGGCAAAGTGGACGGCCGCCCATGGTGCGTTCATGCGCATATGGGGAAATGGCGATGGGTCTAAGCGCTCAAGCAAATTTGAAGTTCAAGGTGTAATTTTAAATAAAAGTTCTGTTTTTGGTTATAGATACGGCTTTCTGGTTGAGGGTAACGCAACATTTAACGAGGCTTCGCTCGATGCTCTTTGGGATGGTGTAGGTACGGCATTCGAAATAAAGGCTGGAGCATGTGTTGCGAATGTCCGCTTCACCGGAACGTATTTCGCGTATCAGTGGCTGGCAGGTGGCTTTGACAATGCGCCAGTCTTTAACCTAGAGGCCCCTGCGGCGGACTGCACAGCAGGCGTGGATATTTCCGGGCAATTGGCCCAAGCGCAAGGAGATTTCTTAGTCGTTAAGGGATCGGGTTGGAAAGCGATCTCAATCAACAATTTATCTGGACCAGGGACCTACGGGCGGTCTTATAAAAAGCAATCCTATCACTGGATCAAGGCTACAGAAACCCCAAACCTAAAGATTTCCGTAATTGGAAATTTAATCGAACCGGCGAAGGTGGGGGAGAATTATAAAGGAATATTCATATCTTCGTCTTTATCTTCGGTGATAATGGGTAATTCTTTTAACGCTGCTTACAACCCGATAGACGTAACAGGAAACACTGGTGCTGTAGCTGTTTTTGGAAATGTTTCCACGCAAACATCCAGCAGCCATTCTGTTGTTGGTTATAATAATATCGGATTGATACGTAACGGAAATGCTTTCGACAGGTGAGCAGTACTTGAGCTTTGAGGTGCGTGTGTGTTATCTTAAGACTGGCCAATCCCTTTGCCTTAGCATTTGGCGAGCGACGACAATGTCATGCGTCGCCTGACAGGCACATCTGGCAATGGTGCGATGAACGAGACGCGCCAACTGCGCAGCGAGGCCTGGGGCAGAAAAGCCTGGTTGTCCGTCAGGTCCGATCGTGGCGACCAGCGCGCTCCGATCAAGTTCAGACTCTTCGGCACCGGACGTCTCAACGACGTCGATTTGCTCGCATGGTTCACTGTAAGCGGTCAAAATCCCCCACATTTTCAGAAGCTCTGAGGTTGGTAGTTTCGTCGCATTGAACGGCGAGGTTACCAGTGAGTGATGAAATTGATTTCGAAACATGTTTCGAAACGAGCGCCCCGGGTCAGGTGCAGCGGCTTGGCGTG
>NZ_JBFRCW010000017.1:0-97002 GCF_052113265.1 Novosphingobium sp. YAF33
CAACTAGCGCTCCCCGCTTTCTTGCGATGCTTTCTTGCGATGGGGGAACAAGCTGTCCGTCTCTGTTGGCGACCGCTGCAAAACCGTGTGGTCCGCTGCGGTGAGAGGCCCTCTAAGTGCCACCCGTGATTCGGTCAAACACTAATTTCAAAAAAACGACATACTCGCCAAAAACCACGGCCCGCCGCCGCTTTCCCTCTCCCCTCGTGCAACGATTAGCCCGGCGGTGTCTGGACAGCCGCCGGGCCTTGTTCCGCTATCCGCGCAAGCGGGCTTCCGAGAGGTCCAATTCGCGGGTCAGCTTGCGCATCGTCTCGCTGCCGACCTCGCGTGCGCGGATCAGTTCCGCCAATGCGGCACGCTCCGCCTTTACGCCAACCATGCGGAAATCGCGGAAAAGGCGCTCCTGCTCGCGCGTCGCGATCTTCTCCTCCTCGCCGAGACCCTCGATCCGCTCGCGGTAGAGGTCCATGACGCGGCCGCCTGCCGCCGAATAGCGATCGGCATCCCCGTGGCTTTCGGCAAGCCGGTGCTGATGGCGCTCGATCGCCTTGATCGCGGCCTCCGCGGTCCTGACACGGGCGGCATCCTCCTCGGCCTGCTTGGACGGCTCGCCCGGCATGGTCAGCCCCTTGAGCAGGACCGGCAAGGCTATGCTGGCGACGACCAGAGATACGATGATCACGCCGGCCGCCAGGAAGATCGCCAGATCACGTGCCGGGAAGGGAGTTCCGTCGTTCAAGGCCAGCGGCAGCGTGAGTACGCCTGCCAGCGTGATCGCGCCGCGCACACCGGCGAAGGACATGGCCGCGACCAGCCGCCAGTTGGGGCTGCGCACGGTCGCTGCCACGTTTCCGCCATTCCCTTCGGCATGACGCTTGCGCAGGATTGTGAACTTGAACGAGAGCCACACCCAGGCGAAACGCAGCGCCGCAAGGCCCAGCACGATCGCGACGACATAGAGCGCGAGCCAGCCCGGCTCCGTATGGCCGGTGACCGCCACGGTCAGCTTGGCTTCGGCGAGAATGCCGGGAAGCTGCTCACCCAGCAGCACGAAGATGATGCCGTTCAGCGTGAACTGGATGGTGTCCCATACCGAATTTCGGCGCATGCGCGTGACGGCCATGGCTTCGCGCGAAATCTCGGCAAAGGTCATGGTCACGCCGGCACTGACGGCGGCAAGGATGCCCGAGGCGTGGAAATGCTCGGCCAGCATATAGGAGCCGAAAGGTATCAGCAGGCTGACGAGGATCTGCGAGCCGGTATCCTCTCCCCAGCGGCGCGTGACCCACGCCTTGGCGCGCGAAACGACCAGAGTGACGGCCACGCCGATCACCAGGCCTGCACCGGCAACCCAGAGGAAGTTGAGCGCGGCGCCGCCGGCGGAGAACGTGCCCGTCAGCGCGGCTGCTACGGCGAAACGCAGGCAGACGAGGCCGGAGGCGTCGTTGAGCAGCGATTCCCCTTCGAGAATGTGCATCATGCGCTTGGGGATCGGCACGCGCGCGGCAATGGCCGAGACGGCGATCGGGTCGGTGGGCGAGACGACGGCGGCAAGCGCGAAAGCCACGGCCAGCGGCATGGCCGGGATCATCCAGTTGATGAAGAGACCCATGCCGATGACTGTCGTCAGGACGAGGCCCAGCGCCAGTTCCACCACGGTGGAAACGTCCTTGAACAATTCGTCCTTGGGGATGCGCCAGCCGTCCAGGAACAGCAGGGGCGGCAGGAACAGCAGCAGGAACAGTTCGGGATCGAGGGACACGCTATAAGAGGTCGAGAGACCGATCACGCAGCCGAGCAGGATCTGCACGAGAGGCGTAGGGACCGACCAGGGGAGCATGCGCGATATCGCGCCGCTCACCACTACCGCTAGCAAAAGGAAAAGTACGACCGAAACTGATTCCAAACCTTGGCTCCTTCCATGTCTTCACACGCCATGTTTTCTCGCAGGGGACCATGGGGGTCCGGGCAAAGGATTGCAAATCCTGCATCCGTCATTTTTGCCGTGAATTCGCCCGGGGAAACCGTTTGAAACAGAATCGGATGCGCCGGCATGGCCTCGACGGGTCTTGCGCACGCACCTTGAGGCTGGAAAGATGACATTTCGGTGTCTCCGCCGGCTGTTCGGCCGCGGCCCCTCGAAACGAAAGCGAGCAGTGACGAAGACCGCCCTGATCATCCGGCACGTCCCTTACGAAGGCGTCGCGGGCTATCGCATGCCCATCGAGGCGGCCGGATATGACGTCGACCGCATTGACGTGACCGACCCGGCATTTGCCGCGCTGGATCTGCGCGAACCGGACCTGCTCATCATGATGGGCGGCCCCATGGGCATCTACGAGCAGGACCGGCACCCCTGGATTGCCTGCCAGATGCGCCGCCTTGCACTCAGGCTCGATGCCGCGCGGCCGACGCTGGGCGTCTGCTTCGGCGCCCAGATGATAGCCGCGGCGATGGGGGCAGAGGTCTTTGCCGGGCCGCACAAGGAGGTGGGCTTTCACAGCATCTCGGTGCATGACAACGCCATCGACGGCCCCTTGCGGCATATTRCCGGTGTGCCGGTGCTCCATTGGCACGGCGACACTTTCACCCTGCCCGCCGATGTCGAGCTGCTCGCATCCAGCCATCTCTATGCCCACCAGGCGTTCCGGCGCGGCAGCAATATCCTGGCGCTCCAGTTCCATGCCGAGATGGGGCTGGACCCGCGCTTCGATGCCTGGATCGAACAGTGGCCGGAATCGGTGATCGAGGCCGGCGGAGACGAAGCCTCGCTGCGCGCCGCGCATGACAGCCTTGGCCCTGCCGCGGTTGCGGCCGGACAGGCGATGATCGCGGAGTGGCTCGAAGGGCTGCGTTGAGGCCGAGGAACGCCGGTCAGACTTTCGTGGCTTTCTGCTCCAGCAGAATACGGCGAATCTCACGGCTGCGGGCGGAAAATCCGCTGTGCTCGAAGAGTCCCAGCGGGGGATCGGCCAGGCACGAAGCCAGGGTCAGCGCGGTCTCCAAGCCCGGCCGGCGCAATTGCAGACCCCGCCGCCAGCGCTGGAACGCCACGCGCCAGCCGCGTTCGCCGATGGTCACGCGCACGCCCAGCCACGCCGCCAGCGTGTCCAACTGCACCGCTAGAGCACGCCGGGCGCGTCCGGGCGGGAACAGGGCGGCAAGTTCGCCGCCGTCCAGCCCGCCCTCTTCCTCCGCAAGCCGGGCCATGTCCACAAGGTGGCGCAAATCGATCCGGCCGCGCCAATAGTCGGCTTCCTGCAATTGGTCGTGGAGGACGAAGAGAGCCGTGAGCGCCGCGGGGGACGGCATTGCGGCGGTACCCGTGCCGATGGCAAAGGGGCTGCAGGCATCGACAAGCCACTGCAAATTCCGTCCCCTGCCGATGCGCTTGAGGCGGTAGTGCAAGTCCAGCCCGCCGACGTCACGCTCTCGGCCCAGGTTGGCGCCCTGGCCCGGGCTCGTTTCCGTGGGACCGTCGAGCCGGCGGTAGCCGATGGCCTCCAGTGCGGCGAGGGCGCGCGCGCCCTCGTCTTCGCGAACCATGAGGTCCAGGTCGGTCAGCAGGCGGTCGTCACATTCCGGTCCGCGGCGCGCGAGCAAGGCGGCGCCCTTGAGCAGTACCGGGACGATGCCCTCTGCGGCCAGCGCCGCCACCGCCTCGGTRAGTTGCCCATGCATCATGCGGTTGCGCGCCGCGGTTCGCTCGGCAATGACATGGAGCATCCCGGCGGCCTCAGGCGGAACGCGGGCCTCCTGCCCCCGCAGCGCCCCGGCCAGGGCCGGCGTGACGAGCGTACGATTGGCAAGGCCCAGCACCCCTTCCCAATCGGTCGAAGGCGGGATGCGGCCCTTCAGGCATGCGCACAGATCCAGGAAGGCCGCATGGTCGCGGGAGCGGTTCGCCATTCAGTTCCGGCAGGGCCGGAAAGCGCGACGTCCCGGCATCGGCGCGGCGCGAACGGGATCGTTCGCGAACGTCGCGGCGCGGAATGGCGCGCTTCGCAGCCTCCTCTGGGCGGAACGATGGTCCCGCCTAGGCAAGCAGCGCCTCGATCAGGGGTAGTGCCGCTTCGGCCTCGGCATAATGGAGCGTGCAGGTATCGGCATTGTCCACCATCCGCGCAAGACCGCGCATCTGCGCGGCCGTGCAGCGCCCCTCGCGCACGAAGCCTTCCTCCAGCAGCCGGCCGAGGCAGTCGATCGGGGATTGGGGAACGAGCCCAGCGGCACGGCCGTCCTCCCGGCGCAGATCGACGATGGCGGCAACGCGCTGCCATGCCGGAGCGACAGGCGACGGCAGCGGCGCATAACGCAGCCATTGCCCGTCGGCACGAAGCACAGGCGGCAATGCGGCAAGGCCGGGCAGAACGGCGGCGAGGCGATCCCAGCTACCGCTCTTGACCGTCAGCGGCAGAGGCACGCCCATCACCAGCCCGCTGCGCGGATCGAACAGGACGATATCGTCTCCCGCCAGCCCGAGCGGACCGGCCGAGACGGCGGCCATGGTCGCCAAAGTCGACTTTCCAGCGCCCGGCGCGCCGATCAGCAGCACAGCGCCGCTGTCGGGGCCCTGCGGCGAAACGAGGCAGGCGGCATGAAGGGCCACATATCCCGGCTGCTCCAGCACGAGATCGACGATGGCGCCGCGCAGCACCGGCGCCGCGGCATCGCGGGCGGCAAGCGTCCCGGCCTGTTCGTCGAAGATGCCGGCAAGTTCGTCCGGGCCCTGCCCCATGGCTTCCACGGTGACGCGGGCGGCGGAATCGATCTCCGCGGCACCGGCCCCCACTGCATCCAGGGCTGGCAAATGCGCATAGGCGGCGGCGAGTTCGCGGCCCCATGCCTCCTCGGGAAAGTGTACCAAGATGTCCCGCCCGCCGGCGCGCAGCCGGACCAGATGGCCCTGCGCGTCGGACGGTCCGAAGTCGGCGGCCATGACCCGCTGGGCGCTCCAGGCAACCACGAGGGTGTCGACCTCGCCAGCGGACATGCCCATGGTCTCGTGCAGTTCATGGCGCAGATCGGCAAGGCCGATACCGTCCGCCAGGAGCGCCACAAGCATTCCGGCCGAACCGTTGAGCGCGTTCAGGCGCTGGGTCGCCTCTATGAAAAGGACCGGGCGATCGGCGATGACAAGCGGAACCACCCCGTCCGCCAGGCGCAGGAGCGGACCCCCGGCCTGCTCCTTCCCATCTGGCACGACCTCATCCGGCACGACATCCCCGGCCGTCTGCGTTCCAGACGCCATGCCCCCGTGCATCGCGGCGCCCTCCCCCGGTTGGTTTCGGCCTCGATCCCTGCGAACCCGTCAGGCGCGCAGGTTTTCGAGGCCGAAGACGATCAGTGGCCCGTACCCTTGCCGGCACCGTCCTTGCCCTTGGGCGTAACGCCCTCGGACTTGGGCAGGCTGGCTTCGGCACTCACCGATCCGGCATGGGTATCCCCCGTGCCGGGAACGCCGGTGTCCTTCGGACCCGAGCCCGAACCGCCGCCGTCCTTGACGCTGCCGCCATCTCCGGTGGAACCGCCGCTGCCCGAGCCGCCGCCCGGCGTGCTGCCGGAACCGCCGCCGCTCGAAGACCCGCCGCTGCCACCGCCGCCGCCACCGCCCGACTTCGCAATCGCCGTCGAGGTCAGGGACGTCGACAGGAGCATCGTCATCGCCGGGGGTACGAGAAGCGAATACTTCCCACAGGCGGCAAGAAAGGACCGCCGGTCGTTTTGGCCGAGTTCGGCCAGTTTTTCCTCCGCAAGCTTCATGTATTCGACTCCTCGCCAAGTCTTCCGAAGTTACATGAGTCGCAGGGGCCAGAAAGCGGCAATCTGGACCTGACGGTGACACCTATCCCGATGCCACGGCCGTCGAATCCAAATGGGGCAGGCCACTACCTCCAACGCGCCGCTTACAGGCTACCAAGGACTTAGGGCTTTTTGGACAAGGCCTGTCGGCTTGCCTGTAACGCCCCTGTTTCCGGCCCAGAATCATGGTGTGAAATCACGGCGTGAATCAGGCCGTGACCTAGAGCAGCGGGCTGACCAGACGCGCGCCGTTTTCCACGAAACGCCGCATCCGCGACCGCGCGCGCCATTCCGCCAGGGTCAGTTCGTCACTGCCGGCGATGTAGTTCTTCTGGATCCGCGCCAGATCCTCGATCCCCGGCCGGTCGAGAAGGAGCAGGCTGACTTCCTCGTTGAGCTGGAAAGAGCGCACATCGACATTGCTGGAGCCGACGATGCCCAGGCTCTCGTCTATCCGCACCGCCTTGGCGTGCAGCAGGAAACCGCGATAGCGGTGGATGCGCACCCCGTGCGACAGCAGTTCGTCGTAATAGGACGACTGGGCGAGGTTCACCAGCAGCTGGTCCACCACCTCGGACACGACGATATGCACTTCCACCCCACGCAGGACGGCCGTGATCAGCGCGCCCAGCAGCCCCTCGTCCGGGATGAAGTAAGGCGTGACCAGCACGATCTCGCGCTCTGCCCGGGCCACCTGCCAGGTCAGCAGGGTCAGGAACCCCTCCAGCGGATAGTTCGCGCCGCTCGGCAGGACCTGAAGGATGGAATCGCCCGCGGGAGCCGGCAAGGCGAGTGCCGGTTCCAGCATTTCCTCGGTCTCCATGAACCAGTCCGACACGAAGATCGCCGACATCGCCGCGACGGCCGGACCGGTGACGCGGGCCACGAGTTCGCGGTTGGTCACGCCCGGGCGGAAATCCTTGGCGACGATGTTGAGCGAACCGGCGTAGCCGATCTTTCCGTCGATCAGGAACAGCTTGCGGTGGTTGCGCATGTCGCGCCGGGTGCGCCCCCGGATCAGGCGGAACGGCAGCATCCGGCGCACGCGGACGCCCTGTCCGCGCAGCGCCAGCAAAGTGCCCTTGAGCCAGCGATAGGAGCCGACCGGATCGACCAGGACATGGCAGGGCACGCCGCGATCGACCGCCCGGCCCAGTGCAGCGATCACCCGGCCGGCCGTGGCATCATCGGCAAAGATGTAGGAAAGCAGCCGCACATGCTCGTGCGCCGCGTCGATATCGGCAACCAGCCGCGCGATCACCGCGTCATAGTCGTCCAGCAGTTGCACCGCATTGCCGCCCACGGCGGGCAAGTGGCCCAGCCGGCCCGCCAGTTCGACCACTTCGGCCGGGACAAGCGCGGCACCCGGCGCATCGCGCGYCATGCGCCCGGCGGCATCGCGGAAGAACCCGCGCAGGCTCTCGAAGCGCTCGACCCGCCAGGCGGGGAAGCGCGGACTGCCGATCGCGGTGAAAAGCAGCAGTCCGGGCACCGGCAGGAAGAAGATCAGCAGCAGCCAGCTCGCCGCCGCCGCAGGCGAGCGCCGCAGCGGCACGACTGCCAGCATCGTCAGCCGAATGCCCCACTCGACGATGTAGTAGGCCTCGCCGAGAGTGGGCAGCGTGATCATGCGCGGAAGTCTTGGGCAATCTCCGCATGATGCGCAAGGGCGTTCCCCGTTCTTCGTGCCGCTGCACGGGATGGCGAAGAGCCGAATTCGCCCGGGCAATCAGATCGCCGCGCCTGTCGATAATCCGCGCGTTCGGTCGTAGAGGGGATGCAGCTTCATCGACGCAGCTACAGCAACAGGGCACCTGCATGACCGCCAATCCGTCTTCCGTGGCCAGCCAGCGCATCGCCGATATCCTGGCCGAGCGCATTCTCGCGGGCGACCTCGCCCCCGGTGCCCGGATCAAGCAGGACGAACTGGCGGAGGAACTCGACATCAGCCGCATTCCCGTGCGCGATGCACTGCGGATGCTCGAAGCGCGCGGGCTCGTGGTCATGCGGCCCAATGCCGGGGCGCGGGTCACCGCCCTGACCACGCGCGACCTGGAAGTCTCCTTCGAGATCCGCGCGCGCGTGGAACCTCTGCTGCTGGCCGAAAGCGTGCCCGGCCTGACCGAGGGCGACATTGCCGACCTTTCCGCGACGATGGCCCGGATCGAAAGGGCGACCGATCTCGACGAGACCATCGCGCTGGGCCGCGAATTCCACTGGATCACGTATCGCCGCCACGACACCCCCTTGCTGGCGCAGATCGTCGAGCGTGTGTGGGATACGACGCAAAGCTACCGCCGCGCCTATATGAAGCTCTCGCTCGGCCAGGGAAACCGCACGCACGACGTGGAGCACCGGCTGCTCTACGATGCGATCTGCCGCGGCGAGATCGAGACGGCGCAATCGGTGCTGTCGATGCATATCCGGCGCACTTCGCTGGGCCTGCAGCGCTATGCCCACCTCCTGAGCGCGGCACCCGAGGCGCGCGCTGTGCCGCCCGAATGACCCCGGCATAACGCCGGCCCGATCTCTTCGCCGCCGCGTTGCCTGCCCGCTCCGCAGACGGCTAGAGCATTGTCCCGTCAGGTGGAAACACCTGATGGCTCGGAAAATGCGACACATTGAAAGCTTGGAGCCGGAAAATCGACAGCCAGGAGGGAGCTTGCGCCGGATGCCGGATATTGCCGAACGCGCGCATAACATCGCCCAGTTGCGCGCCCTCGCCCGGCGCCGGCTGCCCCGTGCCATCTGGGAATTCGTGGAACGCGGCACGGAAGACGACCTGCTGATCGGCCGCAACGTTTCGGCGCTGCAGGCCCTGAACCTTCTGCCGCGGACCTTGCGGGACGTGTCCAGCCGCTCGGCCCGCACGACGCTGTTCGGACGCAGCCAGCCGCTGCCGCTCGTCATTGCCCCCACCGGCGTGGCCGATCTCATGTGGCACCGCGGAGAGCGCGCGATCGCGCGCGCGGCGGCGGCGGCCGGCATCCCCTTCACCCAGACGACCAGCTCCACCACCGCCTTTGCCGAGATCGCCAAAGTCGCCTCGGCCGGCCATTGGATGCAGATGTATCTCTGGGAACGGCGAGACCTCTCCTGGCAGGTCGTCGACGCCGCGCGCGATCATGGGGCGGACGTCCTGGTGCTCACGGTCGACACCCCGCTCTGGCCGCTGCGCGAATTCAACCGCCGCGCCGGCATGTCCAACCCGGTGCGCCCCAATGCCCGGCTGATCGGAGATTTCCTGCGCCGCCCCGGCTGGCTGGCCTCGGTGATCGGCCGCTACATGCTCGAAGGCGGCCTGCCCCAGTTCGCCAACTACCCGGCGGAAGTGGGCGGCCGGGTCACGGGCAAAGTCGCCAGGGTGACCAATTCGGCCTCGGTGGACTGGAAGGACGTGGAGGCGCTGCGGCGGCGCTGGCCCGGCAAGCTGGTGGTGAAAGGCCTGCTCCATCCCGAGGATGCCCGGCTTGCCGTTGAGCACGGGGTGGACGGCATCGCGGTCTCCAACCACGGCGGGCGCAATTTCGATTCCTCGCCGCCCGCGATCGCGGCCCTTCCCGCGGTGGTCGATGCCGTTGCCGGCCGGGCGACGGTCCTGTTCGACAGCGGCGTGCGGCGGGGCGCAGACGTCATCAAGGCTTTGGCCCTGGGCGCCGATGCCGTGATGGTCGGCCGTGCGACGCTCTATGGCTGCGCCGCGGCGGGCGAGCGGGGCGCCGCCCATGCACTGTCCCTGCTCGCCAACGAGATCGACGTGGCCATGGCCATGCTGGGGATTGCCGCGCTGGACGAGCTGAACCGGGACTTCGTTTCCCCCGCCGTCTAGCGCGCAACCTCGCGACCTTTCGAAGGCGCGATCTGGCCACCCGCGCGCCCGGCCTGCGGGCTATCGCATTTGGCTATTTCTGCCTCGATTGACCGGCGCCCGGCTTGAGGCGGCCAGCAAAGCTCAGCAATCAGCCCTACACAATTGCGGTGGCGGCCGTGCTCGATGTGATGGCCGAGTCGCAAGATTGCCGACCGTCGCTGGAGCCGGGCCGCTGCCGCGCGTGTCGCCAATAATGTCCGCCTCCCGAAACCAAGAGCAAGGGGCGGGCCAGAGGAGAAGTGCATGGAAGACCCCCGCGCCCTTATTGCGCGCGAACCGATGCATTACCGGCAGGTCATCGCCGTCGGTATCGCCACCGCGCTCAACGCACTCGACGGTTTCGACGTGCTCTCGATCAGCTTCGCCGCGCCCGGCATCGCCAGGGACTGGGGCATCGACCGCGCCGCCCTGGGCCTGGTTCTGTCGATGGAACTGTTCGGCATGGGTATCGGCGCCTTCGTGCTGGGCAACCTGGCCGACAAGGTGGGCCGCCGCCCGATGCTGCTCGCCTGCCTGGTGATCATGAGCATCGGCATGGCGCTCGCCTCGACCGCCGCCACCGTGCCGATCCTGTCCGCCTACCGCCTGTTCACCGGCCTGGGCATCGGCGGCATGCTGGCCGCGACCAATGCCGTCGTCGCGGAATGCTCGAACGCGCGCCGTCGCAACCTCACGGTCGCCATCATGGCAGGGGGCTATCCGATGGGTGCCATCGTCGGCGGTTCGGCCGCATCCTGGCTGCTCGCCGCAACGGGCCGCTGGGAATCGGTCTTCCAGTTCGGCGCCGTGGTGACGGTCTGCTTCATCCCGCTGGTGCTCTGGCTGGTGCCGGAAACCATGGCCTTCCTGCTGCTGAAGCGGCCTGCAGGGGCGCTGGACAAGATCAACCGCACGCTCGAGCGGCAGGGCCGCGCGCCCATCGCCGCCATGCCGCCCGCCGATCCGGTACCGCAGAAGGCCGGCGTCAGCGCGCTCTTCGCGCCCGGCATGGCGCATGTCACGATCATGCTCACCGCCACTTATTTCTTCCACATGATGACCTTCTATTTCCTGGTGAAGTGGATTCCCAAGATCGTCGTCGACCTGGGCTTCCCGCCCGCGCTGGCCGGAGGCGTACTGGTCTGGGGCAACGTGGGCGGCGCGATCGGTTCGATCGCGGTCAGCCTGCTCAGCCAGAAAGTCGGGATCCGCCCGGTGGTGGTCGCCACGATGTTCCTGGGGGCCATGGCAGTCGTTGTCTTCGGCCAGGGCGCCGTCACGCTCGGCAGCCTCTCCGTGATCGCCGCGATCGCGTGCTTCTTCGCCAACGGAGCCACGGCCGGCCTCTATGCCGTGATCGCGCAAAGCTATCCCGCTGCCCTCAGGGCCGGCGGGACCGGTCTGGTCATCGGCATCGGCCGCGCCGGTGCGGCGCTCGGTCCGATCCTGGCGGGCGTGCTGTTCACCGCCGGATGGAGCCTCGCCCCGGTCGCCATCGCGCTGGGCTGCGGCACCCTGGTGGGCGGCGTGCTGCTCTCGCTGACGCGTTACCGTGAGAGCGCCATCGCCTGATAGGCCGATAAGAATCGCCTGATCGGCGGATAAAAGTGACGGGACGGCCAGTTCGCAGCGGCCGTCCCGCTAAAATAGCAAGACCTTCCAGAGAGGACTTCCCGATGCGCTCCCCCCGCGCCCTGCATCTGCTTGCCTGCGGCTCCCTTGCCGTCCTGACCGCCGCTTTCCCCTATCAGCCCGTATTCGCCCAGTCGGTTCCCCCGGAGTCGAAGGACGTGGGCGAAGGCACGCTTTCCACCCAGGCCCCTCCCGGAATTCGCCCGGCCAAGTCGCAGGCCCGTCCGGCCGAGGCGCTCCCCGGCGGCCGTCCCGGCCCCGAGGGCCTGCCCCAGAACATCCGCTGGACGGAAGACTGGTCCAGGCCCGCCGCCGCGGACGATCCCCTGCTGGTGAAGATCAAGCACATCCCCATCGCCAATGACGACGTTTACCTGACGCTCGGCGGCGAGGCGCGCGTCTACTACACCGACTGGCACCACTCCTCGCTGGGCCTGAAGCCGAACGACAACAACGACCCGGTCCAGTCGCGCCTGCGCCTGCTGGCAGACCTGCATGTCGGCCAGAACCTTCGCGCCTATGTCGAGCTGGGCGACAACCGCGAATATGGCGAACAGTTCGCCACCGCGCCCAACCGCGACAAAGTGGACGTCTACCAGGCCTTCGTCGACGTGACGGTGCCGCTGGGCAAGGCCGGCAAAGTGACCTTCCGCCCCGGCCGCTTCGAAATGCCGCTGGGCAACGGCAAGCTGGTGGGCGTGCGCGAAGGCCTGAACATGCGCTTCACCTACCAGGGCGTGCGCGCCACCTACATCCTGCCGGGCAAAGTCTCGGTAGACGTCTTCGCGGTGAAGCCGATCCTGATCGATCCGGGCACGTTCGACGACGGCCCGAACCACGCGCAGGACTTCCACGGCGTCTACATCAGCGCGCCCAACCGCATCGCCGGCTTTGGCACCGACCTCTACTGGTACGAGATGGAGCGCGACCGCGCGACCCTGGCCGCCGGTGTCGGCAAGGACGACCGCAACAACTGGGGCGGCCGCCTCTGGAAGCGCGGGGCCCGCTGGGACCTCGACCTCGAAGCCACCTATCAGAGCGGCTCCTTCATCGGCAAGGATATCGAAGCCTACGGCGCCATGTTCGAAGGCGGCTATACCCTGGGCGGCGCACCGATGAAGCCGCGGCTCGGCCTGCGCGCCAACTACTTCAGCGGCGACAAGGACCTGACCGACGGCAAAGTCGGCACGTTCGTTCCCGCCGCCGCGCGTCTGCCGCTCATCACCGAGGGCGCCTTCTTCAGCTTCTCCAACCTGATGGACATCTATCCCTCGGTGACGGTGAAGCCGCTTCCCGCGATCACCGTCATGGCCGGGCCGGACTTCCTCTGGCGCGCGCGCAAGGGCGACGGCGTCTATATCGGCCCCTCGGGATCGAGCTTCACGCCTTACGATTCCAGCCGCTCGATCGGTACGGACCTCAACCTGGAGGCTTCGTGGCAGGCCACTGATCGCCTGGCGTTCCGTCTCTGGGAAACCTACTTCGCCGTCAGCGATTCGTTCCAGGCGAATGGCGGCAAGAACGGCAACTACTTCGGCCTCATGGCCAACTATCGCTTCTGAGGCGATCTGGAACGGCAGGCGATCCGGTACCGCCGGATCGCCTGCCGTGTACCCAGCTCAAAAGATCCGGCGCCTCGACATGCCGCGAGGACAGCGAAGCGTCAGGCCAGCAGGTCCTCGTAAAAGGCACCGAACGGCCGGGTGGGATGGCGGATCTGCATTTCCAGGATCCATAGCCCCTTGCCGGGCAAGGCATCGAAATCGCCCAGATTCCCGCCCTTGTGCACGGAGTGCGGATAGTCGCCGACCCGGTGTCCGCGGATGTCGAGGTTGAGCACCCAGCCCATCGCCCGCGCTTCTTCCTCGGCACGGGCATAAAGCGCGCGGCCGGTTACCTCGCCCTGCCCCCAGATCGCCTGCACCCGGTCGAACAGCACTTTCACGTCGCGCGCGCAGGCCTGCATCCCGGCATCCTCGCCAACGGTGAACGTGGCGCCCACGTCGCCCTCGTGCCCGAAGAACACCGGGCCCATGTCTATGAAATAGATATCGTCCGCGCCCAGGACGGCGTCGCCCTCGGATCGATCGCTGAAGATCTTCAGCGTGTTCTCGCCGAAGCGCACGAGCACGGGGTGCCAGGATTTCTCCAGGCCCAGTTCCGCCAGCGCCGCCTCGCCGATGGCCACCGCCTCGCGCTCCCGCATGCCCGGGCGGACCTGGGCGACGATCCGCTCCAGCGCGCGCCAGGACAGGGCCTGGGCCTCGCGCAGAGCTTCAGGCGAATAGCCCGGTCCCACGGCTTCGCGCGGGGAAGAAAGGGTCGTCATCTCGGCTCCGTCATGGCTGTGGGAATCCTTCTGCACGCTCACGCCTCCGGATCGCCGTAGACCCAGGCCATCGTGCCCGAGCGCAGGCGCACTTCGCGGCGCAGGTAGTCTATCTCATAGGAATCGGCATGGGCCAGGTCCTCGGCGGAGATCCGGAACAGCGTGCCCTCCACCGCGTCGTCCTCGCGGTCGCTCGGCTCCACCATCGGGTGCCAGCGCGTCCCGCTCTTGGCGATGACATCGGCGTCGGTGATCTCGATCATGCGCTGCCGCCAGCCGGGCATGGCATCCGGCTCGCCCTCGATCCGCCGTCCGAACAGCGCCAGTTGAACCGCTTCCTGTCGCAAGGTGCCGTAGGAAAAGAGGTGAACGTCCTGCATGGTCACTCCGATCGCCGGCCCGAACGGCCGTATCGCGCCGGATACAGCGCTGCCCGCCTTATGCAAGCCCGGGCGCCGTCACGCGAGCACGGCGTTGACGATGCGGGCCTGGGTGAATTCCTCAAGCCCGGCCTGCCCCTGATGGCGCCCGATGCCCGATTGCTTCGCGCCGCCGATCGGCACCTCGAAAGGCAGGCTGAACACCCGGTTGACCCAGACCAGCCCGCTCTCGATGCGCCCCGCCAGCTTCAGGGCGCGCTCCGTGTCGCCGCTCCAGACCGAGGCGCCAAGGCCGTATTCGCTGTCGTTCACGCGGCTCACCGCCTCGTCCAAGCTGTCGTAGGCCAACAGCGGGATGACCGGACCGAACTGCTCCTCGCGCACGAGGCGGGCATGTTCGGGCAAGTCGCGGATCACGGTGGGCGGGACGAACCAGCCCTCTCCCGCCAGTGGCGCGCCGCCAACGACCACGCGCCCAAGCGCGCGGCTCTCTGCCAGAAGTTCCGCCAGCCGCGCGTGCTGTGCGGCGTTCTGGACCGGGCCCAGCGTGATCGCGGGGTCGAGGCCGCTGCCGGTCACGGCCTGCCGCGAGAGGTCTGCCAGAGCGTCGCAGAGCGCGTCGATCTTTCCGCGCGGCGCATAGATGCGCTTGATGCCGATGCAGACTTGCCCGGCATTGGCCATGGCACCTTCGAACAGCCGGGGCGCGATGGCGGAAATGTCCGCATCGTCGAGCACGAGCGCGGCATCGTTGCCGCCCAGTTCCAGCGTGAAGCGCTTCAGGCTGTCCGCCGCCGAGGCCATGACCTTGCGCCCCGTCGCCGTCGATCCGGTGAAGCTGACATGAGCGATGCCGGGATCCGCGGCCAGCAGCGGACCCAGCGTTCCGTCGTCGCCCAAGGTCTGGAACACGCCGGGCGGCAGCAGGTCGGCCGCCAGTTCGCCCAGCAGAAGCGCCGTCAGCGGCGTGGTCGGCGCGGGCTTGGCGATGACGCAGTTTCCCGCGACCAGTGCCGGCGCCAGCTTGAGCACCAGCAGCAGCAGCGGGAAATTCCACGGCACGATCGCCGCGACCACGCCCAGCGGGTAGCGCTGTTCGACGATCCGCTCTCCCGGTGCATCCACCAGCACGCGCTCCTCCAGCGTCAGGCCCGCATGATAGCGCAGCGCTTCGATGGAAGCGCCGACTTCGCCGCGTGCTTCCGCCAGCGGCTTGCCCTGCTCCTGAGTCAGCAGGCGGGCGAAAGCCTCCGCGCGGTCCGCCAGGGCCGAGGCCAGCGCTTCCAGAGCACGGGCACGGTCCTGCGCCGGGCTGTCGCGCCAGGCCGGAAAGGCCCGATTGGCGGCGGCAATCGCGCGTTGCGCCATGGCGCGATCGGCGCACCAGCTAGGCGTGAGCACCGTGCCGGTGGCGGGGTCGAAAACGTCGAAAGTGAAGGCGCCTTCGTGAAGACGCCCGTCGATAAGCATGGCTGGCTGCATGCCTGTCCCTTAGGCGCCGGACGCCGCGCCGTACACCCTGACCGCACCCGCGTCCCGCCCTGCCGGCACAGGCGAGGGAACAATCTCGAACCTTTGCAGTTGATTAGATGCGGGGTTGTGCCCGGCAGCAACGAAAGGAGCAGCCAGCCATGACAAGAATAACGCCCTGTATGGGAGAAGAACGGAGGCTAGACCTCCTGACCATCGCCGGCATCACGGTGGTGCTGTGGATCGCGATCATCGGCATGGCCATGGTCGTGCTGTGACTTTCGACCCGGCACCTCAGCAGGCCACCTTGCGCAGGGATTTCTCGATCTCGCCGCCGCAATAGGCTTCGCCATATCGTTCCTTCGCGTCGCTCGCCAGACGCGCCAGCGCCGGCCTTTGCCCCATGCGGCCAACAAGTGCGGAAACCCGAGGTGCCGCGCGCTCCAGCAGCGATGCGATCTGGCCGAAGCGTTCGGCCATCGTTGACCAGAGCACGGCCGTGACCACATCGGCCAGGCCCGCCTCGTCGCCGCCGAGGAGATAACCCTCGCCGTCGCCCAGGCCGTGCGCGCGGCCGGTCGCTTCCCAGATGGCCATCCAGCGTTCCAGGCGCGGCAGGAACTCCTGCCATTCCTCCTCGTCCCACATCTCCCGTCCACCATCCATCGTGAGTTCGTCGATCACGTCATTGGCGTCGTTCACCACCTTGATCGATGCGGCCCGGCCTTCGGGCGTCGCGGGCAGGAGATCCAGCTTCTCGCCCAGATAGAGCGCGATGGCGGGCATCTGGGCGATGGCGAAGTCGTTCTCCCGGTCGATCAGGACCGGCGGCCCCATGAAAGGCACCGGCTGATCGCCGGGAGACTTGCCCATGAGATCGGCGATCTCATCGCTGTCGTGCTCGTTCCAGGTCTTGCCGGCGAAAGCCAGGATCCCGCGAAGGAACTGGCCGCGAAACGGGACGGGCCAATAGTAAAGATCGAAATCGGACATCGCGCGCAGGCTCCTCGGGACAGGGTCCTGAGGGGAAAGCCTCGCGCCGCGGGACGTTCCCGGGCCAAATCCCCGCAGCCCCACCCGGCCTGCCCCACCGCACGGTGCGGGGACCGAATGCCTCAGGGCTGCGGCGAAGGTCGGGCCTGCGGCGGCGGCGGAGGCGGCGGCGACACGATCTGCTCGATCACCTTGCGCCCGTCGATCTGCAGCCCGTTCTGGTCCAGCTTCACATCGACCGGCGCGCCGTTGATCTGGGTCGAAAGCACCGCCTTGCCCTGTTCGACGCGCAGATTGGCATCGCCCAGCGGAATATCGCCGAGATCGGGCACGTCGAGCGGCTGGACCGGGCCTTCCGGATCGGGGCTCTCGGTCGCGCGCGGACGGGGCGCAGCGCGCTCGCCCAGGGCCTGCTGCATGAAGTCGCGCCAGATGCGCGCGGGGATGGTACCGCCGGAAACCCCCTTGAGCGGCGTATTGTCGTCATTCCCCACCCACACGCCGACCACGAGGTCCTTGGCATAGCCAACGAACAGCGCATCGCGGTTTTCCTGGCTGGTCCCGGTCTTGCCGTAGTTCGCCGCCTGGAGCCGCGCCCCGCGCCCGGTACCGCGATTGACGGCGCCGCGCAGCAGGGTCTCCATGTTCTCGTGGACATCGCTGGACAGGCTGCGGCGGCCGCTGATCAGCCCGTCGAACCAGCCTTCCTCCTTGGACTTGAACGCCGTGGGCACGACCGGGAAACGGTTGCCCGCGACACCCGCGTAAGCGGCGGTCAGTTCCATGAGGTTCATGCTGGAGGTACCCAGCGCCAGGCTGGGATCGCCATGGGGCAGCGGCGCAGTGACGCCCAGCTTGCGGGCCATGTCGATCACCGCCTTGTCGCCCACTTTCTGGAACAGGCGCACGGCGGCGACATTGCTGGAATGGGCGAAGGCATCGGCCAGCGTGATCGTCTTCGAATAGGCCCCGCCCGCGTTCTGGGGGCGGTAGTAGCCGATCTCGAACGGGGTGTTCTCGATGGTATCCTCGGGCTTCCACCCATCGTTCAGCGCGGCCAGGTAGACGAAGAGCTTGAAGGTGGAGCCCGGCTGCCTCTGTGCCTGGGTCACGCGGTTGAACGGCGACTTGGCGTAGTCCCTGCCGCCGACCATCGCCACCACTTCACCGTTCGGACGCATCGCCACGAGCGCAACTTGCGCGTTGCCGAGCGGCGCGCCTTCGATGGCGCGGCGCGCCGCGGCCTGGAGGCGCGAATCGAGCGTGGTCTTGTAAGTCTGCGCGGCATAGCTCGCCTCGTCGATTCCGCGCGCCTGCGGCAGCGCCCAGTCGGCGAAGTACGTGCCGGTCGGCAGGTCGTTGCGCGAGCGCACGTCGAGCCGCGGCGGACGCGTGGCGCGGGCTTGCGCGGGCGTCATGTAGCCGGCATCGACCATGGCCAGAAGCACCACTTTCATGCGCTTTTCGGCCAGGTCGTAATTGTTGGTGGGCGCCAGGCGAGAGGGCGCCTTCATCAGACCGGCCAGCATGGCCGACTGCGCCGGCGTCAGGCTTTCCGGCTTGCGGTGGAAATAGTGGAGCGAGGCGGCGCGAAGCCCATAGGTGTTGTCACCGAAGTAGGCGTTCGAAAGGTAGCGTTCGAGGATCTCGTCCTTGGTGAGCCAGGCTTCCAGCCAGAACGCGATCAGCACTTCCCGCGCCTTGCGGGTGAGGCTGCGTTCGGAGGTGAGGAACGTGAACTTGGCCAGCTGCTGAGTGATCGTGCTGCCGCCCTGGGTGCTGCCGCCGCTGACGTTGCTCCACAAGGCGCGGGCGATCCCGCGCGGGTCGATGCCCCAATGGCTGTAGAAGCGGCGGTCCTCGATGGCGATGAAGGCCTGGGTGACGTGGATCGGCAGCTTCTTCACTTCGACCGGCGCGTCGACGATGGCGCCGTTGCGGGCGATCGGCGTGCCGTCCGCGGCCAGCAGGGTGATCTGCGGCGGCGAGATCGGCTGCAGCGATTTCGACATGGGCGCGGTCACGGCCAGCCAGCCGATCGTCACGATGAAGAGCATGAGCAGCGCCGCCACCCCGCGCGAGAACCACCACCAGCGAGAGCGGCGCCTTCGCGGCTTGCCTTCGGGCGGCGGAGGCGGGTTCGGGGAATGAGGGGAAAGGTCGCCCTGAGCGGGTCCGCCTTCCGGCAGACTGTCCAGGTTATCCAACGTCAAGGCCATGGTTTTCGGCTTCGCCTGCATTTCCCGTGTATCGGGCCCACCCCGGGCCGGATTCCGCCAATACGGGGTTCCGTGCCGCGTTGCGAGGCAATTGTTGTCGCAAAATCGACAAACCGCAGACCCGGCCCGATGACCATCGCGCCGGCCATGCTCTCGTTTACGCAGTCCCCGGGTCATCGGTCCTACCCAGCAGGGATAGGCCTTCGCTCTGCCGGGTTAGAGCGCGCGGCCCGGCCGGGCATTCGGTAGTATATGGTCCTGTAGATACATTCCGCCCTCACCCTCCGGTAGCGTCTTCCCATTCGCTTGAAGGAGGGAACGAGCGTGACGGCACTTGCAAAGATAGAAGCCCCGAGCCGCGAAGACCGGCAGAACCGCGGCCTGCTGACCCTGGACCAGAGCCTTGCGCTCGACAGCGAGTCCGCGATGGGCCTCTACGCCGCCCACCTCAACAAATACATGCTCCAGGTCTTCGACATCCTGGGCCTGGCGCAGATGGACATCGAAAGCGCGCAGGGCGCCGAGATCACCTTGCGCGACGGGCGCAGGATCCTCGATTACTCGGGCGGTTTCGGCGTGCTGGGGCTGGGCCACAACCACCCCCGCATCATCGCCGCAGAGCGCCGCTGCCACGATCTCAAGGTGCTGGACTGCATCAAGATCGCCCCGCACAAGCTGCAGGGCGCGCTGGCCTACAACATCTCCCGCTTCCTGCCGGAACCGCTCGACGTCTCGTTCCTCGCCGTCTCCGGCACCGAGGCCAACGAAGCGGCGATGAAGATCTGCGAGCGCGTGCAAACGCCCAAGGGCAAGACCAAGTTCCTCTGCTTCAAGGGTGCCTTCCACGGCAAGACTCACGGCCCGCTCTCGCTCACCACGGCTACCGACGTGCAGAGCGGCTTCATCATGGGCGTGCCGAAGGAGAACGTGGTCTTCGCGACGTATGGCGACATCGCCTCGGTGCGCGAGGCGATCGCCCGCGAGAAGGCCGATATCGGTAAATCCGGCAGCGGCAACCGCATCATCGCCGGGATCATCGAGACGATCCGCGGCACGTCCTGCCACGTTCCCGATCCCGGCTTCCTCACGGAATTCGCGCAAGTCTGCCGCGAGAACGACATCCTGACGATCTTCGACGAAGTGAAGGTCGGCATGGGACGCACCGGTAAGTTCTGCGCCTTCCAGCACGAGGACGTGGTGCCCGACGTCGTCACGCTCGCCAAGACGCTGGGCGGCGGCAAGCGCGAGCTGGGCGCCATGGTCACTTCGCAGGCGCTGTTCGACAAGGCCTATGGCAACAAGAACGACTGCAACCTGCACAGCTCCAGCTTCAGCGGCATGGGCGAGACCTGCGCCGTCGGCATCGAGACGCTCAACGTGCTGGAGGACGAACGCCTGATCGAGCGCGCCGCCCGCATGGGTGAATATCTGCGCGCCGGGCTGGAGCGCCTGCGCGAGAAGTACCCGCGCAAGATCGTGTCGCTGCGCGGCAAGGGCTGCTTCCAGGCCATCGAGCTGAACTTCGGCCAGCAACTGGCTGAAAAGGCGATCGATATCCGCAAGAACCCGCTTTTCGTCACTTACGAGACGGTCCTGATCGGGGCGATGGCCCGCGAACTCTACGAGCGCCACGGCATCCTGGTGCACTTCCAGCCCGGCGCCCGCGACCTGCTGCATTTCATGCCGCCCTACATCGTTTCCGAAGCGCAGATCGATGCCCTGGTCGATGCCCTCGACGATGTGCTGGGCCGCGGCGTGGCCGATGCCACGGTGCGCTTCGTGGTCAAGAACATCAAGCGCGTGCTGGGCTGACGCCATGGCCACTCCCGCCGACAGGCTCACCCCCGCCCCGCGCAGCTTCACCGCTCCGCATGTCTCCGCCGCCGCTCCGGGCGGATGGATCGCCTGCGCCGCGATCCTGGTCCTCTCGCTGGTGCTGTTCCAGCTCAACGTCCATCACGGCATGGTCGTCACGCCGGACAGCACCCGCTACATGGGGATCAGCCCGATCCCCTACGACGCGCCGGTCTATCACTGGATGCTGGTGCTGCCCCATGCCCTGGGCATGCCGCTGCTGACGGCAGCCAGCGCCTGGGCGCTGGTCACCCTGGTGGCCAACGTGATCCTGATCTTCGCGCTGATCCGGCGCACGGCCGCAGACTGGCGCTATGCCGCCATCGGCACCGCGCTCATCGCATTGGCGCCGCAGTTCGTTTCGCTTCACGCTGCGGTGATCTCCGAGCCCCCGTTCATCACGTTCGTCCTGCTGACCCTGTGGTTCACGCTGGACTATTTCGAACGCGGCGCCCGGCGCGATCTCCTGATCGCCTCGCTGATGCTGGGCATGGCCACGCTTACCCGCTTCACCGCCCCGCCGATCGGCGCCGCCGTGGTCCTGGTGATCCTGGCGAACCCGCGACTGCCCTTCGGACGCCGGATCGCCGACAGTGCCCTGTTCGCCATTCCCGGCGCCGCGCTGTTCTTCGTCTGGGTCGTCGCCAGCACGCTGACGGTCGGCCATTCGATCGGGCGCGAACTGCGCTTCTACGGCAACATGGGTCCGGCACAGTGGTGGGCGAACCTGGAGACGACGGCCGCCTGGCTCCTGCCCGACGCCGTGCCGCTGGCCCTTCGCGTGCTGCTGCTCGTCGCCGTGCTCGGCTTCGCCGGCTGGCAGTTCGCCCGCCAGCTCGCCGCCTGGCGCCGCGTTCGCCCCGATGCGACCCCGCGCGATGGGGGCTGCGACCCGCGCCTGGCGTTCTCGCTGATGCTCGGCCTGTCCTTCGTCGGCTACCTGGCTTTCGTCTGGCTCTCCACGGCGCTGGAAGCGAACCTGCAGTTCGTCGGCCGCTACGGTTTTCCGGCCTATGTCATGCTGGTCATGATGGTCACCGCGCAGGCCAGCGGCCTCGACCAGCGCCTCGGCGGCCTGCGGACGATCTGGCTGACCCTTGCCGCCCTCGCCGCGCTGGTCCTCGTCGGCCACACGGTCCGCACTTCGGCCCGCACGTATCAGGTGTACCGCGAGGGCATCGGCTTCCTCAGCCTCGAATGGCGCGCCTCGCCGACCATCGCCGCCGTCGAAGGGCTCCCGGGCAATGCCTCGCTCTTTTCCAACGGCCCCGAAGTGGTCGCCCTGCTCACCCAGCGCAGCGCCCAGATCGTGCCGCAGGAACGCCTGCTGCGCACCAACAGGCCCGATCCGGCCAACCCGCCCGAAGCCCAGCTTGCCCGCATCCGGGCCCAGGCGGACGCGGGCCTGCCGGTCTACGTGGTGTGCTTCGACCGGATCGACTGGCGCTTCTACCTCGCCAGCGAAGAGCGCCTGAAGCGCGACCTCTCGCTAGAACCTGCCGGCGCCTTCGCCGACGGCCGCATCTACCGCGTCAAAGCCACCCTGCATCCGTGAATGCCCCAAGTTCACCCCTCCGTTCCAGGAGAATCCGGAAATGAACACATCTGAAATGAGGGGGCCTGAAATTGCGGGACCCACCACGAAGGGCGCCGCATCGCGCAACCGGAAGACCGCGCGCCTGCGCGACTACCTGAGCCTTGCCCGCTTCGATCACGCCACCAAGCACGTCTTCGTGATCCCGGGCCTGATCCTGGCCTATGCGCTGCGCGAACCTTCGCTGCTGGACGCCCCGGCGCGGATCGTGATCGGCTTCGTGGTGGCGATCGCCATCGCCTCGGCCAACTATATCATCAACGAGTGGCTGGACCGCGAATCCGATGCCCACCATCCCAGCAAGCACCACCGCACCGCGGTGTCGCTGCAGCTCTCCCCGGCGCTGGTCTACCTGCAATACACGGTCTTCGCGGCCTTCGGCCTGGCCCTGGCGACCTCGCTGGGCAGCGCCTTCTTTACCGTGGCGGTCGTGTTTTTGGTCTCCGGCATCGTCTACAACGTGCGCCCGCTGCGCTCCAAGGACCGGCCGTTCCTGGACGTGGTCTCGGAATCGGTGAACAACCCCATCCGCCTGACCCTGGGCTGGCTGATGATGGACCCCTCCAGCATGCCGCCCGCCAGCCTCCTGCTGGCCTACTGGGCCGGCGGCGCGTTCCTGATGGGCTCCAAGCGCCTTTCCGAATATCGCGACATCACCGCCATGGTGGGGATCGAGACGCTGACCCGCTACCGCAAGTCCTTCGCCGGCTATACGGCGGAAAGCCTGGTGGTGAGCTGCCTGGTCTATGCCATGCTCTCCTCGTTCTTCCTGGGCGTGTTCCTCATCAAGTACCGCGTGGAATACATCCTGGCCTTCCCGTTCATCGCCGGGCTGTTCGGCTGCTACCTCTGGCTTTCGATGCTGCGCGACTCCATCGCCCAGCGGCCTGAGCGCATGTTCCGCTCGCGCCGCCTGATGACCACGCTGGGCATCACCGTGGGTGTGCTGCTGCTGCTCTCCTTCGTCGACCTGCCCAGCCTCACCGCGCTTTCCAACCGCAGCTTCACGCCGGTGGACATGCTGCCCGGCCACGGCAAGTAAGGGAGTGGAAACCGTGACCGACGTGGCCTGGAGCAAGGTGCGGCTCGTGGTGTTCGACCTCGACGGTACGCTCTACGACCAACCGCCGCTCCGCCGCGCGATGGCGCTGGAACTGGTCAAGCACAGCCTTCGCCGCCGCAGCCTGCGCACGGTGGAGACGCTGCGGGCCTTCCGCCAGATCCGCGAACTGCTGGGCGAGGTTCAGGGGGACGACTTCAACAACGAGCAGTTCCGCCTCACCGCGCGGCGTTGCGGCTGCTCGGAAGGCGAGGTCCGCGCGCTTGTCGAGGAGTGGATCGAGCGCCGCCCGCTGGCCTTGCTGCCGCGCTACAAGGCGCGCGGGATCGACGGCCTGTTCTCGGCCCTGAGGGCGACCGGGCGGCGGATCGCGGTCTGGTCGGACTATCCCGTGAACGACAAGCTCGCCGCGCTCGGCCTCAAGGCGGACCACGTCATCTGGTCCGGAGACCGCGGTATCGGCCGGCTCAAGCCCGATCCCACCGGCTTGCTGGCCCTGCTGGAAGAGGCCGAAGTCACGGCGGAGGAAACGCTGGTCATCGGCGACCGGCAGGACCGCGACGCCGCCGGTGCCGCCGCGATCGGCGTGCCCTCGCTGATCCGCAGCGCCCGTTCCAGCGGCGATGCCCTGTTCCGTCGTTTCGACGATCCCCCGTTCGCACCCATCCTTGCGGAGGCCCGCCATGTCTGACCGAACCCGGCGCCATACCGACGCGGTCGCGCGCTGCGTGACGGCCATCGTCGATGTCCTGATCGACGAATCCCGCCCGGACCTGCCCGCGCCGGAGCGCGGCCTGGTGGCGGACTATGTGCGCGCAACCCTGGCCAGCATGCCGGACTATTTCCGCATCGGCTTCCGCGCGCTGGCCCTGGCTTTCGACGTGGCGGCGCTGCCGGCCCACGGGCAGCGCTTCTCGCGCCTCGGCGCGGCGGAGCGACAGGCCCATCTCGCCGCCTGGCGCCGGTCCCGCATCGGCTTTCGCCGTTCGATGATCGCTTTCTACACGACTTTCGCCTGCTACGGCCTCTATTCGCTGCCCAATGCCGCGAACAGTGCGCAGGCGGCGAGGATCGCGGCATGAAGGGGGCTGTCAACGGCGCCAGACACGGCTCGGGCGAGATCGAGACCGAGATCCTCGTCATCGGATCCGGCCCCGGCGGCGCGGTGAGCGGAACGCTCTTCGCCGAAGCCGGACGGGACGTGACCATGGTGGAGGAAGGCGATCATCTCGCCCTCGAAGCAGCGCCCCACTTCTCGCGCGAGGAAATGCTCCTCAAGTACCGCAATGCCGGTGTCGGCGTGGCGCTGGGGCGGCACAAGCTGGCCTGGGTGGAGGGCCGCTGCGTGGGCGGCGGGAGCGAGGTCAATCGCGGCCTCTATCACCGCACCCCCGGCTATGTCTTCGACGACTGGCGGCGGCGCTTCGCGGTGCACAGTCTGGACCTGGCGGAAATGACGCCGCATTTCGCGGCCTGCGAGGCCGTCGCTCGGGTGGAATACGCCGGTAGTGCCGCCTCCGACATGTCGCGCCGCCTCCAGCAGGGCGCCCAGGCGCAAGGCTGGCTGGCGATCGAGGCGCCGCGCCTCTACCGCTACGACCATGACCATGGGCGCGGCGTGAAGCAATCGATGTCGGCCACATTCGTGCGCCGCTTCCTGGAGGCCGGCGGCGCGCTGCTTCCGGCAACCCGCATCGCCCGGCTCCGCCGCATGAACGGCCACTGGATCGCCGAGGGCACGCGCCGCGGCGAGGATGGCAGTCGGCGCGCGGTCACCTTCCGCGCGAAGACGGTGGTGGTCGCCTGCGGCGCGGTCCAGACGCCCGCCCTGCTGCGCCGCTCGGGGATCACGAAAAACGTCGGCGACAGCCTGCGCTTTCATCCCATGGTCAAAGTCGTCGCCGAATTCGACCGCGACGTGAACCATCCCGGAGACTTCGACCCGGTCCACCAGGTCAAGGAATTCGAGCCGCGCTTCGGCATGGGCTGCTCCATCAGCACGCCGGCCATGCTCGGCGTCGCGCTGTCGGGGCGGCCCGGCCACTGGGACCTGGTGGCGGAGCGCTGGCGGCGCATGGGTATATATTACGTCCAGTCCGGCGGCGGCGAGGCGAGCGTTCGCAACCTGCCCGGCTTCGAGGATCCCATCGTGCGGGTGCGCTTCTCGCAAGGCGATCTCTCGGTGCTGGGCGAAGGCCTGCGCCGGCTGTGCGAGGCGCTGTTCGCGGCGGGTGCGCAGCGGATCTATCCCTGTCTCGCAGGCTATCCGGACCTGCATTCCCCGGCGGACCTTGCCGGCCTGCCCGAACTGCTTCAGGCCAGCGACGGCAACGTCACGTCGGTCCACGTCTTCTCGTCCTGCCCGATGGGCGAGGACGACCGGCGCACCGCGGCCAATTCCTTCGGCAAGGTTCACGGCACCGACGGCCTCTACATCAACGACGCCTCGCTGCTCTGCGGGCCCACTTCGGTCAACCCGCAAGGCACGGTCATGGCCGTCGCCCATCGCAATGCCACCGAGGCGCTGACCCGCCGGTTCCACTGAACGGGTGAGGTGCGGGCCGGGTCGGCCCGCACCGACGCCTTTTGCCGCGGCGCCAAAGGCCAGCCGCGCTCTATCCCTCCATCATCGGGAATCCGACAAGAAGCAGCGTCCTGCCCGCGGGCCTTCCGGTGTCCCGGCGCATGCCTCACGCTGCGGCGCAAGCCTAGCCGGCCTGGCCCGCCTTCATGACCAGCAGCGGAGACTCCCGCCGCATCGATACCAGCCAGCCCAGCGCGAACAGCGCGGTGGGCAGCCAGAGCAGCAGATGGGCCAGCAGGATCGTCGCCGTCGCCTGCTCGGCATCGACGCCGACGGCGCGGTAGGAAAGCATGCCGAAGAATTCGTAGGACCCGAAATGGCCCGGCAACGCGGGCACCAGCGTGCCCAAAGTCGAGAATGCAAAGGCCACCAGCGGTTTCAATGCGCCGCCCACCTCGCCGCCCAGGCTCACCCAGGCACCGAGCATGACGAGGCTTTCCAGCAGCCACAGCGCGAAGGACAGCAGGACCATGCCCAGGATGCGGCGCGGATCGCCGGTGCCGCGCACGGCCCCCGCCACCGAGCGGGCGGTCTGGGCAATGCGGGCCACCAGAGACACGGGAAACGTGCGTTCGGCCCATCCGGCCACCGCCTCGATCGCGCCGGGCGACAGCAGAACGAGCAGGCTCGCCCCTACCGCCACTAACAGCACGAGGCGAAACTGCGCCACGATCTCGGCCGGCAAGGCCGTGTCGACCAGAAGCAGCGCCAGCCCGGCGACCATCAGGATCGAGACGAGATCGAGCACGCGCTCCACCACCATGGCGCCGAGCACATGGCCCATCGGCAGCGAGAAGCTGCGGTGGAACCAGTAGACGCGGAACACGTCGCCGAGGCGGAACGGCAGGATATCGCTGATCCCGAAGCTGGCGACGAAAGGCGCAACGCTCGGCCCGAACGGCACTTGCCGCCCGCCCGGATCGAGCAGGACGCGAAACCGCCAGGCGCGGAGCAGGAAATCGAGCCCATAGGCAAGCAGCGCCAGCACCAGCGGCGGCCAGCTCGCCCGCGCCAGCAAGGCGCCCACGGCCGCCATGTCCACCGAAGTCCAGAGCAGCCCCAGGAACACCGCACCAACCAGGGCGCCGAGCCAGAAGCGCAGTTGTCCGCCGCCCTTTTTGCTGCCGGCGTCGCCCTCCGCTCCTGCCGCTGCCCGGTCCATGGTCAGCCGTTGTCGCTGATCTGGGACTGATACTTGACGAAAAGCGTGGCCAGGGTGGTGCGGCTGGAAATGTCGAGCTTGCGGTAGATGTTGTGCAGGTGGATGCTCACCGTGCCTTCGGTCGATCCCACCATCCCGGCGATGGCCTTGTTCGAGAAGCCCCGGCAGACCAGCGCGCTGATCTCCTTTTCGCGCGGCGTCAGGCTGGCGATCTCGCCGCCGATATCGACGCCGCCGCCGCGCTTGGCCTTGGCCACGAGGTCTTCGGGCAGCCACTTGCGGCCGGCCATGACCTCATGCAGGCAATCCAGCAGCGAATCCGAGGCATAGTCCTTCAGCAGCAAGCCCCAGACGCCAAGCCCGATGGCCTCGGCGATTTGCCTTCCGGTCATCGTGGCCGAGAGGAATATGACCCGCACAGGCCAGCCGTTCTCGCGAATGGCACGCAGGATCGCCAGTCCGCCGACATCGGGCATCGACACGTCGAGCACGGCGACTTCGGGCCGCTTGTCGCGGATCACCGCCAAGGCGCGCGTACCGCTGCCCGTCGCTTCCACCAGTTCGACTTCGCGGGTCGCCTGGAGCAGGTCGGCCAGCCCGCGCAGCAGCAGCGGATGGTCGTCGGCAACCAGGACCCGGCAGGTCTTGAGGTTCACGACGCTCATGCCGCCTCGTCCAGCGGGATGACCATCGTGACGCGCAGCCCGTCGGCACTGTCATTGAGCGCGATCGAGCCGCCGAGCTGCATGGCGCGGCTGCGGAGCGAAACCGGGCCGATCCCGTTCGCCGCCGGTCCCAGCCCGCGCCCGTTGTCCACCACGCCGAGTTCGAGCGCGCTGCCAACGCGCCGCGCTTCCAGTGCGACGCGGGTGGCGGACCCGTGGCGCACGGCATTGGCCGTCGCCTCGGAGAACAGCGCGATCACTTCCTCCACCAGGTTGCGCGGCAAGTGGGTGGAACGGCCGTGCCAGTCGAACGCGACGGTGACGCCCCATTTCTTCTCCAGCAGGTCCGCCTGGCGGCGCAAGTCCGCCACCATATCGGTGGGCTGGTCCGCATAGACGTCGCGCTGTTCCTCCACGAAGCGGCGAATGCGCCGCTGCTGCTCGGTGACGAGTTCCTCGATCGCCTTGAGGTCCTGCGCCACCTCGGGTTCGCGGGCGGCCAGGCTGCGCAGTTTCAGACTGGTCGCCGTGAGATCCTGGAGCACGCTGTCGTGCAGGTCCTGCCCCAAGCGGCTGCGCTCCTCGGCACGGGCACTGTCGGCGCGCCGTGCCACAAGCTCGACGTGCTCCAGCTCGGAACCGGTGCGCGCGGCGATGATCTCGGTCAGGGCCAGGGCATCTTCGGGGCGGCCGTCCGGGTCCACCACGATCATCGCGCCGCGAAAGCGCAGGCCCGAAAAGCCGGAGCGCACGGCGTAGTCGTGCGGCAGGGGGCGCGGCAATCCCAGCGCATCGAGCGCCAGCGTCAATCCGGACATTTCTGCGGGGCTGACGAGGCTGGCGCGGGTGCGGTCCATGAAGTCCAGCCGCGCCTCGGCGAAGACGCTGCGGAACGTCGCCGGGTCGAGCGGCAGCAGGCGCAGGCCTTCCTTGCGCCAGTGGGCGATGAACCCGGTCGGCTCGTCCTGCTCGCGCCAGATGAGGATCAGGCTTTCGCAGCCGGTGATCGCGCCGGAATGGCCGCAGAGTTCCGCCAGCCAGCCGCGCCGGTCGCCGACGCCCGCATCCATCGGCCAGCCGGCCAGGCGCGCCAGCCGTTCGCGGCTGCTCTCGCGGTAGGCGCCGAAATAGCCGAGCATCACCGCGCAGACCAGGAAGTAGACGGTGCGGATAATCAGCACGTTCAGTTCCGATTCCCCGTCGAGGATGTCGGGAATGCCGATCGTGAACAGCACCACTTCCAGCATGACCGCGCCGATCATGGCGCCCATGAAGCCCCAGCGCACGGTCATCGCCAGCAAAGTGAAGGGCAGGAACGAGAAGAAGGGGCTGGTCAGTTCGTTGGTCAGGAATGCCAGCCAGCCGAGAATGGCGGTGTCCAGCACATGTACGAGGAAATGGACCGGACTGTCGACCGGCCGCCGGATCGGCACGGCCACCAGCACGATCGCCATGACGAGGTAGATCGCCAGCACGTCCTGCACTTCCGCGCGGTAGCGGCTGGGCTGGGTGGGGTCGAGATAGATGGCGATGACGGCGAAGATCGCCGTAATCAGCCGTCCATAGCTGATCAGCCGATTGGGATCGGTGATCAGCAAGGCATTGCGTGCCCGGCTGACGCCGGATGCCGTCGCGTCGAAAGTCCGCCCCATGTGTTCTTCGGTTCCTCGCGCCCGCGCGGCATAACGGCCGGAAGCGTAGGAAAAAGCTACGAAGCTGCCGCAATTTCGTCGAGTCAGACTTACTGCTGATCGGCCTGCGAAAAGGGATAAGTGTGCGGTCGAATCCGCAGAACCGGTTGACGAATTCGGGCGCTGGGCCTAGTCAGCGCCCCAGCATCAAGAGTCGGGATCGCGCCCGGCACCAACCTGCTCCCGAGCAAGGTGGTACCTTCGCAGACATGCGAAGGGATGTGGCCGGACCGGCAACAAACGGGTTTTCCAGCTGCATCGCCGTCGTTCCTTCCCGGCTCGCCCGAAGTCCATCGCGCGCCAGAAGGAAGACCGCATGTCCGAACAGTTCCCCTCAGGACCCACGCAGCAGTTCGCCAGCGACAACTATGCCGGCATCTGCCCGGAAGCGTGGAACGCCATGGAGCAGGCCAACCGCGGCTCCGCGACCGCTTATGGCGAAGACGAATGGACCCGCCGCGCCGCCGACGCCTTCCGCGACCTTTTCGCCACCGACTGCGACGTCTATTTCGCCTTCAACGGCACGGCCGCCAATTCGCTGGCGCTGGCCGCGCTGTGCCAGTCCTACCACTCGGTGATCTGCTCGTCCTCGGCCCATGTCGAGACGGACGAGTGCGGCGCGCCGGAGTTCTTCTCCAACGGCTCCAAGCTGCTCGTCGCCCAAAGCGCTGACGGCAAGCTGACCCCCGCCGCCATCCGCGGCCTGGCGACCGGCCGCTCGGACATCCACTTCCCCAAGCCCCGCGTCGTCACGATCACCCAGCCCACCGAAACCGGGCAGGTCTATACCGTGGCCGAGATCGAGGCGATTTCCGCCACCTGCCGCGAACTCGGGCTGAAGCTGCACATGGACGGCGCCCGTTTCGCCCATGCCTGCGCCGCCCTGGACTGCGCGCCGGCGCAGATCACCTGGCAGGCCGGCGTGGACGTGCTCTGCTTCGGCGGCACCAAGAACGGCATGGCGGCGGGCGAGGCGGTGATCTTCTTCGACCACGCCCTGTCCGAGGACTTCGCCTATCGCTGCAAGCAGGCGGGCCAGCTCGCCTCGAAGATGCGCTACCTTTCGGCGCCGTGGATCGGCGTGCTGGAAACCGGCGCCTGGCTGGGCAATGCCCGCCACGCCAATGCCTGCGCCCGCCGGCTGGCCGGCGCCGTCACCGGGATCGAAGGACTGGATCTCATCTTCCCGGTGGAGGCCAATGCCGTGTTCCTGGCCGCGCCCGAGCCGGTGCTGGACGGGCTGCGCGCCCGGGGATGGCGTTTCTACACGTTCATCGGCGGCGGTGCGCGGTTCATGTTCGCCTGGGATGCCGACCCCGCCCAAGTCGACCGTCTCGCCGCCGACGTGATCGCGCTGGCGCGGGAAAGCACCCTCGTGCCGCAAGGTTCGGGGATCGCGAATTTTCAGAGAAGCTCTGAGGAATTGGCAGTAAACACCGCATAACTTGCATGTTACGATCGCCCTTTGTGACGAGACGGGGGGCGATCCTTGGCAGAAGTGCGCAAAACGGCAGTCATTCTCGTCCACGGCATCGGCGAGCAGCGGCCGATGGACACGCTCTGGAGCTTCATCGACGCGGCATGGTCGAAAGACCGCTCGCTCGTCGCGGGCTATGACAATACCGTCTACTCCAAGCCCGACGTCACTTCGGACAATTTCGAGCTGCGCCGGGTGACGACGCGTTACTTCGACCCGCCGGATCCCCGCCGCGTCGATTTCTTCGAGTATTACTGGGCGCACATGATGATCGGCAACRCGGTGGCCGGGATCGGCCGCTGGATCGCCTCCCTGTTCTTCCGCAGCCCGCAGAGCATTCCGCGCGCCTACCTGCCCTACTGGATCGCGGGTTGGCTGGTGGGCCTGGCGATCACCATCGCCATCGTCGCCTGGCAGCTCCTGTCCGGCGACGAAGCGGATCACCGCCTCTGGTGGACGCTGCTGCCCGGCCTGATCGGCCCCGCGCTCACGAGCGTGATCGTGGGCATGCTGGTGCCCTATGTCGGCGACGCGGCACGCTACTTGCGCGCGGAGCCGGACAATGTCGAAGCCCGTCAGCGGATCCGGGCCGGCGGCGTCGAGCTGCTGCGCAAGCTGACCGAAAGCGGCGAGTACGACCGGATCGTGCTGGTCGGCCACAGCCTCGGCTCAGTGATCGCCTATGACATCCTGACCCAGGCCTGGGCGCAGCTCGATCCGCTTCGCCTCCAGGCGCTCCATGCCGCCGGCTCGCCCCTGTTGGAACGACTGACCGCGCTGGAGAAGGCCGGGGCGGTACTCGAAGCGGCCCGGCGCGGCGGCGATTCTGCCCTGGAGGAAACCGCCCTGCCCGCCTGGCGCAATGCCCAGCGCGCCTATCGCCGCGCCCTGGCCGGTGTGCCGGAAGCCCCCTGGCTGGTGAGCGACCTGGTGACGCTCGGCTCGCCGCTGGGCAAGGCGGACCTGCTGCTGGCCGATGATGCCGCCGCCTTCGAGCGCCGAAAGAACCGGCGCGAATTTCCCGTCGACCCGCCGCTCTTCGAATATTGGAGCGAGCGGAACCGGCAGTTCTCCTATCCCGAAGGCAAAGGCGCGCGTATCCCCCATCACGCAGCGCCTTTCGCGCCGACCGTCTGGACAAACCACTGGTTTCCCACCTCGTTGCTGGTTCTGGGAGATCCCATCTCCGGCCCGGTGGCGCGCCATTTCGGCGCCGGCGTGAAGGACGTGAAGCTACCGGGCAAGCGCCTGCGCTTCCAGCACCTGGACTACTGGACGCGAACGCCCGCGCAAGAGACCACCCCGGCCGTCGAGGCCCTGCGACAGGCGCTCAACCTCCGCGACCTGGACGAATAGCGCTCGCCCCGTCGATCCCGCAAACGTGTGAAATCCCCATTGCTATTGCGATTGTATCTCATTAGCGGAGCAAATAGAGGGGAAGCTGGCGAAAGTTCGGGATGCTTATCGGCACCTGCTTTCCAGGGTAACGGTGAGTGGCGCCACCAGATTTTTGGAAAGCGATCAGGGTGACGCGGCAAGTATTGTTCCAAATTCACTGGTTCCTCGGAATCACGGCCGGCTTCGTGCTGGCAGTCATGGGTTTGACCGGCGCCACGCTGAGTTTCGAGAACGAGATCATGCGCGCCCTCAGCCCGGGCATCGTCACGCTCTCCCACGCCACCGGCCCCGCCCTCTCGCCCGACGAAGTGATCGCCCGCGCCGCCGCCCAGCGCCCCGGCCAGGCCGTGGAGCGTTTGAACGTGGAGAGCGATCCCGCCGCGGCCTGGACCGTCCAGTTCGCGGCCCGGGAAGGTGAGCGGCGCGGCGAGCGCAGCTATGTCGACCCGCATAGTGGCATGCTGCTGGGCCAGGCGACCGGCGCGGGCTTCTTCCGCACGATCGAGAACCTGCACCGCTGGCTGGCCCTGCCCGGCGGCCCCAATGGCATCGGCCGCCAGATCACGGCCTTCTCGGCGATCTCGCTGGTGTTCTTCGCCATTTCCGGTCTCTATTTGCGCTGGCCGCGTCGCACGTTCGACTGGCGGGCCTGGCTCGTGCTCGATCTCAGGAAGAGCGGCCGCAATCTCTATCGCGCGCTCCATGCCGTCATCGGCGGCTGGGTGGCCCTGGTCTATCTGCTCAGCGCCATGACCGGCCTCTGGTGGTCMTACGACTGGTACCGCCAGGGCGTGCTCTACACCCTCACCGGCAAGACCAGCCGCGAGGAAGGCGGACACGGCGGCGCAAAGCCCGACCATGCCGAGGACCCCGCAGCCCCGCCGCGCCTCCTGCGCGCCTGGCCCACCGTGATGACCGCCATGGACGGCCGCTACAGCTCCATTTCCGTCACGCTGCCAGAAGGGCACGAACCCGCGACGTTCCGGGTCCTGCTGGCCGATGCCCGCCACGACCGCATGACCGACGATCTCAAGGTGGACCTTGCGACGGGCAAGCTCGTCAAGGCGGACCGCTATGCCGACCGCAATCTCGGCAAGGTCATCACCACCAGCATGTACGAGCTGCACCGCGGCGCCTTCTTCGGCATCGGCGGACGCATCCTGCTCCTGCTGACCAGCCTGACGATGCCCCTGTTCACCGTCACCGGCCTGCTGCTCTATCTCGCCCGCCGCAAGCGCAAACGCGCCCTGGCGGAAGTGGCCGAAGCGGCGGCGAGCCAGCCCGCAGGCAACCCCGGCGCCGCGGGCGGGATCGGCGACATGCTGATCGCCTTCGCCAGCCAGACCGGCGGCGCCGAGCGTCTCGCCCGGCAGACCGCCTCGGCACTGGGCGGCGCGCGCGTGCTGCCGCTTTCGGCCGTGGACGAAGGCGTGCTCTCCGAAGTCGACCGCGCGCTCTTCGTGGTCAGCACGTATGGTGAAGGCGAACCGCCGGACCCGGCGCGCCGCTTCGCGCGCCAGACCATGGCGACGCCTCCCGGCGCCGATCATCTCGAATATGCCGTGCTGGCGCTGGGTGACCGCGAATATCCCGAGTTCTGCGCCTTCGGCCATTCGGTAGACCGCTGGCTCCATGCCGGCGGCGCCCGCCGCCTGTTCGACATGATCGAGGTCGACGGTGACGACACCGACGCCCAGCGCCAGTGGCAGCAGCAGCTCGCCGCGCTCGGCGCCGAGCCGGACATGCCGGACTGGGAACCTGCCGCCTATTCCCGCTGGCGGCTGGCCTACCGGCGCCGGCTCAACGCCGGAAGTGCCGGCGGCCCCGCCTTCCTCGTCAGTCTGGAGCCCTGCGACGGCAGCGCTGCCTGGCAGGCCGGCGACATTGCCGAAGTGCTCCCCGGCGCCAACGATCCCGCCCGCGTCGCGGCCTATCTGGCTCACTGCGGCCTGGCCGGGTCGGAGATGGCGAGGGGCCAGCCGCTGGCCCACCACCTCGCCCTGGCGCTGATTCCCGACCATCCCGTCGCCACTGCAGAGGAACTTCTGGCGGCGCTGCGCCCGCTGCCTCACCGCGAATATTCGATTGCATCGATCCCGGCGGACGGCCGCCTCGACCTGCTGATCCGGCAAGTCGAACGAACCGACGGCACCCTGGGACTGGGCTCGGGCTGGCTAACGCATTTCGCCCCGCTCGGCAGCGAAATCGCCCTGCGGCTGCGCGGCAATGAAGGGTTCCACGCGCCCGTGGCCGGCCCTGCCGGACCGCGGCGGATGATCCTGATCGGCAACGGGACGGGCCTTGCCGGGCTGCGCGGCCATTTGCGCGCTTCCGAAGCGGCTGGGCGCGGCGGTCACTGGCTGCTGTTCGGTGAGCGCAATCGCGATCACGACGCCCTGCTGCCTGACGAGATCGAGCACTGGCTGGCACGCGGCACCCTCACCCGGCTCGACCGCGCCTGGTCACGCGATGCCGACTGCGGGCGCTACGTCCAGCACCTCTGCGCCGAGGCCGAAGCCGACTTGCGCGATTGGGTGGAGAACGGCGCGGCGATCATGGTCTGCGGCAGCCTTCAGGGCATGGCCCCCGCCGTCGACGCCGCATTGCGCGCGGCGCTTGGCGACGAGCGCCTGGAAGGGATGGCCGAAGCCGGGCTCTACCGCCGCGACATCTATTGAGGCCCCGGCCCGGAGAAACATTCCGAAACGCGTGGGACACCAACAGGAAGCCGGTTCCTGAGCAATATGCGGTTCGTCAACGCAAGCGGAAAGGAACCGGCGATGGTCCGTAGGCGTAACATGGCTCCGGGGTGGCTGCTGCCGCTCCTGCTGGTCGGATCGATGGTCGCGGCCGCAATCGCCGTCGCTTTCGTCTCGACCGTGGAGTGAAGGATTCGCCGGTGGTGAAACACGCCAGGAGTCCCGATTGCCCCATAGTACGCCTCTCGTCGCAACGGTCGTCGCCGGTCTGGTCGCCGCCTTCGCGATGGGCGCTCTTGCCCACCGGCTGAGGATATCGCCGGTCGCCGGCTATCTCTTCGCCGGAGTGCTGGTCGGCCCCTTCACGCCGGGCGTCGTGGCGGACAGCGCGCTGGCGAACGAACTGGCGGAGTTGGGCGTGATCCTGCTGATGTTCGGCGTCGGCCTGCACTTTTCCGTCCGCGACCTGCTCTCGGTCCGCAAGATTGCCGTGCCCGGTGCCGTGCTCCAGATCGCCTTCGCCACCGCGCTGGGAGCGGGGCTGGCGACCTGGCTCGGTTGGAACCTTGCCGGCGGCCTGGTGTTCGGCCTTGCGCTGTCGGTGGCCAGTACCGTGGTGCTGCTGAGAGCGATGCAGGTCGGCAAGCTGATGGACACCGAACGCGGCCGCATCGCGGTCGGCTGGCTGATCGTCGAGGATCTGGCCATGGTCCTCGTTCTCGTGCTGCTGCCCGCGCTCGCCGGCCTGGCCAACGGACGCGCGCAATCGGGCATGGAACTGGCGTGGATGATCGGCCTGACCCTGGCGAAAGTCGGCGGCTTCATCGCACTCATGCTGATCGTCGGCAAGCGGGTGATCCCGGCCGCGCTGCACTGGGCCGCCCATACCGGCTCGCGTGAGCTGTTCCGCCTCGCGGTCCTGGCGATCGCACTGGGCGTCGCGTTCGGAGCGGCCTACGTCTTCGACGTCTCCTTCGCGCTGGGCGCCTTCTTCGCCGGCATGGTCATGGGCGAGAAGCAGCTCAGCCGCCGCGCCGCCGAAGAGACTTTGCCGCTGCGCGACGCTTTCGCCGTACTGTTCTTCGTCTCGGTCGGCATGTTGTTCGACCCGGCGGTGGTGGTGGAGCATGGCGGCGCGGTTCTGGCCACGGTGCTGATCGTCATCCTCGGCAAATCCCTGGCCGCCATCGCCATCGTGCGGTTCTTCGGCCACTCGCTGCATACCGCGCTGACGGTCGCCGCCGGTCTCGCCCAGATCGGCGAGTTCTCCTTCATGCTGGCCGCGCTGGGCGTCAAACTTGGCGTCCTGCCCGAAGAGGGGCGCGACCTCATCCTGGCCGGTGCGATCTTCTCGATCTTCGCCAATCCCCTGCTCTTCCGCTGGCTGGCCGGGCGGCACAGCATCGTCAAGTCCGTGGCCGCGTCGGAGAGTGCAAGACGCGCGCCGTCCGCAGCCGGAGAGCGCGTGGTGCTGGTCGGCTACGGCCGGGTCGGACGGCTGGTGGCGGAAGGCATCTCCGGCGAGGCCCGCCAGATGGTCATCGTGGAAGAACGCGCCGACCTGGCCCGTTCGGCGCGGGAGATCGGCCATGAGGTGGTGGAGGGAAATGCCTCCAGCATGGATATTCTCGAAGAAGCGGGCATCGGCGAAGCCACGCGGTTGATGATCGCCATACCGGAAGGTTTCGAAGCCGGCGTGATCGCCCAGCATGCCCGTCAGCGAAATCCCGACATCCAGATCCTCGCTCGGGCGCATTCCGACGAGGAGGTCGATCACCTCGAAAAGATCGGCGCGGACCATGTCGTGATGGGTGAACGCGAGATCGCCCGCCGCCTGCTGGAGCTTCTGCAATCGTCGCGGCGCCAGGGCAGCGGCGAGCCCGCCTGAATGCGGCGCCAGTTCCTCCATTTGGCTGATCGCTGGGCGGGAATGGTGAATTTCTCCTAAGCTATCCGAAGCGGCCCTGCAAAAGCGTGTTAGCTGCCGGCGCCATACGGCGTAGCGCTTCGAAAATCTGGTGAGGGCGGGCCATCCTCAAGAGCGGCTTAACAGCCCGCGACGTTCCTGTACTTTCATGACTGGGGCGGAATGCGGAGATAAGTCATGGAAAAGCCCAAAATCTTCAATGGACCGGAAGGAGAGAGCGATCGCCGCTCGTTCCTGACCGCCTGCGGTAAATATTCGCTGCTGGTGCCGCCAACCATGACCATGCTCCTGTCCACGACACTAACTTCGCCCGCCATCGCCAAGTCCGGCGGACATGCCGGCGGCGGAAACGGCGGCGGTGGAGCCGGCGGTGGCGGTGGCGGCGGGGGAGGAGCCGGGGGCGGTGGCGGAGGTGGTGGCGGCGGAGGTGGTGGCGGCGGAGCCGGTGGAGGCGGCGGCGCGGGCGGTCCCGTCGCCCGCGTGGACGACATCTGCAACACAGGCGAATCCTCGACCGAGACACTCGGAGACCGCACCCAGCTTGCCGCCAATCAGGATCTGGAGGTCCGCGCGCGGACGTGGAAAGCCACATGCTGCAGCGATCCGGAACCGAAGGCGCGCAGCCGTCCTTTCCTTGCCCGGGTGCAAGCCAAGTTCGGCAAGGCGCCGGGCCGGGTTCCCAATTCGTCCTGCCAGCGCGTCTGACAGGATGATTGCTACCTGAGCAGGCCCGGCGTTTTCTAGCGTTCGCGCATCGCTTCAGCTGCCTTGTTGATGGGCTTCATGAGGTACTGCAGGATCGTCTTCCGCCCGGTCCTGATCTCCACGGTCGACACCATGCCGGGCATGATCGCGTATTCATGGCCGTTCTTGGCGCGCAAGGTCGAACGCTGGGTCCGCACATAGACACGGTAATAGACCTGATCGCGATGGACCTCGTCCTGGAGCGTATCGGGGGAAATGCGATCGACCGTCCCGGCCAGGGTGCCGTAGATCGAGGGATCGTATGCGGTGATCTTCACCGTCGCAGGCTGCCCCGGACGGATGAAGGCGATGTCCCTCGGCTGCACGCGGGATTCGATCAGGAGCTGGTCCTCCAACGGCACGATTTCCATCAGCGAACCGCCCGGCTGGATCACGCCGCCGATGGTGGTCACTTCTAGGTTCTTCACGATGCCGCGAACGGGTGAATAGAGGATCGTGCGGTCCAACTGGTCGCGGCGACCGCCGATGACCTGGGTGACCTGGTCCAGTTCCGCCCGCGCTTTCGCATAGTCCGCGCTGGCATCGATGACGTATTGGTTGCGCATTGAATCGAGCTTGGCCTGTATCTCGTTCTCCTGCCGGCGAAGCTGGATGATCTCCACCTGGTTCGCAGCGCCCAGATCGACGAGCGGCTCGGTCATGGCCAGCTGGCGGCGGGTCAGGGCCAGAGACTGCCGCATGCTGGCCGTCGCGACATCAAGGTTCTGGCGCCGCGATCGCATCAGCTCCAGCTCGCGCGCCATGAGACCGGGGGTATCCTTGACCGACGCGGGAAAGTTGGGACTGCCACCGCTGATTTCAGCCTCCAGCCGCGCGGCGGTCGCCTCCAGCGCCCGCGCTTTCGCCTCCGCCTCGCCCAGCATCGAACTGAAGCGCGCGCGGTCAAGCGTGGCGAGCTTTTCATGGGGGCGGACAATATCGCCTTCATGCACGAAGATGCCGTTGACGATCCCGCCCTCAAGGCTCTGGATCACCTGCGAGCGCGACGGCGGCGTGACTTTGCCGGAACCGACCGTCACTTCGTCCAGCACGCCGAAATAGCTCCAGACCAGGAAGGCTAGGATGCCCACCGAGAGGATCGGGATGATCCGCAGCCGCCCCACGGTTCGCAGCCACCGGCTGTCTTCCTCTCCGCGCAGGCCCTCGAGCAGGCCGCCGCCGGCAATCGCGCTTGTGGGGTTACCGGCGGTCATACCTGCTTCTCCCTGATCCCGGCCGGTCCGGCCAGGGCGCCGAGCACTTTCTCCTTCGGCCCATCCAGCGCGATGCGGCCGGAGTCTATGACGACGATACGGTCGACCAGTTCGAGCAGACCCGGCCGATTGGTGGTGACCACCAGCGTGCGGCCGCGCAGCCATTGCCCAAGGTTGGCGACGAGCGCCCGCTCGCTGATGTCGTCGAGCGGGGCGGAAGGCTCGTCGAGCAGGAGGATGTTGCTATTGCGCAGCAGGGCGCGGGTCAGGAGCAACGTCTGCCTTTGCCCGCCAGACAGCCCGGCGCCGCCCTCCTGCAGCAGCAGGTCGAGACCTTGCGGCTGGTTCTGCACGAGCGGCAGCCCCCCGGTGACGGCCAGAGCGTGGAGGATCTGTTCGTCGTTCACGCCCGGCGCGCCGATCAGCAGGTTTTCGCGGATGGTGCCCAGGAAGAGCTGCGCGCCCTGCCCCAGATAGGCCGTGTCGCGGCGGACATCGACGGGGTTGATAAGCGTCAGGTTCGTCCCGTCCAGGAGCACTTCGCCGCTGGTCGGCCAGGCGAGGCCCGACAGCAAGCGGAGCAGCGTGGACTTGCCCGCCCCGATCCGGCCGAGGAATGCCACGCGCTCCCCGGCGCGGATCGACAGACGCTCCACTTTCAGTGCAAGCGGGCCATCGGGATCGTAAGCGTATGTCAAATCCTTGATTTCATAGTAGCCGTTGAGCGTCGCCCGGCGCAGCAGGCCGCGCTCGGGATCGTGGTCCACCGGCTTGTCGAACAGATCCTCCAACCCGGTCATCGCCACTTTGGCATTCTGCCAGCGGGTGAATATCTGCCCGAACGGCACGAACAGGACCAGTGCGCGGCTGGTGAGGATCGAACAGGCGATCAGCGCGCCCATCGTCATGTCGCCTTCCATGACCTTGAAGGCGCCCGCCACGACGACGGCCGTATAGGCGAGTTGCTGAAGCGTCTGCGTCCAGTTGACGAAAAGCGCGGAAAGGAAGCGCTGTTCGGCACCGACACGGGTGCCGGCAAGGGTCAGGCGTTCCCAAAGCGACTGGAAACGGGCTTCGGCCTGTGCCGACTTGATCTCGTCGATCCGTTCGATCGATTCGACCAGGATCGCGTTGCGCAGCGCCCCTTCCCGCATGCCTTCGGTGGCGAGACGGGCCAGCGGGCGCTGAAGCAGCAGTCCCGGCAGCAGGATCAGGACAGCCGCGCCGATCAGCACGAAGGTCAATTGTCCCGCCAGGAAGGCGAAGAGCACCAGGAACAGCAGGATGAACGGCAGGTCGATCATCGCCGAAACGGTGGTGGACGTCAGCATTTCGCGTATCTGCTCGACATCGCGCAACTGGGCGATCAGCGCGCCGGTCGAGCGCGGACGGGCATCGTTGCGGATGTCCAGCGCGCGGGCGAAAATGCGCGAGGAAATGGCGATGTCGGCGCGCCGGCCGATGCGGTCCACCAGTTGGACGCGCGCCGTGCGCAGCAACAGTTCCAGGAACAGCGCCAGCCCGGTCCCCAGCGCCAGCACCCATAGCGTGGGGACGGACTGGGCCGGGATCACCCGGTCCCACACCTGCATGGCGAAGAGCGAGGTCGCGAACGTGAGGAGATTGCCGAAGACCGAGCCGAGCACAACTTCGCCATAGCCGCGCCGGTCGGCCATGATGATGTCCCACAGCCAGGACCGCGAAGGTGCCCGCAGGAATTCGTCCAGCCGGGCGTCGCGCGAACGCGTGGAGAGCGGCTCCACGAAACCGACGCGGCCGGTGGTGCGGCCGCGGAACGCGTCGAGCGACAGTTCCACGGGCGCATCGTGCCGCATTCCGGGCATGGACACGCGCACGCCCAGCCCGTCCGGGCGTGAAGGATCGCCGTGCTCTGGTCGTTGAGTTCGACGATGGCCGGGAGCAGCAGTTGCGGCACGTCGTCAACGCGCATGTTCACGATCTGGAAGTCCAGCCCCGAGAGGCGCGCGGCGTGAACCAGGGTCTTCTCGGCGTCCAGGCCTTCGGACCAGTAGAGGCGTTTCGCCAGTTCCTGCGCGCCCACCGGCACGCCTTTCAGAGTGCCGAGGGCCGCGACGGCGGCGGTCCAGGGCGGCTGGACGATATCGGCGCTGTCAGCCATCGAAGTCTTCCTCCTCACGCAGGCGGGCAGGCAGGCCGAGCGAAGGCCGCAGGGTGCCGCTGACGTTTTCGAAACGGACGCGCGCTTCCATGATGTCGTATTGCGCAGCGATGCGCGAACTGGCTGCGCGGTAGATCTCAAGCTGGGTGTTCAGCAGTTCCGTAAGGGTGCGCTTGCCCAGCTTGTATTCCTCGAAGAAGATGCGGCTGGCGGTGACAGCCTGCTCTTCCTGGCGGGAATAGGCCGAGATGCGGGCCTGCCCGGCGCGGATTTGCTGGCGGGCCGAAAGCGCCTTGCCCCGTGCTTCCAGCACCGCGGAGTCGCGCGCCGCCTCGGCCCCGCGGCGATCTTCCTCTGCGGCCTCGATCAGGTAGTGGTTGCTGCGGCGATAGAGGTCTCCGGTAACGGTCACCATCCCCGCGAAGGAATTGTCGCGCGTGTTGTAGGTGTAGTTGTTGCGCGTGTAGCCGAGCTGGAGGCCCAGCCGGGGGTAGCGTTCGGCCTTGGCCTGGCCGATCTTCGAGGCGGCGGCATGTTCGGCCTGTTCCGTGGCCACCACCGCGGGCAGCTTGTCATAGTCCGGCTCGTCGTCGCCCGTCTCGAAGCGGGATATCTGTGCGGTCGGGTCCTCATAGCTCTGCGGAAGATCGCCGATGAGATTGAGCAGGCCGGACTGCGCGACGGCGAGCGAGGTTTCCGCCTGGATCGCCTCTCCCCGGGCGCTTTCCACCCGGACATCGGCGAGCATGAGGTCCGACTTGTCGGACACGCCGGCGTTGACCCGCAGGCCGATCAGGTGGCGCAGCCGTTCCAGCTCCTCCACTTGCTTGCGGGCCTCTACCGAAAGCAGTTCGAAGCGCTTGACCTCCAGGAAAGCCATGGCGCCCTGCTCCGCCAGTTGGTCCGCGACGGATTCCAATTCGTATCGGCGCTGACGCATGGTCGAGCGGGCGGCGCCGATCTCTCCCTTGGAGCGGCCGAAATCCCAGACCTGCTGCTGCAGATAGACGCTCGGCCCGGCCATGTTTTCGTTGAAACCGGAAGTGTTGCGGCCAGAAAGCATGTTCGGTCCGAGATTGGCCTGATAGGAAACCTGTGGCGTCCAGGCAGACTTGGCCGCGCCGAGATCGGCCCGCCCCCGCGCCAGGGCAGCGTTGGCGCGCGAAATCTCCGGGTGGCGCATCAAGGTGAGCACCACGGCATCGGAGAGATCGAGCCGGCCCGGCACCAACGGGGCATCGGACTGATCTTCGCCCGGCTGCCCGGAAGCTGCCTGACCGGAGCCGGGAGGCAAGCCTTGCGGCGGCGGTGGAACAGCTTGCGCCCAGCCAGCCCGGCCATCTTCCGGTAAGGCTGCGCCGCTCGCCGCAGGGACGGCGTTCGGCGCAGCACCGACACCGGGCGCCGCGGATTGCGGCGCCACGGTGCCTGGGGTCGCGGTGCCCGGTGGGAGAACTTCCTGCCTACCGATCGGCGGCAGTTCGCCCGAGGCGATTACGGCATGCGTATTATCCTGTTCCTGTGCGTGACATCGACTACCCACGATCCCCAGGACGGCGATTCCCACCGTTCCGGCGACCCTCCACTCCGTAAACGCCATGCTCCCCTTTCATGAACTGAGTTCGCTGGCCGTGCTTCCTGTCAGATGACGACCATCACCGGATGGTCGACGAAGATGTCGGTCGTACCCAGAGAGTAATGGTTGTAGGCCTCTCCATTGATGAGCGTCTGTCCCTGGAACACCGCGCCGGTCATCGTCACGCTGTCGTTCCCATCGCCGTTGATGGTGAGTTGATGACTGCTTTCGGTGGCACGAATGACTCCCGCTTCCGTTAGGTTTATCCGCCGCCCCGCATCGCCGATCCCGAGATTGATCACCTCGATATTCCGGATGTTGGTGGCCGTTCCCAAGTCCAGCACTTGTCCGGTGCCGCTGTCGATCAGAAGTGTATCCGTTCCGGTTCCACCGTCGATCAATGTGTCCGCGGAGTCGTAGACCAGGGTGTCGTTGCCGGCGCCGCCGTTGAGGGTATCGGCGCCGGGACCGCCGCGCAGGAAGTCGTTGCCGTTGCCGCCGTTCAGCACGTCGACGCCGGCGTGGCCGTAGAGACGGTCGTTCCCTGCGGTGCCGTTCAGGAGGTTGTTACCGCCGTCGCCCTCGATGAAGTTCGGCGAACCGCTGGCGTTCAGCAGACTGAGATCGAGCAGCGTCCCCGTGGACGAAGAGGCCGAAAGGTTGGTGGTGTCAGTGGCGGTAATGCTGACCGAATTGAGAAGGTCCACGCCCAGGGTCGAGACGTTCTGTTGGAAGTGCACGGTGTTGAGCAGTTCGTTGACGGCCAGGTTGTCGATCGCGCCGCCGCTGAGCGAGGTGATCGTCAGGGTGGAGGTCGGCGCGATGATGCCGAGCAGGCCGGCCGTATTGGAGACGGCGATCTGCAAGCCCAGTTCCGCAGCAAGGGCATTGGAGGCGGTCAGCGTGTAGGCGCCGAGACTGAGCGCCAGGAGCGGCGCGTAACGGACCTGGACGCTCCTCAAGTTGTTGTTCGGGTCGACCGCCATCAGCGACTGGGTGCTGAGGTCGATGAGGTTCAGCGCCTCGACCCCCACGAGGCCGAGCAGGGATGTGCCGGTGGCCTGGACGATCGGTGCCTGAGCCGGAATGGCGGCGATGCTGAGGTTCTGCGAGGCACTGTTGCCGACATTGCCCGCCGCGTCGACCACGCGGGCGATGATGCTGTGCGATCCGGTCGCCAAGGTTCCCGCGCCGTAGAACCAGGTCGATCCGGAGGAACTGGCGTTGATCCAGGTGCCGCCGTCGATCTGGACCTGCACTTGCTCACCCGCCCCCAATGCGGCGCTGAGCGTGCCGCCGATGGTGGGAGTGGTATCCTGCGTGCTCCAGTCGCCCTGAGTGCCGGTGTCGGTGGTCAGCGTCGTAATCGCGATGGTCTGGACCGGCGCGGCGGTGTCCACCGTCATGCCATAGGTATTGGACGCGGCGCTGGCATTGCCGGCGGGATCGACGGCCACGGCGGTGAAGCTGTGGGCGCCGTTGGCGATCGTGCCGGTCGGCGTGAAGCTCCAGGCTCCCAAACCGTTCGACGTGGTGCTGCCGATCAGGACATTGTTGTCGTAGACCAGGACCACGGTATTGATCGCGGCCGTGCCGTTCAGCTGCGGCGAGGCATCGTTGGAGATACCGCCGCTGGGGACCGTGCCCGTGACCGGGGCGACATCGTCGACGATGCTGGTGATCATCGGCGAGGGCGGCGCGGTCAGATCTACGGTGATGCCTAAGGCCGCCGAAGCGGTGCCGGGGTTGCCGGCGGCATCGGTGGCGAAGGCGGTGAAGGCATAATTGCCCTCGCCAAGGGCGGTCGGGGGCAGGAAGCTCCAGTTGCCGGTGGCATCGACCTGGGTGGTGCCGATCGCAGTGCCGTTGGCCAGGATCGTCAGGACCGAGCCCGCCTCGGCCGTGCCGCGCAGGAGCGGGATGGAGTCATTGGTAACACCGCCATTGGCAACGGCGCCCTGCACCGAGCCCACGTCGTCAGTGACGCTGGCGATGACCGGGGCGGCCGGGCCGGCCGTGTCCACCCTTACTGTATAGGCTGCGGACGCGGCGCCCTGGTTGCCGGTGGCATCGGTGGCGCGAACCGTGAAGCTGTGGTTGCCGTCTCCCAGGGTCGTGGTGGGTGCGAAGGTCCAGACCCCGTTGGTGTCTGCGGTTGTCGTGCCGATCTGGAGGCCGTTGTCGAACACCGCGATGCTGGTATTGGCCTCGGCCGTGCCCGTGAGTGTCGGCGTCGTATCGTTCGTGGCGCCGCCGCTGGCCACGATGCCAAGCTGCGGCGCGGTGTCGTCATTTGCCGAGACGATCACCGGCGCCACGGGCGGCGTGGTGTCCACGGTGAAGGCGTAAGCCGCGGACGTTCCGCTTACATTGCCCGCAGCGTCGCGTGCGGAGGCCGTGAAGCTGTGCGGGCCCTCCGATAGCGGCGAGAGCGGTGTGAAGGACCAGTCCCCCGATCCGTTCGCAACAACGGTCCCCAGCAGGACGCCGTTGTTGAAGATCGAGACGGTCGCGTTCCCTTCGGCGGTACCCGTGATCTGCGGGAGAGCGTCGTCGGTCAGGCCGCCATTGGCGATCGGTCCGGACACGCCGACATCGTCCGTCGCGCCGGTGATGGCGGGGGCTGCCGGGGCGGCGGTATCCACGGTCAGGTTGAAGGCCGCCGTGGGCCCGCTCTGGTTGCCGACGGCATCGGTGGCGGTCACCGTCAGGATATGACCGCCGGGATCGAGCGGCGTGGTGGGCGTGAACGTCCATGCGCCGGACCCATTGGCCGTGGTAGTGCCCAAGAGCACGCCGCGGTCCAGGATCGAGACGGTGGAGTTCGCCTCTGCAGTGCCGGTCAGGGTCGGTCGGGTATCGTCGGTCTGCGCGCCCGATACCAGGGCGGTCTGGATCGTGCCCACATCGTCAGTGACGGACGTGACTGCGGGCGGGTTCGGTGCAGCGGTATCGACGTTGACGGTGAAGGCGCTGGAGTTGGCGCTTGCCGTGCCGGCCGCATTGGTGGCGACGGCCGTGAGAACGTGCGCGCCGTCTTGCAACAGGCTGGTCTCGATCGACCAGGCCCCGTTGATGTCGCTGGTGGTCGTGCCTACGGCCACAGCGCCTTCGTAGAGCGTGATCGTCAGGTTCGCGCCGGCGCTGCCGGTGATCGTGGGCTGGCTGTCATCCGTGGCCCCGCCATTGCCGATGGGCCCGACTATATTGCCGACATTGTCGGCGCCGCCGGTAATGACCGGGGCGGCCGGCGTGGAGGTGACGATGGTCAGCGTGTAAGGCGCGGAAGCGCCGCTGACGTTGCCGAACGTATCCGCGGCCGTGACGGTGAAGCTGTGCGGCCCTTCTCCCAGGGCGGTCGGGGGAGTGAAGGTCCAGGCGCCGCCCGTCGCTACCGCAGTGCCGAGCAGCGTGGCGCCGTCGTAGACCGAGACGATGGCGTTCGCCTCTGCGATGCCCGAGAGCGTTGGCGTGGTGTCGTCCGTGCCGCCTCCGGTAGCGACGGGGCCCAGGACACCGCCGGCATTATCGTCCGCGCCGGTGATGGCGGGCACGGTGGGCGGCGTCGAATCGATGGACGCCGTGGTGCTGCCGGAGAGATTGCCCGCCACGTCCCGCGCGGCCACGGTCACCGCGGCGGAGTCGGGAATGGGCGTGCCCGGCGTGAAGGTCCAGTGTCCCGTCGCGTCCGCCTGAACGGTGGTCGATCCGCCCGGATAGGTGATGATAACGCTGGCGTTGGCTTCCGTCGTGCCGGTAAACACCGTGCCGTTGCCCGGATCGACCACTGGCGCCGGCGGCGGGGTGAGGTCGAGCGTGAAGGCGATGGCGTTACCGCTGATGCTCTCCACGCCATTGGCGGTCGCTGTGGCGGAAATGCTGTGAGGACCTGCGCCCAGAGGGGGGGTCGGCGAGAAGCTCCATGCGCCGTCCCCATCGCTATTGGTCGTGCCAAGTAAGGTCGTGCCGTCGTAGACGGAGATGAGCACGTTGGCACCGGCGGTGCCGGAGATCAGCGGCGAGATATCGTCGGTGACGCCGCCGTTGGTGATGGCCCCCACGACGAAGCCCGCATCATCGCTGATAGTGGAAAGGACAGGCGTGGCAGGCGGAGTCATGTCGACGCCCTGGTCGACCGTGCCGGTCCCGGGACCGGAATTGTTGCCTGCTGCATCTCTCGCAGTGGCAGTGAGAGTGGTTCCGTTGGCGGCCTGTATCGGCAGGGTCAGGCTCCATTGGCCGACGCTGTTGGCCGTAGTTTCGTAAGTACCGCCGCCGGAGACTGCGAGCGTAATCGTGGCGCCGATTTCGCTCGTGCCCATGACGGTGGTGCCGTCGCTGCCGGTGATGACAGGCGCACCGGGCGCAAGAGTATCGACGACGATCGCGAAGTCGTCCGAAGGCCCGCTTTGATTGCCCGCAGCATTGGCGGCCGAGACGGCGATCGTATGCGGCCCGTCATCGAGGCTGGGCGCGTTGAACGACCAGTCGCCGGTCCCGGTTGCGGTCATCGTGGCGACGCCGGTTCCATCGATGATCAAGGTGACGATGGCGCCCGGATCGGCCTTGCCGGATATGAGCGGCGTCGGGTCGTTGGTGGCGCCGCCGCCCAGGATGGCGCCAGGTGTCGGGCCATCGTCGGCAACCTGGACGATCGTGGGCACGCTCGGGTTTCCGGTCAGAACCGTGAAGACCAGCGCCGGACTTTCCGTGCCTGCATTTCCGGCAAGGTCGGTGGCGATATACGTGATGCTGTGAACGCCGTTGCCAAGCGCGACACCCGGCGTGAGGCTCCAATTGCCGTTGAGGTCGGCCTGGACGGTGCCGATCGGCTGTCCGGCGTCGAAGACCCGAACCGTCGCGTAGGCTTCGGTGGTTCCGGAGAACAGGGGAAGCGTATCGTCGGTCGTCGAATTGGGCGCGATCGCGCCCATGACGAGGCCCTGATCGTCTTGCGCAGCGATGGCGACAGTTGCGGCAGGCCCGGTCAGGTCGACGAATACCGTCGTGGCCGACGATCCGTTGCCCGCCGCGTCGATCGCGGTCACCGCGATCTGCGTGTTTTCGGCATTGCTGCCGGGAATGGCGTAAGTCCAGTTGCCGGATGCGTCGACGTTCGCCGTCGCGGGCGTCCCGCCGCCGATGACGATGCTCACCGTAGTGTTCGGCTCGGCCGTACCGCTGAGCGTTCCCGTGCCATTCGTGGGATTGACCAGGGGTGCCGCGGGGGGCGTGGCGTCCACGGTGAAGACGAAGGGCGCTGACTGCACGCTGCTGCTTCCGGCCGCGTTGGCGGCGCTGACGGTGATGCTCTGCGGACCGTCTCCGCCCGTTACGAGCACATATTGCCAGTCGCCGGTCGGCGAAGCCGTGGTGGTATCGATCGCAACGCCATTGGCGTAGATCGTGACCACCGCGTTGCCGTCCGCCCTGCCGATGAGGGTGGGCGTGGTATCGTTGGTAAGGCCCCCGCTCAGCACCGGCGTCGTGATGCCCGGCACATCGTCGTTGGCCTGGGTGATCGTCGGCACCGCGGGAACGGTGGTATCGATATTGATCTGGTAGCCGGCTGAAAAGCTGCTGGAGTTGCCGGCAGCATTGGTGGCGATGACCGTGAAGGTATGCTGGCCGCCGCCCAGCGTTCCAGCGGGGGTGAAGGACCAGTCGCCGCTGCCGTTCGCCACGGTGGTGCCCAACAGGCCCGCCACACTGTCATAGACGGCGACGGTCGCGTTGCCGCCCGCGGTTCCGACGATCGTCGGCAGCGCATCGTCGGTCGTGGCGCCCGGCGCCACCGTGCCGACGATCGTACCGACATCGTCCCGCACCGAAGTGATGACCGGCAGGACGACCGGGCTGACGTCCACGGTCACCGCATAGGCAGCCGAGGCCGGGCCGACATTGCCCAGCGGATCGGTAGCCGTGGCCGTGAAGGAATGCGGCGCCGAACCGAGCGGCGTCGTCAGCTGCAAGGACCAGGTGCCGGTGGCGCCGACCACGACAGTGCCGACCGGCGCGCCGAAATCGAAGAGGTTGATCGTCGAGCCCGGCTCACCCGCACCCGTCAGTTCGGGCAAAGTGTCGTCGGTGGTGCCGCCATTGGCGACATTGCCGGTCTGCGCGCCGACATTGTCCAGGATCTGGGTAATGCTCGGTGCCTGCGGCGGCGTGCGGTCGATCACCACGCTGTCCGTGCCCGAGGCATTGCCCGCCGTATCGACCGCCGTGACGATCACCGTCGTTCCGTTGTCCAGCCGGGTCGCAGGGGTATAGCTCCAGACCCCGTTGCCGTCGGCAAAGGTGGTGGCGTCGATCGTGCCGTCACCGTCGAGGTCCAGCAGGATCGTGGCGTCCGCTTCCGCCGTGCCGTTCAGGATCGCGCCCGCGCTGGGATCGATTTCGGGGGCGAGCGGCGCGCTGGTGTCCACTTCCAGCGTGAAGCCGCCGGACGCCAGGCTGGTATTGCCGACGGCATCGGTGGCCGTGGCGGTGAAGACATGCGGGCCTTCGGACAGCGCCGAAGTCGGCGTGAAGGTCCAGCCGCCAAGCCCATCCAGGGTCGCCAGGCCCAGGGGCGTGCCATTGTCGTAGACCGTTACGGTGCTGCCGATCGGCGCCGTGCCGCTCAGCACCGGCAACACGTCGTCGGTCACGTCGCCACTCGCCAGCGCGGCCGTGTAGCGTCCGACATCGTCGGCAGCGGATGTGATCGAGGGTGCGCCGGGAAGCGCAGTCGAGACCGTCAGCACGAAGTCCGGAGAGACGGCGCTGGGCACGCCGGCCTCATTGGTGACACTCGCGGTATAAGTATAGGTGCCCGGCGCAAGGGTGGCAGGCGTGAAGTTCCAGACGCCGAAGGCATCGGCCGTCACCGTGGTGACGAGAATGCCCCCCTCGAAGATGTCGACCTGGGCATTCGCATCGGCGGTTCCGGACAGGACCGGCAGGGTATCGTCGGTTGCCGCGCCGCTCGCCAACGCGCCCTGCACGGACCCTACGTTATCGAAGGCGGATGTGATCGCGGGTGTGGTGGGAACCACGCTGTCCACGGTCAGCGTGAAGGGCGCCGAGGGCGTGCCGGCATTGCCGGCAAGGTCCGTGGCGATGACGACGATGCTGTTGCTCCCCTCCGGCAGCGCCGCGCCGGGGATGAAGTTCCAGATGCCCGTCGTGCCGTCTGCCTGGGCCGTGCCCAGCAGCGTCCCGTTGCTGAAAATCGAAACCGTGGAGCCGGACTCCGCCGTTCCGGTAAACGCCGGCCGGGTATCGTCAGTGACGCTGCCCGATACCAGAGGATCGGTGATCGCCCCCACGCCGTCCGCCACCGACGTGATGACGGGCGCGTCCGGGCCCTGGTTGTCGACCACGACGGTGAACGTCGCCGGCAGGCTCTCGTTGCCCACCGCGTCCGTCGCCGTGATGGTGAGCGCGTGGCTCCCCTGCCCCAGCGGCACCAGCGGCGTCACCGACCAGGCACCGGAAGGACCGGCCTGCGCCGTGCCGATCACCGTCGTGCCTTCGTAGAGCGTGATGATGGCGTTGCCCTCGGCCGTGCCGCTGAAGGTGGGCTGGGCATCGTCGGTCGAGGCACCGTCCACAAGCGGATCGGTGTAGATTCCGACATCGTCGGCCACCGCGACGATCGTCGGCGCCAGCGGAGCGGTGGCGTCGACCGTTCCGATCGCCGGGCCGGAAGTGTTGCCGGCCGCATCCGTAGCGGTGGCGGAAATCGTGCCGCTGATCAGCGGCGCGAGCGGCGTATAGCTCCAGACGCCCGCGCCGTCGGCCTGGACCGAGGTATCGGCGGTGCCGTCGTTGTTGAGGTCCAGATTGATGGTAGCGTTGGCCTCGGCCGTGCCGGTGATGGCCTGCCCGTCCGAAGGATTGATGACCGGGGCGGCGGGGGCCGCGGTATCGACCGTCAGCGCGAAGGCAGGCGATGGCTGGCTCTCGTTGCCATTGGTGTCGGTTGTCGTCACCGTCAGGCTATGGGCGCCTTCGCCAAGCGGCGCGGTCGGTTCGAACTGCCAGTCCCCCAGCCCGTCCGCCGTGGTCGTGCCCAGCAGGATACCGTTGTCGTAGATCGTCACGGCCACATTGGCTTCGGCCGTACCGTTGAGAGTGGGCTGGGTGTCGTTGGTGGAGCCGCCGTTCGACAGCGACCCTTGCACGGGATCGGCATTATCCGTCACCACCGCCAGGACGGGAATGGGCGGCGGCGTGGTATCGATGCTGTCATCCACGGTGACAGTGGCAGGCGCAGTGGAATTGCCCGCGACGTCCACCGCCGTCACGCTGACGACCGTCCCGTCGGGCAGAGGCGCGGTGAAAGTGACGCTCCAGCTGCCGTCTGCCCCCGCGGTCACGGTCTGGTCGGCCGTGCCGTCGCCATTGGTGTCGACCAGCACGGTCGCGCCGATCTCGGTCGTACCCGTGAGCGTGAAGCCGTCCGTGGGGTTCACGACCAGCGACGCCGGAGGCGAAAGATCGACCACGACGCCGTAAGTCACCGAAGGGCCGCTGACATTGCCGGTGGCGTCGGTGGCGGTAACGGCAAACTCGTGCGGACCTTCGGCGAGAACGCCGGTGGTGAGCGTCCAGCTGCCGGATGGGTCGGCGATGAGCGTGCCGATCAGCGTGGTCCCGTCGTAAATCCGCACCGTGGAATCGGGCTCGGCCGTGCCGTTGATCGTCAGCGTGGCATCGTTGCTCACCGAACCGCGCGGGACGACGCCGATGACGCCCTGCACGTCGTCGACCACTTCCGTGATGCCCGGCGCGACCGGCACGCTGGCATCGACGATCACGGCGGCCGGCGGCGAGACATTGCCCGCGGCATCGATAGCCGTGACGGAGATCGTCACGCCATCGGGCACGGCGCTTCCGGGCACGTAAGTCCAGTTCCCGGCTCCGTCCGCCTGGACGTAGGCATCGGGAACGCCGTCCCCGGTCATGTCGATACCCACGCCCGCGCCGATCTCGGCGGTGCCGGAGATCATCGTGCCATCGGTGGGATTGACCGTGGGCGCTACGGGAGCATTCGTGTCGACAGTGAAGGCGAAGGGCGCGGACGCGGCACCCTGGTTGCCCAGGGCGTCCGTCGCGACGAAGGTCAGGCTATGCGGCCCCTCGCCCAACGCGACCAGCGGCGTGAACGTCCAGCTGCCGTTGGCGGCGACAGTGGCATTGCCGATCGGCGCGCCATTGTCGAACACCGCCACGGTCGAGCCCGGCTCGGTCGTACCGCCGAAAGTGGGCGCGGGATCGTTCGTGGCGGTATCGGGCAGCAACGGCGCAATGACCGGCGCCGTATTGTCGCTGCCGCCAGACACGACCGGGGCGGCGGGCGGCGTGGTATCGATGCCCGCGTCGACCGTCGCGTTCCCGGTGCCCGAGACATTGCCCGCAGCATCGGTGGCCGTGGCGCCGACCACGGTGCCGTCGCTCAGCGGGGCCGGCAGGGTGATGCTCCAGGTGCCGTCACCGGCAGCCGTCGTGGTCGCATCCGGCGTACCGTCGCCGTTGGTGTCGAGGCCGATGGTCGCGCCCGCTTCCGCCGTCCCGGAGATCGTGGTGCCGTCGGTGGGATTGAGCGCCGGAGCGGCCGGAACGATAGTGTCTACCGAGAATGCGGAAGGCGCCGAGGCCGGGCTCTGGTTGCCCGCTCCATCGGTGGCCACGAAAGTCAGGCTGTGCGGCCCCTCGCCCAGCGGCGCAGTCGGCGTGAAGCTCCAGGTGCCATCGGCGGCAACGGTTGCAGCGCCGATCGGCGTGCCGTTGTCGAGAACGGTGACGCTCGATCCCGGCTCCGTGGTGCCCTGGAACGTCGGCGTGGTGTCGTTGGTGGCGCCCCCGGCGGCGACGCCGTCGGTGACGACCGGGATCGGCGGCGGCACGTTGTCCACCCCATTCACCACCGTAGCGTTCGCCGGAGCGGAGGGATTGCCTGCCGCGTCAGTGGCCGTGGCGCTGACGACGGTGCCGTTGCCGAGCGGGGCCGGCAGCGTGATGCTCCAGGTGCCGTCTGCACCGGCCGTGGTGGTCGCGTCAGGCGTGCCATCGCCATTCGTATCGAGGCCGATCGYGGCGCCGGCCTCGGCCGTGCCGGAGATCGTGGTGCCGTCGGTCGGATAGCACCGGCGCAGCAGGCGCAGCCGTGTCCACGGTGAAGCCGAGCGCCGGCGTGGCGGCGCTGGGGTTGCCTGCCGGATCGGTGGCGGTGAACGTCAGGCTATGCGCGCCCTCGCCAAGCGGGGCGGCGGGCGTAAAGGTCCAGGTGCCGTCGGGGCCGACCGTCGCCGTGCCGATGGACGTGCCATTGTCGAAGACCGTTACGGTCGATCCGGCCTCCGCCGTGCCGGTGAATGTCGGCGTCGTATCATTGGTCGCGTCGCCCGGCGCGAGGCCGCCGGTGACGGCGGGCGCTGCGGGCGCGGCCGTGTCCACGGTGAAGCCGCGTGCCGGCGTGGCGGCGCTCTGGTTGCCGGCGGCGTCAGTGGCCGTGAAAGTCAGGCTATGGGCGCCTTCGCCGAGCGGCGTGCCGGGCGTGAAAGTCCAGGTACCGTTGGCTGCGGCGGTGGCTGTGCCGATGCGTGTGCCGTTGTCGAAGACGGTTACCGTCGAGCCGGCTTCCGCCGTGCCGCTGAAGGTGGGTGTCGTATCGTTGGTGGCACCGCCCGACTGGAGGCCGCTGGAAACGACCGGCACCGCAGGCGCCGTGGTGTCGCTGGGCGGGTTACCGACATTTCCGCCGCCGCCACCGCCACCGCCGCCGCCGGCAGCCGCAGCGACACCGCCGCCAACGGCCAGCGCGCCCAGACCGATCAGGAGGCCGTTGCTGATTCCGCCGCTCGCCGCCGCGCCGGCGGCACCGGCCGTGCTGGCGGCGGCACTGTCGAGCGGGGTCAGGTTGTAGTTGACCGCCTCGGTGGAAACATCGCCCGGCGCCACGCAGGACACCTCGCTCAAGTTCACCAGCCATTGCGATCCGTTGGAGGGATCGTCGAGCGTCAATTGCCCGAGGTCTTCCGGCGAGCAGCCGAAGTAGCCCTCAAGACGAATGATCGATCCATCCGCGAACTTCAGGACGAGGTCGTCGCCCTCGCGGACCATGGATGCGACGGAATTGGGCGGGGCGTCGATCTTGACGTTGGAATCGAGGGGGATCGGGATGCGGGTTTCGCCGGCTCGGGCGACGGCATTGGTTGTTGCCTTGGTGGCGCGATTCACGATCTCGACCCGCTTGTCCATCTCGGTCCTCCCAGCATTGAAGTATCGCCTAGCGCGATACAGCCGTTCGTTGCGCGAAGATGGCCCGCGTCTGCGGACGAACCGAAGAGATCGCCTTGGTTAGTTTTATCAACTAACCAATCTCTGTTTTATTCACCGTGACCTAGGGCGCCACGGCAACAGGATTTTTACGCCCCTCCAACTCATCAATACGTCAGCGGCCCAGTCCCCATCAGGTTTTTAACTTAGGCGATGTCACCTAGTTACGGCCTGCAACGTCGATTTCCAGCCGAAGTTTCCCGAGCGAAGTAAGCGATTTGTCACAGAGACTGCGCGATTGGACACGGGAAGGCAAAACACGGCCAGATCGACGCGCGCATGAGCAGCGACGCGAAGTCTGCCGATCTCGTCTTGGGGCAACGGAATCCGCTATTTCTCAATGATTAGACGGCATCTTCAAAGAAGAGCACGAAGTTCTCAACGAGACGCATTTACATTCATTACGGCTCTATTTTTCAGGCCGAAATGGTTTTTGTTTCCGTCACTTGCAGGGGTTCCGGTGGCGCCTCGAAAGAACGATCGAGAGGCGGGCGAAGGCCTCGGCGACCGAAATGGAGAGCTGATCCGCAGCACGCAGATCACGCGGCGCGCGTAGAGGGCGCCGGCGCGGTCGCTGTCTCGACAAGGACAGCCTTTGACTAACGGACAGTGGATTTGCCGGTTCCCGATGCCGCAGATCGCGGCACCGGGCAGCGCCTTCAGTCCGAAGTCACCAGCTTGCGGGTCCGGCGATAGAGCGCATGAACCAGGACGAAGAACAGCAGCGTGCCACCGACGAGCGCCGGTCCGGCGAAGCCGTCGCCTACCAGGGCCAAAGGCGCGTCGCTGCCCGAAGCCGCAACGATCCCGGCGAAACCGACGCCCCAGAGGCTTTCGCCCACGATCAGGCCCGTCGCCGTGAGCACGCCCATGCGCTCGGCGAATTCGGGATCGCGCTGCTTCCCGGCCCAGCGGTCGTAGAAGAAGCCCAGCACCGATCCGATCACGGTCGGCAGGATCACGCTCATCGGCAGGTAGATGCCGATACCGACGCCGAGCGGCGGCAGGCGCAGGCGGCCCATCGCGCCCAGCACTTCGTCGATCACGATGAAGGCCACGCCGGCAGCAGCACCCCAACCGATCATCGTCCAGTTGAGATTGCCGCCGAGCACGCCTTTGGCCAGGGTCGAGATCAGTGCCGCCTGCGGGGCGGGCAGCGCGTTCGGGCCGGCATTGGCCGCGCCCGCAAAGCCGAAGGCGGTGTTCAGCAGGTCCAGCACCGGCGGGATCACCAGCGACCCGAACACGACGCCGATCACCAGAGCGACCTGCTGCTTCCACGGCGTCGCGCCGATCAGCTGCCCGGTCTTGAGGTCCTGGAGATTGTCGTTCGAGATCGTCGCCACGCCGAAGACGATGCCGGTGACGATCAGGGCATAGGCCACCAGCGCCTCGGTGGTTCCGGTCGGTTGGTCACGGCCGAACAGGCCCACCAGCATGAGCGAGGCCGCCACCACCGAGAGGATGCCGATGCCCGAAACGGGCGAGTTGGACGCACCGATCAGGCCCGCCATATAACCGCAGACCGCCGCGATCAGCAGGCCGATCACCAGAATGAAGGCCAGCGCGCCGGAAATCAGCAGCATTTCGGAGCCTGCCAGCGGTCCGCTGCCGATGACGCTCCACAGCAGCACCGCGATGGGCACCAGCATGGCGAGCGTGCCGATGAAGACGATGGAGATCGGCAGATCCTGCTCCTCCACCGCCAGCTTCTCGCCCGCCTGGCGCGCACGGCTGGCGGCAAGGGCGGAACGGACGCCGCCGATCACCGGTCCGGCGATGCGCAGCAAGGTCCAGACGGCAGCCACGCCGATCACGCCGGCGCCGAAGAAGCGGACGTTTTCGGAGAATACGGTGGAAGCCCAGACTTCCGCCCCGCCCGGCAGTGGGTTCTGCGCGGTCAGGATCGGCAGGAGCACCCACCAGCCCACCACGAGGCCGAGGAACATGGCCATGCCGACCGAAATACCCACGAGGTGCCCCACGCCCATCAGGGCGAAGGAGAGGCCGCCGGAAATGCCGGTCGCACCGGGCCCGGCGCGGAACCAGACCGAGGCTTCCGCCACGGCAAGGCGCGTCTGGGTGAGGATCGCGAAGCCGGCGGACGCCAGCGCATTCCACAGGAGGACGGAGAGACCCTTGGCGCTCTCCTCGGCACCTTCGCGCGATTCGGAGCCGACGCGCAGCACTTCGGCGGCGGCGTGGCCTTCGGGATAGGGCAGCGGCGTATCCAGCACCAGCGCACGGCGCAGCGGTACGGAGAACAACACGCCGAGAATGCCGCCCGTCCCGGTGATCGCGGCGGTGGTCCAATAAGGGAAGCCCTGCCACCAGCCGATCATGACCAGCCCCGGCAACACGAAGATGATGGCCGCCAGCGTCCCGGCCGCACTGGCGACGGTCTGGACGATGTTGTTTTCGAAGATCGTCGAGTCCTTGAACCCGCGCAGGATCGCCATCGAGATCACGGCTGCCGGGATCGAGGTGGCGAAAGTCAGGCCAACCTTGAGGCCCAGATAGACGTTCGCCGCCGTGAAGAGCAGCGTGATCACGCCGCCGAGCAGCACCCCGCGCAGGGTCAGTTCAAGCGGCGATCCCGCGCGCGTGCTGCCAGTCTGGTTCGCCATGTTGTCCCGTTCAGCCGATCATGGGGCCCACCCGCCTTCTGCCTGGCGAGAAGGAGGCCCGATATGGAATTCTCTGCGATCTTCGGAAGTCGAAGCGGCACGCTCGCTGCCATATTGTCGCGCAGCCGTCCAGCGCGAGCCGCGAACAGCGCCCGCTTTCAGGCGTCGCACGTGCCATTCGAGCAGCAAAAGCGCGGTTACCGCCACCGCCGCGCCCAGGATCATGTCGATCAGATAATGCGTGCCTTCCACCGGCGTGGACAGGAGCATCGCCCCATTCAGGGCGATCACCGGCCAGCGCAGCCCCGGAATCCGCCAGGCCGCGACGATGTAGAGCACGGCCGCGGCAGTGTGGAAACTCGGCGCCGAAACGATGCCCCGCAGATGCGCCAGGTCCACCACATGGACGCCGTGTGCCCGCAGCGCCGGGATCAGGCCGGGCTGCCAAAGCTCGCTCTCCGGCATGTAGACGATCGGCTGGTGCCACAAATGCGAGAACGGCCCCAGCGCCGGCATCAGGCTGAACACGCCCAGGGTGATGACCGCCGCCAGCCAGAAACCGGCCAGGAAGCGATAGGCCGCCTCGCGCTGTCCGGACTTTGCCGCCGACCACAGCAGCAGCGCGGGCGTGATATAGATGCTGCGATAGGCGGTCGTCCCCAGCACCTGGAGCCAGGGATGCGCGACGACCTGGCGATAGAGCGCGAGCCAGTCGAACCCCAGCGCCTCGTCGATCCGCTGCAGGGCGTCATCGGCATAACCATGCGTGAGCGCGGCGACCGGATAGCTGGCGGCCGCCCCCATCAGCGAGATCGCGGCGAACAGCGCCGCATATTCACTGAACGCCGCACCGGCCTGCGCATGGCGCCACCGCATCCGGGGAAGGAAATGGCGGCATGCCAGCGCCAGGGCGCCCGCGAGATAGAAGGGCAGGTTACCCGCACGCCAGGGGTCGATCCGCAGCCCGGCCCGGTGCAGCAGCATCCCCAGAGCCACCAGGCTGAGCGTGAGGCCGACCATGAGATGGCGGCGAAGCACATCGCCCTGGCCCGATGCCGTCAGGCGCGTGGCCGGACGGACTGCCGAACGCTCCGGCAGCCTCGCCTCCACGGCGCGCGCCTCCGCTCCGTCGAGTACGGAGGGCGGCACGGGCAGAAGCGGCTGCATCAGGGTCATTGCGGTTATCCAGGGGCGCGAAGCCCACGTTTCGAAAGGATCGCGTCCAGCCCGAATTCTCCTTAAGCGGGGCTTAACTGCTATCCGGGCGGCAGATTAACTCTTCGTCATGTTCGGTTTTCCGCGAAAGGGCGGAACCTCTTCGCGACAGGGGTGTTGAGATCGGGACTGCTCAAAGAGGCAGAGACCCCGAGGGCCCAATCCCCACCCCCGACCGGGCCCCGTCACTCCATCAAGGCCGCCCCCATGCACGGTGGGCGGCCTTTCCATGTCCGGCGTGAACGGCAAGACGGGCTTTTCCGGCGATCTGGGCGGTGGGTTATGGCCGCCGCCCGCTTGTTGTCGGCGCAAACCCGCTCTAGAGGCCGCGCCCGGTCCTCGCCTCTAAACAACGATGGACCGGGGGGCGGTGGCGCGCTGCGTTGCCGCCCCCTCCTGCTCGCCATCGTCCGCGGACCATGCGAAGAATACCGCGAATGTCAGAAAGAACCCGCGCCTTCGCCTTCATGGTCGGGATCGATCCGGGAGCGCAGCCGGTCGAGCAGATCGGGCACCAGATCGCGAAGATGGATCAGGTCGAGGCGCGACCCCACCCGCGATGCGGCAAGATCGTAAAGCCGCTGGGCATGGTCGATCAGTTCGTCGTCGGTCATCGCAGGCGCATCCTCTGTTCGGCCATCCGCGCAAGCCGCTAGTCTTCCGCCGATGCCTGCACAAGCAGGCGCCCCGCACTATCCCCTTTCACGTCGATGGATCCTGCCGCCTCGACTTGCGGCGGCGGGCGCTCAGACCCGAACGTCGAGCATCAGGTAGCCCGGATCGAAACTGCCGCGACCGGCCAGGGCTTCCCAGTTCTCCACGCGCACCCGCCCCTGCTCGAAGAGAAGGCCGCATTCCTGGCGCAAGGCGGAGACCGTGCGATTGACGTGAACGGTGGTGAGGCCCAGCGCATCGGCCATCTGGGCCTGGGTGATCGGCAGGGCGAAAGCGTCCCGCGCGTCCAGCCCGTGCGCTTCCATCCGCATGCCCATCTCGCAGATCAGGTGCGCCGTGCGGGTGACGGCATCGGCCCGGCCGAGATTGGCCGTCCATTTCGCCAGGATGGAGGCATCCGTCACGGTGTCGCGCCAGAACGCCCTGGCAATCGCGGGACGGGAATCCGCAAGCCTGCGCAGGTCGCCGTGCGGAATGTGCAGCACGACCGAGGGCACCAGCGCCTGGATGCCCCAGGCCGGGAGCGGCATCGGCACCGAATGCAGATCGGCCATGTCGCCCGGGATGTGCAGCGCCGTGATCTGCCGCTTGCCGTCCGCCATCTGGTCGAACCGGGCCAGCAGGCCGTCCACCAGCAGGATCGCATGGTTCACGCCGTGGCCCGGAAGAACCAGATCCTGCCCGCGCGAGGCATGGACGCGGCGGCCGCCAAGCTGCTGCATCGCTTCCACTTCCTCGGCGGAAACCACGCTTCTCAGCTGGATACGCCTTACGAACAGAGCGACGGCATCATGACTGTGCACAGGCGTTCTCCCCGTCTGCAGGTGCGCAAATTCCATGCGGGCACAATGGATCAGCCGGCCGTAAGTTGCGTGAGATCTGCTTCCGGCCATCTCGAGCGCGCGCGGCAAGGGCAGCCTCAGGATTCGTGGCCCATGATCTCGGCGTAGCGAGCCTCCGCGACGCCGTAGAACGGCCCGCAATACTTCACCAGGCCTGCGCGGTCGCGGATATGCACCAATCCGCGCTGCGCCCTGATCCAGCGCTCGGCCTCGAGGTTGTGGATGGCGTGGGTTATGCTAGCCCGGCGAACGCCGAGGATGATCGACATCGCCTCATGCGTGAGCGCAAGATCGTCGTTGCCGATGCGGTCGTGGTACATCAGCAGCTTGCGCGCCAGGCGTTGCTGCACCGTGGCCCGCACGCCGGCGCTGGCGGCAAGGCTGATCTGCACGATCTGCGTCTGGATGTAACGCAGGAGGTAGCGCAGCAGCGACGGACTCGTTTCCAGCAAGGTCTGGAATTCCCCGCGATCCAGCGAAAGCGCCTCTCCTTCGATCTGGACGCAGCTGTCACGCTGCGGAAGCAGGGTGCAGATCGCACTCGCGCCGACGATACCCTCGCAGCCGACCACGCCGACTTCCAGCGGTATGGGAATGTCGCTGGTCTCCAGGTTGGAAACCACGCCCGATTCGATGAAGTAGACCTTTTCCTGAAGTTCGCCGCGTCGCTCCAGATACTGCCGGGTGGCAAGCCACTCCCGGCGCAGCAGCGATTCGACGCGCCCGCGGTCGTCTTTCGACATGCCCAGCAACAACTTGTTGCAGGTCTTTCCCGTCTTCAATCCGCCTGTCATCGGCAGAGCCCTCCCCCTGGCCGGACCGACCAAGAGATATTCCATTTTATCAGGAAAATACAACGATCGATGCGCGCCAAGGTTCCTTGAGATGCGGCTTTCCCGACGCGCCAGGCAAGTATCTGCAAAAGCACCGTATTTTTACATATACTCATTTTCGATCAGTAGAGTTACCCTTTCGGGCTACCCCAAACCACTGTACGCGGCCGTACAAAGTTTTCCTCTTTTTAAAACCGAGTGCGAACTGTAGATAAGCCCTCGCAAGAACGCCAAACGGCATACAATAATAATAAGTATACGATTATCGCCGAATGCACCGGCAAAGCGCCAGGGAATGCGCGTCCGGTCTTGCTGACTTATTGCGAGGAGGAACTGGATCGTCATGAGCATCGGCTCGAGGAGAGGGCGGACGAACCTGCGCGGATCGTCGTATGTCGCGGCACCGGCGCACCGGTCATGGTCACGCTCGGAMAAGGATGGGCGTCCTTCGCTCACGCCTTCGGAATCGGCTGCCCTGCAGCAGCGGCTCTGGGCCCTGCTGGACGGAGACTAAGGGCGCTTGGGGGCCTCGCGTTTCCGCTGGAGGCCCCGAGCACGGACGTGATGCATTCGCGACTTCGAAAGCAGCTATTGGACAGAGGATGAAGCATGATTGAGTTCGCAGGTTTCGAACAAGGCATCGATCGCGCCAGGTCCATGAGCGAGCACCTCGCCTCGACCACGCGGATCGCCGCGGAACAGATGTTCGAAAACGGCCAGGAAATTCAGGCGCAGATCGTGGCCCAGGTCTCGACGGCACGCGAACGGCTGCTGACCTGCCTGGACGGCATGGCAAAGGCCGGCGATCCGGCCAGTGCATCGCAAGTCGGGGTGTCGTTCATCACCGATTCCGTGCGCGCTTATACCGAGAACATGGCGCAATGGAGCGACCTGGTCCTGCGCAGCTGTCACCGCGGCCTCGATGCCGCCCAGCCGATCGCGGGCGAGCGAACCGTTCCCGCCGCATAACCGTCAGGCCCCGGCCTCTCCGGGACCGATCCATCGAAATTCAAAGTGCGACCCTGACTGGGCCTCGCGCGCTGGTGCGTGCGGGGCCTCATTGTCGTGCCGAAGCGGCGCAAGCCCTGCGCGTTTCACGCCTTCACCCTACCCGGCGCGGCTATCGGCAATCGTTGTCAACGGTTCGTCGCAATCGCGCGACCGGGTTGGCTAACCCGATCCTATGAATAGTTCGAGCGCATCGCGGCGCCATCGAGGAAAAGGGTTCAGGGTTCGTGGAATTGTTCGGTCTTCCGCCATATGAAGGCATTGCAACGCTGGTGTTTCTGGCGCCTCCCGTGGAACTGGCGTTCCGTTCGCACCGCAACGCGAAACCCGCTTCGGTGGAATGGCTGACCCGTCAATTCGACCGTATCGCCGACGAGACCCTGCGCGCCCGTACCGCCCAGGAACTGCGCAAGCTGGTTCGCGCCACCAAGGACATCCGCCGCGCCGATTTCACCACCGCTCTCGAACGCGCCCGCGCTGCGCTGCAGTCTCCGGCCAGCGAAGAGGCAGCGCACGCCGTCAATTGACGGGACTGCCCTCGCCGGCGCGATCCTACCCCTGAGCGGCAGGCGCCTTGCGCACTTTCCCGTTTATCATGACGTGATCGAACACGATGTCCTCCACGCCCTGCCCGTGGAGTTCCCCGTCGGCCAGTTGCAGAGCGAAGTTCTTCAGCAGCACGTCGCGGATTTCCGTCTGCCCCGGATTGGGCCTGATCGTGCCGAGCGCGCCGAACCGGCCGCTGATGCCGGAAAACTCCAGCCCGCGCACCCATGACATCGGCGGAGCCATGCCCTTGAGGTCGGTATACTGGCTCCAGGGCTCCACCGCCATGACCGTGCCTTCGGCATGATCCAGGCGGATGTTGCGGAAGCGGATATCCTCGTAACGCTGCGGCGTGTCGGCGCGCAGCTTGAGGCGCGCCAGCACCATCCTGCCGGTCACGCGGCAGTTCTCCATCACGACATCGCGCACGACCGTGGCCTCGCTGCCGCAGGCCAGGGCGTGATGGCCGCGCCGGAAGTGGCAGTTGCGCACGCGCAGCCCCTCCACCGGGGGACTGTCCCTGTCTTCCAGGGCATGCGGCCCCTTCGATCCCTTGGCGGCGATGCAATCGTCCGTCACCGAGAACGTGCAGCCGTCCACCGTCACTTGCCGGCAACTGTCGACATCGATGCCGTCGGTACTGGGCGCCTGGGCATAGTCGTCCGGCACTTCGAAGCGCGCATAGCGCACCAGCACGTCCTCGCAGCGATAGAGGTGCAGGTTCCAGAACTGGGAATCCTTGAAGGTCACGCCTTCGACAAGGACGTTCTTCGAATTCTCGATCAGGGCCAGGCGCGCGCGCGGCAGGCCGAGGTTCGGGAACTCGTCGGGAACGGGCGCGGCATTGCGCAGCTTCCAGAAGCGGTCCCAGACCGGGCGTCCCGCACCGTCCAGCGTGCCGCTGCCGGTGATGCGCAGCCCGTGGCAGCCATCCGCATTGATGAGCGCCGGGGTAAAGCTGGGCTCGAAATGCCCCTCGATGCGGGTGCGGCGCGGCGGGAAATTTTCCATCCGCGTGGTACAGCGCAGCACCGCTCCTTCGGCGAGATGAAGGTGGACTCTCGGCTTGAGAAATAGCGCGCCGCTGACGAAAACGCCCTTCGGCACCACCACCGTCCCGCCACCCCGTTTGGCGAGACTGTCTATCGCCGCCTGGATGGCGCGGGTGTTGATGGTGACGCCATCCGCCTTTGCACCGAAGCTTACGATCGACACCGCAATGTCCGGCTCCGCCCCCGCCCCGCCGGCCTGCGCCAGAAGCGGCAGCGCCATCACGGATAATGCGAAAGTACGGCGATCGCAGTGGCTGCTGGACATTTATGCTCCCGGTTCGGGTCGAAAATCGATCCCATATGGTGTTATCTTATTCCACCATACATGACCGCAAGCCCAAGGGAAGCCTCTGCATCAGTCGGTGAAGGCCGCCTCCGGCACGGCATATCCGCTCTGAACCGGCGTGATCAGCCCGGACAAGTCGAAGCCCTCGCGCTCGGCCGCTCCCAGGAAGTCCGCCGTCACGTCCGGCGCAAGATCGGCGGTGCGGGACAGGAGCCAGAGGTTGTCGCGATCGGGCGTGCCGACCAGCGCCACCGTATAGTCCGAGGATATCCGCAGCACCCAGTAGTCGCCCTTGGTGAAGGGGATCCAGCGCAGGAACTGGGGCAGGAAGCTGACTTTCAGGCGCGCATTGCTGCCGTCGATCGGGAAGGCCTGCCCGATCGATCGGTCCGGATTCCCTTCCTTGTCGATGCAGCGGTTTTCCACCCGGACGCTACCGTCGGGGTTGCGGGAATAAGTGGCGGTAATGTCCCGGGCTTGCGCATCCTCCCACTTGAGAGGCAAGCGGCAGATTTCGAACCATGTTCCGAGGTAGCGATCGATATCGAGCGCAGGAACGGTAGAGACTTCGCTGTCGTGGTCGGCCATGGGCTACTCCGTTTTGCGAGGAAACGAAGTGGTGCGCCGAGTTGTTCCGGCTCGCCGGAGCCGTGCTCAGCGCAATTGGCTGTCCTTGCTGCCGCGCCGGTTGATGCCGGAGAAATCCGGCCGCTTGTCGCGCTGGGACTGGCAGGAAACGCATGTCCGCGCGCCGGGGAGTGCACGGCGGCGGGCGGGGGGAATGGTCTCTCCGCAGACCTCGCAATCCTCCAGCCCCTCACCCTGCGGCAATCTTGCCCGGGCGATGGAGACGGCGTCCTTGAGGCTGTCGTCGATCTGGTCCTGAACGGCGCCGTCGGGCGCCCAACCGTTGGCCATGTGACTTTCCTTGCATCCGCCCTTCCGCCCGGTAGCGATATGGGGACGCCGGCCGGCGATTGCATCGGCTTTTCGGGAAACTGCTCTAGCTCTGGGGCTTCTGGCTGCGCAGGTAGGTGATCAGGTCCGCGCGGTCGAGCGGGTCCGGCACGCCGGGGAACTGCATCGTCGTGCCCGGAATCATGGCGGAAGGCCCGGCGATCCAGGTGTCGAGCGTCTTCGCGTCCCAGGTTCCGCCCGCGCGGGTAAGCGCGGCGGTGTAACCGTAGCGCGTGCTGTTGGTGCCGAAACGCTTGCCGAATACGCCGAAAAGGTTGGGCCCGCCGCGGTCCATCGCGCCCTCGATCACGCTATGGCAGGCCGCGCATTGACGGAACTTGCGCGCGCCGGAATCGGCGTCGGCCACTGTCATGAGGCGTTCGAACGAGGGATCGGGTCCGGCCACGCGCAAGCGCTCCTCGCGCCGGTCGTCCCCGCAGCCTGACACGAGGGCGGCAGCTGCCAGCAGGACCGGCAGGGCTCTTTGCCATGTCATCGCCGTCAGTCGCGGTGGAAGAACGGCGGCCGGCCGCCCAGCACATTGCGCGCCATCTGGCCGCTGTCGTGCAAGGCCAGCGCACCGCCCGGCGTCGCCTCGTCCCAGAAACCGGGATCGGCATATTGGCCCAGCGCTTCCTCATATCGCCGCAGGACATCGGCCTGCACCGAGAGCATCTCGACCGCGGCGCGAACCTCGGGAAAATCGTCCCCCTCGCCCGCGCGCACCATATGCGAGAGATCGGCTCGTCCCGCCGCCTCCAGATATCCCGACACGAAACTGCGCGCCATCCCGATCACGGCGTGGCCGTAGCGGTCAGGCATCATGCTTTTCCGCCCTTGCGTTCAGGTCGGCCCAAAGCTTCTCGGTCCCGGCTTCCTGCGCCTTGTTCACGTATTGCGAGGCGACCAGCCAGCCCTTGATATATTGCAGCGGCACGATGCATCCGATCCCCAGCAGCGGGAACGAGGTCAGCAGATGGACCCAGAACGGCGGCTCGAACGCGACTTGCAGCCAGACGGCGAAGAACGTCAGAGGAAAGGCGACGATGCAGAGCGAGAAGAACGCCGGGCCGTCGTCGGGCGCTGCAAAGCCGTAGTCCAACCCGCATTGGGGACAGGTATCCTGCAACTTCAGCCACTTGCGGAACATCGCGCCTTTTCCGCAGCGCGGACACAAGCCCTTCAGCCCGCAATGGAAGATCCAGCGTCCCTTGCTGGGCGGCAATGTATCCGGCTGCGTCATGGTCCGATCCGAAAAATGTCCCTGGAGTCGATATTGCATCATATGGGTTTTGTATGCATACAAAGTCAATGCAAATCACATCGCAAAAATGGCTGCCGGAGATCGACCCGGCCCTCGGGCCTGTCTACCTGGCAATCTGCGCGGCCATCGGGCGCGATCTGGAGCAAGGAAAGCTCGCCCCCGGCGACCGTCTTCCCCCGCAGCGCGAATTGGCGGAAGCGCTCGGCATCGACACTGGAACGGTCACCCGCGCCTATGCCGAAGCGCGGCGGCAGGGGCTGATCGATGCCGAAGGTCGCCGCGGCAGCTTCGTGCGCAATCGGCCTGCAGGCGGTATTTCCAGCGAAGTTGCGCCTTTCGATACCGGGATGAACCTGCCCCCGGTCCCCGCTGCCGGCACTTTCGCGCGGCGCTTCGCGCAGGGCCTGCAGCAGGTGCTGGACGGACCGGCTGCCGCCAACCGTCTCCAGTATCAGCCCGCAGGCGGCGCGCCCGAGGACCGGGTGGCCGGAGCGCTGTGGCTCGGTGCATCGGGGATCGAGGCGAACGAGGACAATGTGGTGGTCACCAGCGGCGCGCAGACGGCGCTCCATGCCGTGGCCAGCGCCATCCTCCAGCCGGGCGACGCGTTATGCACCGGCGCTTTCGTCTATCCGGGCTGGACCGCGATCTGCCGCAGGCTGGGCATGGCCATCGTGCCCCTGACCGGCGACGAAGAGGGTATCGACCCTGACGCGTTCGAACGGGCCTGCACCGCCCAGCCGATCCGCGCGCTCTATCTCGTGCCCGAGAACGACAACCCCACGACCGGCACGCTCAGCCGGCAGCGGCGCGAGCGGATCGTGGAGATCGCGCGCCGCCACGACGTTCTCCTCATCGAGGACGATCCCTACTCGCGCCTGGACAGGACCGATGTCCCCGCCCTTGCCGCGCTGGCGCCGGAGCGGACCTGGCATGTCGCCAGCCTCTCCAAGCTGATTTCGCCCGCGCTGCGGGTGGCCTACCTGCGCGCGCCGCTGCTGCGCGACGCCATGCGCCTTGCCACGGATACGCACGAGACCACGATCATGCCGCCGCCGCTCAATATGGCCGTGTGCACGCAGTGGCTGGTCGACGGCACCTGGGCCGCCCTCGTCGGCGAAGTGCGCGAGGAATGCCTGGCCCGGCAGGCCATCGTCGCTTCCACCCTGCCTTCAGGCGCCTACCGCACCGCGCCTGCGGGCTATCATCTCTGGATCCCTTTGGAGGGAGAGACCCGCGCTCACGAACTGGTGAGCGCGATGCGCCCACTCGGCATCTCCGCAGTCTCCAGCGAGCACTTCCGCGTCGATCCGGCGTGCCAGCGCCATGCCGTGCGACTCTCGATCGGCGGCAGCGTGGACCACCCGCGCCTCCACCGCGCGCTCGAAACGGTAGACGCCCTGCTTCACCACCGCGACGGTCGGGCCAGCCCGATGGTCTGACGCCTTGCGACAGATGTCGCAGATCGCAACGCGCTGGCGATGCTGCAACTGCACATGCAATTTTGTCTATTGCGCTGCACCGCAACATGGCGCAAGAAGGACGGGCCTTTCAGGCATCCTCTCCCAAAACTTTTCAAGCCGGTCCCATAGGCCGGCTTTCTTTTTGCTGCGACTGCGTTGCGGCCGCCTCGCCATTTTTCGGCAGGGACCGGCGCCTGCTGGCAATTGTCACGGTTCGGTAACATTGGATGCCGATAGCCCGGCCATCATGACCGAAACCCGCCCCACCGCCCCTCTCGCCTATTCCCGCCGCGCCGTCATGGGAGGCGCGCTGGCCGCGGGGACGCTGTTTTCGATCGGTGCACATGCGGCGGCCGGCCTGCCGCCGGGCCTGTTCACGCTCGGCGTCGCCTCGGGCGATCCCGAACCCGAAAGCGTGATTCTCTGGACCCGCCTCGCGCCGCAGCCCATGGCGCCCGACGGCGGCATGACTTCGGCCCCGGTGGACTTGCGCTGGGAGGTTTCCGAGGATGAGCGCTTCTCGCGGATCGTGCGCTCGGGCGTGGCCCGCGCCGAGGCGCGCTGGGGCCATTCGGTCCATGTCGAGGCTGGGGGCCTGCGACCCGGCCGGGCCTATTTCTACCGCTTCATCGCCGGCGGCGAAGCCAGCCCGGTGGGCCGCACGCGCACGGCCCCKGCACGCGGCGCCGCCGTGGACCGCCTGCGGCTCTGCTTCGCCTCCTGCCAGAAGTACGAGGTCGGCTTCTACGCGGCCTGGCGCCATGTCGTGGAAGAAGACCCGGACCTGATCCTCTTCCTGGGCGATTACATCTACGAAGGCGCGCCCAACAAGAAGGACGCGGTTCGCCTCCACCGCAATCCCGAACCGATGGATCTTGCCGGCTATCGGGTCCGCTATGCCACCTACAAGCTCGACCCCCTGCTCCAGGCCGCCCACCACGCCGCGCCCTGGGCGCTGACCTGGGACGATCACGAGGTGGCCAACGACTATGCAGGGGCGCTGGACCAGGGCAACGGCGATCCGGCCGCATTCCTGCGCCGCCGTGCCGCCGCCTACCAGGCCTATTACGAGCACCAGCCGCTGCGGGCTCGCCCACCGCGCGGGGCGGACATGCGGCTCTATCGCACGCTCGACTGGGGAAGCCTGGCCCAGTTCCAGATCGTCGACGACCGCCAGTACCGGGGGCCGCACGCCTGCCAGCCCGAGGGCCTGATCGAGGCGCACCAGCCTTATCACAGCCGCATCGGCAATTGCGCGGACCTCTATACCCCCTACCGCACGATGCTGGGCGCGGCGCAGGAGCGTTGGCTGGACGAGCGCCTGGGCAAGAGCGCTGCGCAGTGGAACCTGCTCACCCAGCAGACGCTGATGCGCCAGACGGTTCAGCATTACGAGGATGGCGCCGCCGAATACTCGGCGGACAACTGGTCCGGCTATCCTGCCGCGCGCGACCGGATCTTCCGCCGCTGGGCCGAGGCCGGAACCAGCAACCCGCTGGCGCTGGGCGGGGACATCCACGCCTTCGCCGCCGCCGACATCCGCAATCCCGACCGTCCGGACGATGCGCCGATCGCCGCCGAATTCGTGGGCGGATCGATCACCTCGCTCCGGCCGGATCCGGACTTCAAGCGCCTGGCCGCTACCAACGGGCTGGCCTTCGCGGAGAACGACGTGCGCGGCTACGGCCGGATCGACATCGATGCCCGCGGGGCTGCCGTCACTTATCGCGGACTGGCGGACGCCCGGCGCGAGGATTCGGGGATTGCCGACATTGCCCGCTTCTCGCTGGAAGCCGGCAAGCCCGGCCTCCACGTGGAAAGCGTCGGGTAACCGCCGGCTAGCAGGGTTCGAAGGTTCCCGTGAGGTGCAGCCACCATGCGGGGGTCAAGTCGGCAAGGTGCTGGCGCAGCACGCCCGCGATGAGGGGCTGGAAGGCAGCCAACCAGCACGCCATCGTCAGCGGCCTCGATGCGTTTGAACAAGTGCAGCTCAGCGTGCTGCTCGCCAAATTGCTGGCGACCGCGGACTAAGCGCGCGGCGCGCAAGGGAACAAGGATCGGGCAYTCTCCCGCCGCAACGTCCCTGTCCGACGGTCAGGAACTTCCAGCGCCAGAGCGCCCTTCCAGCGCGAGATGAGGGCTGCGAACATCCGGTCAGGTGCGCGGTTCCGGCATGATTCTAGAGACAGCTGCGAACCAGGGCCCGCCGCAGGATCTTGTCCTCCAGCGAGTAGTACAGCCAGACATCGTCCCCGATCACGAGGCAAGAGGCCGCGAAGGCGATGTCGGTCGCATCGCGGCTCCTTGCCGGAGGCGGCATGATGAGAGGTTCGAGGCCGCGTCCGGTCACTTTGCCGAAGTCGGGGGAGAAACTGATCCAGCCGATCCGCCACCGCGCGTCAATCGTGGCGCCGTTGTAGAACATCACCGGGTCGCGCCCGTCCTGCTGAACGATCGGGCCGGTCGACAAGTGCCAGTTGTCCCAGCCCTCTTCACGGATCGAAAAGGGGTCCTCCACCACGGTCCACGGCCCCTCCACCGTCGGGCCGATCGCCATTCCGATCCGCGAGGCATTGTCCCTGGCATATTCGTAGAACAGCCTGAAGCAGCCGTCCGTCCCCTGCGCGAGGGTCGCTTCCTTGATATTGCCCTCGCCGCGCGGCGCCGTGAGCATGACCCGCTGCTCGTGAAGATCCGTAAGCGCCGGCCCTTTCGCCACCAGCAGCGAGCCTTGCTGACGTGCGGCGTCTACCCCGGTGTAGAAAACGAGATAGGCGCCGTCCTCGCCCCGCACGACCGTCGGGTCCTCGCATCCACCAGCGTCATCAGGGTTGGGCCCCGGTATGATCGCCGGAGTTTCGCGCATCCGGAAATGCAATCCGTCGTCGGAATCGCCGCCCCAGATGACGCCGGTAGGGTCGGCCGGCCCCAGCGGGCTCGGCAGCACGCGGACGAGCATTCGATATGTCTCGCCCTCCGTCCAGACGAACGGGCTCATCAGATCGTGATGGGCGAGCCGCCCCTCAGGCCCCGCCACGTCGAGCGTCACATCCTCCAGCGCCTCCACCACATAAGCGACCATGGGCTCAGGCTCCCTGGGCGACGGTGAGCGACAGGGCTCCGTCGATCGTCACCGTCGTTCCGGTGATGTAATCGGCGGCGGGCGAGAGCAGGAACAGGATGAGATCGGCAACTTCTTCCGGCGTGCCGGCCCGGCCCCAGGGTATCGCGGCCTCCTTTCGCTGCAACTCGTCCGGATGGTCCAGCGCGCTCTGGTTCATCGGCGTCAGGATCATGCCGGGGGCAATGCCGTTTACCGCGATATGCTTCGGCGCCAGTTCGAGCGCGAGCGTGGCGGTCAATTGTGCCAGCCCGCCCTTCGCGGCGTCGTAATCCGCCCCGCCTGGACGCGGCGCGCGTTCATGGATCGAAGACACGTTGACGATCCGGCCCCCGCGTCCCGCATCTTCCAGAGCACGCACCATCCGGCGGCAGCTCAGGAAAGGTCCGTAGAGATCGACGCGGACAAGCCGGTCGAATTGAGCCAGCGCCATGTCCCGCAGCATGACGCCGGACATGTTCAGACCGGCAGAGTTGATGAGGAGATCGACGGTACCGAACCGCTGTTCGGCCAGCGTGAAGAGGTTCTCCACGGCCTGCTCGTCGCTGACATCCGCCTTTATCGCTGCTGCCTGGCCCCCGCCCTGGGCAATGGCGGAGACAACGGCATCGGCCGCTTCCGCATCTTCGAAGAAAGTCAGCACCACGGGGACGCCGCGTTTCCCCAGCTTCAGGGCGGTGGCACGGCCGATGCCGGATTCGCCGCCCGTCACGATTGCAACTGAGGTCTCTTCGAAGGGAATGCCGAGATGTGTCATGCAATCGGCAACACCTGAAAAGACCGGGAGTGCCGGCCCATGTCGAACAGCGCGCAAAAAGTAGCGACGGCGCCTGTCAGAACATCGCGCGCGCGCCGAAGACCGCCGAAACGCCCGAGACGCCCTCGCCCGCGGCACGCGCGAATTCGGCAGTCCCGCCCAGCTTGCGCTCCCAGTTCACGCCCACATAGGGTGCCAGGGAACGATTGCGCTCGTAGCGCAGCCTCAAGCCCAGTTCGAGCCGTTCGAAACCAGCGCCCACATTCAGTTCCGGCACGTCCTGGAAGGCGAAATCCACTTCGGCTTCGGGCTCGAGCACCAGCGACTGGGTGACCCTCTGGGTATAGCCCGCCTTGCCGCGCGCGTGGATGTCGCCCTTGTTCGAGACCAGCAGCTGGCCTTCCAGTTCGAACCAGTAAGGTGCCAGTCCCTCGATGCCGAGCAAGGCGTAAGTGCGCCGCGGATCGGGCCGGAAGTCCTGCCGCATGCCCAGTTGCAGATTGAACCACGGGTCCAGCGCATGACGCCAATAGGCGCCCAGTTCGATGCGCTCGGCCCGTTCGCCGAACAGGCCTTCACCCTCGCTGGCCAGCACCACGCGGTCGATATCGCCCCCGTACCAGGCCTGTCCTTCCCAACCGAAGCCGTCGCCGCCCTTGCCCGACCGCCATTCGAGCTGATCGACCTGAAGCGCGAATGTGCTGAACGTCATTTCCTTAACCATTGCCGCACGCGACACCGCCATGCGCGCAGGCGGGAAGAAGCGATCGGCGGGAAAATCGGTTGGCACCGGCGGCGGCGGAGCATCGCCCGGTTCGTCGGAGGCGTTGACTTTGGGCATGGCATGCGCGTCGTGATCCATTCCCTTCATGTCACCCGCGCTCATGTCCATCTGCGCATGATCCATGGAGCCATGATCGCTTCCGGCATGTCGTTCGGCCTGCGGTGCTGTCGCATCGGTTTCCTGCGCCTGCGCCTGAGCGTTCGCCTCCAGCGCCAGCATGGAACCGGGCAGCAACAGCGCGGCAAGGATCGGGAAGCGCCTCGTCATCAGGCTTCCTCCGCCCTGCGTACCGTCACGACGCGCATCATCCCGGCGTGCATGTGGAGCAGCATGTGGCAATGGAAGGCCCAGTCTCCCTCGCCGTCGGCCGTGAGGTCGAAGGAGACCTTGCCTCCGGGCAGCACGTTGACGGTATGCTTGCGCGCCCGGTGCCCCGGCTCTCCGCTGACGAGTTCGAAGAAATGGCCGTGCAGGTGGATGGGGTGCGGCATCATCGTGTCGTTGACCAGGTTGACGCGCACGCGTTCACCCAGACGGAACGGGATCGGCGCCGGGTTCTCCGACATCGCCTCGCCGTCCATGGACCACATGTAGCGCTCCATGTTTGCGGTGAGGTGGACGTCGATCTGGCGGCTCGGCGTGCGCGGATCGGGATTGGCGTCGCGTGCGCGCAGCTGCGCATATGTCAGGACGCGGTGTTCCGCCGTTTCCAGCCCGGTCGGCCGGTCGGCAAGCCGGTCCACCGGCATCGGAGACAGCATCGCGACGCCCGGGCCCATCTTCACGCCCGGCGCGACGGACGGGTCGCGCATTGACATCGAGTGACCCTCCATGTGGCCGGTCATTTCGCCGGACGCCGGCTGGCTGAGGTCGATGACGCCGCCGGCTCCCATATCCATGCCGCCCATATCCATGCCGGACATATCCATACCCATGTCGCGCATGGTGAGCACCGGGCGGGCGCGCAGCTTCGGCGCCTCGGCCACCAGGCCCGGCCGCTGCGCCAGCGTGGCGCGGACGAGGCCGGAACGGTCTATCGCCTCCGCCACGATGGCATGGCTCGGGGCCGTCCCCGGCTCGACGATGAAATCGTAGGTCTCGGCAATGGCGATCTGGACTTCGTCGGTCTCGACCGGCTGCACGGGATTGCCGTCCGCCGCCACCACGGTCAGCGGCAAGCCGGGAATGCGGAAATTGAAATTGGTCATCGAAGAGGCATTGATGACGCGCAGGCGCACTCTCTCGCCCGGCGCGAAGAGTCCGGTCCAGTTCTCGGCATGGCCGTGGCCGTTGATGAGGAAGCTGTAAGTGGAGCCGGTCACGTCCGAAATGTCAGTGGCATCCATCCGCATCTGCGCCCAGGCGAGCCGCTCGGCCAGGGTCTGGTCCCGCCCGGCGAGCAGGCCCGATAGCGTCTGCCTCTGCCGGTTGAAATAGCCGCCCTGCATCTTGAGCCGGCGCATCTGCTCGTGCGGATGGATCGGGCTCCAGTCCGACAGCACCAGCACATGCTCGCGGTCGCAAGCCAGCGGATCGACGCCCGCAGGATCGATCACGATGGGCCCGAACAGCCCTTCGGCTTCCTGCATGCCGGAGTGCGAATGGTACCAGAACGTGCCGGAATGGGTGAGCGGGAACTCGTAAAGGAAAGTCTCACCCGGTTCGATGCCGGGGAAGCTGACGCCGGGAACGCCGTCCATCTGGAACGGTACGAGCAGACCGTGCCAGTGGATCGAACTTTGCACCTTCAGGCGATTGGTGACGGCGATCCGCACCTTGCGGCCTTCCCGCAGGCGCAGCAGCGGCGCGGGCAGCGTGCCGTTCACGGTCACGGCATGGGCAGAGCGGCCTCCGGTGGTGAAGTGGCTCTCGCCGATCTCCAGCGCGATGCTGTCTCCGGAGAGCACTTCCGATCCCGCGCGGGCGTGAGCCAGTCCGGCCGTCCCGCTGCGCGCCCAGGCGGGAAACATGCCGAGCGTTCCGGCCACGGCACCGCCGAGAGCGAGAAAACGCCTGCGTTCCAGCAGGAGGCGAAACTGACTATCGTGGAGCGACATGCACCCGATACGCGGCGCGGCGCCCTATCCCTCGGACAGAAACGACAATTTCTGCCGCGCGCGGTAGATCCGCGTTTCCACGGCCTTGCGGCTGATGCCCAGGATCGCGGCGGCCTCTTCCTGAGAAAGCCCCTCCACGGCGCAGAGCAGCAACGGCTCCTTCAGGGCATCGGGCAGTGCGGCAACGGCAGCGTGAATGCGCTCCACCGCGCGCTGGGAAGAGAGCGTTTCCTCCGGGCTGGGCGCCGGGTCGACAAGGCCGGTCGCCGCCTCGATCGGCAGGGCGAAGGCGAAGAAGCGCCGCACTTTGCGCCGGCGCGCCCAGTCGTGGCATTTGTTGAGGGCGATGCGCAGGATCCACCCGCGAAACGGACGCGCCGGATCGTAACGGCGCAGCGCCAGGAAGGCGGCGACGAAACTCTCCTGCGTCACGTCGAGCGCGTCGGCCTCGTTGCCGAGATGGCCGCGCACCATGCGGAACACCGCGTCGCGGTGCCCCTCCATCAGCGCGGAAAAACCGGCCTGCCGCCCGGCCAGCGCCGCCGCGGCCGCTTCGGCCTCCCAGCGGACCGCTTGCGTGGCTGCCCCGGACACGCCGGGTCAGTCCTGCGGCGCGGTGGTCAATGCCTGGGCGACGGCCCGGTCGAAGCGAGCGGTCTGGTCGGCGCGCAGCACCGCGCGCATGGCGAAGACGTGCCGGAGCGTGGCTTTCTGCAATTCGCCCATGGCCACGTGCGAACGGTCGACCGCTTTCTCCACGTCCGGGCCATAGGCATGTTCATGTGCGATGGCGCGGGCGAGATCGGCGTTGGCAGCCGTCAATTCCCCTTCGAGCTGCTTCCGCTGCCCGGCGAAATCCTGCTCCAATCCGTCTATCCGGCGCTTCTGGCCAGCGTCCAGATCGAGTTCGCCGTGGAGCAAGGCGTGAATGCGGCTTTCGTCCGGCGCATCGGCGCGCAGCTTCTGGCCGATCCACAAGGCGGCCAGCGCCACCAGGAAGGACAGCAGGGCGACAAGTCCATAGCGATAGGCCTGCCGCACGATCAGGAGGCCAGCAAGTGCGAAGGAGCAGCCGCCGGCATGCCCAGCAGCGGCTCGACATGGGCATGGCGATGCTGCGTCGGGGCCAGCGGCATCGACAAGCCGCCCCAGAGCCCGACCACCGCCGCCACGCCGCAGGCCAGCACGAAGCCGCGCCGCGCCGACAGTCGCTCCCGTCCGGCGGCCAGACCTGCCATGACCGGCCCCTCCAGCCCGCCGAGCGCCGCGGGCACGGATTCCCGGCGCAGCCGCGCCAGCATGTCGTCGAGTTCGTTCATCGGCCCGGTTCCATTTCCAACCTTCTGCTCGCGATACGCACGGGCGTAGCGCATCCCTTGAAGGCCGCGGGTAAAAATTCCTGCCGAGCGCACAAGGGATCGGCTGAGGCTCTGCGTATGGTTTCAGGCAAGCCGGAGCAAGCAGCATCGCCCGGCACCCATATCGGAGCTTTCATGCGTTTTCCTGCATTCCCGCTTTCCCCGCGATCAGTTCTGGCCCTGCACCTTGCCCTTGGCGCGGCCGGGCTGGCACCCGCGGCATTCGCCCGCCCGGCCCTCGTCACCGCCGATCCCGCTGCCGATGCCGCCGTGACCAAGCCGACGGTCCTGACCCTGACGTTCTCCGAAGCGCTTGACGCGCCGCTCTCGGGACTGGATCTTGTCATGACCGCGATGCCCGGCATGGCCCACCATCAGCCGATGCCGATCAAGGGCTTCCCGGTGAAGGTCGAAGACCGCAGGATCGCCGCCGCGCTGCCCCGCGCCCTGCCGGCCGGCACTTACCTCCTGACCTGGCATGCCGCCGGCGCCGATCGCGACGGTGCCACGGGCAGCTACAGCTTCACGGTGCGTTGAGCCTCTGTTCCGGCGCGGCGAATTGGGGCACAGTCACCCCATGGCCGCGCTGAGGATTCCCGGGCCCACCCAGGCCCTGCGCAACCTGCTCGTGCGGCAGGTTCGCGCCGTATTCAACGATCGCAGCAAGGGCGAAACGCCGGTCGTGCCCTCCCGGCATGCCCTGTTCGAGCCGGACAGCCCCATCCGCATGGTTCATGCCGATGTCGTGGCGATGATGGTGGGCGGCATGCGCGCCCTGCTGCTGCAGATGCTCCATCCGGCCGCGCTCCAGGGGGTGCTGGACCATTCCGATTTCCGGGAAGACGTGGAAGGCCGCCTGCGCCGCACCGCGCGCTTCATCGCCGTGACCACCTACGGCCACCGGGACGAGGCAGCACGCGTGGTCGGGGTGGTGAACGCCATCCATTCGCGCGTCATGGGGACCCTGCCAGACGGCACGGCTTATTCGGCCACCGATCCGCGTGTGCTCGCCTGGGTGCATCTGGCGGAGGCGACCAGCTTCCTCGAAGCCTATCTCGCCTACGGCAACCCCGCGATGCCACCCGAGGAGCAGGACCGCTATTTCGAGCAGAGCGCCGTGGTCGCCGAGATGCTGGGCGCCGCGCCGGTCCCGCGCGATCGCGCGGAAGCGGCGGCGCTGATGTCGGAAATGCGGCAGGACCTGCGCGGCAGCGCGTCAGCCCGCGAGGTTGCCGCGTTCCTGCTGGAGGGAGAGGGAGCACGGCGGCCCGGCACCGCCATGCGCGCGTTGGGCGCGGCGGCCGTCGACCTGCTGCCGCCCTTTGCCCGCACGATGCTGGAACTGCAGCGGCCCGGCCTCTCGGCCATTCCCGCACTGGCCGGAACCCGCGCCATGGCCGGCGCCATTCGCTGGGCCTTCGCGGGGAGCCGCTAAGCGCAGCGCAGGCGGCGCGCGAGGAACGGCGCCTTGCGCGGGCCGAACGGTCGGCCGGCGGGGATATATCGCGCTTCCGCCCGCGTTCTGCTTCCATGTCCGACCAGCTCGCGTCCGACAAGCTCGTCACTGAAAAGGAAGTTCACATGGCAGATCTCAGCGCAATCGCCGAACACATGGAAATCATCGGCGCCGACGGCGTCCACATCGGCACCGTCGATCATGTCGAGGGCGACCGGATCAAGATGACCAAGGCCGACAGCGGCTCCCACGGCAGCCACCACCACTACATCCCGGGCGGACTGGTCGCTGCGGTGTCGGACGGACAGGTCCGCCTCTCGGCCGCGGGCGACGTGGCGCTCCTGTTCGAAGAGGAACAGGGCGGCGAAGCCATTTCCGACCATCGCGCCTGATCGGCGCAATACGCCGGATCAAGCTGCGCGATCAGGCAGCGAGAGGCAGTTCGCGTGCGGCGGCAGGAGCTTCGGCTTCGGTCGCCGCAGGCGTTTCGGCCTGGGCAGTGGCCTGCGCCAGCGCGGGGATGTGGCGTTCGGCCATGACGACATCACGGCGATAGGCGAAATAGAGCGAAACAAGCGAGAACATCGGGAATACCTTTGGGGCGTGCAGCGCAGTGCTGCATTGCAACATTCCCGCTATGTGATCCCAACTTACGCTTGCTGCAAATGCAAGCACTTCGCTTTGGGTTGCATATTGCGCAATTGGAGCTGGTGCGGCTGTAGAGATGTCGCGCCCAGCGCCGCCATTCTCGGCAAAGCGTCGCAATTGACGCTAATGCAAGCTTGATCGTGCAAACCGGGCAAAGTGAGCTCCCTGCCCCTTGCACCGTTATCCCCTTCATGAAGAAAGACGGGACGGTTCGGCCGGACAAACCCGGCTGCCTATACGGTTGGGAACGGCAAAAATCGGCTCGGTGCCGCGAAAATTCAAACCGCAATCCGATATTGCGTAAAACGCAATTTTGCATGTGCGAAGCGAAACAGACCGGCAATCTTTGCGAGTCGACCGCCGCGCCGTGTGGGCGCGGCGGTCCTCTGCTTATTCCTCGTCCGGATAAGGGCCCTTGCCGCCATCCTTGATGAGCTGGTCCACGCGCTGGTCGATCAGCGGCAGCGGCACGCCGCCCAGTTCCAGCACGGCGTCATGGAAGGCGCGGATATTGAACTTGGGACCGAGCGCGGTCTCCGCCTTCTTGCGCGCGTCCACGAAGGCGAGCTGGCCCATGTAGTAGGACAGGGCCTGCCCAGGCCAGGAGATGTAGCGGTCCACCTCGGTCTCGATCTCGTGATCGGAAAGCGCCGTGTTGTCGCGCAAGTATTGCTGAGCCTGCTCGCGGGTCCAGCCCATGGCGTGGATACCGGTATCGACCACCAGGCGCGAAGCGCGCCAGGCCTGGTAGCTGAGCATGCCGAAGCGGTCGTAGGGCGTTTCGTACATGCCCATGTCCTCGCCCAGCGCCTCGCAATAGAGCGCCCAGCCTTCGCCGTAGGCCGAGAGGTAGCTGTCGCGGCGGAAGGCCGGCAGGTCCTTGTTCTCCATCGCCAGCGGCATCTGCATGGCATGGCCCGGCGCGGATTCGTGCAGGGTCAGCGCGATCTGCGAGTAGAACGGGCGGCTGGGCAGGTCGTACGTGTTGACCAGATAGATGCCGGGACCACCGCGGCCACCGGTATAGAAGGGCGCGATGTCGTCCGGCACCGGCTTGATGGCAAAGCGGCTGCGCGGCATGTGGCCGAAGAACTGGTCCGCCTTGCCGTCGAAGGTCTTGGCGATCCAGGCGGCGCGATAGAGCAGCTCGTTCGGGGTCTTGGGATAGAACTGCGGATCGGTGCGCAGGAAGTGCAGGAACGCCTTGAGGTCGCCCTTGAACTCCACCTGCTGCATCACCTCGGCCATCTGCGAACGGATGCGCGCCATTTCGCTGAGACCGATCTGGTGGATCTGCTCCGGCGTCCTGTCGAGCGTGACGAACTCGGCGATCTTCGACTGGTAATAGGCCTTGCCGTCCGGCAGGTCGTAGGCCGCCAGCGACTTGCGCGCGCCGACCTCGTATTCGCTGCGCATGAAGGTGAGCAGCTTGGCATGGGCCGGCACGACGCCGCCGGAAATGAGCGTGCGGGCCTCGGCGCGCAGCTTTTCCTGCTCGGCGGCAGGGATCGTCGAAGGCAGCTTGCGCAGCGGCTCATAGAACGGCGAGGCTTCCGCCGTCTTGGCCTGGACCACCAGTTCGATGCCCTTGTCACGTCCGGTCAACGTCACTTGCGGGCCGGTGAAGCCGCGCTTCAGGCCCGCGCGCATGTTCTCGATCTGCTGGTCGTAATAGCGCGGGATCTGGCGCAGCATCGCCAGGTAGTTCTCGGCGGCGGCCTGGTCCTTGACCGGATTGCGCGCCCAGTCGGCCAGATCGCCCCAGAAGCTGGTGTCGGCGTTGAACGGCTTCTCGTAATCGCGGAAGCGCTGCGAGGCGAGGAGCGCGTCGACCTGGCCCTTGTAGACGGCGAAGTTCACGCGGTTGGCGGGCGAGAGCTGCTTCTGGTCGATGGCGGCAAGCTGGCCTTCCACCTGCTCCCAGCGCGCGAGGCGTTCGGCCTGCGCCTTGGGGCCGAGGTCGGGCAGGGTGACCTTGCAGTCCTTCGGCGTGTCCTCGCAGGGCGCGAACTGGCTCTGGCGCCAGGTATATTCCGCCGTGTAGACCGCCTCGAACGCCTGGTCGGCGGTCTGCTTCACGGCATGCTGGGCGGCAGGAGCGGCGGCAACCATGGAGGGCGAGGCGGCCAGAGCGGCGCCGGCCAGCAACATGGCCCGGCCAACCGAATTCTTCACGTCATTTCCCCTTTCGAGAACTTCGAGAATGTCCTGGTGGAGCTTCGCCGGAATGCGCAGCCCCTCCTTGTCGGATCGCGCGCGCGCGATCAGGCGGCGCGATCCCGGCAGGCGCGCGCCCTGCCCTTCGATCATGTCGAACATGGCTTCGGCGCGGCGCAGATGCTCCTCCACACCCGCGCCGAGGAAGCCCGCCGGGTCGATGGCGATGATGAATTCGCCGCCGATGGGAGAGCCGCCGCGGTCCTGATCGGCCGCCATCGATTCCGCGCTGGTCATGTCGCCGATCAGCGGACCTGCCAGCAGTTCGACCATCGCCGCGAGCGCCGAGCCCTTGTGGCCGCCGAAGGTGCGCATGGCACCGTCGAGCACGGCCTTGGCATCGCTCGAYGGATTGCCCTCCGCGTCATAGCCCCAGTCGAGCGGAATTTCCTTGCCCGCGCGGCGGTGCAGTTCGATCTCGCCGCGCGCAACAGCGCTGGTGGCGAAGTCGAAGACGAAAGGAGCGCGATCGGGGCGGGGCCAGCCGAAAGCGATCGGATTGGTGCCGAACACCGGCTTGGTCCCGCCCGCAGGCGCCACCCACGAGTGGCTCGGCGTGAAGGCGAAGGCGACGAGACCCTGCTCGGCCAGCGCCTCGACCTCGGGCCAGAGCGCGGCGAAATGGACCACGTTATTCAGCGCCATCGCGGCGATGCCGAACTTCCGCGCCTTTTCCACCAAGAGCGGCATGCCGCGCTCGAAGGGAAGCTGGGCGAAGCCGCCCTTCCCGTCCACGCGCACCAGCGCCTGCGCCGGCTCGGTCACTTCGGGCACGGCATCGGGCACCACGACCCCGCGCTCGACCGAATTGGCGGCGACGAGGAGGCGGTAAAGCCCATGCGAGGTGCAGCCGTCCCGCTCGCCCGACACCATGGTGTGGGCGACCGCGGCGGCATGATCGGGCGCAAGACCCCAGGCTTCGAGCACCGTGCGGGCGAGTTCGTCCGCCTCGGCTATCGTCAGGGCAACGTCTTCACTCAAGGACAGGCTCACTTCTTCTCGGTAAACAGGCGCACGCCGAAGACCGGACCGGCCGAGCTGCGATCATGCGGCACGAAGCGCACCTTCACGCTGCTCTTGCCCTTGGTCAGCGCCTCGGGCAGCGGATAGTCGACATCGAAGAACTTGCCCGCTGCATCGTTGTCGAGCTTCTGGGTGGCGATCTTCACATTGTCGACCAGGATGTCGAAGACGCGCGAACGCTCGCTGCCCCAGTAGCTCGCTTGAAGCAGCAGCGGGCCCGGCTTTACCTTCATCTTGAACTCGAAGAAGCCACCCGAGCGGGCATCGCGTCCGTTGCGGCCACGATAGGAGACCGGGTACGAGATTTCCGAGGTCAGCTCGTGGTCGCGCTCGGGCTGCATTTCGCCCAGGTGCATCACATCGATCGAGCGGGCGGCGAGGTCCTTCTGGCGTGCCTGTTCGGCCAGGAACGCGGCTTCTTCCGTCTTCCAGCCGCTTTCGGTGAAGCGCTTGAAGTAGACGGCGCTGCGGCGGTCGTACTGGCTGTAGAACGGCGCGAACATGCGGTCGCCCGGACGGATGATGCCGGTGGTCTGGTAACGCGGACGGTCCGAGACCATCGGCGCGAAGGCGGCCAGCGGGTTGTCGCCGACCATGGCGGGCTCGACTCCGGTGAACTCCATTTCGGCCGGGCCGAGATCGGCGGCCATGACCATCGGGCCGCGCACCACGGCCACGACGTCTTGCGAGCCCTGCGCGGTTTCAAGGCGCAGTTCCAGCGGCAGGTTGAGCGCGATCACGTCGCCCTTCTTCCAGCGGCGGTCGATCACGGCATAGCCGCCGACCGGCGTGGCGGGCACCGGCGCGCCGTTGACAGTGATGGTGGCCTTGCCGTTCGACCAGCCCGGAATACGCAGCGCCACGGCGAACTTGCCCTGCTTCACCGCGTCCAGCGTGATCTTCACGTCCGACTTGAAGGGGTATTCGGTGGCGATGGTGAAGACCGCGCCCTTGGCCTTCCACTGCCCGGTCGACGGGATGTAGAGGTTGACGAAGAAGGTATCATCGCCTTCCCAGAAAATGGAATCGCCGTGCTTGGAATGGCTTTCCATGCCCGAGCCAACGCAGCACCAGAAGGCTTCCTCGCCCGGGCCCGAATAGCCGCGCGGGGCGCCGCTCATCATCGGCGTCATGTACGTGAAGCCGCCCGTCTCGGGGTTCTGCGCCGACATGACGTGGTTGAGGTGCGCGCGTTCGTAATAGTCGAAGAGCGCGCCGTCCGGCTGCCACGCGTAGAGCTGACGGGTCAGCTTGAGCATGTTGTAGGTGTTGCAATGCTCGCAGGTGGATTCCGTGAGGTGCAACGCGACGGTATCGGGCTCGAAGAAATACTCGCGGTCGGCATTGCCGCCGATCACGTAGCTGTGATGCTGGGTCACGCGTTCCCAGAAGAAGCGGGCGGCGCGGCCCGGCTCGTCCTTGCCGGTCAGCTCGTGGATGCGCGCCAGGCCGATCAGCTTGGGCACCTGCGTATTGGCGTGGAAGTTGGAGAGCTTGTCCTCCTGCGCCACCAGCGGATCGAGCACCTTCTTGTCGTAGATGCGCTCCGCCACCTTGAGCCAGCGCAGATCGCCGGTCTGCGCATAGAGTTCGGCATAGCTTTCGTTGAGGCCGCCATATTCGCAGCCCAGCAGTTCCTGCATCTGCTTGTCGTCAAGCGCGGCGAAGACCTTCTCGAAGTACCCGCCAAGGCCGATCACGACTTCCAGCGCCTTGGCATTGCCCCAGGCCGAATGGATATCGAGCAGGCCGGCGAAGTACTTGTGCACGGTGTAGAGCGGCGACCACGAACCGTTGAGGTCGAACCCGCCGGACTTGATCTCACCGCGCATCACTTCAGGGAAGATTTCCTGCCCGTCGACGACCTTGCCGTCCTTGGTCTTGCGACCGAGTGCACCGATGTAGCCGTCCTGGCGCTGCGCCTGGCAAAGCGCCAGTTCGTCGACGATATAGTCGGCGCGGCGGCGGCATTCGGGGTTGCCCGTCTGCTGCCAGGTCAGCACCAGCGCGGTCATGTAGTGGCCCAGCGTATGGCCGGCGATGGTATCGGATTCCCAGCCGCCATAGATCGGCGCCTTGGGCTCCAGCCCGGCGTACTTGCGGAAGTTGTGCAGGAAGCGATCGGGGCTGAGCGACATCAGGTAGTCGACATTGACGTCCACCGCCGTGGCATAGTCCGACGGCGCCAGGCGCACGTCGGTCAGCGGCAGCGGCTTCGCCTTGATCGGCAGCTTGGGAGCGACGACGGCCGCAAAGCCCTTGAGAGGGACAGAGCAAATAGCCAGCGCCGCCACGCCAGCCATCCATTCGCGCCGATTGGCCTGCATTTTAAAACCCCTATCGAATATCGTATACGGTATTGATAGAACGAGGGGGTCTGGAGTCAATCCTTTCTTTGCAGCAATTCCGTCACGACTTCAGCGGCGCAGCGCCACTTGGGTATCGGCATGGGCGAGTTCGATCAACGTAATCATCGCCTTGCGGGCCTTTGCGGGATTGCCCTCGGCGATCTGCGCGTAGAGGGCGTGATGCTCGGGCATGGGATCGCGCGGACTGTCCTGCATGCCGTGCTTGATCGCCGTCGTCGAGGCGATGGCGGTCGAGATCGAGTTCGACAGCGCCAGCAGCATCTCGTTGCGGGTGGCCTCCATCAGCAGTTCGTGGAAGCGGATGTCCGCCGCCCGGCCCTTGGGGCTGGTGAGGGTATAGCGCTCCATCGAATCCAGCGCGTTGGCCATGTCCAGCAATTGCCGCTCGTCTCGCCGCAGGGCAGCCATTTCCGCTGCTTGCGGCTCCACCACCATGCGCAGTTCGAACAAGTCGCGCAGGAATTCGTCACTGGCGCCGCACTGGATCTGCCAGGAGAGCACATCGGGATCGAGCAGGTTCCACTTGCGCCGCTCGTTCACGCGAGTCCCCGCCTTGGGCCTGCTGCTGACCAGGCCTTTTGCCGTCAACATGCGAAACGCCTCGCGCAGGACCGAGCGCGAGACGCCGAGCAATTCGGCATGCTCCACTTCGGCCGGGAATACGTGCCCCGGAGGATAGTCGCCATTGACGACATGCGTGGCCAGTCTCTGAGCCACTGCATGATGCAGGCGCCCGCTCAACAGCGGAAGCGCTTCGCCGGCCTCGCCTGATTCCATGCCCGGCCTCTTGTTTGCCATCATGCTCGCTCTCGTCGTTTGCATTTGGTCTGTAATATCGAAACCGATCTGGCTAGCCTGAAAATGAACAGATTATATATCGTATATTTTTTCAAGACATCAAGAACGTCGAATGGCGGGTGGAAGATGGGCCCTGCAGCGGCATGCTATAACGGCCTGACGGGAAAGCGCAGCACCACGCTCAGGCCCGGACGATTGTCGCTGAAGACGACCCTTGCCCCGTGAACTTGCGCGATCGCGGCGACCATGCTGAGCCCCAGCCCTTCACCGGGGATTCCCGCCGAACCCTCGGCGCGGTAGAACGGCTCGGTCACCCGCGCAAGATCGGCGGGGGACAGGCCCGGCCCGTTGTCCGCCACGGCCAGCAGAAGCTCAGCGCCCTGCCGCCCCGCCCGCACATCGACGCGGCTGCCGTCCGGCACATGCTTCAGGGCATTGTCGAGCAAGTTGGACATCGCCTGGAACACCATGTCCAGATCGAGATCCGCCACCAGCGGCCGCCGCGCGTCGAGCACCAGATCGATATCGCGCCGCTCGGCCTCCGGCTGGTAGAATTCCACCACGTCTTCCAGCAGTTGCACAACGTCGGTGCGCTGAAGATGCACCGTCGCCCGGCCGCCTTCCAGCCGCGAGATGCGGATCAGGGCTGCGAAGATCGCCCGCAGCCGGTTGGCCTCGACGATGGCTTCGGCCACCGCCTGCCGCGCGGCGGGATCGCCTCTGAAATCCTCGCCAAGATCGTGTTCCAGCACTTCCAGCTTGCCCGCCAGACGCGCCAGCGGGGTGCGCAGCTCGTGCGCGACATTGTCGGACACGCGCCGCACCGCCTCGAACAGGGTCTCGATCCGCGACAGCATCAGGTTGAGCGTCGCGCAGAGCCGGTCGAAATCGTCGCGCGTGCCGCGCACCGGGACACGGCCGGACAAGTCCCCCTCCATCACCTGGAGCGCGGTGTTCACCACCGCCTCGATCCGCTTGCCGATGGCCTGGCTCATCAGCCAGCCCCCGGTTATGCCCAGCGCCAGCGACCCGAAGAGCATCCAGAGAGCGCCGGTGCGCAGAAGGTCCTCGTCATCGACGATGTCCTGCACGTCGCGCCCCACGATCACACGCGCGCCGTCCGGCATGGCCCGATCGCGGACGAAAGCGGAATGGTCGATCTCGAACCCGTCGACGAACTTGTCCGCCTCGATCACCGAAAGATCCCGCGCCGGCCGCGGCGGCCAGCTCGGCAGATTGGCGGCCACGATCTCGCCATCGGGCGCCACCAGCACATGGAAGGGCACGCGCGCCGCAGCGGTATGCGCGCGCCGGTCCAGCGCCGCGCGGGCCGCGGCGATTCCCGACTTGCGATAGATCCGCGCCACCTCGCCCGCCTCGGCCTCCACCGTGGCCCGCACGTCCGCCATCGGCCGCACCACCCGCCACCAGTACCCCGCGCCGAACAGCAGGCCGACGGACAGGCTGAACAGCAGCGCATAGGTCAGCGCCAGACGGAACGACAGGCTGCGAAAAAGGCGGGTCATGGCCGCATCATCCCGGTATCAGGCCGCGGTCATTCGGGGCGCATGACATAGCCGAGGCCCCTGATCGTATGGATCAGCGGCGCCTCGTCCTCCCGCGCGATCTTTTGCCGCAGCTTCGAGATGTGCTGGTCGATGATATTGGTCTGGGGGTCGAAATTGTAGTCCCAGACGTTCTCCAGCAGCATGGACCGCGTCACCACCCGCCCGGCATTGCGCGCCAGATAGGCCAGGATTCGCAGTTCCCGCAGGGTCAGGTTGATCCGCCGCCCGGCGCGCGAGACGACATGGGCGACAAGGTCGATCTCCAGGTCCGCCACCCGCAAATGGTCGCTCGGCTCCGCAACCGCCGCGCCGCGCCTGCCCAGGCTTTCGACCCGCGCGAGCAGTTCGGACATGGCGAAAGGCTTGGCCATGTAGTCGTCCCCGCCCGCCCGCAGGCCGCGCACGCGCTCGTCCACATCGCCCAGCGCACTGACGATCAGCACCGGCGTGGCGTTCTCCGTCGCCCGCAGCGCCGCCAGCAGCTTGAGCCCGTCGAGCGAAGGGAGCATGCGGTCCAGCACGATCACGTCGTAGATCTCGCAAGTCGCCTGGACCAGGCCCTCGCGCCCATCCGCGCAGTGTTCCACGACATGCCCGGCCTCGCGAAGCCCTGCCGCGACATGGGCGGCCAGGCTTTCATCGTCTTCGACCAGCAGTATCTGCATTGTTCGTGTCCGGGCGGGATAAAGGACGGGAATCGTGCTCGTACCGGCACGAGGCCGCGCCGTCGAGAGCGGGGTCGGCGCGGCAAGATGGGCAAATCCAAATGTTTCCGCAATCATCCCGCGACGGAAATCGCGCATGGGGGCAGGATGTCCGCTTTGATTGCAGCCCCCTCGCACGTTCCCATGCCGCCGCCCGCCACCACGCTGCGGGGCGCGAAGCCCGGCCTCATCCATGTCCTGGCGATCGGCGGCGCGCATCAGTTGCCCCATATCGTCCCGGTGGCCTGCGAACTGGAGCGGCGCCATCCGGGCACGGTGAAGATCTTCGTGCCCAAGGCCGCCGATGCCCGCGCAGTGCGCGATCTTGCCGCCGGCATGGGGCTGCCGCTGCCGGCCCTGGTGGAGATGCGTCTTCCACCCGCACTCGGCGCGATCGTTCCGGGCTTCGCGCGCAAGCTGGCCCGCCTGCTCTACTGGTCGCCGCTGCTGCGCGATGCCGAACTCATACTCTGCGCCGAGCGAACCTCGACGATCCTGCCGCGGCTATGGAAGCAATGCCCGCCGCTCGTGCACATTCCCCATGGTGCCGGAGACCGCGCCGTCGGTTTCGAGAAGCGCTTCGAGCTGTTCGATCACGTCATCGTGGCCGGCGCCAAGGACCGCGACCGCCTGCTGGAGGCCGGTCTCGTCACCCCGGAACGCTGCACCGCCGCCGGCCCGATCAAGCTCGCCGCGATGCTGCGAACGGGGATCGACCGCGCGCCGCTGTTCGCGAACGGGCGCAAGACGATCCTTTACAACCCGCACTTCACCAGGAAGCTCAATTCCTTCGACGCTTTCGCCCGGAAACTGATCGAGGCCGTGGTCAAGGACGGCCGCTACAACCTGGTCGTCGCGCCGCACGTACGCATGGCCGCGCGCTGGTCCGCGCGCCAGCGCCGCGAATGGGAAGCGCTGGCCGTGCCGGGGCAAGTGATCGTCGACCTGGGCTCGCCGCGCTGCAACGACATGACGTATACCTGCGGCGCGGATCTCTACCTGGGCGATGTCAGCAGCCAGGTCTACGAGTTCCTGATCCGCCCGCGCGCGTGCCTCTTCATCAATGCCCATGGCGCCGACTGGCAGGACTGCGAGGACTACGCCATGTGGCACTTTGGGGATGTCGTCACGCCCGATGCCGACCCGATCGCCGCGATCGACCAGGCCTTCGCCGATCACCGCGCCTACGTGGCCTGGCAGAAGGAGCGGATGCGCTATTCGATCGGCGGTCTCGACTGGAAGCCCGACGGCACCCCCTTCATCGCCGGCGAGGATCCGATCCGCATTGCGGCGGATATCGTCTCGCGCACGGCCGGGCTGCAACCCGCGGCGGCCTGATGCAAGGAAAGGCGCCCGTTCCTTCCGGCACGGGCGCCTTTCCTTGCACTTCGTTCGTCGTCTGAGCGGTGCGAGCCCTAGCTCATCCCGCCCATGGCGCGGACGTAAGCCACATTGGCCCGCATTCGCGACGTCTGGACGCTGATCCACGAACGCTGCGCGTCCAGCGCGTCGGTCTGCGCCGTCACCACTTCGAGATAGTCCGCCGCGCCGTCGCGGTAGCGCGAGAGCGCGATCTCGCTGGTGCGCTTGGCCGCCTGGGCCGCCTCGCTCTGCGCGCCGGCCTGGTTTTCGAGGTGATGCATGGCCGCGATCGCATCCTCCACGTCCTGGAACGCGCCCAGCACGGTGGAGCGATAGTTCGCCGCCACTTCCTCGTACTCCGCACGCGACATCTTCACTTGCGACTTGCGCGCGCCGCCGTCGAACAGCGTCAGCAATGCCGAGACCGGGCCGAGCGACCAGAACGTGTTGGGCGTCTTCAGCAGGTCGCCATGCGTCGTCTGCCAGCCCCCTGCCGCGCCCAGGCCGATCGACGGGAACCATGCCGCTTTCGCCACGCCGATACGGGCATTGGCGGCAAAGACCCGGCGCTCTGCCGCCGCGATGTCGGGACGGCGCTGGAGCAGCTCCGACGGCACGCCCACGGAAACGCCCGGCACGTCGAGCGGCTCGCTGCGCATCGGCAGGGAGAATTCGGCCGGCGTCAGCCCGATCAGCGCGGCCAGTTCATGCTCGGTCGCCGCGCGTTCGTTGGCGACGGCCGAGACTTGGGCGCGGGCATTGCCGAGCACGGTGCGGGCGCGGTTGACGTCGATGCCCGAGGCGATACCGCCTGAATGGCGCGTATCGGTAAGCTTCAGCGCCCGTTCGAACGCCTCCACCGAGCGGTTCAACAGGTCTGCCTGCGCATCCAGCCCGCGCAGACGCAGATAGGCGTCCGCCACCGAAGCCTGCAGGCTGAGCCGCGCCGAGGCGAGATCCCCGCCGGTAGCGACCGCTTCCGCGTCAGCTGCCTTCACCGAATTGCGCACCCGGCCCCAGAGATCGAGTTCGTAGGACAGGCTGCCGCCGACCACATAGTCGTTGTAGGTCCGTGCCGAACCGGTCGACAGCGGCCGGCCCGCCGAGACGCGATCGCGCGAGGCTTCGCCGCTGACGCCGACCGTGGGATAAAGGTCCGATGCGGTGACACCGGCAGCGGCGCGGGCCTGGTCGTAGCGGGCGAGCGCGGCGGCCAACGTGGGGCTGGCGGTCTCTGCGCGCTTTTCCAGATCGTCCAGCGTGGGATCGCCGAACATCGTCCACCAGTCGCCGCGGGCCTCGGCATCGCGCGGGGCGGCCTGCGACCAGCCCGCAACCTCGCGGAAAGCGGGCGGAGCAGCGGTTTCGGGCGCGTGATAGTCGGGCGCCATGGAGCACCCGGCCATCGAGCACCCCGCAAGCAGCAGCGCAGCGGCTGCGCCGAACCTAGCCGCCATGGGCCGCGCCCTTGGCATCGGCAGGGGCTGCAGGCTTCTGGATCTTCACCGCGTCCCCGCTGCGCATCGAATCCGGCGGGCTGTCCACCACCCGCTCGCCCTGCTTGACGCCGACCGAGACCACCACCGTCTTGCCCAGATCGCGGGCGATGGTGACCGGGCGCACCGTCACGCGGTTGTTGGCGCCGACGACGGCCACGCTCGGGCCCTTGTCGGTGTAGAGGATCGTGCTGCCCGGCAGGGTCAGGCCCTGCACGCCGCCTGCCACGTCGAAGTGGGCCTGGACGAAAGCGCCCGGCTTCAGCGCGCCTTCGCTGTTGTCCGCCTGCACTTCCACGAGCACGGCGCCGGACTGGGCATCGACCGCCCCGGCGCTGCGGGTAACGGTGCCGGGGAACGTGCGGCCCGGATATTCGGGCAAGCTCAGGTCGACACCGACGCCCTGCTTGACTTGCGCCGAGTATATCTGCGGCACGCGGACATAGACGCGCATGCGGTGGACGTCGGAGACGGTGAACAGCGGCTGCGCAGCAGCATTGCCCGCCACGACGAGCGCGCCGATCTGCGCGGAACGGCTGGTCACGATACCTGCGAACGGCGCGGAGAGCCGGGTGAAGCCGCGCGTGGCCTCAAGCTCGCGCACGCTGGCGAGCGCGGCATTGGCAAGCGCGGTCTTGGCGGCGAGATCGCCCGCCTTCTCGTCCACTTCCTGCTGCGAGACGGCGTCCTGCTTGAGCATGGCGCTCCAGCGCTTCGACGTCGTGGCGGCAAGGCGCTGGTTGGCCAGCGCGGTCTGATAGTCGGCCTTGGCCTGCGCCAGCTGCTGGTCCACTTCCGGTGCGTCGAGCACGGCCAGGGTCTGTCCGGCGCCTACCTTGTCGCCGATGTCGGCCTGCCAGCTGCGCACGTAGCCGTTGGTGCGGGCATAGATCGCCGCGCTGTTGAAGGCCTGGGCGGTGCCGGGCAGCGCAAGGCCGCCGGCATCGGCCGCGCCGGCCGGAGAGACGACCGCGACGGTGGGCACCGCGGCGTCTTCTGCCACGACTTCCAGATCGCGCGTGGCGCTCAGGCGGCTGGCGATGCCCGCGCCGACCACTGCCAGCGCGATCACCGCGGCGCCGATTCCGACGCGCTTGAGGGTGCGGCTCTCCGGTCCGGTGGACTGGTGAGCAGGTTCAGAGGTCGAATCATGCATGGGCGGCCTGCACTTCCTGGGGGGCGGCCTTCTCGCGGCGACGGCCGTGGACGAAGGCGAAGACGGTGGGAACGAAAAGAAGGGTTGCGATAGTGGCGCAGATCAGGCCGCCGACGACGGCGCGGCCGAGCGGAGCGTTCTGCTCGCCGCCCTCGCCAAGGCCGAGTGCCATGGGGCCCATGCCGATGATCATCGCCAGCGCGGTCATGAGCACCGGACGGAAGCGGACGAGGCCCGCCTCCATGGCCGCCTTCACCGCGTCGCCGCTTTCCGCGAGCTTCTCGCGCGCGAAGCTGACGACCAGGATCGAGTTGGCCGTGGCCACGCCCATGCACATGATCGCGCCTGTCAGGGCCGGGACCGACAGCGTGGTTCCGGTCGCGAACAGCATCCACACGATCCCTGCCAGGGCGGCCGGCAGCGCGGTGATGATGACGAAGGGATCGAGCCAGGACTGGAAGTTGACCACGATCAGCAGGTAGATCAGCACGACCGCCGCCAGCAGCCCCCAGCCGAGGCCGGAGAAGGCGGTGTTCATCGTCTGGTACTGGCCGCGGATGGTGATCGTCGAACCCTTGGGCGCCTCGGCCTTGAGCGAGTCGATCGCGCGCTGCACGTCGCCTGCCACGGCGCCGAGGTCACGGCCCTGCGGCGTGCCGTAGATGTCGATGACCGGCGCGATGTTGTAGTGCGAGACGACCGGGGCTGTGGTCGAGCGGGTCAGCGTGGCCAGCGCGCCAAGCGGCTGCGGGCGGGTACCGGCGGCGGCCCCTGAAACCGGCAGGTTCGACAGCTTGCTCATGGAATCCACCGCATATTCCGGTGCCTGCGCCACCACGGCATATTGCACGCCGTTGTCGGGATTCACGAAGAACACCGGCGCGGTCTGTGAGGTTCCTGCCAGCGAGTTGCCGAGGCTGGTGGTCACGTCCTTTTCGGTGAGGCCATATTGCCCGGCGCGGGCGCGATCGACGTCGACGTCGAGCTGCGGCGAGTTCGCCGGCTGCTGGAGACGCATGTCGGCAAGGCCGGGGATGCGCGTCAGCTTGGCCATGAGCTTGCGCGCATAGACGCGCGAGGCGGCCAGGTCCTTGCCGGCGATCTGAACGTCGATCGGCGAAGGCGAACCGAAGTTCAGGATCTGGCTGGTGATGTCGGCCGGCAGGAACGAGAACTGGGTGCCGGGGAACGCGCGCGGCAGTTCGCGGCGCAGCCGCTCGACATAGCCGTCGGTCGGGGCATGGCCCTTGTTCAGCGTGATCAGCATGTCGCCGTCCTGCGGACCGATGGTGCCGCTGTTGTTGTAGACGGTGTTGATGGAGCTGACCGGCAGGCCAATATTGTCGGTGATCGAGGCCACTTCGGCCGCGGGGATCATCTGCCGCACTTGCGCGCCGATGCGTTCGAAGCGCAGCGCCGTCTCGTCGATGCGGGTGCCGACCGGCACGCGGACGTGCATGGCGATCTGACCGGAATCGACGGTGGGGAAGAAGTTGCTGCCCAGGAAAGGCATCAGTCCGAACGAGATGACGACGACCGCCAGGAAGCCGATCATGAAAGTCCGCTGCCCCTGAAGCGCCCGGTGCAGCAGGCCGAGATAGCCATCGCGCAGCTTCTCGAAGCGGGCTTCGAAACCGCGCTGGAAGCGGACCAGCGGATTGCGCGAATCCGGCGCGCCGGCATTGTGCGAATTCTCGCCATGCGGGGCGTGCGGCTTCAACAGGTACATCGCCATGGTCGGCACCAGGGTGCGCGACAGGATGAACGAGGCGATCATCGCGAAGACCACCGAAAGCGCCATCGGCACGAACAGGTAGCCTGCGACGCCCGGCAGGAAGAACATCGGCACGAAGACGATGCAGATGCAGAGCAGCGAGACGAAGGCCGGGGTGACGATCTGGGCGGCGCCGTCGAGGATCGCCTCCATCACACCCTTGCCCTGTTCGAGGTGCCAGTTGATGTTCTCGATGGTCACGGTCGCGTCGTCGACGAGAATGCCCACCGCCAGCGCCAATCCGCCCAGCGTCATCACGTTCAGGGTCTGCCCGAAGACCGCCAGCATGGCGATTGCGGCCAGCACCGCCAGCGGGATCGACAGCGCGATGATAACCGTCGAGCGCCAGGAGCCCAGGAACAGCAGGATCATCAGCGAGGTCAGCGCGGCGGCAATGGCGCCTTCGTGGATCACGCCGTTGACCGCGGCCTTCACGAAGAGCGACTGGTCGCCCACCGGCAGGATCTTGAGATTGTCCGGCAGGGTCTCGGCGATCTTGGGCAGGGCCGACTTCACGCCGTCGACGATCGAAAGAGTGGACGTGGCGCCGTTCTTGAGCACGGTCAGCAGGGCCGAGCGGCGGCCTTCCACATGGACGACGTTCTGCTGCTGGGCGCTGCCGTCGCGCACGAAGGCCACGTCGCGCATGTAGATGGTGGCACCGTTCACGACCTTGACCGGCAGGTCGTTGAGCGCCGCGATCGAATCCGGGGTGTTGTTCAGGCGCACCGAGTACTGGGTGGCGCCGATCTTGACGAAGCCCGCCGGGTTGATCTGGTTCTGCGCGGCGATGGCATTGCCCACGTCGACCGCGGAAAGGCCCTTGGACTGGAGCGCCTGCGGATCGAGGTCGATCTGGACCTGGCGCTGGCGGCCGCCCGAGGGGAACGGCATGGCCAGGCCGGGAATGGTGACGAGGCCCGTGCGGATCTGGTTCTGGCCGATGTCGAAGAGCTGCTGCTCGGTCATCCCCTTGCCGGACAATGCCAGCTGGAGGATCGGCACGGTAGAGGCGCTGTAGTTCAGGATCAGCGGCGGCGTGATGCCGGGCGGCATCTGCCGCAGCACCGTCTGCGAAACCGAGGTGACCTGCGCCGTGGCGGTGCGGATGTCGGCGCCGGGCTGGAAGTAGATCTTGACGATCCCCATGCCCTGGAACGACTGGCTCTCGATATGTTCGATATCGTTGACGGTCGTCGTCAGCACGCGCTCGTATGGCGTGATGATGCGATCCGTCATGTCCTGCGGGGCGAGACCCGAATAGGTCCAGGCCACCGCGATGACCGGCACCTTGATTTCGGGAAAGATGTCGACCGGCGTGCGGAAGGCCGCCAGCAAGCCGCCGATGGCGATGATGATGGCCATGACGATGAATGTCAGGGGGCGGTGCAGCGCGGTCTTGACGATACCTAGCATCGAGAACTCCATAGGCCGCCCGGCACGCGGACACGCGCACCGGACAGGCGAATTCCTCTCCGAATCATTTTTTGGTTGAGTCCCCGCCGCTGCGACCCTCCTCTGCCGGGGCAGCGGAAACGGACGGGAAATCCTGCTGGAATAGTTAAGCCCCTAACGACCCTCTCGGCGATAGAAAAATGCGCTGAACGGAATACTCTCATGAATCGATTTCATGATTGTTGCTGGTCCGTATCGCCGCCGACCTAGTGGCGAGGCGATTCAGCCGCGCGTTTCCGCGGGTTGCAGGAAGACCACCCGGAAATCGCCACGCTCCACGTCCGCCAGCGTATGCTGGGTAAAATGCAGTAAGCCCCGATCGGGGTGGCGAAAACTTCGCGTTCCGCCCTCCCGCGCCAGCACCGTCTGCGCGTTCCACGACTCCCGAAACTCGGGGCTCTGTTCCTGCAGCCACTGGACCACGCCCTGCACGCGCGGATCTGCCAGGCCATGGCTGTAGTCGCGCCGGAACTCCGCGAGCAAGCGTCCGGCGCGGGCGTTCCAGTCGGGCAGAAGCGCGCGTGCGGCCGGATGCGTGAAGACATAACGCAGCAGGTTCGGCGCGGGATCGTCCTCGAACAGCCCGACGAACAGCTGCCGCGCCGCCGGATTCGCCGCGCAGAGCGTCCATGCCGGGTCGAGCGCATAGCATGGCCACGCGATCTCCCCCACCAGGGCGGCGATGGCCGGCGGAGCCGCCTGCCCTGCATCGGCAAAGGGATCGATCGGATCGTGCCGCCCGGCGAGAGAGAAAAGATAGTCGCGCTCCGCCGCCGACAGGCTCAGCCCGGAAGCCAGCCGCGCCAGTGTTTCGGCGGAGGGACGCACGTCGCGGCCCTGCTCGATCCAGGCCACCCAGGTGGTGCCGATGGCCGCGCGGGCCGCAAGCTCCTCGCGCCGCAGACCGGGCGTGCGGCGGCGCCGGTCGTGTCCCTCGGGCGTCATGCTCTCGCGCCGCGTGCGGACGAAAGCACCCAGCAGCCGTCTTTGCTCCTCGTTCCGCATGGTAGCCCTTATAACAGGATAACAATGTTCATTGTAACAGGCTATAGTTGCGCCGATCGGGGCTTCGCAAGGAGAAACCCATGACTGAAGACCAGACCAAACCCAGCCGGCATGCGCTGGTGGACCGCCAGTTCGGCGCCACGGCCGCCGCCTATGTCACCAGCAAGGTCCACGCCGCCGGCGCCGATCTCGACCGCATTGCCGAGCGGGCGCGAGAAGCGCGGCCCGCCCATGCGCTGGACCTCGGCGCAGGTGGCGGCCACGCCGGGTACGCCATGGCACCGCATGCCGGAAAAATGACCGCCTGCGATCTGGCGCCGAGAATGCTGGAAGTGGTGTCCGCCGAAGCGGAGCGCCGCGGCCTCGCCAATATCGCCGTTCAGCCCGCCGCTGCCGAGGCGCTGCCTTTTGCCGACGGCGCCTTCGACTTCCTCGCCTGCCGTTTCTCGACCCATCACTGGCGCGGCGCGGAAGCGGGCCTGCGCGAGGCGCGCCGCGTGCTCGCGCCGAACAGCCCGGCCATATTCATGGACGTGATCGCACCGGCCGATCCGGCGGCGGACACGCATCTCCAGGCAGTCGAACTGCTGCGCGATCTCTCGCACGTTCGCGACTATTCCGCGGCGCAATGGCTGGCCATGCTGGGCGGCGCAGGCTTTGCCGTCACCCGGATGACCAGCGCGCGCCTGCGTATGGACTTCGCCGACTGGACCGGCCGCATGCAGACCCCGCCCGCCCAGATCGCCGCCATCCGCGCGCTCCAGTTGGCCGCGAGCAGCGAGGTATCGGCGCACTTCGAGATCGAACCTGACGGTTCCTTCACCATCGACACGCTCCTGATCGAAGCGGTCTGAGCCGTCGAAGCCTCCGCGCGCGAACCTGCGTTCGTGCACGGAGGCGGCTCCAGCCGGTCGTCGAACGCAGTGCCCCGCATCACCAATCCGTCGGGCCGCCGGCGCGAAGTCCGCGCCGCCGATACGCGGCAAGGGCGCAAGCTCGGATCACCAAGACCATTGCGATCCCCCGCCCCTGGGCCTACGCGAAACGGACAAACCTGCAGAGACGAATTATGACATTCCAGACATGGTGGCTTTACGCCTTCGCCGTTTTCCTACTTTCCGGCACGCCCGGACCGAACATGCTTCACGTCATGACGCGAAGCGTGGAATTCGGCTTCCGCCGCAGCATGGCGGCCATGGCGGGCTGCATGCTGGCCATCACGCTGGTCCTCGCCGCCTCGGCCGCGGGCCTGACCGCCCTGCTCAAGGCGATCCCCGGTGCCTTCGAGGTGCTGCGCTACTTCGGCGTCGCCTACCTCGTTTATCTCGGCATCAAGTCCTGGCGTGCGAAAGTCTCTGCCGAAACCGTGGTCGACGAAGGGCTGACCCGCCGCAGTTCGCCCGCCGCACTGTTCCGCGGCGGCTTCACGATCGCGATCAGCAACCCCAAGCTGCTGCTGTTCGCGGCGGCCTTCTTCCCCCAGTTCATCAATCCCGCAGAGCCCAAGGCGCCGCAGTTCGCCCTGCTCGTCGGTACGTTCGCGGTGATCGAAATGCTCTGGTACTGCACTTACGCGCTGGCGGGCGGATCGCTTTCCACCCACTTGCGCAAGCCTTCGGTGAAGCGGCTGTTCAACCGCGTCACCGGATCGATCTTCGTCGGCTTCGGAGCGGCGCTGCTTACCTCCCGCACGGCCTGAGGCCCAGCTCGCCAAGCTTCAAGCGCGGCTGGCCGCGCCGGCGTGGTGGCGCGCGGCCCGTTCCGCCAGCAGGAAAGCGCCGACAAGGCCCGAGGGCTCGCGGCAGGCGGGGCCGACGATCCGCTGCTCCATCGCCGCCATGTCGCGCGCGCCCTGCACATAGCCGCCCAGCAGTTCGGCGGTTCGCGCCCGGATCAGCGGCAGCAGCCGCTCCTGCTTCATCACCCCGCCGCCCATGACGATCCGCTCCGGCGCCATCGTCAGGAACAGCGTCATGCAGAGCTGCGCAAGATAGTCGGCTTCCACCGCCCAGAAGGGATGATCGGCCGGCAGCTCCGAAGCGGGAGAGCCCCATGCCGCGCTGACGGCGGGTCCGGCGGCAAGGCCTTCCAGGCAGTCGCCATGGAAGGGGCAGGTTCCGGCGAAATCCCCATGCGCGGGATGGCGGCGGACCAGGATATGGCCGGCCTCGGGATGGCCGATGCCGTGGACCGCCCTGCCCTCGCTGACCAGCCCGACGCCGATCCCGGTGCCGACCGTGACATAGGCAAGCTGGCGCAAGTCACCGCCCACCGCCGCGACTTCGGCCAATGCCGCGGCATTGACGTCAGTGTCGATGGCAAGCGGGACATCGCGGAATGCGCGGACGCGGGCGAGCAGGTCGGTCCCTTCCCAGCCCGGCTTGGGAGTCGCCAGGATCCTGCCGTAATCGGGCGAGGCCGGGTCGACGCCCACGGGCCCGAAGCTGGCGATGCCGATCCCCGAAACCGGGCCCAGATCGGCGGCATCCTCGAAGAAGGCCGCCACTTCGGCGAAAGTGCTGTCGGGATCGCGCGTGGCAATCGTGGCCGTGCGGAGCGAGCCCGTTTCGGCGGCGCCCACGGCGCAGACGAACTTGGTGCCGCCGGCCTCTATCGCTCCATGGATCGTCATGCGCTGGATCATCCTGCAGTTTCGACACGGCCGGGAACAGCAATGTCCCGCGCCGCTTCATCTTCTCCATTTCGCCTGTGCCATTGCCGATGGGCAGGCTGCAACCGTCTTGACCGCCGATAAAGCTGCGCCCGCGGATCCGGCTGGACTCGCGGGCGCAGAAAGGAGCGTCGGAGACGTCAGGCGACGGAGGAGAGACGGAACTCCTGCCTGCGCGCGCCGGTATCGAAGCGGGCGGCCTGGTCGTTGAGCGATCCGGCCTCGGTGGTGAGATTGCGGGCGGCGGCGGAAGTTTCCTCCACCATCGCCGCGTTCTGCTGCGTCGAATGGTCCATCGTCGAGACCGCCACGCTGATCTGGGTGATCGCGGTGGACTGCGCCTGGTTGTCCTGCGCCATCTGGCCGAGCAGGGCATGTACCTCGCCCACGCCTTCCGAGATCGTCTCGAAGGCGCCATCGACGCGCTGGACGGCATCGACCGCGGTGCCGATGTCGGTCTGGGTGGCGGTCAGCTGCTCGCGGGCACGCTTGGCTTCCTCTTCCGAGCGCATGGCCAGCGCCGAGACGAGATCGGCCACGACCGCGAAGCCGCGCCCGGCATCGCCGGCCCGGCCCGCCTCGACAGCGGCATTCATGGCCAGCACGCGGGTCTGGAAGGCGATCTTGTCGACGCCCTCGATCACCGAATCGATGCCCTTGGCGC